>NZ_JBIDAQ010000036.1:0-1050 GCF_043202555.1 Streptomyces sp. NPDC048182 | reverse complement strand
AGCACCAAGCCCGGATCAGCCACTACAAACGACGCGGCCACACACCACCAGAAGCCGATAAACCATCACGAAAAAGACCGTTGCAGTACTAGGGGGTGTCTTGTCGATCATTGGTCGAGCCAGATGAGGGTGCTGGCGAGGGTGATGACGGCGAGGTAGCGGTCGGGGCGTTTGTCGTAGCGGGTGGCGATGCCGCGCCATTGTTTGAGGCGGTGGAAGCAGCGTTCGACGACGTTGCGGCGCCGGTAGACAGTCTTGTCGAACCCGCAGGGCCGTTCACGCCGCCGTGTGCGGCCGGCGAGTTGGTCGACGCGTTCGGGGATGGTGGTCCTGATCCCGCGTCGGCGGAGGTAGGCCCGGAAGGTGCGGGCGCAGTAGCCCTTGTCCGCGACGACGTGGTCGGGCCGGGTGCGGGGCCTGCCCGGACCCGGCGGGGGGACGCGGATCAGTCTGATGACGGCTTCGGCTTGGGTGCAGTCGTTGCGGTTGCCGCCGGTGACCAGGAACGCCAGAGGCCGGCCCTGTCCGTCGCAGGCGAGGTGGATTTTGCTGGTCAGCCCGCCGCGGGAGCGTCCGAGTCCGCGTTCTTCGAGCCCCCTTTGGCAGCCGCGTGCTGGTGGGCTCGCACGATCGTGGAGTCGATCGCGACCAGCCAGTCCACCTCTGCCCGTGTCTGCGCGGCGGTCAGAAGCCGGTCGAAGGTGCCGTCGGCGGCCCATCGGGCGAACCGTCCGTGGACGGTCTGCCAGGGGCCGAACCGTTCGGGCAGATCCCTCCAGGGCAGCCCGGTGCGGAACTTGAACACGATGCCCTCGAGCACCTGGCGGTGGTCCCGCCACCGGCCACGGGCCTTGCCCGCAGGCGGCAGCAACGGCTCGATAACCGCCCAGGCGGCGTCAGAAATCTCCCCATCCCTCACCACCGGACCAACGATCCGATGATCGGAAAGACACCCCCTAGTACTGCAACGGTCTTTGTCGTGACGGTTGGGCAGGTGGTTCGTTGGTCTGGTCATGGGTGGGGAACTGTCTGATGCCCGGTCGTGGGCGG
>NZ_JBIDAQ010000035.1:0-1410 GCF_043202555.1 Streptomyces sp. NPDC048182 | reverse complement strand
CTAGTACTGCAACGGTCTTTGTCGTGACGGTTGGGCAGGTGGTTCGTTGGTCTGGTCATGGGTGGGGAACTGTCTGATGCCCGGTCGTGGGCGGGTGAACTGAGGGCTCTTCATGAGCGGTTCGTTCACCGTTTTGCCAGGTCGGAGCCGCGCGAGTCGGCGCTCGCGTATATGCGGGGGCTGATCGCTCCGCTGGAGCGGAAGAACGGCTGGACGCTTGCCGAAGAGGCCGGACATGCGGGTCCGGACCGGATCCACCGGTTGTTGAACCGGATCGACTGGGATGCGGACGAGGTCCTGGACGACGTGCGCGAGTACGTCGTCGAGCAACTCGGCGACCGGGAGGCGGTGCTGATCGTCGACGACACCGGCTTCCTGAAGAAGGGGACACGGTCGGCCGGGGTCCAGCGGCAGTACTCCGGCACGGCCGGACGGACGGAGAACTGCCAGGTCGGCGTGTTCCTCGCCTATGCCGCCGGCCGCGGCCGCACCTTGATCGACCGGCGCCTCTACCTGCCGGCATCCTGGACCGACGACCGGGAAAGGTGTCGTCGGGCCGGCATCGGCGACGGGGTCGTCTTCGAGACGAAGGTCGCGATGGCCCGGGCGATGGTCCGCCGGGCGATCGAGGAGAAGATCCCGTTCGGCTGGGTGAGTGCGGACGCCGGCTACGGCTACTCCAAGAGCTGGCGGACCGAGCTCGAGCGGGCCGATGTCTTCCATGTCATGGCCACCACCCGGCACGACACCGTCGTCACCCGCTGGGCCCTCGACCACCCTGTCCACGACCTGTTCCATGATCTGCCCCGGCAGAAGTGGAAGCGCCGGTCCTGCGGCAACGGGTCGCACGGGCCCCGGGTGTTCGACTGGGCACGGGTCGAGGTCCGTCCCTGGCACCGGGAGGACCGCCGGCACTGGGTGATCGCCCGCCGCAGTGTCCGTCGGCCCGAGGAGATCTCCTACTACATCGCCTACTGCCCCGCCGAGACCACGCTCGACCAGCTGATCCATGTTGCCGGCAGCCGGTGGGCGGTCGAGGAGTGCTTCCAGACCGCGAAGCAGGAGTGCGGCCTGGACGACTACCAGGTCCGACGCTATCCCGGCTGGCACCGGCACATCACCCTGGCCATGGCCGCCCACGCCTGCCTGACCGTCCTGCGGGCCCGCGAGCTCGACACCGGGAAAGCAGAAACGGATCCTCCGGCCTCGTCCCGCTGAGCCTTCCCGAACTCAGACGTCTGATCCACCGCCTCACCCACCGCCGACCTGCCTCGCTCGACCACATCCTGCACTGGTCCCACTGGCGCCGCCGAAGACAGCACCAAGCCCGGATCAGCCACTACAAACGACGCGGCCACACACCACCAGAAGCCGATAAACCATCACGAAAAAGACCGTTGCAGTACTAGG
>NZ_JBIDAQ010000034.1:2943-4142 GCF_043202555.1 Streptomyces sp. NPDC048182 | reverse complement strand
AACACAGTGGACGCGAGCAACTGAGGACAAGCCCTCGGCCTATTAGTACCAGTCAACTCCACCCGTTACCAGGCTTCCATATCTGGCCTATCAACCCAGTCGTCTACTGGGAGCCTTACCCTCTCTAGGAGGTGGGAGTCCTCATCTCGAAGCAGGCTTCCCGCTTAGATGCTTTCAGCGGTTATCCCTCCCGAACGTAGCCAACCAGCCATGCCCTTGGCAGGACAACTGGCACACCAGAGGTTCGTCCGTCCCGGTCCTCTCGTACTAGGGACAGCCCTTCTCAAGACTCCTACGCGCACAGCGGATAGGGACCGAACTGTCTCACGACGTTCTAAACCCAGCTCGCGTACCGCTTTAATGGGCGAACAGCCCAACCCTTGGGACCGACTCCAGCCCCAGGATGCGACGAGCCGACATCGAGGTGCCAAACCATCCCGTCGATATGGACTCTTGGGGAAGATCAGCCTGTTATCCCCGGGGTACCTTTTATCCGTTGAGCGACGGCGCTTCCACAAGCCACCGCCGGATCACTAGTCCCGACTTTCGTCCCTGCTCGACCCGTCGGTCTCACAGTCAAGCTCCCTTGTGCACTTACACTCAACACCTGATTGCCAACCAGGCTGAGGGAACCTTTGGGCGCCTCCGTTACTCTTTAGGAGGCAACCGCCCCAGTTAAACTACCCATCAGACACTGTCCCTGATCCGGATCACGGACCCAGGTTAGACATCCAGCACGACCAGACTGGTATTTCAACGACGACTCCACACACACTGGCGTGCATGCTTCACAGTCTCCCAGCTATCCTACACAAGCCGAACCGAACACCAATATCAAACTGTAGTAAAGGTCCCGGGGTCTTTCCGTCCTGCTGCGCGAAACGAGCATCTTTACTCGTAGTGCAATTTCACCGGGCCTATGGTTGAGACAGTCGAGAAGTCGTTACGCCATTCGTGCAGGTCGGAACTTACCCGACAAGGAATTTCGCTACCTTAGGATGGTTATAGTTACCACCGCCGTTTACTGGCGCTTAAGTTCTCAGCTTCGCCCAGACGAATCTGGACTAACCGGTCCCCTTAACGTTCCAGCACCGGGCAGGCGTCAGTCCGTATACATCGCCTTACGGCTTCGCACGGACCTGTGTTTTTAGTAAACAGTCGCTTCTCGCTGGTCTCTGCGGCCACCCCCAGCTCACGGA
>NZ_JBIDAQ010000034.1:1508-2851 GCF_043202555.1 Streptomyces sp. NPDC048182 | reverse complement strand
CGTTATGCTGCAATGACACGACTTCGGCGGTACGCTTGAGCCCCGCTACATTGTCGGCGCGGAATCACTAGACCAGTGAGCTATTACGCACTCTTTCAAGGGTGGCTGCTTCTAAGCCAACCTCCTGGTTGTCTGTGCGACTCCACATCCTTTCCCACTTAGCGTACGCTTAGGGGCCTTAGTCGATGCTCTGGGCTGTTTCCCTCTCGACCATGGAGCTTATCCCCCACAGTCTCACTGCCGCGCTCTCACTTACCGGCATTCGGAGTTTGGCTAAGGTCAGTAACCCGGTAGGGCCCATCGCCTATCCAGTGCTCTACCTCCGGCAAGAAACACACGACGCTGCACCTAAATGCATTTCGGGGAGAACCAGCTATCACGGAGTTTGATTGGCCTTTCACCCCTAACCACAGGTCATCCCCCAGGTTTTCAACCCTGGTGGGTTCGGTCCTCCACGAAGTCTTACCTCCGCTTCAACCTGCCCATGGCTAGATCACTCCGCTTCGGGTCTTGAGCGTGCTACTGAGTCGCCCTGTTCGGACTCGCTTTCGCTACGGCTTCCCCACCCGGGTTAACCTCGCAACACACCGCAAACTCGCAGGCTCATTCTTCAAAAGGCACGCAGTCACGAGAACAAGGCAAGCCTTGCTCCGACGCTCCCACGGCTTGTAGGCACACGGTTTCAGGTACTATTTCACTCCGCTCCCGCGGTACTTTTCACCATTCCCTCACGGTACTATCCGCTATCGGTCACCAGGGAATATTTAGGCTTAGCGGGTGGTCCCGCCAGATTCACACGGGATTTCTCGGGCCCCGTGCTACTTGGGTGTCTCTCCAACGAGCCGCTGACGTTTCGACTACGGGGGTCTTACCCTCTACGCCGGACCTTTCGCATGTCCTTCGCCTACATCAACGGTTTCTGACTCGTCCTGTCGCCGGCAGACGACAGAAGAGAGATCCCACAACCCCGCACACGCAACCCCTGCCGGGTCTCACACGTATACGGTTTGGCCTCATCCGGTTTCGCTCGCCACTACTCCCGGAATCACGGTTGTTTTCTCTTCCTGCGGGTACTGAGATGTTTCACTTCCCCGCGTTCCCTCCACACTGCCTATGTGTTCAGCAGCGGGTGACAGCCCATGACGACTGCCGGGTTTCCCCATTCGGACACCCCCGGATCAAAGCCTGGTTGACGACTCCCCGGGGCCTATCGTGGCCTCCCACGTCCTTCATCGGTTCCTGGTGCCAAGGCATCCACCGTGCGCCCTTAAAAACTTGGCCACAGATGCTCGCGTCCACTGTGCAGTTCTCAAACAACGACCAACCACCCATCACCCCGGATT
>NZ_JBIDAQ010000033.1:0-13014 GCF_043202555.1 Streptomyces sp. NPDC048182 | reverse complement strand
CCGCCCACGACCGGGCATCAGACAGTTCCCCACCCATGACCAGACCAACGAACCACCTGCCCAACCGTCACGACAAAGACCGTTGCAGTACTAGCCCTCGGCTGGCCACGCTTCACCTCCGACCGCGGCCGGGTGGGGGCTCCTCGCGCAGTTCCCCGCGCCCCTGGGGGGATACGCCCAGGCGGCGTCGGAAGGCACCGGTCACTTGAGACCAAGGGCTCACCCACGCCCTCAAGGGGCGCGGGGAACTGCGCGACAAGCCACGACGCACCCGCACCCGGCAACGAAACCCACCCCCTACGGCGCACCCCCGAAAGACGGGTGCGTTCCGGCGCCGCCCCTGCGCATGCCCCAGGGGCGCGGGGAACTGCGCGACAAGCCACACCGCACCCGCACCCGGCAACGCACCCCCAGCCCCCTACGGCGCGTCCCCGAAGTGCTGCCTCAGCAGCGCCCCGACCTCCTCCACGTCGCCGGCGATCAACGCGTCCAGCAGCGCAGCGTGCTCGTGCGCGTCGGCGACCAGGTCGGCCGAGCCCCCCACCGGCACGTGCGCACGGCGATGCAGATCACCGGCGACCCGCACCAACTCCCCGTTGCCCGCCAACCCCAGCACCGCCAGATGAAACGCCCGGTCCGCCTCCGCGTACCGGGCCACGCACCCGTCGGACGCACACCGCACCGTCGCCTCGGCCAACGGCCGCAACCGCGCCCACCGCTCCGCCGGCACCGTCCGCGCCAGTCGCAGAATCACCGGCACCTCGACCAGCGCCCGCACCTCCGCCAACTCGGCCAGCTCCCGGGTGTCCCGCGCGAGGACCCGGAACCCGCGGTTGGGGACGACCTCGACCGCGCCCTCCAGGGCCAGCTGCTGCATGGCCTCCCGCACCGGCGTCGCCGACACCCCGAGCCGCTCCCCCAGCACCGGCGCCGAGTACACCTGCCCCGGTCGCAGCTCCCCGCCCACCAGCGCGGAGCGCAACGCGTCGAGCACCTGCCCGCGCACGCTGGAGCGCTGCACCGGGACGCGCGCGCTCGGCTTCACGGGTCCTCCTGGCGGTACGGGCGGTACGGGCGGTACTGGCGGTGCGGTCAAATCCAACGATGTCCGCCCAGCACCATAAACGCACAGGGCGACTGTTCACATCCCAACAAGAATGGTTAAGGTAAGGCTTACCTCGCCTCCGATCCGAAACCGGTGCCCCCATGCTCGTCGCGGACAGCCCCGTCGCCGACGGCTACGCGCGCCTCACCGAGGTCCTGCCCGGACTCGCCGTCACCGAGGTCCGCCCGGGCGACGCGCTGCCGGCCGGGGACGGCTGGACCGGCGCCGCGGAGCTGGCGGCCGGCGGCCCGGCCCTGGAGGCGTTCCTCGCCTGGGACGAGGCCCAGGTGCTGCGCGACTACGGGCAGCGGGCCCGCCCGGACGTCATCGCCAGCTTCGGCCTGCACCGCTACGCCTGGCCGGCCTGCCTCCTGATCACCGTGCCCTGGTTCCTGCACCGCCGGGTCCCCCGCTACCCCACCCCGCACGTCGCCTACGACCGCACCGCGCCCGGCCTCCCCCTGGGCCGGCTGGTCGTCCGCCCCGCCGGCTTCGCCTGCCTGCCCGGCGACCCGGCCGCCGCGCTGCCCGGCGCCCGCGTGGTCCCGGACGAGGACGCGCTGCGCGCCGAAGTGCGGGCCGCGGTCGCCGAGCACCTGGAGCCGGTGCTGGCCGGTTTCGGCCCCCGCATGCGCCGCCGCGGCCGGGCCCTGTGGGGCATGGCGACCGACGAGGTCGTGGAGGGGCTCTGGTACGTCGCCCACCTGCTCGGCGAGCCGGAGCGGGAGCGCGCCCGGCACGAGCTGGAGCTGCTGCTGCCCGGGGCGACGAAGCCGTACGTCGGCGCCGCCGCCTTCCGCGAGCTGACCGGCCCCGACGGCGAGCCGGTGCACACCCGCGACCGGGCGAGCTGCTGCATGTTCTACACCGTGCGCCCCGAGGACACCTGCGCCACCTGTCCGCGCACCTGCGACACGAACCGGGCCGCCCTCCCAGTACGATGATCACGCCCGGCCCCGCCCGGATCACGGCGCCTGAGCACAACTCCCCCACCCGTCACGGGAACTTTCCGCGGAACCACCCGTACGGGTAGTCTTGTTCGAACTCAACTCCCGTCCCTCAAGCGGCAGTTCGAGCAGAAAGCCGCTCAGGGCACCCCCTCGCACCCCCTTGGCGGCAACTTGCCCCGAAACCCCCTGAGGGCCGCCGGGTGTGGGCCACCATGGCGGGCGTTACGCCCTATCCCAATGCAAGGGACCCCTGATGAGATTGACCGACATATCGCTGAACTGGCTGCTTCCGGGCGCCGTGCTGCTCCTGGGCATGCTGGCGGCGGTGGCGGTGCTCGCGCGCGGCAAGCGATCCTCGGGCAAGGACGCGGGCGCGGACGACTCGTGGGAGCGCTCGGAGGAGCGCCGCAGGCGCAAGGAAGCCCTCTACGGCACCGTCTCCTACGTCCTGCTGTTCTGCTGCGCCGCGGTCGCGGCGGCGCTCTCCTTCCACGGCCTGGTCGGCTTCGGCGAGCAGAACCTCGGCCTGAGCGACGGCTGGCAGTACCTGGTGCCGTTCGGCCTGGACGGGGCCGCGATGTTCTGCTCCGTGCTCGCGGTGCGCGAGGCCAGCCACGGTGACGCGGCGCTCGGTTCCCGGATACTCGTGTGGGCCTTCGCCTGCGCGGCGGCCTGGTTCAACTGGGTGCACGCGCCGCGGGGCCTGGGCCACGCGGGCGCCCCGCACTTCTTCGCGGGGATGTCCCTGTCGGCGGCGGTGCTGTTCGACCGCGCGCTGAAGCAGACCCGCCGGGCCGCCCTGCGCGAACAGGGCCTGGTGCCGCGGCCGTTGCCGCAGATCCGCATGGTCCGCTGGATGCGCGCGCCCCGGGAGACCTACCGCGCCTGGTCGCTGATGCTCCTGGAGGGCGTGCGCAGCCTTGACGAGGCGGTCGACGAGGTGCGCGACGACCGGCGGCAGAAGGAGGAGGACCGTCAGCGCAGGCGCGAGCACGAGCGCCTGGAGCGGGCCCAGTTGAAGGCCATCAGCCGGGGCCACGGGCAGCGCGGGTTGCCCGGCCGCGGCCGTCGGCCCGAGGTGGAGGTGCGTCTGGAGCGGGAGTCCGAGCCCGCCACCGCAGCGGAGCCCGTCATAGCGTCCACCCCGGAACCGCTGCCCGTACGCCGGCGCCCCTCCCTGCTGGGCGGCGCGGCTGACCCGGTCGCCGTCGACCTCACCGCGGAGGACGACACGCAGGCGCTGCCGCGCCTGGACTCCCTGGAGCGCAAGCTCAAGGACCTGGAGCAGCAGTTCGGCTGAGCGGAGCGGCCGTTCCGCAGGACGTGAAGGGGCGCGACCCGCACCGGGGTCGCGCCCCTTCCCATGTGCCCTACGGGCGAGGGACGTTGCGCAGGTTGGAGCGGGCCATCTGGAGCATCCGGCCCACCCCGCCGTCCAGGACCACCTTCGAGGCGGACAGGGCGAAGCCGGTGACCATGTCGGCCTTGATCTTCGGCGGGATGGACAGGGCGTTGGGGTCGGTGACCACGTCCACCAGTGCCGGACCCTTGTGCTTGAAGGCCGCCTTGAGCGCCCCGGCCAGGTCCTTCGGCTTCTCCACCCGCACCCCGAAGGCCCCGCACGCCTCGGCGACGGCGGCGAAGTCGGGGTTGGTGTTGGCCACACCGTAGGCGGGCAGTCCGCCGACCATCATCTCCAACTCGACCATGCCGAGGGAGGAGTTGTTGAACAGCACGACCTTCACCGGCAGGTCGTACTGGACGAGGGTGAGGAAGTCGCCCATCAGCATGGTGAATCCGCCGTCGCCGGACATCGAGACGACCTGCCGGCTCCGCTCGGTGAACTGGGCGCCGATCGCCATCGGCAGCGCGTTCGCCATCGAGCCGTGGGAGAACGAACCGATCACCCGGCGGCGGCCGTTGGGCGAGATGTAGCGGGCCGCCCAGACGTTGCACATGCCGGTGTCGACGGTGAACACGGCGTCGTCGTCCGCCACTTCGTCGAGCACGGCGGCCACGTACTCGGGGTGGATCGGGACGTGCTTGTCGACCTTGCGGGTGTACGCCTTGACGACCCCCTCCAGGGCGTCGGCGTGCTTCTTGAGCATCTTGTCGAGGAAGCGCCGGTTCTTCTTCTCCTTCACCCGCGGGATCAGGCAGCGCAGCGTCTCCTTCGCGTCGCCCCACACCGCGAGGTCCAGCTTGGTGCGCCGGCCGAGGTGCTCGGGGCGGACGTCGATCTGCGCGATCCGCACGTCGTCCGGGAGGAAGGCGTTGTAGGGGAAGTCGGTGCCGAGGAGGATCAGCAGGTCGCACTCGTGGGTGGCCTCGTAGGCGGCGCCGTAGCCGAGCAGCCCGCTCATGCCGACGTCGTACGGGTTGTCGTACTGGATCCACTCCTTGCCGCGCAGGGCGTGCCCCACCGGGGACTTGATCTTCCCGGCCAGCTCCATGACCTCGGCGTGCGCGCCCGCGGTGCCGGCGCCGCAGAACAGGGTGACCTTGCCGGCGGCGTCGATCATCCGCGCCAGGCGGTCGAGCTCGTCGTCGCCGGGGCGGACCGTCGGCCGGGAGGTGACCAGGGCGGTCTCGGCGGCCTTCTCCGGGGCCTGCTCGGCGGCGACGTCGCCGGGCAGCGCGACGACGCCGACGCCGCCTCGGCCGACGGCGTGCTGGATGGCGGTCTGCACGACGCGCGGCATCTGCTGGGGGCTGGAGATCAGCTCGCAGTAGTGGCTGCACTCCTGGAAGAGGCGGTCGGGGTGGGTCTCCTGGAAGAAGCTGAGCCCGATCTCGCCGGAGGGGATCTGCGAGGCGAGGCCGAGCACCGGGGCGGCGGAGCGGTGGGCGTCGTAGAGGCCGTTGATGAGGTGGAGGTTGCCGGGGCCGCAGGAGCCGGCGCAGGCGGCCAGCGTGCCGGTGATCTGGGCCTCGGCACTGGCGGCGAAGGCGGCGGTCTCCTCGTGCCGCACGTGCACCCAGTCGATGGCGGAGTTGCGGCGCACGGCGTCCACGACCGGGTTGAGGCTGTCGCCGACGACGCCGTAGAGCCGCTTGACGCCGGCGCGGGCGAGGATGTCGACGAACTGTTCCGCGACGTTCTGTTTGGCCATGGCGGTACGTGTGCCCTCTCGCTCGCTGACGATCCCCCGCCTCCATGGAGGCACAGCGAGCCGCGTCACGCCTCCCACACGGCGGCGGCGGTGCGGTCGTCGGCGTAGCCCTTGACCCGGACCCGGCTGTCGGCGAGGAACTCGGCGAGGCCGGGCGGGACCGGGTCCGACCACCGGCGGGCGAGGAGTTCGCCGAACCGGGGCTCCCCGTGCAGCGGCTCGGCGAGGCCCGCGGTGCACAGCAGCAGCACATCACCCGGGCGGGCTACGGAGGCCCGGAACCGGAAGGGCTCGCGGGGTGGCTCCGCGTCCGGGCCGGGCGGCGCGGTGACGGTCAGGTCGAGGGTGAGCCGGTCGCCGTCGGGCGTCTCGCTCGGCACGTCGTTCGGCGCCGACCCGAAGCCCAGCACCGGGGCGCCGGCCACCGCCCCGAGCGGGGGCTCCAGGTCCTGCCAGGCGCCGTCGCGCAGCCGGAGCAGGCCGCCGGGGCCGACGCCGAAGAAGACCCGGGTGCGGCAGTCGGGGTCGGCGGGCAGCAGCAGGCAGCGCAGCCCGGCGGCGTACTCGTCCGGGGCGAGGCCCTCTTCGGCGGCGGTGGCGCGGAGCCGGCCGAGGCTGCGGTCGGTGAGCCGGTGCAGCCCCGACTTGAGGTCGCCGCGCCGGGCGGCCCGCAGGTCCTCGGCGAGCCGGGCGTGGCTGCGGCCCACGGCCCGGCCGATGTGCCGGCACAGCTCGGCGGCGGCGCGGTGCCCGGCGGTGCCGGCCCGGGCACCGGTCGCCATCGCCACCAGGACCAGGGCGTCGGGGCCCGCGCCGAAGCGGGCGGTGAGCAGGGCGTCGCGGCGCGGGTCGCCCCGGTAGCGCGCGGAGTCGCCGCGCTGCGAGACCGCCCGCAGCGTGGCCGACCCGTACCGGGCGCCGTCCAGGACGGTGTCCGCGACCACCCCGTCGAGGCCGTCGGGGTCGGCGGCCGGCAGCGCGGTGGGCTCGGCGTCGTAGGTCGGCGGCCCGTCCCCGACGTGCCCGGGCGCGGCCGGCTGCGCCTGCGAGGCCACGAAGGGCGCCGGCAGCGGCAGGGGCGGCGGCCCGGCGAAGGGCTCCACCAGCCGCCCGTCCCCGGTACCGGCCTCCGTGCGGCCGCGGGGAAGGCGGGGGTCGGGAAGGGGCGGTTCGGAGGGCGGGGGTGGTGGTGCCGCCTGGGGGGCGGGGGGTGGCGGGGGCGCGGCTGGCGTGGCCGGAGCCGACGGGACGGTGGGCGACGGGGGCGCGGCGGGGCCTGAGGTGAGGTCGGGCGACGAAGGCCCCGCCGACCCCGACCGGGTGGCGGGCGACCGGGGCGCGGTCTGCCCTGACGGGGCGGCGGGTGACGGGGGTTCGGCCTGCCCTGACGGGGCGGCGGGTGACGGGGGTTCGGCCTGCCCTGACGGGGCGGCGGGTGACGGGGATCCGGTCCGCCCCGACGGGGCGGCGGGTGACGGGGATCCGGTCCGCCCCGACGGAGCGGCGGACGACCACGGCCCCGCCGCCCCCGGCCGGGCGGCGGACGACGTGGGCGCGTCCGGCTCGGTGCGGGCGGCGGGCGACGGCGGCTCGGGCGAAGGGGTGGGAGAAGAAGGGGCCGGAGAGGGAGGAGCCGGAGAGGAAGGGGCGGCCGGCCCCGTGTGCCGGTCGGCCGGTGCGGTGGGCGGTGTGGGGCGCGTCTGTTCGCCACCGGACGCGGTGGCCTCGGGAGGCCGCCCGCCGGATTCGGGGGCCACGGGCCCGGAGCGCACCGGCCGTTCCCACCACGACATCCGGTCGTCCGGCCGGACGGGCCGCGCCCCAGGGTCCGTCGCGCCCGTCCCTCCCGGGCTCGGCGCGCCGGTCCGCGGGGCCGCGCCCCAGGGTGGTGCCGGGGCGGGGCGGGTGGCGGCCGGTGGCGGCGAGCCGTCGTCGGCGGGTGGTACCGGTGGCCGGTCCGAGAAGGTCACCGGGCCCGTGGCGGCGGGGCCGGGCGGCTCCCGGGGCGCGCGGGGCGCCGGGAGGCCATCGGTCCGGGGCGGAGCGTCGGGCGCTCGGGCCCCAGGTTCCTGACGATCCGGCGCCGGGACGTCCGTCACCGTGCCCGCCGCCGAGGCGTAGCGGTCGTCGAGGGAATCGGGTGCGGGTGCGGGGCCCGTGTCGCCGGTGGAGTCGTACAGCTGCCCCCACCAGTCGTCCGCGGGACCGGGACCGGTGGGCCTTCCCCCTGGCTGGCTCATATCGGTCATTGTCCACGGATGCGGCCCCGGGGAAACGGGGCATCGGAAAATCGCGGACGGACCGGCCGGGCGGTTCCACCCCCCACGGGGGAACCGCCCGGTCAGGCCACCTTGGCAGAGGGACCCGCCCGGCGGGGATGATGTGCCGAGGCGGCTTTGCGCCGTGGCTGTTTCCCGCCACGCGCGGCGCCGCCGGGATCCACGGTCCGATGGGGAGGGGCGACGGTTGATGCTGGGAGTGCTGGGGCTGAAGGACACGCACGAGGCCGCCTACCGGGCGCTGGTGTCCGTGGGCGCGGCCGACGTGCCGGACCTGGCCAGGCGGCTGGCGCTCGGCGAGCGGGACACCGAGCGCGCGCTGCGCCGGCTGGAGCAGAACGGCCTCGCGGCGCAGTCCTCGGCCCGCCCGGGCCGCTGGGTCGCCGCCCCGCCGGCCGTCGCGCTGGGCGCGCTGCTCACCCAGCAGCGGCACGAGCTGGAGAAGGCCGAGCTGGCCGCCGCCCTGCTCGCGGAGGAGTACCGCGCGGCAGCCGCCGAACCGGCGGTGCACGACCTGGTCGAGGTGGTGACCGGGCCCGCGGCCGTCGCGCGCCGCTTCCTGCAGCTCCAGCTCGGCGCCACCCACGAGGTGTGCGCGCTGGTCACCGGCAATCCGATCGCCGTCACCGGCATGGAGAACCACGCCGAGGAGCAGGCCGCCGGGCGCGGCGTGCGCTACCGCGTGGTCGTGGAGCGCGCCGTGCTCGACAGCCCGACCGGCATCACCGAGCTGACCGCCGCGCTCGGCCGCGACGAGGAGGTACGGGTGGTGGACCGGGTGCCGACCAAGCTGGTGGTCGCCGACCGCGCCCTGGCCCTGGTGCCGCTGGCCACCCGGTCGACGGAGCCCTCCGCGCTGGTCGTGCACGCCAGCGGCCTCCTGGAGCTGCTGTCGGGCCTGTTCGAGTCGGTGTGGCGGGAGGCGCTGCCGCTGCGGCTCGGCGCGGGCGGCGTCGCCGAGCAGGAGCCGGACGGCCCCGACGGCACCGACCTGGAGGTGCTGTCCCTGCTGCTGGCCGGCCTGACCGACGCGAGCGTGGCCAAACAGCTCGACCTGGGCCTGCGCACCGTGCAGCGCCGGGTGAAGCGCCTGATGGAGCTGACCGGCGTGACCACCCGGCTCCAGCTGGGCTGGCACGCCTACGAGCGGGGCTGGGTGGCCCGGCGCCGCTGAGCCCCGCCCTGCGGGGTGGGCCGGTCTCCCGCACCCTGGACAGATGGGAGCGTGGGACCTCCTGCTGTCCGGCCTGGTCATCCTGCTCGGGCTGTGCGGGGTGCTGCTGCCCGGCGTGCCCGGATCGTGGCTGGTGTGGGCCGGGGTGCTGTGGTGGGCGCTGAAGGACCCGCGACCGCTGGCCTGGGCGGTGCTGACGGGCGCGACGGTGGTGCTGCTGCTGTCCCTCGCGGTGCGCTGGGCGCTGCCGCCGCGCCGCTTCCGCGCGGACGTCGCCACCCGCCGGGTCGCCCTCTACGCCGGTACCGGCACGGTGCTCGGCTTCGTGCTGATCCCGGTGCTCGGCGCGATCCCCGGCTTCCTGGGCGGCGTCTACCTCGCCGAGCGGCTGCGCCTGGGCCGGCACGGCGAGGCCATGGCCGCCCTGCGCACGGCGATGCGCACGGGCGGCTCCAGCGTCCTCGCGGAGCTGTACGCCTGCCTGCTGATCACCGGCGCGTGGGCCGGCGCGGTGATCGCCGGCTAGCTCCTGCCGGCGGGCAGCACCCCTTCCAGGGCCAGCAGCCGCGTCTTGCGCTCCAGGCCGCCCGCGTAGCCGGTCAGCGAGCCGTCCGCGCCGATCACCCGGTGGCAGGGCCGCAGGATGAGCAGCGGGTTGGCCCCGATCGCGCCGCCGACGGCGCGGACGGCGGGCCGGGAGGCGCCGATGCGGGCGGCGATCTCGCCGTACGTCGTGGTCGCCCCGTACGGCACCGCGTCCAGGGCGTCCCAGACCCGCTGCCGGAAGGGGGTGCCCTCGGCGCGCGTCGGCAGCCGGAAGGCGGTCAGCTCCCCGGCGAAGTAGGCGGCGAGCTGCTCGCCGGCCTCGCGGAAGGGCCCGGCGTCCTGCCGCCAGCCGTCCTGGACGGTACGGCCGCCCTTCTGCCCGGGCACGGACAGGGAGGTCAGCGCGCCGTCGGCGCCGGCGGTGAGGAGCAGCCGCCCGAGGGGGCTGTCGTACTCGGTCCAGTACGTCATGGTGCCGGTCTCGGCGCTCGTGCCGGTCGCGGCGCTCGTGCCGGTCATGTCGCTCGTGCTGGTCATCGGGTCACTCCCACTCTCTCTCCTGCTGCGCGCAGGTGGTTCAGGGCGTACGAGCGCCAGGGGCGCCAGGTGTCGGGGACGGTCTCGCCGGGCGGGCCCACGTCCGGGTCGCCGAGGGCGCGGGTGCGCACGGCGGCGACGGCGCGGGCGTCCAGGCCCGGCACGTCGAGCAGGGCCCGCACGGCCTCGTCGCGGTCGGCGCCCGCGTCGAGGCGTACGGCGCCGGCGGCGAGGGCGGCGGTGAGCGCGCCGAGGGGGCCGTGCGGTTCGGCCTCGGCGAGGACGGCGGGCGCGGGGAAGAGGTGGGTGAGGCTGCCGCAGGGCGTGTCGAGCGCCGTGCCGTACGCCCGCACGAGCCGCTCGGCCTCCGCGCGTCCGGCCACCGCCCGTACCGCCAGCTCGTCCGGGTCGGCGGCGCCCGGCGAGCGCAGCCCGGGGCGGGCGGCGACCAGGGGGGCGAGCCGGGGGTCGGCGCCGAGGCGTTCGTCGACGGCGTACGGGTCGGCGTCCAGGTCGAAGAGGCGCCGCAGCCGCTGCACGGAGGTGGTCAGGTCGCGCAGGTCGGTGAGGTGGAGCCGGGCGTCCAGCCAGCCGCCGCCGCTGCGCGTGGTGCCGGGCCGCTCCTCGACGGCGACGATGCCGGTGCCGTACGGCAGCCGCAGCGTACGCCGGTAAAGGCGCCGCCCGGGGACCCCGCTGACCTCCTCCACCCCCGCCACGGCCTCCGCCTCCAGCAGGTCGAAGACGGGCCCGGCCCGGTACGGCCCCCGGTGGGCGAGCCGCAGCGGGATGCCGGCGGACGGCGTGGCCGCCCGGGCGCCCTCGCGGTCGCGGGCCGGGGCGGCGGCGCGCAGGTCGCTCGGGGTGGCCGCGTACACGGCCCGGACGGTGTCGTTGAACTGCCGCACGCTGGCGAACCCGGCGGCGAAGGCGATCTCGGTCACCGGCAGGCCGGTGGTCTGGAGCAGCACCCGGGCGGTGTGCGCGCGCTGGGCGCGGGCCAGGGCGACCGGCCCGGCGCCCAGTTCGGCGGTGAGCTGGCGCTGCACCTGCCGGGCGCTGTAGCCGAGCCGGGCGGCGAGCCCGGCGACGCCCTCGCGGTCCACGACGCCGTCGCCGATGAGCCGCACGGCCCGGCCGACGGCGTCGGCCCGCACGTTCCACTCCGCCGAGCCCGGCACGGCGTCGGGCCGGCACCGCCGGCAGGCCCGGAACCCGGAGCCCTGCGCGGCGGCGGCCGTGGGGTAGAAGCGCACGTTGCGCCGCTTGGGGGTGACCGCGGGGCAGCTGGGCCGGCAGTAGATGCCGGTGGTCTCGACGGCGAAGAAGAACACGCCGTCGAACCGCCCGTCGCGGCTCCGTACGGCCTCGTACCTGCTGTCTTCGTCCTGCGTCACGTCCATCACGCCTTCCAGTGTGCGCCGCGGGCACACGCACGGCTGGCGGGATTCGGACACGGCGTCCGGGGGCCGGCGGGACCACATCCCACCCGGCCCCCGGGACCGGCTCACCGCAGCCGGCCACCGCCGCCCCGCTTGGCCTCCATGGCCGCCCGCCCCTCCGCCCCGCGCCGCTTCCACTCGCGGCGCAGTTCGGACCGGAGCCGGGCGTCGGTCTTGGCGACGATGTACTGGTTCTCGCGGACCAGCTTGCGGTAGCTCTCCAGGCGGCGGTGGGACAGCTCACCGCTGTCGAGGGCGGCGAGCACCGCGCAGCCGGGCTCGCTGCCGTGGGCGCAGTCGTGGAAGCGGCAGTCCCGGGCCAGCTCCTCGATCTCGGCGAAGACCTGCCCGACCCCGCTCTGGGCGTCGAACAGGCCCACCCCGCGCAGTCCGGGGGTGTCGATCAGCACGCCCCCGCCGGGCATGACGAGCAGGTTGCGGGTCGTGGTGGTGTGCCGCCCCTTGCCGTCGACGTCCCGCACGGCCTGCACCTCCATGGCGTCCGCGCCGAGCAGGGCGTTGGCAAGCGTGGACTTGCCGGCCCCGGACTGCCCGAGCAGCACGGCGGTGCCGCCGGCGACGACGGCGGAGAGCACGTCGAGCCCCTCGCCGAGCGCGGCGCTGACGGGCAGCACCGCGACGCCGGGCGCGCTGGTCTCGACGTCCTGCACGAGATACGCCAGCGTGACCGGGTCGGGCACGAGGTCGGCCTTGGTCAGCACGACCACCGGCTGCGCCCCGGACTCCCAGGAGAGTGCGAGGAACCGCTCGATCCGTCCGAGGTCGAGTTCGGCGGCGAGCGAGACGGCGACGATCGCGTGATCGACGTTGGCGGCGAGGATCTGTCCCTCGGACCGCTTGGAGGAGGTGGAGCGCACGAAGGCGGTACGGCGTGGCAGGTACGTCCGCACGTAGCGCGGGGTGCCGGCGGGCTCGACGGCGACCCAGTCACCGGTGCAGACGACCCGCATGGGGTCGTTGGGGGTGACGAAGGCGGTGTCGGCACGCATCGGCCCGTCCGCGGTGACCACGTCGCACTGCCCGCGGTCGACCCGGACGACACGACCGGGCAGCAGACCCTGCCCGGCGTAGGGGGCGAACTCCGACTCCCAGCCGCCGTCCCAGCCGTAGGCGGCGAGCGGGTACGACGACGTGGAGCCCTGGAGAGAAGAGGAAGACAAGGGGTGACCCTTCACAAGGGTGGCCCCGGCGGTGGGAAGAGGTCGTCAGCCGGCGGCCACGGAGATGGACGTGATGATGAACTTCCGGATGCGGGCAACGCCCATCGCAACGACAGCCATCGGTCGACACCTCCAACACAACTCGTGAGCGGGCGAAGTGGCGCACAGCCACCGCGAACACGTAAGACGATACCCACCCCCGCCGTGGCCGCCACCCCATTTCCGCTGCGAGCAGTGATCCAAAGGCTTTGCCGTCAGCAGCAGGATGGAGACTGCACTCGGAGGCGATGATCGACGCGGGCGGGAACGGCCGGGACCTCACCGAGCACTGACCCTTGCATTCGTCCCGGCCAACCGTCCTGCTGCCTGCTGGGGGGAAGCGCCGTCAACTCGGTGCATGGTCCGCTGGTTGGCGGGCCCCGCAACCCGTCAGCGGTGTGACGATGGGAAACCCGGCGCTCGCAGCACGCGACGGCGAGCGCCGGGTATACGACGAGGGGCAGGGCACCCACGGGCCGGACGGCCAGCACCAGGCGTTCCCCTCCCCGCTCGCGGGCCCGGCAGCCTGAGCCCACCACCGGGTCCTCGGAGTGGACCTAGTACTGCAACGGTCTTTGTCGTGACGGTTGGGCAGGTGGTTCGTTGGTCTGGTCATGGGTGGGGAACTGTCTGATGCCCGGTCGTGGG
>NZ_JBIDAQ010000032.1:0-18111 GCF_043202555.1 Streptomyces sp. NPDC048182 | reverse complement strand
ACAGCACCAAGCCCGGATCAGCCACTACAAACGACGCGGCCACACACCACCAGAAGCCGATAAACCATCACGAAAAAGACCGTTGCAGTACTAGGGGAGGGCAGCAACGCATTTGCGGGACCGGATTGGGTCTACGGCGTGGAGCGCGGCGCTGCCGGCCTCTCCCGCCCTCGGCCCTGGGAAGCGCCCAGGCCGAGGGCGGGAGAGGCCCTGGTGCCTCGCTACAGACGGCGACAGCAGGCGTCCGGTGGGCACGCGCCGGCAGGACATTCCGGTACAGATGACCCCCTGGTCTTTCACGACCACCCCCTGATTTTCAGCCATAAAGACATGCTTGCGGAATGCGCGACTCCATCGACATGTCGATTTGGATGATTTATAACTCAAGTCAAAATCGAGATGAACACTTCCGGTGCGCGCTTATCAAAATACCCGAGGTGGTGAATCATCCTCTCGTCATGTCAGAGCTACGCTAAGGAGCCGAACATGCGAACTTCACTGCGCGCCGTACTGCTTTCCTGTGTCGCAGCGTTCCTTGCCGTGGGGGGCGCAGCTTCGCCCTCGCAGGCGGCAACCAACCCCAATCCGATTTACTGGTCCGTCTACACAACCTTTATCGGGCCCGGCGGTGAAGACGTGCCGCTCCGCAAGGGGCAGAAGGATGCTGGGGGCGTGGACGGCTTCGGCAAGCTGCACATCGAGTCCGGCCACGACGGACAGATCTCGACGTGGACTGACATGAAGCTGGAGATCGACAGGACGTTGGACAGCGGTAAGTGCTCCACGGCGTCCGGCAAGACGACGTGCGATCTGCTCAGCCACACGCTCCACTACTCTCACGCGGGTGGCATGGTGGCTGTGTTCACTGGGCGAGTCGACTCCCGCTCTCATGACGGCCGCCCCGTCGGGATCATCACGGCGTACTATTACGGCTGTGGATGCTGAAAAGGAAGTTCCAGGGCAGTACCAGTCATACATAGTCGAGTTCACGGAGGAAGTTCGACTCCAAATGGAAGAAAACTCCTCCGAGAACTCCCCATCTCTCCTGGATATGGTCTTCTTCGGTGACCTCGATGGAGTGTGGTGTGAGGTTACGGTAAACGCGCTGCGGCTTCATCAGCCGTTGAAGAAGAAGAGCCTCATCGTACCTGCCGGCGGACCGGACAAGGATGCTTGGTTTGCTGCGATGACGTTCACTTCTGCCATCGAGCAGGAGATCGACAGGATCACGCGTCCGGTATAACTGAATTCGACCGGAGGAGTCGCCCTGGCCCGGTAGCCGACTGCGCTCGCCGTGCCGGTGGAGCGGTAGTCCGCCGCGATGCGGGCGCTGAGCCTGCGGGCCCTCCCCGAGCCGGAAGGAGCCGGCCGACGATGCGCCGGCCTCGACCGAGCAGGCCCGCACTGAGCGCCGCCGCCAGGCCGACGCCTCCCACGCCGCCGCCCTGCGCCGGGCCCGGGCGGAGCGCGCGGCGTGGGAGGCCGGGACGGCGGCCGCGGTGACACCGCAGCGGGCCGCGCTGGGCCAGACGGCGTGAGGGCAGCGGCGAGGGCGCCTTCTCGGCCAATGCCCATGGGGAATCGGCCAGGAAGGACGGCTCCGCACATGCCGCCCACCGGCGCGTCCCATGATCTGACCTGGGGACGGAAGCAGCCCCGGGACGGTGAGAAGCAGCGGTATGGGCGTGAGCAACAGCTACCTGTCCGGACGGAGGTCCAGCAGCTGCTGGGCGTCAACTCCTTCGGGCTGTGGCGGCTGGTGAGGAAGTACGACGACTTCCCCCAGCCGACCGAGCCTCCGTACGACCCCATCGCGGTCTTCAGCAGCCGGAAGGAGCCCGAGGAGGTCTGGGACGGTTTCCAGGTCTACCGATGGGCGGCCCACACCCCGGAGTTCACCCACCGCGGCGCCGTGCTGCTGCGCCCGCTCCCCGAGGACGTGGCGCCCGGCCGGTGGGCCGGCTGCAAGGACACGGTGCGCGGCCCGGCGCTGGACTGGCACACCGTTCTGGGCACGATCCGGCTCGTGCACTGCGACGACCGCCGGGTCGCCACCGACGTCGCGACCGAGGTCGCCGGCCGCGGCAACCCGGACGGCGTCGCCGTCGTCTGCGCCCTGTACGGCGACATGAGCTTCCGCGGGCCAGCGCTGGTCGCGGCCGACCCGCGCACCCGGGCATCGAGTACGAGGCCGACTGGGGCGACGTCGCGGCCCTGGCCGGGCAGGACCTGCCCTGGTGGCCCGCCCTGCTGCGCCTGCCGCACCTGATCCGGGCCTGGGAGCCCGGCGCCCCCGCGGTCGTCGCGGAGGCGCCGGCCAACGACAACGAGAAGATCCTGCGCCGCGTCGTGGGCAACGACGCCTTCGACGTCACCTCGCACCTGGCCGCAACCGACATGGCCAACGACATCCGCAACAACCGGATCGACGGCACCCTCCACGACAACGAGATCTTCGGCAAGGAGGGTCGCAGTGAGCGGCGCAACCCGGTCGTCATCGCGGCCGTCCCCGACACCGGCCAGCACCCGCTGCGCTCCGACGGCGACCGCCAGGTCCTCGAGGTCGGCTGGCTGGGGCTCGCCCTGAGCACCCACCCCGACGCCGTCGCGGCGATCGAGGTCGGCGTCGGTCGCCAGCCGGACCTGCTCCCCTTCGGCGCGCTCACCGAGGTGCCGGTCCGGGCCGGCGCGGTCAGCGAGCGGTGGGCCCGGCGGCTCACCATGTGCGACCCGACCGCGGCCCACGTCGTGCTCGCCCAGGGCAAGAGGGCGGAGGCGTTCTTCCTCGACCCGCTCACCGACATGCCCGTCCTGCGCACCGACGACCGCGAGGGCCAGCAGGTCTGGCGGTTCTACGCCCCGCTGTCCTCCCGGCCGAGGCCGCCGAACTGGCCTCGGTCGTCCTGCACACCGTCCGAGCGCCTGTGGTGGGGCGACGGCTGGGGCGACCGTCCCAGCGAGGCCGCCACCGTCATCAACCTGCTTCTGGACGACCTCGGCGCCGTCCCCAACCTGCGCGAGCACTGGAACGCGCCCAAGGGCCTGACCGCGCTGCTCAACGAGGACCACAAGCAGGGCACCGAACTCACCCGCAGCACCCTGCTGCACGCCCGGATGACGCCACCGCGCACCCGTTGAGCCGTTGAGCCGTTGAGCCGTTGAGCAGCGATGGGGGCGGTCCCGCACGGGGCCGCCTGTCCTGTGCCACCGAACATTGAGCGCGCGCCATCGAAGTCTGTGTGACCAGCGCCGTGGGAGCAACTGCACCAGTCCTAGTCGCGGGCCGGCGTGCCCGTCAGTTCTCGGCCGGCTCGCCGTGACTGCGGACGACTTCCTTCATCTTGGCCACGGCGAAGCCCCAGCCCTGTTCGACGGTGGGCTTTGCCGGTACGGCGATCTCCTCGGGGTTGGTGAGGACGTCGAGCAGGACCGGCCCCGGGTCGCGGAAGGCCCGCTGCACGGCGTCCTCCAGTTCGGCGGGATCCGTCACCCGGATGCCGGTGATGCCCATGGACTCGGCCACGGCGGCGAAGTCGGGGTTGTCGAGCACGGTGCCGAACTCTGGGAGTCCGGCTTGCTCCTGCTCCAGTTTCACCATGCCGAGCCGGCGGTTGTCGAAGACGACCAGTTTGACGGGAAGCCGGTAGGTCTTCAGGGTCATGAGGTCGCCCAGGAGCATGCTGAGGCCGCCGTCGCCGCAGAACGCGACCACTTGCCGGTCCCGGTCCAGGCACTGCGCGCCCAGCGCCTGGGGCATCGCGTTGGCCATGGAACCGAGGTTGTAGGAGCCGATCAGCCTCCGCTCGCCGCGCATCTCGACGAACCGCGACAGCCATACCGTCGCCATGCCCGTGTCGGAGGTGAAGACGGCGTCCTCGGCCGCGATGCGGTCGACGGCCGCCGCCAGTGCTTCGGGGCGGATGTCGTGGCCATGGTTGTCCAGGGCGGAGCGGAGGCGGCCCATCAGCCCCTTGTCGTGGGCGGGGTCGGCCAGCCGGGCCTGACCGTTGCGCCAGTCGGTGAAGCGCTCACGCGCCTTGTCGAGGTGCGAGCGGTCACGGGCGCCGTCGGTGCCGGCGGGCACCGGGCCGAGGTGCTCCAGGAGGTCGCGTACGGTGGCGCCGGTGTCGCCCACGAGGCCGATGTCGACGGGTACGCGGCGTCCGATGTGGGTGGCCTCGGTGTCCACCTGGACGACGGAGCGGCCCTCGGGGTACCACTCGCGGTAGGGGAAGTCGGTGCCGAGCAGCAGCAGGGTGTCGGCGTCCTGGAGGGCCGAGGCAGCCGCCGGGTTGCCGATCAGTCCGGTCTGGCCGACCTGGAAGGGATTGGTGTCGCCCTCGAAACCGGCCTTGGCCTTGAGGGTGAGCACCATGGGTGCGGCCAGCCGGTCGGCGAGGGCGAGCACGTCCTCCCGGGCGGCGCGGGCGCCTTCCCCGACGAGCAGGGTGATCCGTTCGGATCCGGTGAGGAGCTCGGCGGCGCGCCGGACGGCCGCCTCCTGGGGGCGGCTGACCCCGGTGTTGAGGGAGAGGCGGGTGGGCCGGTCGGCGGTGAGTTCCTTCTCGCCGATGTCTCCGGGGACGGTGAGGACGGCGACGCCCTTGCGTCCCAGCGCGGTGCGCACTGCCGTCTCCAGCATCTGCGGGAGCTGGTCGGGAGAGGTGACGGTCGCCCGGAAGACAGCCACGTCGCTGAAGAGGGCGTCGTTGTCGACCTCTTGGAAGTAGTCGCTGCTCATCTCGGCGAGCGGCACCTGGCCGGCGATGGCCAGGACGGGGGCGTGGCTCTTGGCCGCGTCATAGAGCCCGTTGAGCAGATGGACGGAGCCGGGGCCGACGGTGCCCATGCAGACGCCGAGGGTGCCGGTGAGCTGTGACTGGGCGCTCGCGGCGAAGGCCGCCGCCTCCTCATGCCGGCAGCCCACCCAGTCGACTGCCTCGGTGGTGCGGATGGCGTCGGTCAGCGGGTTGAGCGCGTCTCCCACGACGCCGAAGACGTGGCGCACGCCGAGCTCGTCCAGCGCGTCCACGATGACGCGGGCAACAGTACGGGCCACTTGAACTTCCTCCAGGTCACACGGGCGGGGTCAGACGGTGAAGCGGTCGGGGTCGGCCAACGTCCAGTCGGCCGCCCACGAGGCGGGCGGTTCGGCGAGCAGCTGCCCCGGCCGGAGCCACTCGTAGAGTTCTTCGTAGGAGCGTTCGCTGACCGGGTCGACGCGTCGGCGGAGCATGTGCGGGCGCAGTTGTGCGGGGTCGGTGACGCCCATGGAGGCCATGATCTGCAACGCGCTGGCCACGGTCGCCTCCTGCAGGCGCTGGACGCGCAGCGTCTTGTCGCCGACGTCGATCGCGCGGGCCCGGCGGGGATCCTGGGTGGTGACGCCGGTGGGGCAGGTGTTGGTGTGACAGCGCTGGGCCTGGATGCAGCCGACGGCGAACATCATCGCCCGTGCGGCGTTGCCGTAGTCGGCGCCCTGCACCATGCGCTTGACCAGGTCGCTGCCGGTGGCGATCTTCCCGCTCGCCCCGATCCTGACGCGCTCGCGCAGGCCCGTTCCGACGAGGGCGTTGTGCACGGTGATCAGGCCCTCGGTCAGCGGGGCACCGAGGTGATCGGCGAACTCCAGCGGTGCCGCGCCCGTTCCGCCCTCGGCCCCGTCCACCACGATGAAGTCGGGGGTGGTGCCCTCCTCCAGCATGGCCTTGCACACGGCGAGGAACTGCCGGCGTGAGCCGACGCACAGCTTGATCCCGGCGGGCTTGCCCCCGGACAGGTCCCGCATCCGGGCGACGAAACGGACCAGTTCCCTCGGGGTCGAGAAGACCCGGTGGTACGGCGGGGAGATGACCGTCTCCCCTTCGGGCACGCCCCGGACCCGGGCGATCTCGGCGTTGACCTTGGCACCCGGCAGCACACCGCCGATGCCGGGCTTCGCCCCTTGCGACAGCTTCAGGGACACGCACTTGACGTGGTCGTGGGCGGCCTTGTCGGCGAACTCGGCCGCGTCGAAGTCCCCCTTGCGGGTCCGGCAGCCGAAGTACCCGGTGCCTATCTCCCAGACGAGGTCGCCGCCCGGGCGCAGGTGGTGCTCGGAGAGGCCGCCCTCGCCGGTGTCCTGGGCGAAGCCGCCGGCCGCGGCGCCCCCGTTGAGTGCGAGGACGGCGTTGGCCGACAGGGAGCCGAAGCTCATCGCGGAGACGTTGAGCAGCGCCATGTCGTAGGGGCGGTCGCAGTCGGGGCCCCCGATCCGCACGCGAGAAGGCGTCTCGGGCACCGCACAGGGCGCCATGGAGGGCACGAGGAACTCGTGGCCGGGCCGGTACACGTCCCGTTCGGTGCCGTAGGGCTCCTCCGCGTCGGTGCCCTTCGCGCGCTCGTAGACGATGCTGCGCACATCCCGGTCGAAGGGGCGGCCGTCGTAGTTCCGCTCGATGAAGTACTGCTGGAGTTCCGGACGTATCCGTTCCAGGAGGAAACGGGCGTGCCCGAGGACGGGATAGTTGCGCAGCACCGAGTGCCGGCGCTGCAGCAGGTCCCACGTGCCCAGCAGGCCCAGGAGCGCGAGCGGGACGGCGGCGAGCCACCACAGGGCCGAGGCTTCCACCCCGGCCACGGCGGACGTGACTGCGGCACAGAGGATCAGGACGACGACCACCACACGTATCACGCGCTGCGCCTTGCCCAGTGGTAAGTCGTCATGCCTCCCACCTGCGCAAAGAACTCCCCATCCCTCGAACAGGGACCGTGGGGCCGTGGTCGTCGGCGGGCGGGCTCGTACGGTGGGCACGCCCCGTAGGCCGGGGACACATCAGCGGGGAATCCGGCATGATCGCGCATCGAGTGGCGCCGTGTGGCAGTCGGGGCAGGGGCAGGGCACTACGGGTTGCCCTCGACCGAGGGACGGCACGGCGGCCCGCGCTGGCTGGCCTTCGTCCGCGGGGAGCGGCGGGGGCTGATCACGCTGATGTCTCCGGCGCGATGGGCAAGGGCTGCTTCTGCGTGCGGGCTAGCGACGTGCGGGCATGCGGGCGGCGAGGAGGGCGACGTCGTCGGTGTGATCAGTGGCCAGGCCGGTGAGGAGTTCGTCGCAGAAGGTGTCGAGGGGTTCGCGGGCGAGGGCGGCGGCGTGCTGGCGCAGCCGGGTGAAGCCGGCGTCGAGTGCTTCGCCGCGGCGTTCGACCAGGCCGTCGGTGTAGAGGAGGAGGGTGGAGCGGGCGGGCAGGCGCATGGTGCCGTCCGTGCGCGGCCGGCTGGGGTCGACGCCCAGGAGCATGCCGCGTCCCTGGTCGAGGTACTGCGTGTCGCCCTCGTGGGTGATCAGCAGGGGCGCCGGGTGGCCGGCGCTGGCGTACTCCAGCTTCCAGGTCCCGTCGGCGTCCGGTTCGAGGACGCTGTAGATGCAGGTGGCGGTGGTGTGCGGGTAGAGGGTGTGGTGCGCGAGGTCCAGGCGCTGGAGGATCTTGCCGGGGGGTTCCTGGCGGTCGCAGCCGATGCCGCGGAGCATGTTGCGCAGCTGGCTCATGGTGACCGCGGCGCGCAGGTCGTGGCCGGTGACGTCGCCGATGATCATGGCGGTCGGGCCGGAGGGCAGGGGGAAGCTGTCGTACCAGTCGCCGCCGACCTCGGCGGTGGCGGCGGCGGGCGTGTAGCGGGCGGACAGCTGGGGGTCGCCGGTCTGAGGGAGGGTGGGCAGCAGGGAGCGCTGGAGGCGTTCGGCGATGTGCTGGGTCTCGCGGTGCAGGCGGGCGTTGTCCACGGCCAGGGCGATGCGGTGGGCGAGGTCGTCCACGAGGTCGAGGTCGTCGTCACCGAGCGCGGGGCGGTCGGTGCTGCGGGCGACGGTCAGGGCGCCCAGGACCTGCCGCCGGGCCCGCAGGGGGGCCACGATGGCGGTGCCGGCTCCGCCGAGCTGGTCGAACAGCTCCGCCTGCCGGGCCTGCAACGCCTCGGAGGTCTCTTTGGACGCGGTCAGGTCGGCGCCGGACACGAGAAGGGGGCCGGTGCCGCCGAGCACGCGGGTCAGGGGTCCGCTGGGCGCGTCGGGCAGGGCCGGCAGCATGCCGGTCAGCCCGCCGAGCGGGAGCCGGGACGGGTCGCGGTGCTGGACGCAGACGCGGGTCGCGCGGCCGGAGGCTTCGACGAGGTCCACCGCGCACCAGTCGGCGAGCTGCGGCACCAGGATCCGGCACACCCGGTGCAGGCCCTCCTGCGAGTCCAGGGTGCTGGACAGGGCGGTTGTGGCCTCGGCCAGCAGGGTCAGCCGGTCCAGGGCCCGCTGCACGGCTTCGTCCACCTCGAAATCGTCCATCGTCTTCGTCTTCCCGATGCCGTGGAGGTGATTCGGTAGCCGCCGGTTCGCCGCCCGGGCCGTCAGCGGGTGAGGGCCTGCTCCAGGTCGGGGTGGCAGTCGATGACGGTGTCCAGGCCGACCAGGCGCAGGGTGCGCCGCACGGAGTCGGTCGGGGCGGCCAGCCGCAGCCAGCCACCGGCCGCGGTGAGGGCGTTGTAGGCGCGCAGGAAGAGGTTGATGCCGCTGGAGTCCATGAAGGTGACCTGGTGCAGGTCCAGCACGACGCGTGCCGGGGCGTCGCCGGGAGCGTCGAGGGCTCGCTGGAGGGCTACGCCGCTCTGGTAGTCGATCTCGCCCGCCACGGTCAGCACGCGGATGCCGTCGGTGGTTGTGGAGACGACGGACAAGGGGCTGGGGGCCCCGTTGTCTGCGCTGTCCGTCATCGCTTCCTCGGTCATGTGGGTGATACTGGCACACCGGCGGCCCGGCACCGCGCCACCGGGCACGCCCGGGGATGACGTTCGATGGTGGGGCGAGCGGGAACAAGGTGTTCGCACGGCCTTCGGGTGCAAGCGAGCTGCGATCAGGCGGCAGAGGAGCTTCATGGGTACACACCATGGGTGAGGGCACGGCCATGTCCGGCGAAGACACTCTCCGAACGACGTTCTCCCTGAATGACGGTGGGGCGTCCATCGCCGAGGCCCGGCATGCCGCGGTCCACTTCCTCACGCGCGTGAACACCGCCCACCGGCTGGGCGTCTCGCAGCGCGTCGTGGACCTGCTCCAGCTGGTGGTCAGCGAACTGGTCACCAACTCCCGCAAGTACGCCCCGGGACCCGCGCGGATGGATCTTCGGATCGACGGCGAGGAGATAGAGGTCGCGGTCTGGGACTCCGCTCCCGCACTGCCCGTGGCCAAGGCCCCGGACGCGGCGCGGATCGGGCAGCACGGCCTGGAGATCGTGAAGGCGGTGACGAGAAGCGTGCACGTGCAGCGCACCGAACCCGTCGGCAAACGCGTCATCGCACGCCTCGCCCTCCAGGACGAGCCGTCTCGCACCAGGGTGTAGCCGGCGCTCCGGCCGCCGGGCGCGGCACCTGGCCGGCCGATCAGGCGGTCGCGGTGTGGCGGGCGAGAGCGGCACGCAACGCGCCCAGCATGACATCGGGCAGTACCGCGCCCTGCGCGTGCTTGAGGACGTGGTCGGCGACCACGGACAGCTTGACGTTGACGCGCTGCGACGTCTCCCGCAGCACCGCGAAGCCGTCGTCGGGAGAGATCCGTCCCAGGGCTACCAGGACCCCGATGGCCTGGTCCACCAGGGCATGCGAGGCCAGAGCCCGCCGCAGCTGCCCGTTCTCCGCGCGCAGCGCCTCTACCTCGGCGGCCGGCTGCTGCACGGACGTGGCCGGTGCCCGGCCGGGTTGGTCAGGCACGTAGGTACCGCAGGCTGCTGTCGGCGTGGTTCATTCCTATCGTCTGCCCCCCAAGCGGTACGGCACCCCCGCGTGCCGGCGTCCACCTGCGGCGGCGAGCGGATGGCGTCGGCCCTGACGACTGCGGGGTGCGGGGTGCGGGCCGCTTTCAGGGCGGCGGTGGTCAGCCCAGTCGTGCGAGGGCCGCGACGATGGTGGGTTGGATGTCGAAGAAGCCGCGGGTGCCGGTGACATCGAGGCGGCGTTCCAGGGACGCGCACAGGGGACCGACGATGACCAGCCGGTGGCCGGTGCGCGCCCCGAGCAGCGCGTTCAGGAAGGGCGCGTCGCAGTACTCCAGGTCGGCGACGTCGACGATGAGGTCGCGGCCGGCGTCGACGTGTGCGAAGGCGGCGTCCAGCCGTTCCGTGCCGCCGTGGAAGAAGGCTGCTTCACCGCTCAGGAACATCAGGTGGGCCGGCGGATCATCGAGGACGGTGTGCGTGACGCCGAGGTCGCACCCTGCCTCGTGAAGGGCCATGCCGTCCTCCTTGCCCGTGCCTGGCAGCATGGTACGGGCCGCGTGGCGGTGGCAGAGCACAGTGGTCAGGCGGTGGGGGGCACGCGCAGGGCGAGCAGGGCGGTGTCGTCGCTGCTCCATCCGTCGTGGCGCTCGTCCAGGGCGCCGAGCACGGCCTCGATCGTGGCGGTGGCGCCCAGGCCGGCGGTGGCGGCCAGCGTCCGGGCCAGATCCGTGTCGTCGAAGACGGGTCGCGGATCCACGGTGCCCCAGCGGGGCCGGGCCTCGCAGGCGCCGTCGGTGTACAGCAGGAGCAGGTCGCCGGGCGCCAGCCGGAAGCGGACGTCGGTGAGCTGCACGTTAGGGAAGACACCCAGAAGCGTGCCGGGGCGCCCCAGGCGCTGGATCCGGCCGTCCGCGCGGCGCACGAGGGCGTGCGGATGGCCGGCCAGGCACAGGCGTCCAGCCAGCCCCTTGGGGGTGAGGCGGAAGGCGGTGTAGACGGCCGTCAGGTAGCGCGGGGCCTTCTGGGTGAGCATCTGCGTGTTGAGGCGGGCCAGCAGCTGGGCGGGCGAGGAGTGCTCGCCGGCGTCGGCGCGGACGGTGTAGCGGGCCAGGGCGGTGACCTGGGCGGCGGTGACGCCCTTGCCGCACACGTCGCCCAGCACGGCGGCGTACTGGCGGCCGCGGGTGTGGAAGAGGTCGTAGAAGTCGCCGCCGACCTGGACGTCGTGTGCGCTGCTGGCAGAGGCAGGCCGGTAGGCGGCGGCGCTCTCCAACCCCGGCACCTGGCGCAGGGCGGGGGGCAGGAAGCCCTGCTGGAGGGAGTGGGCGAGGTCGGCGGAGAGCCGGTGGGAGGCGCGGGCCTCGGCCAGGCTCTGGCGCAGGTGTATCTCGGCGGAGACCGCGCGGGCCAGCGTCTGCAACGTCGACAGGTCCGCCACGGACCAGGTCCGAGGCGCCTCGTCGATGACGCAGAAGCTGCCCAGCACCTCACCGCCCGGCGCCCGCAGCGGGAAACCGGCCCAGGCCCCTATCCGCATCGGCCCCACCGACGGATGATCACGGGTGCGCCGGTCCCGGGCCGCGTCCTCCACGATGAACGGCGCCTCCGTGCCGACCAGAAAGTAGCAGAAGCTCTCCGCGACCTTGTTCTGCCGGTCCACGATCGCCGGGGCGTCCACACCCACGCACGCCTTCCAGAACGAGCGCCGCTCATCCACCAGCGTGACGAACGCCCGCCCGGTACCGGTGACCTGCGCGGCCAGCGCGGCAAGGTCCTCGAAGACCTCCTCCGGGCCGGTGTCCAGCAGCCCCGTCGCCACGACCGCCGCCAGCCGAGCCGGATCCGTCAGAGCCACCGGCAGCCCGTCGCCACGCGTCCCCGCCGGAAAGTCCAGCAGACCAGACAACTCGCTTCTCCTTCACACCTGCACCTGCACCTGCACCTGCACCTGCACGAGGACAGCACCTTCTGGCACACGGCCTTATACCCCAACGGTCAATGAGCGGACACCGCGCACTCCGGTCGGCCTCCGAGCCAGCGCGCGCTGCGGGCAAGCCGAGGCCACAAGACCAGGAAGACAGGCCCTGTCGGGATCGAAACCATCCGACAGCGTCGGCGACCGCTCAGCCTGCTACCGAAGGGCGAACAAACACGGTCCACGCTCGCCACCGCGCGACAGCGTGCCGTTCACACGCCCGGACACACAGCAGCACCGCCCCCCTCACCGAAACGGGTGAGTTCCCATGCCCTCATGAACAGGACGGTGCAGAGGCTTCGAGAGCGTTCGTAGAGCGGGCAGAGCAGCCAGGCCAGGTGCACCTTGCGCAAGGAGCGCCGCAGCGCCGCCCGGAGATGCCGTGCACGTCCTCATGAGCCGGAGTCCCCCTTCGGGAGTAGAGCCCGAAGACGTCACAGCCCACGTGTGCGAAAGGGCCGGCCGACGACGGAGGGGCCCAGCCCGCCCCGGATCGGGGCGACAGCCAGGTCCCATGCCAGGCCCCCTATGGCCTAAGGGAAGGCAGGCTCGTGTCTCCCTGATCGTTGCACGCCACCAGCCCAGTCACCAGAGCCACAGACGTGAGATTGCGGACACCTGTCCTTCGTCAGCCAATCGATGAATGCCTCACCGGCCTCGCCACCGACCACCCCGACGACGTCGTCCTCCTCACCGCCCGCCTGCCGCCAAGGCCGGATCGGGCCCGGCAGATCACGGAGAGGCGAGCTACGAGGGCGGCGTCACGTTGCACCAGATCAAGTGCCGCCGGGTCTGCGAGCGCGCCTGGCCGCACATGGCGCCTGCGTACCGGCAGGCTGGCCCCCGCGCCCGCCACGAGGCTAGGGCTTGCGGGGACCTTGACGCGCAGCCGGGTGAGGTGCCCGGGACCGCTGAGTGCCTGAGGAAGCCGCAGTCCCGGGGCGGTGGTCTCAGAGGGTGTTACTGGTTGCGCTCGGGTGTCTTGACCGGGACGCAGGCGAAGTTGCTGGTGTCGACGCTGGATTCCTTGGTCGGTCCGCACAGCTCGAAGCTGGTTGCTTTCTCGGTATCCGACACCGCGAAGCCGACCACGCCGAGCATGGTGCTGCCCTGGTCGACCTTGGTGCCCATGACGGAACTGTCCTGCCAGGCGTAGCCGCGCCACTGGCCGCCGGCGGCCTGCTGGACCTCCTGGAGGTCGGCGAGCTGGGACTTGGGGTAGGCGTCGCGGAAGCAGTATTCGCTGCCGGGTTCGAGTCCGCAGATCGGGTCGGTCGGCTTGTACTTCAACCGCAGGTAGCCGAGCTTGACGTTGTCCACCCCGCGGTCGGCGAGTTCACCGGTGACGGCGACGTAGACGGCGAAGAAGTGCTTACCGGCGTCGGCGGACACCCCGGCCAGCTCCGGACTCCATGCGGTGTCGACGGGCTTGACCCGCACGCCCAGGTTCAGTCCGGGCTCGGTGGTCACGAAGTCCTTGCCAGGGAAGTCACCGTACTTCGCGTACGTGGGTGCCGACCGGCTCGCACTCGGTGCGGGACCGGACGCGGAGGCGCCGTCCGCGGGCGGCGTCTTCCCCTCGTCCTCACCACCGGAACAGCCGGCACCCCCCAGCATCAGCGCACCGGCGGCCAACACCGCACAGATCCGTCTGGACACGTCACACACTCCCCGAAGTCGTCGTGGTCACCGTAGGGGACGCAGGGAGTCCGCCGGCGGTTCGCCGTTGCGCCGCCAACCGGATCGGCCGACGGGCCGGACGCCAGGCGGACCGGTCGGAGACGGGATCTGAATCCCATGTGGAGTAATCACTAAGTAGTAGCTACTTACTCAAGGCGCGCGAGCTCCTCGGGGCTGGGCACGTACGGGGTGCCGCTGAAGTCGACGGTGATCGTGTGCCGCAGGACGACGTCGTCGTCTGCGTCGTAGAAGATCTGCTCGATCTCCAGGCAGGCCCGTTCGGTGGAGATCCCGAAGTCGCGGGCCTCCTGGTCGTTCACCTGCCGGGCCCGGGTGCCGGTGACCATCCGCACCGTCCCGGCCGGCGCACCCGGTGGCGGCTCGACAGCACCCGGCCGCGCCCAGGTCGACCACGTCTGTGCCTCACTCTGGTCCGCCATGGTCGCCACCGTAGCGAGCACGCCCGGCCGCCGGGGCGATCTCTCGGCAACTCGGCCCGCCACCTATATGCCTCACATGGTGGTTCCGCAGGTGGAGGCGGTGCGCGATGGGGCTGTCAGGTGTGAGCCAGAGCCTGCGACTGTCCTTTGACATGCAACTCAGGCGCTTGACAGCGAACCCAGCCGCTTCAGATGGCGAGTTGGGGGGCGCTGCGGCTGCTGGCCGGCAGCTCTGGGAGACGGAGAGGGTGTTCGCCGCAGGGGCGACTGACGGGTGGAGTGCCCAGCTTCAGCCGAGGCAGCATGGTCAGCTGCAAGGGGTCCGGCGTGGCTCTCCGCCGATGGGCCGACTCCGGGACCGATCGTCAACTGTCCGTCGGGTGAGGGGCGTGTTCAGCATTCCGCATCGTCGGGCGCGAAGACGTCGCGTTGGGCGGTGTGTGCGACGCGCGCGAGCAGTGTCCGCAGTTGCTCTGTATCTGTGGGGTCGAGGTCGGTGAGCAGGCGTGCTTCGGCGGCGCCGAGGCTCTCCCGTACCTGCGCGAGCCGGGTGCGTCCGGTGTCGGTGATAAGGACTTGACGGGCGCGCCGGTCGCGTGGGTCCGGCTTGCGGGTGACCAGGTGGTGGGCTTCGAGGTCGTCGAGGAGGTAGGTCATCACGGTGCGGTCGAGACTCACCTCTTTGGCCAGGGCGAGCTGTGAGGGCGGTTCGCTGCCGCCGGCCAGTGCCATCAGGACCAGGTAGCCGCGGGCTCCGCCGGGCAGGTCCGCGACGGAGTCGGTGGCGACGCGGCGGAACGCCGCGGAGACCATGCGGATCGCCCAGCCCAGATCGGTGTCCAGCGTCAGGGATTCCCCCTCGGCGCGGGGCTTCTTGTTCTCGGACCGGGATGCGCTCATCCGCACACCGTACTACATGCGCTCAGAAACAGATGTTCTTGCAGACAGAACATCTGCGGTGCATAGTGGATTGCGGAAGGGTGCCGGACGGGATCCGTACCGCGCGCCGAGAGCACGCCAGCAAGGAAGATCACCATGAGCACCAGCACCGCTTTGCAGGGCCGTACCGCACTGGTCACCGGAGCCACGTCAGGTATCGGCAGGGCCATCGCGCAGAACCTTGCCGCCCAGGGCGCGCACGTCGTCCTGCACGGCCGCGATCAGGGTCGTGGTGAGGCCCTGGTCAAGGAGATCGAGACCGAGGGCGGCAGCGCCCGTTTCATCGCCGCCGACCTCACGGACGCCGACGACACACTGCGCCTGGCTGCCGAGGCCGGAGCGGTGGACATCCTGGTCAACAGCGCGGGCCTGTACGAGTTCGCCCCGACGGCCGCGAGTGATGCCGCGAGCTTCGACCGGCAGGTCGCGGTCAACACCCGCGCCCCGTTCCTGCTGGTCGGCGCGCTGGCACCGGGCATGGCCGAGCGCGGCCGGGGCTCGATCGTGATCGTCGGCTCCAGCGCGGCCCGTATGCCCGCCCCCATCGGCGCCGCCTACGGCGCCTCCAAGGCCGGCGCGGAGATCCTCACCCGCTACTGGGCGACCGAGTTCGGCCCCTCCGGCGTACGCGTCAACACCGTCTCGCCCGGCCCCGTGCACACCGAGGGCACCAAGGCCATGCTCGGCGAGCACACCGCGATGCTGGACAAGACCAACGCGCGTGGCCGCGCCGGAGATCCCCGCGAGATCGCCGACATCGTCTCGTTCCTGGTCAGCGAGGCCAGCTCCTACGTCAACGGCGCCGTCCTGTTCGCCGACGGCGGCGAACTCAGCGCCCTGCCCTCCTGAGATAAGGAGCCTCGCCGTGAACGTCTTCATCATCGGCGCCACCGGCTTCGTCGGCGGCGCCCTGGCCCGGCACCTGTCTGCCGAAGGCCACACGGTCACCGGCCTGGCCCGCACCCAGAGCGCTGCCGCCGCCCTCGACTCACAGGGTGTCACCCCCGTCGCAGGCGATCTGGAGGAGCGCCGCTCCGGCATCATCGAAGCGGCCGTGGCTGCCGACGCGGTCATCTATGCCGCCCAGGCCGGACCGGAGCAGGAGACCGCAACGGTCCAGGACCTCACCCGAGCCCTGAGCGGCACGGACAAGGCACTGCTCTTCCTGTCCGGCAGCGGAGTGCTGCTCCAGCGCACCGCGGGCGCCTGGAGCCCGGATGTCTTCGCCGAGGACGACCCGTTCACGCCCGAACCCCTGGCCGCCTACCGCAAGGCCGCCGAGGACACCGTCCTGGCCGCCGCCGGGAACGGGCTGCGCGCCATGGTCATCCGGCCCGGTCTGATCCGGGGGCCCGGCGATCACGGCCATGTGCCGATGATCTACCGGTCGGTGGCCGCGACCGGGGCAGCCTGCTACATCGGGGAAGGGCTGAACACCTACAGTCACGTCCACCTCGATGACGTGACCCGCCTGTTCTCCCTCGCCCTGGAAAAGGGGCGGCCCGGCGGGCTGTATCACGCGGTGGCCGGAGAGGTTCCCAACCGCTGGATCGCCGAACGTGCCGCCGCCGACCTTGGCGTCGAGGCGCGCAGCCTCCCGCCCGAGGAGGCCACCGGCGTGTGGGGTGAATCCGGCGCGCTCATCCTGGCCGCCTCCAGTCGCATCCGCGCCGTCCGCGCACAAGAGGACGTGGGCTGGCAGCCCCGGCACACCGACATGCTCACCATGATCGGCGAGGAACGCCTGCGCAGGCTTGCCGCCCGCGCAGCGTGACCACGACGTCGCCTCCGCTGCACGTCACTCACATGGGCGGGCTCTCCGCCTCGAAGTGCTGCGATGCGGCCTTCCCTCCCGGCACCTGCTGATCCTTCATCCTCGACGAAAGGACTCCTGCCATGAGCACTGCCGACTGGCTTCCCGACGGCTTCTCCGTGCAGCAGATCGACACCAACCACACCCGCCTGTCGGTCGCGGTCGGCGGCAGCGGCCCGGTCCTGGTCCTGGTCCTGCTCCACGGCTGGCCCCAGACCTCACGCGCCTGGGCCCGCGTCATGCCGGACCTCGCCCAGCACCACACCGTCGTCGCCCCCGACCTGCGCGGCACCGGCGACAGCGACCGGCCCGAGGGCGGCTACGCCAAGACCAACCAGGTCGACGACATACGCGGCATCCTCACCGCTCTGAACCTGACCCGCCCCGTGGCCGTGGCCGGCCACGACATCGGCTCCATGATCGCCTTCGCCTGGGCCGCCGCCCACCCCGAGGACATCTCCCACCTGATCCTCATCGACGCCCTCCTGCCCGGCCTCGGCCTGGAAGAGGCCATGAACGTCGCCGAGGGCGGCATGTGGCACTTCGGCTTCTTCATGACCCCGCACATTCCCGAAATGCTCTTCGACGGCCACGAACTGGAGTTCTTCACCGCCACGTTCACCGCCATGTCCAACCCCGGCACCTTCAGCGACCACGACCTCGCCACCTACGCCCGGGCGTACACCGGGCGCGAGCGGCTGCGCGGCGGCTTCGAGCACTACCGCACCCTCCTGGACGACGGCCGGGAGAACCGCGCTCTGCTCGCCCAGCGGAAACTGCCCATGCCCGTCCTCGCCATCGGCTCCACCCGGTCCGGCACCGCCACCGCCCACGCCCTGGCCCCCCAAGCCGACAACGTCCGGGGCGCGGTCGCACCGACCGGGCACTTCGTCGCCGAAGAAGACCCCGACTGGTTCACCGAGTCGGTAACCGCATTCCTCGCCTGACCTCCGCCCGCGCGGGTGACCCCCGTGCACGATCCCTCTAACTGGTGGGAACTCATGGATATTGCCCTGTGGATCATCGCCGCACTTCTCGCCGCGGCCTTCCTCTTCTCCGGCCTGTTCAAACTGGCGCTCTCGCACGAGAGGTACACCGCCGCCCAGGACTGGGCCCAGGACGCACCGCGCTGGGCCCCCAAGGCCATCGGTACGCTGGAGGTCCTCGGCGCGATCGGCGTGGTCCTGCCCGCCATGGTCAGCATCGCGCCGGTCCTGGTCCCGCTCGCCGCAACCGGCCTGGCGCTGGTGATGGCCGCCGCCGTGACGATGCACCTGCGGCGCGGGGAGCTCCCGGCCCTGGCACCCAGCACAGTGCTGCTGATCCTCGCCGCGATCGTGGCGTACGGGCGATTCGGGCCATACGCCTTCTGGGGGGGGGGGGGGGGGGGGGGGGGGGGGGGGGGGGGGGGGGCGGGGGGGGCGGGGGGGGGGGGGGCGGGCGCGCGTTCTGACGTCGTCATGGCGGGTTCCTTAAAAAGGGGGGGTCTCGTCGCACGGGAAGGGGCCGTCCGCGGCCGGGCCCTTG
>NZ_JBIDAQ010000031.1:0-20627 GCF_043202555.1 Streptomyces sp. NPDC048182 | reverse complement strand
CCCGCGGAGCGGGTACCATATCGCTTCGCGATATGCAAGCGAGCCGGGTCGCTGCGCTCCCCGGCCGCGCACGCGCCGCGGGGGCGGGTGCGGCGCGCGCCGCTCACCGCCGGGTGGCACGCGCTCCGCGCCCGCCACCCAACCGCAGGGAAGGCGGCCCGCGTTGCGGGCCGGGGCCGGCCTCCGGCCGACCCGTGGCCTCCGCTGCGCTCCAGCCACCCCTGCGGGCGGGCCCAACTCCCCTACGAGCCACGCGTGCCACGCTCCGCGCGGCCCACCCAACAGGGCCCAGGTCACCAACAGCAGCAAGGGCGGGGAGGGGCGACGGGCGGTCGGAAGAGTGGCGGATCGAACAGAGATCGGGGGTGGGGTGAGTGGGCCGAGTTGACCGGCCGTCAGGCTGCTTTCCGGGGTGGCCATAAGGCAACAGTAACAGAATTCGGCCACGTTCGAGGGACTTTCACCGTTCCAGGTGCTTCAGTTTGAAGTACGAGATAGACTCTGGACTCAGGTAGCAGCACCAATAAAGGAGCTGGACCGGTTTCCGATCACGCTTCCCGCTACCGGTCCGAGGCTGTGAACCGGTTTCGGTGAGGTTCACCGTAGCCAATCACGTGGCCTCTACGTGCAGGTTTCCTGATCCCTGCCCATCTGAGAGCCCAGGAGAAGGCAGACAGATATGTCGACCACAACCCGAACTGATCAGCGCGAGGCAGCCCAGCAGGAAGCCGTGGATGCGGTAGTCCGTGCCCTCGAATTGCCTGCAAGATCGCTTGCGCCCGCGAGGGGGCTCCGGACTCAGGTGATCATGGCCACCGGATCCGGCAAGACCCGGGTCGCGGCCCGCAGCGCGGAGAAGCTCCGTTCGGGCCGCGTCTTGGTGCTCGTCCCCTCCCTGGATCTGCTCACCCAGACCGAGGCCGCATGGCGCGTGGCGGGTCGTACGGGCCCGATGATCGGGGTCTCGTCCCTGCGGGGCGAGGACGTGACCTTCCCCAACACCACAGACGTGGAGGAGCTGGTCGACTGGGTGCGGCCGTTCGACAAGGTCACCGTGTTCGCCACGTACGCCTCCCTCGGGCTGGGCACGCTGGAGCGCGCGCACAAGGCCGGCCTTCCGGGCTGGGACCTGATCGTGGTCGATGAGGCGCACCGGACTTCGGGTCGGCTGGGCAAGCCGTGGGCGGTCGTCCACGACAACACCCGCATCCCGTCCCTGCGGCGCCTCTACATGACCGCCACGCCCCGGCTGTGGCAGCTGGACGAGGACGCCGAGGGCGCGCCCGGCGAGCTGGTCGCGAGCATGGAGGGCGACCCCGACGGGCCCTTCGGCAGCCGGGCGTTCACCCTGACCCTCTCGGATGCGATCGACCGGGGCATCTGCGCGCCGTACCAGGTGGTGTGCGTGGACATCACCGACACCCAGCTCCAGGCCGCGCAGCTCCTGGGCGCCGAGGGCCGCTCGGACGAGGTCCGCGGGGCCCGGCTCGCCGCGCTCCAGACCGCGCTGCTCAAGGCGTCCTCGGAGGAGAACTTCCGCAGGACGCTCGTCTTCCACCACGTGGTGAAGGAGGCCGAGGCGTTCGCGGCTGGCCTTCCCAACGTCACCACGCAACTGCACGCGGCCGACCCCGAGCTGTACCCGTGCACGATCTGGGCGGACTGGCTGTGCGGCGACCACAAGCCGGGCCACCGGCGGCGGGTTCTCGGGGAGTTCGCCGACGGCATCGCGATGGACAGCACGGTCGTGGAGAAGAGGTTCCTGGGCTCGGTGAAGGTCCTCGGGGAGGGCGTCGACACCAAGAACTGCGACTCCGTCTTCTGGGCCGACGTGCGCGGCTCCATGCCCGACCTCGTCCAGGCCGTGGGCCGCGCGCTGCGGATGCAGCCCGGTGAGGGCAAGCTCGCCAGCCTGGTCGTGCCGGTGCTGCTCGGGCCGGGCGAGACGGCCGACAACATGCTCACCTCCCGGGCGTTCGGCGGGTTGGCCAAGCTCCTGGAGGCGCTCAGGGCGCACGACGCCCGGGTGGTTGAGCAGTTGGCCGAGCAGCAGGCTCCCAGCGCCTACAAGCCCGTCCAGAAGCCCGCGAAGGGCCAGGAGAGCCGGGGCGAGGGGAACGGGTCCAGCGGGCCGTCGACCCCGGCTCGGAAGCTGCTGAAGTTCTCCACCCCGCGCGACCCGGCGCAGCTGGCCGCGTTCATCAACCTGCGGGTCCTCAACCCCGAGCACGAGCACTGGCGGCGCGGGGTGGAGGCCGCCGTCATCTTCGCCCGCGAGCACGGCGATCTGAAGGTGCCCTTCACCTACCGCGTGCCCGAAGGCGAAGAGGCGGAAGGGATCGGATGGCCGGCCTCGCTCGCCAACTTCCCGCTCGGGCAGTGGATCGCCGACAACCGACGCTTCTATGCCCGCGGGGACATGGACGAGGACCGCATCGGGCAGCTGGAGAAGCTGGGCATGGTGTGGTCGCACTTCGACGTCGCGTGGGAGGAGGGCCTGTCTGCTGCGCGGGGGTGGGCGGAGGCGAACGGGCACCTCCTGGCCCCGCTGGACGCCACCCACCAGGGCTACCGGGTGGGCACCTGGCTGAAGAACGCGCGGGCCGCCGCCCGCAAGGCCGACGAGATCGAGCAGCGACGGGCCGAGGGCCTGCCGGTGGAGTCGTCGGCCGGGGCGATGACGACCGAACGGCGCGAGCAGCTCGATGACATCGCCCCGTCGTGGTGCCCGAGCTGGGCAGTGGAGTGGCAGCGGGCCTTCCACCTCGTCCGGCTCTACCTGGAGGAGGCCGGCGGCGTGCTGCCGATGGAGCCGGGTGCCGTCGTGCACCAGGGCGAGGACCTCGGACGGTGGGTGCGCTCGGTCCGGTTCGGCTGGGACAACCTCACCGCTGTGCAGCAGTGGATGTGTGAGCAGGTCCTTGGGATCGAGCCCGCCACCGAGGAGGAGAAGCCGAAGGCGCGCCGTACGCAGGCCGACAAGTGGGTCATGAACTTCGAGGCCGCCCGCCAGTTCTTCGAGCGCGAGGGGCACCTGCGGGTGCCGAGGAAGCACGTCGAGCGGATGGTCGGCGAGGGCCAGGAGGAGCGGGAGCTCCGACTCGGGGCGTGGGTCGGGAACCAGCGCAGCCGGGCCGCGACACTGTCGCCAGAGCGGATGGAGCTGCTGTCCGCGATCGGGATGCGCTGGGCGTAGCCGAGGGCATCGTCACTGCAGAAGAAGCTCAGGACATGGGCGCTGAGGGGAGGATTCGGAATCGTAGCAAACCGTCGTACCCTCCGGTCGCATAGAGGCGGCTGTCCGGAGAGAACGCGGCTGCGTCGACAACTCCGGTATGGCCGCCGAGCGGTGCTTCGATCTCGCTCCAGGTGGCGGTGTCCCAGAGGCGGACGACGTGATCGCCTACTTCCTCTCCTTCGATGTGGCCACTGACAGCTGCGAGAACACGTCCGTCGGGCGAGAAGGACATCGTGCTCACCCAATCTTTTTCACAGTTCAAGGGCTCGTGGATCATCTCGCGGCTGTGAACGCTCCATAGCTGGATGTCATGGCTGGATGTCGCCAGGAGCTGTCCATCGGGTGAGAAGGCGACAGCGGATACCTCTTCTGCGTGGCCTCGCAGCGACTCGCCGAGCTTCTTCTGTTCCATGGGGTCCCACAGGTGGGCAACGCCGTTCGGATGGCCCGTGGCGAGTAGTCCCGTCGAAGAGAGCGCGGGCTGTGCGGTGAGGCTGCTGGCCCAGGGCTTCCCAGCTTTGCGGGGCTGAGTCACCTCTGCGAGGTCCCACAGCCGTATGGTCCGGCCGACGGTGATGAGGTGGCGGCCATCGGCTGAGAAGAGCACTGTCGTGACACTGTCTCCGTGGCCTTTCAGAGGGGCGGCAACTAAGGTGCGGCTGGCTGTGTCCCACAGGCGTACGGTCTCGTCCTGGCTACCGGTTGCAAGAAGACGGCCGTTCGGCGAGAACGCCACCGTGCACACGACGTCGGTATGTCCCAGGAGCGGGTCCCCAGCCTTCTGCTGAGTGACCGTGTCCCATAGCTGAGCCGTTTTCGCCCCGTGCCCTGTGGCTATCAGGGATCCGTCCGGTGAGAAGGCCACAGCCCACATTCCCCCGGTGGCGGACGCGGTGGGCAGCAGTTGCAGGTACTCGCCGCGACGCAGCGCAGCCAGCACGACCTGTTCCGCCAGGCCGCCGGACGGCGCCATTGGATGCGAGCCGAGGCCAAAAGGGTCTGGGGCTTTCCTGTCGATCTTTGCTTGCTCTTTCAGCGCCTGGAGGCGTTGCCAGCGCTCGCGCCAGGCAGCGAGATCCTTGTGCTGGCGTGTGGCGATCTGTCCGGTCTCATAGGTGAGCAGCACTCTGACGATGGTCATGTAGTAATCGAGCCCCGGCAGGTCCCTCCCTTTCAGGGTTCCGCTGATCCCGGACTCGGACAGGCGTCGGCCGCCGCGGGTAGCCCGCGCGGCGATCTCCTTCCCCGTCGGGGAGCCGTGCTCGGCCTTCAATCTGCGCAGTTCTGCAGCGGCTGCCCGCAGCTCTCCTTCAAAGACCCCGCGTCCTGCCGGCGAGCTGCCCGCCGTCGGTTGCATCATCAGCCCTCCCCCGATTGCCGAAAGTCCAGGCTAGAGCGATGCCACTGGAGCATGTCGGAGAACTCCGAAGTTGGCTGCAGAACAGTGAAGGGCACTGCCGCAGAGGCCTCGCTGCAGCCGTTTGCGTACTTTCCCACGCAGTAGGGGATCCGGGGCCGGACTGCGGTGAACTGATCTCGCGGGCAGGAACAGAGCAGGGGGAACGAACCCGGGATCTGGTCCCACCGTGTTGTACATCCGAACTCGCCTCTACCCGGAGCAAGTTCGACACGGCGTTGGTCGTTGCCCAAGAAGGCGACAGCCCCCTGCGCGAACAGAGAGCCGCCTGCAGAAGACCGAACATCCCCGACGAAGGAGAAGCTCATGTCCAAGGGCGAGCGTACGGGCAACGACCCGGCCCCGGAAGCCCGCACCCCATCCACAGGAGGCCGGTGGGCCGCACGCGCACGGCGAGTGCGGAACGAGGCTGGCCTCTACCTGCTCCGCGGCGCAGCGACCGCCGTCGGCGGTGCCGTCGTGGCGTACGGCGGCGTCTGGTTCCACGCCCGCTGACGCCAGTACAGACCACCACCGGCCTCGGAATGATTGCGACTACATCGAGCGCCTGGAGGAGCACCGCGCCCGCCTGGAGGAGATGCTGCGCGCGTACGGGCCGGGCAGCAGGCCCGCCTCGCACGGCCGGTACGCACTGGTCGGACAAGCCCGAGACCCTGGTCATCCCGGAGCGGATGGAGGCCGCGTCGTTCCTCCTGCGCGGCGGATGGGAGAAGGAGCTGGAGACCGTCTTCTTCCGACGGCCTCGAGTTCGCGTGGGGGTCGCGCATCCGCCTCAGCCGGTGAGCAGCCGGGAGCGAGCAGCGGGGCCGGGCAGGGTGATCCTTTCCGGCTGGTACGGCTTGCCTTGCGTCTGGTGCTCACCACCGGTCGTTGTCAGTGGCACCTGCTACCTTGCCGCCACTCATCTCATACTCCGGTAGGGGGCATAGTGGGACTCGCCGAGGACGTCGAGAAGGCCGTAACAAGTGTGGTCTGTTCCAACTGGAACACCCGTAACGGCACCGTAGTGCCGGAGACCGAGGACGTGAGCCTCAGTAACGGGGCCGTCGAGGTCGATGCCGTGTATCTGTATGCCGACTTGGCCGACTCCACCAGTCTGGCCCGGGACTTCACACGCACCACAGCCGCGAAGGTCATCCGGGCATACCTCGACGCCGCCTGCCGGGTCATTCGAGCGAGAGGCGGCAAGATCCGCAGCTTCGACGGCGACCGCGTCATGGCAGTCTTCATGGGCCCGACCAAGAACACCGATGCCGCAAAGTGCCTGATTGGAATCTCTGGTCGTAGGGCTTGAGGGCCTTGATGCTGGCTGTATGGGCTCGGGCGGGGTGGTACGGCGGTATTGCCCGGAGTGTGGGGTGCCGCTGCCGACGACGAAGTCGTCGGCAGCGGTGTTCTGTTCGGGTAGGTGCAGGTCAAGACGGTGGCGGGCCTTGCAGCACGCTCGTCGGCGGGTGGCTGAGATGCAGCGGGGCCAAAGAGCGCTCTGTCCGGTTTGCGGTCGCGGGTGGACGATCGGGGTCGAGCTGCGTCGCTCGGCGGTGTTCTGTTCGTCGCGGTGCCGGACGCGGGCTTGGCGGGCGAAGGCGTCACCGGATTCCGTCACGGTGACGCCATAGCCGAACGCCGCAGGTGAACCGGGTGCCACAGAGCTTTCGCAGAGGGGTGCGACGGGCTGACGACGCGCCCTGCACGCCCCCGGTTCGCGCCTGTCATGAACAGGTCGCCGGGCCGCATTCTGGTCGTGACCTGGGCTGATTCACCGTTGAGCCGACCACCACCGGTGGCCGGCCCGGTCCGGGGCACGAGGGCGGTGACGGCATGTCGGATCGGGTCGGGAACGTCTCACGGACGCGTTACGAAGAGCTCGTCGCGGAAGCACGCGAGCTGATCGCTCAGGTCACGAAGGCCCAGTTCGCGCTGGGTGACAAGGCCCTTCTCATCGAGCCGATGCGACCGGTGGGAGGATCAGTGCCCAGGGAGACGGACGATCTGTTCACGGTCGAGGAGTCGTTGCAGATGTTCGCTGACGACATCGGCGTCTCGCGCAAGACGGTAGAGGACTGGCGGTGGGTGTCCTCGCGCTGGCCGAAGGACAAGCGCAAGGACGGCGTCTCGCACACCGTCCACAAGATCCTCGCCTCGATCCAGGACGAGGAGGAACGGTGGGTGTCGGTCGAGGACGCCCCTTTCAACCCACGCGCGAGCCGCAAGCAGTGGACGACGGACGGAGCGAAACGCCTGGTCGGGCACCAGGTCGACAACCCGGTCTCGGTCGAGGAGAAGGTGAGGGCGGTCAAGGACCTGACCCGCGATGACGACGTCGCCGTCCAGGTGACCGCCTCACTGCTCGCCCGCCCGGAGACCGCGAAGAGCATGCCGGCCGCCGAGCGGGTCCGGGTCGTGAAGGAACTCACCCGCGACGACGAGGTGGCCACCTCGGTCACCTCCGAGCTGCTGCAACGTCCCCGCGTCGCCCGGCAGGCGATGCGTAACGATGATGTCCGCTTCACCGTGAACCGGGCCCAGTTCGACAACTCCGAGCAGGCCAGGGAACAGATCCGTGAGCGGATGCCCGCGGTCCGCAAAATCGAGCACACCATGGAATACCTCGATCTGGTCGGCTCCGCCCACCAATACGTGGCGACCCTGGGCCGGCTCGTTCCACGTCTGCGGGACCAGGAGTTCAGCGACGACGAACGCGAGACGGTCCGGCGTTCGATCGCCAAGGTCCGGGGAGCTGCCGACTGGCTGGAGGCCGCGCTGGAGACGGGCACGTTCACCCTGGACGAGCAGCTCGCCCAGCTCCTCAAAGGCGAGTGACCCGTGTCCCGCCGTCCACGGGGCGCCGGGCAGGCCCGGCCGTTGTCCGAGCACTACGGCGACCTGGTCCGCGTCTCGCTCATGGAAGCCAGACCGTCAGGGCTCCAGACCAAGCAGCTGGTCGCCGCAACCCGTCTGTCCCCCTCCCAGGTCGCCCGCGGGGTCCGGCACCTGCGCGACGTCGGAGCCTCGGAACACCTGACCCCGATCATCTGGCGCCGCAAGGACGGCTACCTCTTCTCCGAAGAACCGGCCGACTGGATCGAATACGAGAAGAAGCAGTTCCGCCTCGTCCTGGGCCGCCTCACTCGGTTGATCACGGGGACACTCGACCCGCACCTGGCGCGGCACCCCGACGACGAGTGGGCCCAGCTCGCATCCGCCCAGCTCACCGGCGTCCGGGCCACCCTCACCCAGCTCTCCAAATGACTCCGGACCCCCTCCCATGCCAGCTTCAACGACCCGCCGACGCCGCTATCCCTCCGACACCTCCGTCGCGGAGTGGGCGCTGATCGAACCGCTGCTTCCCCTGCCGGCCTGCCAGACCAAGACCGGCGGCCGGCCGGAGAAGTGGCCACGGCGCGACATCGTCGACGCCATCCGCTACCTCGTCGACAACGGGGTCAAATGGCGGGCCCTGCCCGCGGACTGTCCGCCCTGGCAGACCGTCTACTACCACTTCGCCGCCTGGCACCGCCGCGGCGTCATCGGCTTCCTCCGTGATCAACTGAGGCGGAAGATCCGCACTGGCCAGGGGCGATGCCCCTGGCCCGTGACGTTGATCGTCGACTCGCAGTCGGTCAAGGGCGCCGAGACCGTCTCCAAGGCCACCCGCGGATTCGACGCCGGGAAGAAAATCAACGGACGCAAGAGACACATCGCCGTCGACACCCTCGGCCTCCCGGTGATGATCACGGTGACACCCGCCGACACCACCGACCGGGACGCGGCCCGCGAACTTCTCTGGCGCCTTAGGGTCATGCAACCGCAGATCACGCAGGTCTGGGCCGACTCCGCCTACGGCGGCCAGCTCATCAACTGGTCCGGCAGCTTCCTCAACATGACCCTCAAAACGGTCTCCCGACCGCGCGGAGCGAAAGGCTTCATCGTTCTGCCCCGACGCTGGAAAGTCGAACGAACACTCGGCTGGATCATGAAAGCCAGACGCAACGTCCGCGACTACGAACGCCTCCCACAGCACTCAGAAGCACACCTGACCTGGGCACTCATCACACTCATGACCCGCCGCATCACCCGCAAAGGCCCCCACGCCAGCTGGTCGAAGAAAGCCTGACCGACCGGCCCTCACCCCGCCTCGGTCCCCAGCAATCCTCATTCTGAGCTTCATCTCCACCGCGCAAAACGCACCGCGGAGTCACGTGAGCAGGGGCGCGAGATAGCCGCCCTCGGAATCGAGGAGGTCGGTGAGCAGACGGCTCGGGCGCCAGTCCTCGCGACGTTCCTCGGTCGAGTCGAGGGCGAGCCAGATGCCAAGATCGCGGAGCTGGTCGAGGACCGCGGCTCCGTGGATCAGTGCGCGACCGTGAACCGGATCCAGGTGACGAGCGGCGATCTCCACCGCGGCGGCGCCCGCCTGCGAGTCGACGTGGTGGCCTTCCTCGGACACGCGGGCTTCGCACACCAGTCGGCACAGGTCAATCTCGACCGGGCCGAGCACGGCGAACTCGAAGTCCAGCAGGGAGACGACCCCACCGTCCCACAGCGCGTTCATCAGAGCGAGGTCCCCATGGTTGACGCTCTGCCCGACCAAAGGTGCCGCCCGGAAGTAGCCCTCGATGACGTTATGGAGCCGCGACTTTTGAACGCTGGAGAGTCCCAGTGCGACTTCGGCGCGTCCGGCCGCCGCCGCAGCATCACCGAACGTCTCCGGAACAAAACCCCCATGTGCTGCGACGTACGTCCTGAGAGACGGGCTCGCGTCGTGCACGATCAGAGCTCGATCCCACAACTGACGGATCGCCTGCCGTTGCTCCGCAGGGGCCAGTGACGGCCACGCCTCGTGCAGGTTCTGGCCACGCACCTCCGCGGTCACGATCCATCCATGGCCCTCAACGGTGCCCTCTCCGAGGACCTCCGGGTGCCCGACCTCTCGCGGCAGAGCCCGCACGAACGCAGCCTCGCGGGCCATGTCGATGGGGGTATGCGTGATCCGCACGGCGATGCCACCGCCGACCCACGTCGCGTTCGAGTACCCGTTGGCCCGTCGCATCCGCGCGAGGTCAACGCCGTACTGGGCTGCAACCTGGGCGGCCAAACCCCGGACGAGGTCCACGCGCAACGGGTCACGATGTTGGTCGAGCGGATGAACATCCGCACTGGGCTCTTGCATCATCCGAGCACTTTGTCACAAGCGTCCGGGTGCTGATCCAGTGGATAAGCGACGCCGCGCTACCGCCGGCTTCCTCCTCGCTAGCGGCATCCCGCACTCCAGGCAATACCGCCGCACCACCCAACCCGAGCCCATACAACCAGCATCAATGCCCTCAAGCCGTAGGACCAGGGATTCCAATCAGGTACTGAGCAGTCCCGAGCCCGCAGCGAAGCAAGATAGGCCACTGCCTCGTTCTGCAGACCGTAGGTCCGGGAATCGACAACCACCCACCAGCTCACGCCCGTCGCCGGAGAGACAGCCCGCTCACCCACGTAGATCCGTTCCACGTGCCGAACGTAACCACCACTCCCCCACCCTCACCCCGGGATCGTCACGCAACCATTCCCGCAGGTGACAACCCAAACAAACATCCCTCACACTTCGACCACCCCTAGATAAAGGGCCTGCGCAGCCACGATGAGCGCCTGGTCGAGCAGCTCGCCTCCCGCGCGCTCACCAGTGACAAGCGCAAGGTCCACCTTCAGCGCGATGAGGACGGGCGGATCGTCGGGGCCGGCGGAGAGGACGACGGCGAGGACCAGGAGCAGGACGACACCGTCGCCGCTGCCGAGTCCGCCCTGCTGCACTTCTCCTCTCCCCGCGACGCGGCGACGATCGCCGCGTTCCTGCGCACCCGGGTCTACCGGCCGGAGTCGCTGGTGTGGCTGGAGGGCTACCAAGCCCTGCTGCGCTGGCGCAGGGAGAACGAGATCACCGGCCTGTACGCCGTGCCCTACGACGTTGAGGTCGAGGTGGGCGTCACCAAGGACTTTCCCCTGGGGCGGTGGGTGCACCAGCAGCGCAAGGCGCTGCGCGCGGGCGGACTCGATCCCCACCGCAAGAAACTGCTGGACGCCCTCGAGGCCGGGATGGTCTGGGAGCCGGGCGAGGAAGCCTGGGAGACCAAGCTCGCCGCACTGCGCTCCTACCGGCGGGCCACGGGACACCTCGCCCCGCGTCAGGACGCCGTGTGGGGCGAGGGCGAGGTAATGGTGCCGGTCGGGCAGCACATGGCCAACCTCCGGCGGAAGGGCGCGAAGAACGGCCTGGGCAAGGACCCGAAGCGGGCGGAGCAGCGTGCGGCGCAGCTCACCGCGATCGACCCGGACTGGGACTGCCCGTGGCCCCTGGACTGGCAACGCCACTACCGCGTCCTCGCCGACCTCGTCGACGCCGACGGCCACCTCCCCGACATCGCACCCGGCGTGCTCATGGACGGCGACGACATCGGACGGTGGCTCCAGCGGCAGAAGCAGCCGGGCACCTGGGCCTCGCTGTCCGAGGAGCAGCAGGAGCGGCTGACCAAGCTGGGCGTGCAGCCCGTCCAGGCGCCGGCTCCCGCCCCCGCCGCCCGCGCGACGGAGGGCCCGAGCAAGGCGCAGCAGGCGTTCCAGCGCGGACTTACAGGCCTCACGCAGTGGATCGAGCGAGAAGGCGCCCACCGGCCCGTGCCAAGGAGCCACAGCGAACAGATCGCGGTCGCCGGCGAGACGGCCCCGGTGACCGTGAAACTGGGCGTATGGGTCTCCAACACCAAGACGCGTCGCGACAAGCTCACTCAGGACCAGCTGGACGCGCTGCGGGAACTGGGCATGGAATGGGCGTGACACCACCGGCAGGTCGTTGATCTGGCCGGACACACCAGAGCACAGAAGACTTTGGGCTGCCATGACAGCCCAGGGTCTCGTGCTGTTACCGCCGGCCGGGCAATTCCGTGTCGAAGAACTTGATCACCGAGGTGACCAGCATGAGGGCGTACACCGCGTTGATCCGCGAGTACTGAGTTCGGGAGACGCCGTGCGCGCTGGGGTGGCGGCCGAAGGTGCGAGGGATGGGGTCGCCGTTCTGCGGGAAATACTTGGCACCGGGGTGTCGGCAACTTCCGTCCCGGCCCGACCGGGAGGCCGTCGGCGGGTGCGGCGCGGCGGGCCCGGCCGCCGCGCAACCGGGCCGAACGTGCCCCGACCCTCGGCCCGCGTATGCGGCACGGTAGCCACTTCAGTACGGGCCTGGGTCTACAAAGAGGGTCAGGACAGCGAGCTCTTGAACGGCTGCGGGCAAGGAAACCTGTTGGGGCGGCTCCGCCAGCGTGAGTCGTTTTGCGCGACCTGCATGATCACTGCGGCGGGTTGACCGGCGCTCCCATGAATGACGTGCGCAGGTACTCGTGTACGGCGGCTTCGGGAATGCGAAAGGACCGGCCGGAGGGGCCGGAGCGGATGGACGGCAGGTGTCCGCTCTGCACCAAGCGGTAGATCGTCATTTTCGACACCCGCATGATCGAAGCCGTCTCAACGACGGTGAGGAGGACAGGCGCGGCCTGTGCTGCCAGGCGCGTGGCGACGACCGTGAGAGCCACTCGTAGTTTCTGCGACGTAGCGGCGTCGAGTCCGTCCAAGAGCAAGAGGCTGAGGGCTTCCATAGCCTCGGGCAGGTCGTCGATCGCTTCAGTCCCTTCATGGGCATGAAGGCGGGCCATGGCGTCACGCAGCCTGCGCAGGCCGGTGTCGTCGCTGGTCAAGGAGTCGAGCGCGGTGAGGACCTCAGTGACGTCCTGCTCCGATACTGGGTTGGTTTTGTGGACGATGGTGTTGCGCAGATGGGTGATGGCGCGGATGGCTTGGGCGGTGCTCTGCGGGGTCCGCTCCCGGAGGCGTCGTGCCGCGTCAGTGCCTAGCGATGACGCGTTGAGCAGTGCGGTGAATTCGTCGTCTCGGCTAGTCATCACGGTCCCCCTTCCTCTTCTGCTTGGCTTTGGTTCTCCAGCGGTAGAGCGAGCCTTCGACGGCTCGGACAGTCGTGGCGTCGACCAGCTCGCGGATTTCGTCTTGTGAGTAGCCGTCCAGGGTCAGCGCGACGATGGCTTGGACGCGCGGGTCGGTGATCTCCCCCAGTTCGTCCAGGACGCTCAGGTTGCCCAGGACCTCCTGGGCGACGCTGAGTGTGCTGACGGGTGGGCTGTAGAGCTTTTTCTCCCGGCGTAGGGCGCGGTGCTGGCGGGCCTCGCTAGCCCTGTGGCGGCGGAACTCGTTGGGGAAGTCGTAGGCGCACGCCCCCATGAAGTAGGTGGTGATGCTTGCTCCGCCTTCGGGGGTCCATCCCTTGTCGACCAGGGCCTGCTGGCGGAAGCGCGGCAGGGCTCGGGCGATGGTCATGGTGGCCAGTTCCTCGCGCAGGTCGCTGTCGGCGGCAAGGTCCTCCAGATCGAGTTCGTGGGGGTTGAGATTGAAGCCGCGCTGGGCGACCAGGTCGAAAATGTAGCCGGAGTGCATCCAGCCGCGCAGGACAGAGATCCCGTAGCGGACGAGTTCTTCCACGAACAGGTCGTAGCGCGGGCCGGTGAAGCCGTCCTGTTCGAGCAGGGCCACCAGGCGTCCGTCGGCCAGCCGGCGGTCGATGTTCTCTTGTAGCCGCCGGGCGGTTTTGGCCTGGCGGCCGTTCATGGCACGCACGTCCTGGGGGATGACCGGGGCGCCGAGCAGCCGCTGCGCGTCGTGCGGGCCCTCGTTAGGTTGTAGGTTGCGGGCGCGCGCGGCCGCGACCTCCTCACCCGCGCCGTCGCCCTGCATGCCCTCCCCTTCCGGTTGTCGTCTCCGCCCCCTTTAGCTGTGCAAGGGGACGGCTCGCCACCAACCGCACCAGCCCACTCGCAAGCTCCCGGGCCGCCGCGGCCGGCGCCGAGACGACCCCTTGTAAGTGCGCCCCCCGCGGCCACCCCACGGACTTTTCCAAGATTCTTTTGGGGCCCTCGGAGCCGGGAAATCAGGCCGTGGGGTGGGACTCGGGCGGGCACTTACGAGCGGGCGTCACATCATCAACCTCTGGGGAGAAATAGTGAGTTCGCCCGTGCCGACGCCGCAAGGACCGGCCCCGTTCCTGATGATCCACACGGCCGTCGTCCTTCTGATCGCGGTCGTCATCGGCCTGGTCGTCGGAGGGCTCACCTTCCTCAGCGGCGGCGCTGTGGCCGCAGCCGTTTTGGCTGGTCTTACCGCAGCCGGCGTTAGCATCCCCGGGCTCCGCTCACTCATCGGCTGAGGTCGGCCACGGTCTTCATGGATCTTCTGAAGAAGGCACCGTGGATCCGCTTCCCGCCGGGCTTCAGGACAGGGCGCTGCTCATCGAGGTCTTCCGCCTCATCGAGGGATGATCAGATCGGTGAGCTGCCCCGCGGTTGGCATCCGCCCGCGGTTGACTACGACCGCGACGAAGATGACCACGACCGGCAGCAGAGGGATGAGAGCTGCGTCGGGCAGGCCAAGAAACGCTGCGCCAGCCATCACCAGGACGACCGTGAGCCCCACCACGATCCCCCGCAGACGCTCTCTCGGTACGGCCGGAGTCACGCCTGCGAGGTGGTCTGCGTCGAGAAGGTCGTCAATACGGCCCTCGGCATAGCGTTCGGCGATGGTCAGGAGCATCACGGTGAGGTCCTCCAGGGCAGGGCCCGGCTTGGAGTCCTGTCGTGCTTCGGCTTGTCGTAGCGCGCCCACCACCAGGGCGGCATGGGCTTTGAACTGCCGTTCGTTGTGTCGTCTGGCTTTGGCGCGGCGGGTGCGGTGGGCCCTCCAGATGGCGCGCTCGACCGGCTGTACGGAGACGCGGGGGATCTGGCAGTCCGGCTGGGTTTCCTCCCAGCGTCGCAGAACTGTGGCGCACTGGGCAGCAACCGTCAGCAGGGCCACGACCGGCCAGCAGCGTCGGTCCTCCATGCGGGCACTGTTCCCGTCCGCGGACCCGGTGAGGCCCTCCAGGTCATAGGCCGAAAGTGTGGCGCCTCTGCCGGAACTGGTCAGGTTCAGACGTTTGATGAACCGCACCTCAGCGATCAGGATCAGAGCCCAGATGAGAATCTCCGTCCCCCTGCTGATCGCGGAAAAGTCCCAGCGGCGCACCGATATCGGCACAGCCACGAAGTTGCTGAGCAGCGCCTGCACTACGCCAGGCTGCGGTCCGGGATCCGCGCTAAGCCGCAGATGTTCCCAGTCGGCTATGTCATCGATGTGCCCCACGATGTACAGCAGCAGCACAAACCGCATGATCTTGATCGGCCCGGCCAGAGGCCGGGCACGCCACCACCGCATGACATACCCAGGGGCCAACCCATGGCCGCCGACACGATCTTGTATGCGTGGCGGCACCAGCAGCATCTGCGTCAGAAGCGGAGCAGCTCGACGCACCCCGGAGTCGGCACGCCAGCGCTCGAAGCGCGCCAAAGACGCCAATCCCCAGCGCTGAACTGGCCCAGGAAAGAGGAACAGAGCCATTGCGACCAAGACCAACCACGGAGTGACCGCGAAGAGGAGACCGTTCAGCACCTTGACAGTCTCACGCATCCCACCGCCAACAGCCCGGGGAACGTGAGGAATCGACGACGACGCGTCGCACCATTGACGGAAGTGGTGTGGCCTTGCCTGGCGCAACGGCCCCTCTCCGGCTCCGTCTGGCCGCCCCGGCCCCCCGCAAAATCACACGGCCTGGATGGGTGCGGCATCCGGACAGTCCAGGCCTCCATCCGGCGGGACTTTTCGGCCTCATACCTTGGTGAGACTCGGTACGGAAGGACAGCACCGGGGTGCCGGCAACGTCCGTCCTGACGCGCGCCGCCAGGTTGTCGCCGGTGCCCCCAAGGGGCTCGTAGCCTGCGTCATCCGGCGCTGTCCCGTGAATGCAGAAACTGGCAGGCAGGGCCCGGGCGATGCGGGAGAACTAACGCTACGGACTGTGGGGGCGCCAGCCGTGCGGGCTGTTCGCTTAGGGAGGCAGACATGGGACAGATCGAGCAGGGACTGGAGCGCGCGTTGCGCACCCGGCCCATTCCCTCAAGCACTGAGGCCCGCCTACGTTTTCTGCTGGCGAGGAACCGGGGGTCTACCCGGAAGGTGGCCGCGATGCTGGGGGGCAGCGCACTGTGCAGCGGTGGGTGACAAAGAGAGCCGAGGCACGTCGTCCGCCGGGTCCGATGCAGGTCCAGGCGATCGAGGAAGCGGTCCTGGCCCGATGGCAGCCCCGAATACGGGCCCGTCGACGCGCCCAGGCAGAGGCAGATGGCTTCCTCTTCCATACCCGTGCACGATTCGGGTTCGCGGCTCCTGCGGGGTCCTCGGACTATCCGCGGGTGCGGTGGATCACCCAGGACCTGCCGGGAGAGGTAGCCCGGGGGCGTTCGGCCAGGGCGGTCTTCAGCAGGCGGTCGAATTCGCTGGAGTGGCGCGGTGGTTCGCCGGCCAGGTCGAGCGCGGTGAACAGTTCGTAGCGCACCGCGCAGGCGGTGGGCCGGGCCCGGAAGGTGATCTTGCGGACGTCCTCGCCGGGTTCGAGTGCGCGCAGGCAGGTGTTGACGGCGAGCGTCTCGCCGAAGCCGGCGCCACCGTGGATGCACATCATCGCGCGGGCGGCGACGGTGTCGGTGATGTTCTCCCGGGCGGTGAGCAGGGCGCGAGTGGTGACCACGGATGCGTCGGGCAGGTCGACATACTGGTAGGTGGCCGCGGTCACGAGGCGTCTTCGTCGGTGGTGGGACGTGCGGGCCTGCCCGGCCGAGCCGTCCGGGGCTGTAGCGGTGGAGTCACGGCCGGACTGGCGCGGGACGGGCCGGGCCGGGCCGGCGTGGTCAGCGCGGCCAGGGAAGCTGGCGTGCGCCAGTCGGCCGGGGGTGCGGCGAGCGGGACGACGTCCGGCAGCGCGAGCTGCGACAATCCGGCGTCGGCACTCTGAGCAAGTTCGGCCTCCGCCTGCGCGGCGGTCAGCGCGCCGAGCTGCCGAGGGGGCTCGGCCTGGGTGACGGCGGCGTAGCGCTGTCGCTGAGAAGCTTCGAGGTCCTTCTTCAGACGGCGGCTGCGGGCGGCCCGTGCCCGCCGTACGGCGCTGATCCGTTCCTCGCTGGCCTGGTCGGCCAGGTCCGCGGGACCGAGGTAGCGGCCGGTGGCGGCGTAGTAGACCTCGATCCGGTGATCGTGGTGGGGCATGAAACGGACCCGGACCTGGATCCCGCCCTGACCGGTCATCCACGCGCCTACATAGTCGCGTCTGCGGAAGCGGATGCCGCGGGTGGTCAGGGTGCGGGTGCCGGCGTCCTCCAGGGTGAACGTCCACAGATCCGCGGCCGGCACGTCCCGCAGCGGGATGGGATCGTCCTGCCACGCCTCAAGCGGAGTCTTGCCTCGCAACGGCGCCGGGCGGTGCTCGGTGTTCCACCAGAACGTCCAGGCCAGCAGCCGGGCGGTGAAGTCCTCGAAGCCCAGCAGGACTTCGTCCTTCGGACGGGAGGAGCGTTTGCCGGGGCGCGGCTGGCGGGCCTAGCCGGGCAGCGAGGCCAGGAACATGCTCTCCACCGCCCGGTTCAGGCCCTCCACGGTGCCCTTGAGGTGAGGGGTGTAAGCGGACAGATCCTCTACCGTCACGTCGAGGAGATCGAACGCTGCGGTCACCGTCCGGGACAGGAAGTCCTTGCCCCGGTCCACCCGTACCTTCTCGGGCGCGCCGCCGAACGGGCCGTAGGGGTCCTCACGCAGGACCGCGGAGCGCAAGCCGGCCAGCACCGACTCCCGCGACGGATCCCCCGGGGTGACCGCCACACCGGTGATCGCGTTGGTGGCGCAGTCGGTGAACCAGGTGATCCACGGCCTGCGGGCCTTGCCCTCGACGTCGACCAGCACCGGGGCCTGGACGTGGTCGGTCTCCCACACCTGGTTGCGCCAGCCCCGCGGCCGGGCCAGGAACACATCGTGCTTGCGCGCCGCCCGCTCCCCTCCCGCGAGCCCGGCCCGCTCCCCCGGCGTCAGATCGCGGCGGATCGCCCGGTGCAGCGTCGTCAGCGACGGTGCCTCTGCAGGCGGAGACTGCCTGGCAGTGCGCAGGACCAGTTCGCGGTGGACCGCCCGCACGTTCCCCTTCCACAGCGTCAGCAGTCCACGGACCTCGGACGTGACCGTGAACCTTGCATCGACCCGGGAGCGGGCGCCGGGGTTGGCGGCCGCTCTCTCATCGCTCTGAGCGGTGGCCAGCCAGCGCCACACCGTACGCTCCGACACTCCTAGAGCGTCCGCGGCCACCCGTACATGGATGCTGTCAGCTTCTTCCCTGCCCGAAGTGCGAGCAGCCGCCGCACGGCCGGACCGCGCAGCGCCGTCCTCGACGCCGCAGGCAGTTCGCCGTCTGGGCGGATGGCGTCGCCGTCCTTCATGTCAGTTCCCCTCACGCGGGTGGGACATCGTGTGCTTGACGGTGGCCGGGAGCATGCGATCGCCCTCCCGTCTCTTGCAGGAGCGCTCCGTTCACAGCGGCGGCGCGACCCGCTTGAACAGCCGCCTCAGCAAAGCCCGGTCGACGGATGCATCAGCGGTAGTGAGCAGCGCGTTCTGCAGGTGCGCAGTCAAAGCGGCCCACGTGCGGAACGTGCCGTGCGCGCACGACTGGTCGATCCACGTCAGGTCCGGGCCGGGACGGTGCGCCACAGCGGGTGGAAGCCGGTCACCACGGCCGCCACTTCCGCTCCGGTCAAGCGGGGAACCTCCTGCCACGCCACCACCCGCGATGCCAGCTGCGGCAGCCGGGACAGCGCCCGCTCGCTGCCCGCCCCGCACAGCACCAGCGTGACCCGGGTGCCGGGGTGGTCCCACAGGCTCTGCAGGTACTCCAGGCACGGCACGGGCAGGCGCTGCGCCTCATCGACCACCAGCACCCGCGCCTCCTGCAGAGCCCCCGTGACCGCGGCGTCAGCAAGCGCCGACGTGTGCGGGAAGCGGCCCGCCAGCGCCAGAGCGTCGAACACCGCACGCCTCATGCCAGCCACCGACGGGCGCACCGGTACCGGCACCCACGTCACCTTCCAGCCCGGAGGCACTTCGCCAAGCACCATCCGCACGGCCGCGGTCTTGCCCCGGCCCGCATCGCCGAACACACACACCGCGCCCTGGGTCGCCATCGCCTGACCGACCGCCTCCGCCACCGCCCGCACCGACGACGTCCGCACCAGCCGGGCGCCCGCCGGCAACACCACACCCTCCGGCGCGCCGCTCTCCCCCACCGGCAAGCCGCTGGCCGCCTCTTCTCCGCGACGCGGTGGCGCAGACGTCTTCACCGCGCCGCCCCCCTGCGGCCTGGCCAGAGCGAGGTCAGCCAGGGCCTGCCGCGTTTGCTGCTCATCCCGTTGCCGCCGCACCACCGCGCGGTCCGGCAGGACCCTGCCGGCCTGAAGGTCCCGGCGGACCACCCGGTGCAACGACGCCAGCGAGGGCGCCTCTCCCCCGGCCTCCTCCATATGGCGGTGCAGCGCCGCCACATTCCCGCCCGCCTGCGCCAGCACCTCCCACGCCTGGTCGGACACCTCCAGCCGGGCCCGCGGCCTTGACTCCGTGCGGCCCTCGGTCCGCGCCGCCTCCAGCCAGCGCCACACCGTGCGCACATTCACCCCACCGACCTAGGTGCCCGCACGCACATGCGCCGTCGTCAACGCCCCGTCCGCATCCAGCTCCAGCAGCCGCGCAACCAGCACCGGCCTGGACGCCTTCAGCTCCGCCGTGACCTCACCCCACGCGCCCGGCTCCCCCACCCCGCCCCCTTCCGCCCGCGCAAGACCGACACGGACCACCGTGCCGCCGCGCAGCCCAAAAGGGATCAGGAGTGCCGTTCTCAAGACAGTGGAGCGCAGTGGGGTGTACCGCTCCATGACAGCCGCACCCACTACAGAAACCGCTCTATGGCACTGACGCTGCCCTTCATGAACGCCCGACCAGCGGAAACACCCCGGCCTGACAAGCCGTCACTGACACCCACTCACTGACACCAAACCGGCACATCGCACACAGCGGGCGGCCCTAACCCGGGCGGCCAGAGCGTCCGCGGCGAGGCGGGCACGCTCGTATGCAAGCACGGCCCACTTTCGGCCCGCCCGATACCGGGTAGGACTCCACCTCGCAGCGCCCGTCCTCTGACCCCGTGAACCTGCTTGATGATCATGACCAGCGGACTGAACTCAGTCCGTTGCCAATATCCGTGACCTCTGCTCCAGCAAGCACAGCCGGGATGGCGCTCAGCCGGTCCGTACGGAACTGCACTCGGTCCGAGCGCGGGCCCATCGGCAGCCGGCCGTACAGGGCCAGCACGTCATCGTCCTCGTCCGCTGTTACTCCGCCCCGATCGATGAGTAGCGCGACAGCCCTTTCCAACTCCCTCTGGATCAGCTGCTGAACCGCATTGGTGACCTGCTCACGCTCATTCTCGGTCAACCCGCCGAGCACGAAGGTGAGGACCTGGGTATCCGGCGCGACGTACCTGACATCGCACACCACGTCCGCGTCAGCCGACAGCCAGAACTGCATGCAGAGCGGCCCGACCGACAGACCAACAAGCTCCAGGATGCGCCCGACAGGCAGCTTCACCTGTTCCCCCACGACGTCCAACAGCATCCCGCAGCCCAGCATCGGGTGCTCGACGGTCAGCCCGGACTGGGCCAACTGGTTGGTGACCGAGCGGAACTCGGACTCGTCCATCCGGCCCTCGCAGTACCAGGACAGGTAGGTCTCCAACACCGCTGACACTCCTCGTCGTCATGGCTCGCCACAGGGGCAGACGTGACGCCCCATGACGGTGGCCACCCTCCGTCAACAAGCATCCGGCATTCTGAGCCCACGGGTGATCATTTATCAGACAAGACCTAGTTGTATTGACCCGCAGCGTTGTTCACACGGCTGATCGGTGGCTTGCCTCCGAGTGCGGTGTGGCCGCGGTGGTGGTTGTAGGTGTGCAGGAAGTGT
>NZ_JBIDAQ010000030.1:0-21524 GCF_043202555.1 Streptomyces sp. NPDC048182 | reverse complement strand
CAAGGGCCCGGCCGCGGACGGCCCCTTCCCGTGCGACGAGACCCCCCCTTTTTAAGGAACCCGCCATGACGACGTCAGAACGCGCGCCCGCCCCCGCCGCCCCGGCCACCCCGGCCGCCCCGCCGCCCACCGCCCCGGCCGCCCCGCAGCCGCCCGCCTTCGACCTCGACCACGGCAACTTCTACCGCGACCTGCTCGGCAAGGCCGGCGACTCCTCGGGCGCCACCCAGTCCATCGCCCCCACCGACATCCCGCTCATCGTGTGGATCGAGGACATCATGCAGACGGCGTGGTTCGACGCGCTCGCGCCCTACCACCCCACCGCCGTCGGCGTGCACAGCCGCATCCCGCGCCGGCCCGCCGCCGAGGCCGCCACCAACCGCCACAAGAACATCGCCGCCCTGCACGCCGCGAACGTCGCCGTGCGGGCCCTGTATCCCGAGCGGGCCCCCATCATGCGCCAGGTCCTGGCCATGGTCGGCCTCGACGCCGACGACACCACCACCGACACCACCACCGCCGCCGGCATCGGCAACACCGCCGCCCACGCCGTCCTCGCCGCCCGCCTGCACGACGGCATGAACGCCCTCGGCGACGAGGGCCGCACCCGCCCCGGACCGCCGTATGCCGACTACACCGGCTACCGGCCCGTCAACACCGCCTACGAACTGCACGACGCCTCCCGCTGGCAGCCCGCCCTCACCACCCACCCGCGCCGCGCCGGCGGCGGACCGGGCGACCAGGGCGCCTTCACCGTCCAGCAGTTCCTCACCCCCCACCTCGGCCGCGTGCGCGCCCACACCTTCACCGACGCCGCCCGCTTCCCGCTGCCCGCACCCGCCCACAGCGACCACACCGACCCCGGCGCCTACCGCCAGGCCGTCGACGACATCCTCGCCGCCTCCGCCGGCCTGAGCGACGAGCACAAGGTCAAGGCCGAGTTCTTCGACAACGCCTACCAGGGCGTCCTGCAGTCCACCAAGCACGCCGCCCTCGCCCACGACGCCGACCTCGACCTCGACGCCTGGGTCCACCTGCTGTTCACCAGCTCCGTCGCCAAGTTCGACAGCCTCGTCGCCGCCTGGCACCACAAACGCGCCCACGACGCGGTCCGCCCCTTCAGCGCCGTACGCCACGTCCACGGCCACAGCCCGGTCACCGCCTGGGGCGGCCCCGGCCAGGGCACCGTCACCGACCTGCCCGCCGACCAGTGGAGCGGTTACCTGCCGGCGGCCGACCACCCCGACTACCCCTGCGCCACCACCGCCGTCATCGCCGCCGAGGCCCAGGCGGCCCGCCGCTTTTTCGGCGACGACGTCCTGGACTGGAAGGTCACCGCCGCGGCGGGCTCGAGCGTCACCGAGCCGGGCACCGTGCCCGCCAAGGACACCGAACTGCACTACGACACCTGGAGCGAGTTCGAGCAGGACTGCGCCGACAGCCGCGTCTGGGCCGGCCTGCACTTCCGCGCCACCGCCCACACCTCGCTGCGCTTCGGCACCCAGTTCGGCGACCGGGCCCACGCGTTCGTGCAGCGCCACATCAACGGCGACGTCGAGGACTGAACCCGCACCACGGCGGCCACCCCCCCTGCCCCCGCCACCGGGGTGACGGTTCGAGCACTCTTCGATGGGAGACGTTTGTCATGGCAACACCCGCAGCACCGGCATCCGGGCCGGGCCCGACGCCGCAGGCCGACCCGCGGCGCTGGCTGATCCTCGCGGTCGTCTGCACCGCCTACCTCATGGTCGGCCTCGACCTGACGGTGATGAACCTCGCGCTGCCCTCCGCCCAGGACCACCTCGGCTTCAGCGACGCCCAGCGCCCCTGGATCGTCACCGCCTACGCCCTGCCCTTCGGCAGCCTGCTGCTGTTCTGCGGACGCCTGTCGGACGTGGTGGGCCGCAAGGAGACCTTCCTCGCCGGCGTCGCCGGGTTCGTCCTGGCCTCCGCCGCCGGCGGCGCCGCGAACAGCTTCGCCATGCTGGTGGCCGCCCGCGCCTTCCAGGGCGCGTTCGCCGCGATGCTGGCCCCGGCCGTCCTGGCCCTGGTGGCCACCGTGTTCACCGACCCGGGGGAGAAGAGCAAGGCGTTCGGCATCTTCAGCGCCGTCGCCTCCAGCGGCGCCGCCCTCGGCCTGATCATCGGCGGCGCGCTGACCTCCGCTCTGGACTGGCGCTGGTGCATGTACGTCAACGTCCTGATCGGCGGCCTCGCCCTGGTCGGCGGCCAGATCTGGATGCGCCGCCAGCCCAAGCCCGGCGCCCGCATGGACGTCCCCGGCGTCCTGCTCGCCTCCGCCGGCATGTTCTGCCTGGTCTACGGCCTGACCAACGCCGCCGAACACAGCTGGGGCACCTTCTCCGCGTGGGGCCTGCTCGTCCTGGGCGCCGCCCTGCTGATCGCCTTCACCCTCTGGCAGACCCGCGCCGCCAGCCCCCTGCTGCCCCCGCGCCTGGTCCTGGACCGCGACCGCGGCGCCGCCTACCTCACGGTGCTGATCGTCGGCCTCGGCCTGTTCGGCGTCATGCTCTTCCTCGTCTACTTCATGCAGAACAACCTCGGCTACTCGGCCATCACCTCCGGCGTCGCGATGCTCCCCATGATCGTGTTCACCACGGTCGCCGCCGGCATCGGCGCGGTCAGGCTGCTGCCCAAGTACGGCCCCAAGCCGCTGATCGCCACCGGCATGACCCTCAACGCCGCCGGCCTGGCCTGGCTCGCCCTCATCGACGCCGACGCCACCTACGCCGCCGACCTCCTCGGCCCGCTGCTGTGCATCGGCTTCGGCATGGGCCTGGTCTACTCCGCCGCCGCCCGCACCGGCACCTCCGGCGTCGCCCCCCACGAGGCGGGCATCGCCTCGGCGTGCATCAACACCGGCCAGCAGCTCGGCGGCGCCGTCGGCACCGCCCTGCTCAACACCATCGCCGCCACCACCAGCGCCAACTGGCTCGAGGACCACACCAAGGGCCGGCCCACCGCCGAGCAGACCGGCCTGGCCGCCATCGAGGGCTACACCACCGTCTTCTGGTGGTGCGCGGCGATCTTCCTCCTCGGCGCTCTCCTCGCCGCCTTCCTGCTGCGCCCCGGCCCCCTGCCGGCCCCCGAGGCCCCGGCCGGCGCGCCCGAGCCCGCCCGGCAGGACGAGCAGCCCCAGACCTGACCCCGCCCGCCCCGCCGGCCCGGCCCGCGCGCGACCCCGTCGCCCGCGGCCGGGCCGGCCCACGTAACCCGGCCTTCCGCGCCCGGCCGCAAAGGAAAGGGCCGGGCACACGAAGGCGGCGGCCGCGGCATCCGCCGCGGCCGCCGCACCCGGCGAGCTGCTGCCTCACTCGGTGGCGGGCACCTGCGCCGCGTCCCCGATCAGGTCGGCGAAGTCCAGGTTGAACAGCGTGTGGTCACCGGTCAGACCGGAGACCAGCTTCACGAAGTCCACCTTCGCGTCGTTCTTCTTGTCCGGGTCGGTCAGCTCCTGCGCCAGGTTGAAGTAGAAGCCCTTCGTCTTCGACCGGTCGTAGAAGTGCTCCACGAACGTGCGGATGTCGTTGAAGAAGTCCTGGTACGCGCCGGCGTACCGGTCCAGTGCCTTCTCCTCGATCTGCGGGTGCTCCACCACCACGTCCAGCACCTTCGACAGCGCGCTGCCGGCCATCGTCGCCAGCGCCACACCGGTGGAGAACAGCGGGTCGACGAAGGCCGCGGCGTCCCCGACGAGCACCCACCCGTCGCCGTGGAAGCGCTCGTTGGTGTACGACCAGTCCCGCGCGGTGCGGAACCCGGCGGTCTGGTGCGCGTCCTTGAGGAGTTCCTTCAGCTTCGTGGTCTTGGCCATCTCGGAGTGGAACAGGTCCTCCAGCGCCTGCTCGGAGTCCTTCGCGGTCGCCGACCGCGTCACGTAGCCGACGCTGAAGACGCCCTTGTCGATCGGGATGCCCCAGAACCAGCCGTCCTTGATGCCCTCGATCAGGATGTTCGTCCACTCGTCGCCCGGCAGCCGGTGGCAGCCGTCGAAGTACGTCCACACCGCCACGTTCTGCAGCTGGTCGTGCCAGTTCACCTGCGAGTACTTCCGGCCGATCACCCGGGTCTGACCGGAGGCGTCGACCACGACGGCGGCCCGGGCCTCCTGCACGCCGTCCAGGCCGCGCACCGCGAAGCGGACCCCGACGACCCGGCCGTCCTCCTCGACGGTGTCCTTGACCGTCGCCTCCTCGATGACGGTGGCGCCCAGCTCACGCGCCCGGTCCAGGATCATCGTGTCCAGGTCCGCGCGCCGGGTGTGGAACGAGTACGGGATCTTCCCGCCGGTGCTGAACGAGAAGTTCCACGGCACCTCGTTGTTGCCCCACACCAGCGTGCCGCCGTACTTGCGCTCGAAACCGCGCTCCTCCATGCGCTGGGTCAGCCCCAGCTCCTCCATGGGCAGCATGAAGCCGGGAATCAGCGACTCCCCGACGTGGTAGCGGGGGAAGCGCTCACGGTCCAGGACGAGCACGCGGCGCCCGCGCTTGGCGAGCAGCCCCGCGGTGGTCGCACCGGCGGGCCCGCCGCCGATGACGATGACGTCGAAGCCGTCAGAGATACCGAACAGGCTGGGCGACATGGGCTGGCTACCTTCCGCAGATCCGACATTCGCGCGACCCGGCCGGCCGGGAGACCTCCCGCCCGCAACCGCACGTCGCGCTCCCCGCCAGCGTGCGGCCGGCCGGCCGGCCCCGTCATCGCCGAAATTGCTCACCCGCCCCGGCCCCAGCCCGCCCCGAGCCGTCCTCGACCGGCCGCCCCCGCCACCCGGGCCGTGTGCCCTCTTCACGCGCCGCGGAGAAACGCTCAGGACGCGCGCGAGAACCGCTCGAACCAGACCCGTCCCCCCCTCGAGCCCGCCGCCGAACAATGCTGACCGGCCCCGCCCCGCCCAGCCCTGCCTCGCCTCGCCCGCCTTCCTCTTCCGCACCGGAGACGGATGTCATGGATTCGCAGCAGACCACCTCGCTCCTGACCGGCCTGGCCGCCATGGTCGTCCTGTCCCGCCTGCTCGGCGTCCTGGCCCGCCGGCTCGGCCAGCCCGCCGTCGTCGGCGAAGTCCTCGCCGGCATCGCCCTGGGCCCCACCCTCTTCGACGGCGCCGTCTGCGACGCCCTCTTCCCCGCCGGCATCCGCCCGCTGCTGGCCGCGCTGGCCGCGGTCGGCGTCGCCGTCTTCATGTTCACCGTCGGACTCGAATGGGACCCCGCCCTCATCCGCGGCAGCGGCAGCCTCGCCGTCACCGTCTCCCTCAGCTCCATCCTGCTGCCCTTCGGCCTGGGCTCCCTGCTCGCCCTCCACCTCGTCGACGACTACGGCACCGGCAACCGCACCGCGTTCCTGCTCTTCATGGGCATCGCCATGTCGATCACCGCCTTTCCCGTCCTGGCGCGCATCCTCACCGACCGCGCCATGCACCGCACCCCCCTCGGCGTCGTCGCCCTGGCCTGCGCCTCCATCGACGACGTCCTCGCCTGGACCCTGCTGGCCGCCGTCGTCGCCGTCAGCGGCTCCGCCGACGCCGAACAGTGGCGCCTGCTCCTCGCCCTGCCGTTCCTGGCCGCCATGCTCTACGGCGTGCGCCCCCTGCTGCGCCGCTTCGCCGCCCGCGCCGGCGCCCTGCGCCTGACCCCCGGCGCCCTGGCCGGCGTCCTGGCCGGGCTGCTGCTGTCCGGCGCCGCCACCGAATGGCTCGGCCTGCACTACATCTTCGGCGCGTTCCTCTTCGGCCTCGTCCTGCCCCGCGAGGGCGCCGAACGCCTGCGCGCCGAGGCCGCCGACCGCATCGGGCACCTCAACGGCCAGCTGCTGCTGCCGGTGTTCTTCCTCGTCGCCGGCCTGGGCGTCGACCTGTCCCACCTGGGCGTGTCCGGGCTCGGCGCGCTGGGCCTGATCCTGCTGACCGCCATCGGCGGCAAGTTCACCGGCGCGTTCCTCGCCGCCCGGCTGAGCGGGATGCCGCCGCGCCCCTCCGCCGCGCTCGCCACCTTGATGAACACCCGCGGCCTGACCGAGCTCATCGTCCTCAACGTCGGCCTCCAGCTCGGCTTCCTCACCCAGGACCTGTACTCGCTCATGGTCGTCATGGCCGTCGTCACCACCGCCATGGCCGGCCCCCTGCTGACCGCCCTCCTCGGCCGCCCCGGCACCCCCGCCCCGCACGCGGAGCCGGCCCCGCCGCCCCCCGGGGCGCGCACGGACCCGGCGAGCACGACGACCGTCTGAAACCCGCCCCGCCCCGCCCCGTCGCCCCCCTTCCCGCCGCCGCCGAAAGGGCCCGCCCATGGCCACCGACCCCGCACCCCCGCCGCACCACCCGCTCACCCCGCAGGAGTTCATCGACGCCCACCCGCTGAGCCGCCGGCAGTGGCTCATCGTCGTCCTGGGCCTGCTGGCGATGATCGCCGACGGCCTCGACGCCACCGTCGTCTCCTTCGTCTACCCCAGGATCCGCGACGACTGGTCCACCCCGATGAGCACGGTCACCGCCCTGGTCACCGCCGGCGTCCTGTCGATGATCGTGGGCGGCGCCGCGGCCGGCCCGCTCGCCGACCGCTACGGCCGAAAGAGCGTCGCCGTCGCCGGCATCGCCGTCTTCGCCACCGCCACCGCCGGCATGTCCCTGGCCCAGAACGTCACCGTCTTCGCCGTGCTGCGCCTGACCGCCTGCCTCGGCCTGGGCGCCATCCTGCCCACCGTGATGGCCCTGGTCGCCGACTGGACCCCGGCCGCCCGCCGTGTGCAGTGCGTCGCCCTGGCCTTCTCCGGAGTCACCGGCGGCATCGTCCTGGGCGGCGTCCTGGCCTCCCTGCTCGTGCCCGCCGCCGGCTGGCAGGTCCTGCTCGCCGTCAGCGGCCTGGCCCCGCTCCTGCTCGTCCCCGCCCTCTGGCGCCTGGTCCCCGAGACCGTCGGCGTCCTCACCGCCCGCGGAGCCGGCATCGAGCGCATCCGCGCCGCCCTCGCCACCGTCGCCCCCCACCACGACACCAGCCGCGTCCGCCACGCGCCCGCCCCCGGGCCCGGCCACGCCGGGCGCCGCCCCGCGGGGGTCGTCCTCTCCCGCCGCCTGGCCCGCACCACCCTGTGGCTGTGGGTGAGCTTCTTCCTCGGCCAGGCCATCGGCGCCGGCCTGATCACCTACCTGCCGCTGCTCGCCGAGCGCACCGGCCTGAGCGCCGCCCAGGCCGCCGTGGCCACCGCCGCGTTCGGCTGGGGCGGCCTGGTGGGCCAGCTCTCGGTGTCCTTCGTCCTCAAGCGCCACGACCGCTTCCGCGTCCTTGTGACCCTGTGGGCGGCGTCCATCGCCGCCCTGGTGGCCGCCTCGGCCACCACCGCCCACTTCGCCGCGCTCATCGCGCTCATGTTCACCCTCGGCCTGTGCCTGCCCGCCGCCAACTCCGCGCTCCAGGCGATCGCCGCGGTGGCCTACCCGGCCTCCGCCCGCGCCACCGGCGTCAGCTGGGCCAACACCGCGGGCAAACTGGGCCCGGTCGCCAGCGGCCTGCTCGGCGGCCTGATGGTCGACGCCGGCTGGAGCCTGGCCACCGTCCTGCTCACCCTCACCGTCCCGGTCGCCGTCTGCGTCGCGGCAGCCGTCGCCCTCGCCACCCTGGGCCGGCGCCACGCCCCCGCAACCCCGGCGGCCACCACCGCACCCCACCCGGCCCCGCTCCTGGCAGCCGACCAGCCCTGACACCGACCGACCCGCCCGACAGGGGCCCGGACACCGTGCGCTGCCGGGCCCGCGTGCCCGGCACCGCACGGCCGCCGCCCGCGAGCAGCCGCACGGCACATGGCCCCCGCCGCCTGTCAGCACCGCAGACCGATGACGCCCCACCCGCGCCCCGCGGCACCAGACCGGCCCGCAGCCCGGCCGGCACCGCACGGGGCCGCTCTGCCCGCCGGGGCCGTGCACGAGGGGGGTGTGTCCCGGCCGGGTGGGGGCAACCGGGTGACCGGGGCACCGAGGGTGCCCCCTCGGGTCAAGAGAAAGCGGGAGCCGTGTACATAGGTCTGGGCACCATCGTCGTCATCCTCCTCATCGTTCTGCTCGTGGTGATGCTCCGCCGCCGCTGACGTCGCGGCGCCTGCGCCGGCACCCCGGTCCGGCGCCGCCACCCGCTCGGCCGGGATCACGCCACGCCTCGTAGGATCGGCGCATGGTGGCCCTTGTACCGTCGTTCGTCTGCCTCTTGCTGTTCTGTGCGGGGGTGGTACGAGACCGCCGCCGGGTGAGCAACGCGGTCCTGCTGGGCCTGTCCGCCGTCTTCGCGGTGATCGCGCTCTTGCTGCGGGTGGCCTCCGAGCGGGCCCAGTCGGGCCGCGACCTGGCCGTCGCACTGCTCACCCTGGCGAGCGCGGGTGTCGTCACGCTGGCGTGGTTCCTCATCGCCAACGGGATCACCATGGTCCGCAAGGAGGGCAGGAGCCCGGCGAACCTGCTGTCCCTGGGGGCGGGCACCGCCCTGGTCGCCCTGCTCGCGCTGCTGGTCACCGCGCTGGTGCTGCACACGCACACACTCCTGGTGGTGGCGGCGACGGCGGTGGCGCTCGCCGGATACGTCGCCTTCCTCTTCGTCTGTTTCCTCGTCTACGGGGGCCTGTACGGGCGGGTGCGCATCCGGCGCCGGGCCGACTACGTGGTGGTCCTCGGCTCCGGCCTGATCGGCGGCACCACCGTGCCCCCGCTGCTGGCCGGACGCCTGGAACGGGCCCGCACGGAACACGCCAGGCTCTCCCGCAGGGGCCGGCGCCCCGTCCTGCTCACCTCGGGAGGGCAGGGACCCGACGAGAAGCTGCCGGAGTCCCACGCGATGGCCGACTACCTGCTCGCCCGGGGCTTCCCCGCCGACCTGATCCAACGCGAGGACCGCTCGCGGACCACGGACGAGAACCTGGCGTTCAGCAAAGCCCTGATGGAACGGGCGAACCCCCACTACCGGTGCGTGATCGTCACCAACAACTACCACGTCTTCCGCGCCGCGGTCACCGCCCGCCGCACCGGCGTGCGGGGCCACGTGATCGGCGCCCCGACCGCCGCGTACTTCTGGCCCAGCGCCATGATCCGCGAGTTCGTGGCCCTCCTGGTCGCCTACCGCCGCACCAACGCCGCACTCTTCCTGCTCGTCCTGCTGAGCGGCCTGTTCATCTGGTGGCTGGGCTGGCCGTCGCCGGGGGCCGTCACGTAGAGACCGAGGATCCCCGCCGGCTTCGGGCTCGACGGGCAGCGCTACGAGATCCGGTCCAGGGGACTGGCGGCCACGTACGAGCTGCTGTCCGCCGACGGCACCCGGCCGCACCGTGTCCATGGTCGGCGCAGGCGACCGGGAGATCGGCCCGATGCCCAGCGGCCGGCACAGCCGGCTGTCCGCACATGGCCAGGGAGACGGCCGGTTGAGACCTTCATCGGGTCAGGAAACGACGGTCGCCTCCACCGCAACAGCCTCAGCGCTGGGCTCCCGGCCCCTCGTCCCGCCTGTTCGCCGCCCACTCCCTCACCCGCTCGATCGTCTCGTCCGGCGTAGGCGTCGCCGAGTACACGACGAACTCCGCGTAGTCCGGGTCGTCGATCGGCAGCGGCGGCAATGGATGCTCGCGCAGCCTCGCCACCAGATATCCGGCAGCCAGCAGGTCACGGGACTTCTCGATGTCGAGGTCGGCCTTGTGCGCGTGCCAATAGGAGCCGTCGTACTCAATGGCGAGCTTCTGCTCCCCAGCCGTCTCGGCCATGATGTCGACGAGCCAGTTCGCACGCCGGGCGAACGCCTCGTGCCGCACTGACCGGCCGGACGATGCCTGGCCGAAGGCGCGCTCCGCGGCTGCCCAGTGGTCAAGCTCTATACGGGACTTGCCGTGCTCTCGGCACTCGGGGCAGCCGCTGCCGTTTGCCCGTGAGGACAGAGCTGTCTGCCATGTGTGATCCGGGTCTGCGGAGCAGATCCAGGCAGGTGTGAACAAGGTCTGGCCGGTCGGGCGCACCTGCCACGCGGACAGCGGATTGGTCGGTGACCACTCCGCTGCCAGTTCGGGGAAGTGGTAGGCGAGCGAATCGAGGATTGTGCGGCATTCCGGGCAGCGCAGGCGCTGGCCCTGCTCCCGGCGAGCCGGTGTCTCCTGCCACTCGTGGCCGCAGTCTGGATTCCGCCACCACACGAGTTTGCGCGAACCGGGCGACACCTTCGACAGCTGAGTCTTCCCGTTCCTGGTCGGGTGCCACTGTGTGGCGATCTCGGCGTTCAGACCGAAGGCCTCGGGATCCGCCTCCAGACGTTCCGCACGTGTGTCCTGCCCACGGCAGGACGGGCAGCCGTTGCGCAGATACGTGAGCGGAGACTGGCGAGCGCGGTGCCCTCGCGGGCAGCGCAGCCGGCGCTGTGACCCGTGGTCCGCGACCATCACGGTGCGGGGATCCGCCTCTTCGTCCCAGGCGGCGAGCAGCTCGGGCACGTCCGCGACCGGCGTCGTCTGATATCGGGCGTACTCCGCCTCCCGCTCAGCGCGTTGCTTCGGTTCGCACTCCGGGCACTCGCACATGCTGATCACGACGAGGGTTGATCTGGCACTGGCAGCCGGAGCCGATGTCCCCCAGCCGCGCGGCGCTCAACCGACCGCAGTACCGGCACCGAACGTGGTGCGGGTCGTCGGAGAAGGACGGGGCGGTTAGCGCGCTGAGATAGTCGTATCCATTCTTCTCGGCGTGCTCCCGCGCCGCGGCCTCCGGAACGGGGCTCAGGTCAGCGTAGGCACCCATGGCCTGCCGGGCCTCCCGCGCCCACTCCCGCCAGTAGCAAGCCCGGCACGTCGCTTCCCTGTACGCGTTCTTTTCCAGGGTGTAGTCGAGGCGATAGTGCGCCTCGCAGCCGCATGCCAGGCACCGGGTCAGGCGCCATGCCTTCGGTTTCGTGAAGGGCTCCAGCGGTTCCAGGTCGCCCTGGCGCAGTATTTCCGTGATGTGGGTGTTGCACCAGGTGCTCTTCGTGCGTGTGGAGAACGCGGCAGGCTGCCCGCAATCCGGCTCGGAACACGGCTGGCTGGTCTCACGGGGCGACATGGAACTCATGTGCGGATTGTTGCAGGGGCACTTCGGTGGCCTGCGAAGGGCCTCCTCTGCTGCCACTTCCACCCCGGAGGACCACGACACCCGCCTCGACGTCGACTTCAGCCCGCCGAAAGACGAGCGGGCCCCAGCGGCCAGAACCATCTGGCGGTCCGGAATACGTGTCAGGCGCCCGGGCGGGGAGAGTGACAGCCCCCGCCCGCGCGCGGGGCGTCGGCACTACGGATCCCAGTTCTCGTCCCCGACGGCGCTGGCGGCGAAGCTGCAGATGGTCTCGTCGACTTCGTGGAGCGAGCGTACGGGCTCGTACCTGCGGCGGCAGGGCAGATCAGCACCGGTCCGCCTGGAGCTTCAGCATGTCGAAGAAGCCCCGGCCCGGTCGATCAGATCGCAGGCGCCGGCTCCGGCGACACGTCGCAACCGGCTGACCTTTCGATGCCGCGGCCGCCAGGCCGGCGCGCTGCCGGGACAGGCGGCCACGACCGCCGACCGCTGAAGGGGCCTTCCGCCACGCAGGAGTCCTCGTTGGTAGGCCAAGCCGTCCTTCGACGCATCGTGCACCTGAACCAGGAAGAGACCGACCCCGCGCCCGTCACGGGCTTGTGCCGTGCCAGGACCGGACGGGGCTTTAGGCGATGGTGTCGTCGAAGAAGATGACGCCTGCGCCGAAGGCGCCTCCACCGGTCAGTACGGCGGTGGCCGGGTTGGCGTCTCCGAGTGCGGCCACGGTCCCGGCCCCGATACCCACCAGCACGCTCAACAGCAGGATGAGGGCGGAACGTTGACTCAGCAGCGGGTCTCGGCCGTTGTGCAAGAACTTGAGGGAATATGAGCAATGTTGAGCATGTGGATCTTCCGTGGAGACGTTGGCCGCTCAGCGTCGGCGAAGCGTCTGCAGAAGTTCGCCGGTGTCGTCGAGTGCCCAGAAGCCCCAGCCGTTGCGATTGGGCTTCACGTGCGGCTTGAGCGCCTGCAGGACCGCGCTGGCTGCCCCGCTGGGAGTGCGGTACGCGCCGGCTGCCGGGCCCTCGGTGATCGTAAGCGTCTGGGTGGCGGGATCGTACAGGCCGGGAGTGCGTACTCCGTCGTAAATGGCATGCACGGCAACCCGGTCGCCCGGGGGAGGTGAGGGCGCCGCGGCGGGGGAGGACTGCTGGAAGTGTTCGACCAGCCGGTGCACCGCCTCCCCGGGGGTGACGCTCCAGGCGCGGGCGAGCAGGTCGATCTGGGTGTGGGTGACGTCGTCCACCGTGATGTTCTTGGTCATGGGGACAGCGTACACCTGAATGAGAGAATATGAGAAAAACAGAGAAATCGATCCTCTTTTGCCGACTGGCCGGGAGTGCGGGCGCAGGAGCGCCGTATGCTCACGCCGTACCGGCGGCTCCACCGGCCGGCGGGCCGGCGCCACCACCGGATCCCGGTCCGGCGGCATCGGCGGGCCCGCATGACACCGGACCCTGAGCCACCAGCCGCCCGGTTCGTCGACGGCCACGACCAGCCCGGAAGCGCACCCGCGCAGGAGCAGTCGGCCTACGCCGCCCTGAACGGCCGCGCCCTCGCTGTCCTGTGCCGTGGTGCCCGGCGCTCAGTCGCCGGCGGGACATCGGGGGAGTCCCGGGTCGGCAGAGGGCGCCGGTGGCCGGCCGCTGCGAGGCGCTGGCCTGTACGTGCCGTACGGCGAGCAGGGCCACGGGGTCGTGCCGCCGTGCCCGTCACTGCTTCCCGGGACTGCGCTTCGACTTCCTCGCCGACACCAACAGAACAACGAATCATTGTTCCATTGCCTGAATGCGGTAGGGTGGCCATATGTCGCAAGACCGCCGGCAGGCCCGTGAGCGATTGTCCGCCCTGGCCGCAGCGCCCGCCGACGACACCATGGCCGCGCGCCGTGTGGAGCAGGACGCATCGCTGATCGGACGGCTGCTGGCCGCCGCCGGCGAGCAGGGCGGTGACGGGCAGGCGCCGGGCGTGACGGCCACCGATGTCGGCGCTGCTCTGAGCCTGTTCGAAGGGGTGCGTGAGCAATTGGACCGGCTGGAGACCCAGGTGGTCATCGAGGCCCGGCGGCGCGGCATGGACTGGCGGCAGATCGCCCGGCACCAGGGACTGAATTCCTCCCAGGCCGCCTCCCAGCGCTACCAGCGGCTGATGACCCGGCTCGAAGAGATCCGCCAGGGTGTGCGGTGAGCGAGGAGGAACCGCAGATGAGTGACCAGCCGCCGTTGTTCACCGCGGTCGACTCGCTGCTCGCCGCTGTCGACGACGGCACTGTGCTGCCGGTTCCGGCTGAGCGGGTGCGGCTGCGCGAGACGGCCGGCCTCACCCCGGCCGCCGTCGCACAGGCGCTGGGCGTGCGGGTGGCGAGCATCACCGCCTGGGAAGCCGGCCGGGCCGAACCCCGGGGGGAGCGGCTGGAGGCCTATCGTCGCCTTCTGGAAGGCCTGGCCCACCGCTATCCCACCACCTCGCCGCCGGGCCCTGCAACGCCGCCGGCCCCGCCTCCGCCTGCCAAAAAGGCCCCCAGCGCACCAGCCGCTGACGCAATGGAACCCTACGCGTCTGCCAGATCCGCCGGGTCTGCTCGCCACCGGCCCTCTGTCCCCCCGATGTCCTCACGCCGTCCGGCCGCGACGAAGCCACGCACGCTTACTGATGCCGATCCGCGGTTCCCGCATGGCCCGCTCGCCGTCCTGGACGGCGACGGCCGTGCCTACGGCATCGGAGGCATCGTCCTTGACTGCCCGGCCGTCACGATCCCTGAGTTGGTGGAGTGGACGCTGGCCGAGTCCGGGCTGGGCGCGCCGAAACTTCACCGCTATGGCAAGGACGCCGACCCGCTGATCGTGCTCACCACGGCTGCCGTGGTGAAGCTCGGGCTGCCCGAGCGCCTGGAGGGCCACGAGCAGCGGCGGTCCCTGCGGCTGCCCGCCGACCATCCCGTAGTCAAGCAGGTAGCACGCGCGAAGTGGAAGCTGACCCAGCGGGGGTTCGGGCCGTGGGCGCGAATCTACCGCGTCGCCCAGGGGCGCGAGAGGCAGTGCGTCCAGTTCGCGATCCTGTCCTGGGACGCCCTCGATCCCCGCTCCTGGCCCGGCGTCGCCGACATGGAGCCGGCCGACATCGCCCGCGTCCTCGGGGCGTACGCCCAGCGGGTCGTCACCCCGCGCGGCTCCACTGCCGTCTGCGGCCTGGAGTTGATGACCGCCCTGCGCCCGCCCACCCGCCCCGCGCGCGACGAGGCGACCGGGAGCTGGATCCCCGGCCACAACCCCGGCTCCCTGGGCGCCGCACCGGTCGACCCGGCCCCGCCCGAGGCCACCCCGGAGCATCCGGTCGTCGTGAACAGCGGCTGGAACGGCGGCTTCCTGAACGAAGAGGCCTACCAGTGGGTGCGGCCGGTCGAGCAGCTCGGCGACGAGGAGTGCATGCTCCCCTACGCCATCGGCCTCGACCTGAACACCGCCTTCCTCGCCGCCGCGGCTCGCCTGGTCGTCGGCCTGTCCGCCCCGGACCACTTCCACACCCCGGCGTTCAACCCGAAGATCCCCGGTTCCTGGCTGGTCGACCTCTCTCACATCGACCTGGACCCGCGCCTGCCCTCTCCGTTCACCCCTGACGGCACCCGCCCGACGGGACCTGCCTGGTATCAGACCCACACCGTCGCCTACGCCCAGGAACTCGGACACGACATCCACCCGATCGAGGCGTACTTGCGCCGTGAGAGCGGCGCATACCTGGACCCGTGGCACGACCGCCTCAGGACCGCCTACCTCGAAACCCTCGCCGACCTCGGCGTCACCCGGGACCTGGACGACCGGGCCTTCCTCGCCGCGATGGAGCGGCACCAGCAGGCCGACCCGGCCCTGGTCGCCGTCCTTTCCGCGATCAAGGCCACCGTCAAGGGCGGCATCGGCAAGCTCCGCGAACGCCCGCAGGGACGCCACTACCATCAAGGGGAACGCTGGCCGGCACTCGAGCGCCCGACCTGGCGCCCCGACATCCGCGCCGCCGTCATCAGCAGGGCCCGCGTCAACATGCACCGCAAACTCACCAACATGGCGAACCTGACGGGCCGCTACCCCCTCGCCGTCCTCTCGGACTGCGTCGTCTACCCCTCACCCGGCGACAGCCCGCTCGACGTCCTGCCGTACACGGCATCCGGCAGACCACAACCCGGCGCCTTCCGCCTCGGCCCCGCTCCAGGCCTGGCCAAACCGGAAGGCGTCCAGCCGATGCTGTGGGCGGTCGACCTCATGGAACAGGGCCTCAACCCGGCCCGGCACATCAAGGGCGGCGACGCTGTCCTCGACGAAGGGGAGTGAAGCGGTGGGGGAGATCGACGACGCTCTCGACCGCGCCGAGCGGGAAGCGTTCACCAAAGAACCGCCCAAGACCCTCAAAGGGCAGATCAACTACCTGATGAAGCGACTGAAGACGACCAGGGCGGTGGCAGCGGAACTCGGCATCACCGCCGACTCCGTCAACCGCTACCGGCGCGGCGCCCGCAAACACCCGCCCCGGCACATCCAGAACCGGATCGACACGGCCATCCGCTCCCGTTGGCAGCCCCGCATCCGCGAACGCCGCCGGCACACAGCGGCCAGCACCGGCGGAATCACCATCGAGACCCGCGCCCGGTTCGGCTACCGCGCCCCGGCCGGCGCCACAGACGACGGACGGTTCCGCCGCCTGACCGTCCACCTTCCCGCGGACTATGCGCGCCGCCTGTTCGATGCCCGCGAGCAGGGCGCGGACGACCAGCACCTGCGCGGCATCGTTGCCCAAGGGTTGCAAGAGGTGTACTTCACAGACGGCGGGCGCCGCGCTGCCGGCCTCGAAGTGGACCTCAACGACATTGACTACATCGACGTCTCTTTCTGAGCCGTAAGTCAAAACAGCTCCTGGCCTCAGGATTGCCTTCTCGGAGTCAGGCCTCGTACGGCAGCGTTCGCGCAACGGCCAACTGGGGTGCTCGGTCGAGGAGCTCACGGCACACTGCGCTGCCACAGGAGAGCACCCGCGCCGAGCAGTGCACCTCGCAGGCGGTTCCAGCGGACCAGGCGGCACGGAAGTAACCGGTCGAAGAGCCCGACATGGCCTCCGCCCCGAGGCTGCTGTGCTGCTCAGCTCAGGGGACCGGCGGAGCACCGAGCCCGTAGACACCGATCCCGCCCGGCATGCTACTGGTGCCAGAAAGCCCGTCGGCTCGGTGTCGTGCGATGCATCCTCCGACACCCGGGTGTGCCCGGCCGGGCACACCCGGCGCCACCCTGCTCCGCCCGGCCGTGAGCCACCGGGCGGGTGCGCGGCTACATCGGCAGGGTCGCCTGAGCCTGCTGCTTGGCCGTGGCCTTCTGGGCGGTGAGGAAGTCCTTGATGGCCGGGCGGCTCAACAGCAGAGTCACGGTCCGGGGCTTGGGCCGATGCCCGCCGGTGAGCTCGGTCAGGAAGTCTGTGGTGACGATGCGCCGTGCCGGCGCGTCGTGTACGTCGTCGAGAACCTGTTGCTCCAGCAGACGGGCGGCAGTCTCGTCCAGAGCATTCTCGATTGCCCGATAGGCAGCGACGGCATCCTGCGCAATCGCCTGCTGAGCGCGGGCGAGTGCCTGCCGGAGCAGACGCTGGTGAAGCCAGTCGCCGTCGCCGCCGGGTGGGGGGAATGCCTCCGCGACAGCATCAATGCGCTCACCAAAACTGCCGGCCGAGATGATGGCGGGTGTCTTCTGCAGCAGACCGGCGATCCGCTCCACCTCGCGCGGATCGGGCTCGTCCGCCCGGAACGCCGGTTCGGGGCGCTCCTGGGCGATGTCCTCGCTCAGCACTTCCCATCGCTCGTGCAGGTCGCCGGCCCAGGACGCGGACACCTCCCACTCATGCACCACGCTCTCCACGACGAACGCGAGCCGTACGGCTTCAACCTCGCCGTCCTGGCGTCGTGCGGCCGCGAGGAGCGTGTCCGCTCGTTTCCGCAGGGCGGCCGACACATCGCCGCGCCCCGCGAGCGCGGAATCGTCCTCGCTCTCCTCCCCGTCCGTGGGCAGCAGGACGAATTCGTCCGCGTCAAGATGGTCGCGATCCCAGTACAGGACGCGGGCCCCGCAGGCCGCGGCCAGCTGGGCCATGCCTCCGGCGTCGTAGTCGCCCTCCCCGAGGACCGCTCGCAGAGCCGTGTCGCCACTCACGGATGCCGAGATCAGCTGTAGACCGTGCCGCGCGGCCAGCCCGGGCAGCGCCTCGACGACCTTGCGCAGGTCGGAAACACCCATGGAACAACCTCCAGCATGCCGTGATCGCATTCCGGCGCTGACCGTAGCCCGTTGCCGGCCGGGCCGGGAGCAGGTCGCGCAAATCCCATCGGTCGGCAGTGGTCCGAGGGACCATGAGCGGGCCGGAGGGGTCCACCGAAACGATCCTTCACCTTCTCGGGCCGATGCTCCGTCCGGCGAGGGGTACGAACGGTGCAGCCCAGAGGCGTTTGGTTACCGTGGGCGAGTGGATGCCGTGACAATGGGATGGACAGGGGCGGTGACGGCCGCCCTGATCGCCGCGCTGGCCGCGACACTCGGCCCTCTTGCCCTGCAGCGCAGGAAGGAGCGCGCAGACAGCCGGCAGAGGCTGGAGGACACCACCGCACGGCGGATCGACGCCGTCAACGATGTCGGCGTGAGCTGCCGTACATGGCTCACCTACCTGGTCCGGGTCCTGGACGACGCACAGGCAGGACGAGCACCGATGATCACCGACTTCGACGACAAATCCGAGATCCTTCGATCCGCCGCCGAGACCGCCCTCGCCCAGGCGGCGCACGCCGGCTACGAGCTGTTCGACAGCGAACTCGCCTACGCGCTGCGTTCCCTCGAATCCGCCGTACGAAAGGCCGTGCTGAACCCGGCCGATGCACCGTGGCTCCAACTCCGCGACCAGGCGAACAGCTACTACGCGCCCAGGGCCGTGGTCAGGATGCACATGCTCCGCGAAGTCAGCGGTCTCCAGGCCCCCACCGACCCGTTGGCGGGCACGGTCTTCGACGCGCGCAGACTCCCCAGGAACCGGCGTTGAACTCGGCTGCAAGACCTAGCCACCCAGGTCTTCTCCAACGGCCCCCAGTGCCTGCCCCTGGCATCTGCCGCTGAGCCGCGGGTATCCGGTACAAGATGTGGCAGGGTATCGGGCCACCGGGAAACAGTGCGCTGGGCCGTGTGGTGAGTTCGTCCGGGCAGCGAGGGCAGCATCCTCGGTGCCGCTCTCTCCGTTGATATGAAAATGGGCAGAAGATCCGCTGCGTGACATCGGAATCCAATCGCCTCTCTTCCTGATCGCCCAGCCCACAGCCGGCCGACGGGACATTAGGGCAACGCTTACGAATCAGGGCTTCAGTCCTGGCCTGGGCCACACTCACCAAGGACACAGGCAAGCCAGGGGAGTGGCGCCCAGCTCCTCGGGTCTCAGGTCAGAGCGCACTTTCGTGGCAGACGGCAGTTGGGGTGAGGAGGATGTGATCGAGGTCTAGCTCTTCAAGGAGGGCGGGGTGCGCCTGCTCATGACCCCTCCCCAAAGCTCCGGTCAACGAATGATGAGCCTTGCTCCACAAGAAACTACGGGCCCGGGGATCAGCCGTCCCGGGGCCCGGCTTGGTGGAGCCCATCGTGCGCCTCGGCCCTGAGCAGGAACACGCCCCCCAGCACAGTGCGGGAGGCTATGCCTGAAGCAGGGAAGGACCTCGGGCTGCACAGCGCGTTCGGTTCCCCCTCATTTCGGTTGTCCCGGAAAAGGGAGGAGCCGGCACTGCTGTCGGCGATCGGGCCGAGCGCCTGAGACCGCTGTGGCCGCGCCGCGAATGGCTGGTTACTCGAGGCGCTGGGCTTGCTGGTGCAGCTCTCGTACGGTTCGGCGCCACTGGGAGGCCTGGATTTTCGTTTCGAACCAGGTGTCGGTGGCCGGTGTGTCGTTCCACTCCTTCATGGCGACCGTGAGCCCGATGGTGTCCCGTGCCGCCTGCGGGTTGGCCAGAGCCGAGCGGATGCGTTGGGCAGCGTCGTGCACCTGGTGGGCGGCGCGGTAGTAGGCGAGCTGGGCCTCGGTCAGGCGGCGGGTGGCGTAGCCGCCGCATTTGCTGCACGGGTCGAACCGTGCGGCGTGCAGCATGCCTTCGACGGTCGTCAAGTCGTAGTCGCGGGTGAGGCCGCCGTCGTGGCGTTGATGCGCGCAGTGCGGGGAGTGGGCTCGGCCCTGGAAGTGTCCGGTGGCGTCCGTGGTGTACAGCTGCACCCGCGCCAGCACGCCCAGCGGCAAGCCGGAGCCGCTGTGCCAGGCATCGTCCGAGACCGGCTCGAAGGGCTCCAGATCCAGCTGTTCCATGGTCAGCAGACCGTGCCACACATCGCGGGGGAAGGCGGTGCTCCGCCGGTAGCCTGTTTCGTCGTAGCCGCCTTCGAGCTCCCGCAGGTCGGGCACTGTGCGGGCGAGTGCCAGTGAGCGCAGCGCCGCCCGGGCGTTTCGGGGTTCGCCGAACAGGCCGCTGAGCCGTGCCACCACCTGCTCGCCCTCGGCGATGCCGAGGCTGCGCCCGAAGTCCGGGTGTTGCGGCTGGTGGACACGGGCCGGCCAGACAGACCCGGTTTCGGGAGAGTCCGGATCCGGGGCAGGGACACTCACCTCGGGCAGTAGTGCGGCGGGCAGGTCATCGGCCGCAGCGATGACCAGGTACGGGCCTGAGGCCTTCACCCGCTGTTCCAGTACCGACAAGGGCATCACTTCGGGTCCGTTCGCGGCGGACAGGACGAGGTAGAGCTGGTCGGCGTCCGGTGCGAGGGCGCGCAGCGCTCGCAGGTGGGCGGCGGTGACCGGACGCCTGGCGCCGACCGGCACGTCGTCGAAGACCCCCGGCTCCACCATCAGCTCCGGCGCAGCCGCCGCGTCGGGGCGGCCTTCCTCGTCGGCCTCGACGACATTGCAGGAAAGTGCCGAGCGGGACGACAGCAGGGCCGCCGCGACAGGCTCGGGCACCTGCAGGGCGAGGGTCAGGTGCTCCCAGTCCGCGTTGCTTCCCCAGGAGGCGAGTACGCCCAGCTCCCACTCGCTCAGGCTGTGGAGAAAGGGCTCCTCTCGAGTACCTCGGCTTCCCGGGCGCGGTACGGGAAGCCGGGCGAGCAGCCACCGCTCCCCGCTGTCGCTCTCGGCGGCTGCTTCGGCAGTGGCCGTCCAGGCGGATACCAGCCGCTGCGCGTGCCTGAGCACCGCGTCACGCCCCTTGCGGCGGGCACCCAGCTCGTGCACGAGCTGGTGGGCGATATAGCTGTGATACCGGGGATGTTCCCAGCTGTCGGCGGCCCGACTGCTCCACGTCCGCCAGAGTGCGTTCAGATGCGATGCTGTCTTCTTCGGCTCGCCGAGCGGAGCCAGCGCCGGGTCGTCCGCCTGCAGATCCGGGGCCTGCATGGCGGCAGCGCCGGCCGCAACCACCAGCGCGTTCCGGCTTGTCAGCTGCCTGGCCTGCTGTTGCAGCAGGGAGACGTAGGAGGCTTTGCGTCGCATGGGGGCGTCGGCCCAGGGCTTCAGCCAGGGGAACGGAGCCAGGAGCTGGTGGGCCCGGTACAGGCTGGCGGCTGCGTCGCGCCACTGGCCGAAGATGTCCGCGCGGTCCTGACGGGCGTCCTGTCCGGCCCGCCAGTCCTCCTCGTCCTCCCCGTTCTCTTCTCCTTCGTCCGGCTCGTCCTGCCCCTCCGGGAGCGGCGCCTCAAGGGCTTCCTCCGGTACCCGCTTCAGCAGGGCAGCCGCCTGGCGCACCTCGTCGTCCGTGCGGGCGTCTTCGTCCGGCCCGGTGTAGCGTTCCAGTTCGTACAGCAGGCCCATGCCGGTCAGCGCGTTGAGGAAGATACCCGCGCCCGTACCGGGGCGGGCCCATGGCCCGTATGCAGCGCACTGCGGGCACATTCGCTCGACCGCCGTGCTGAGCGGCACCTCCGAGGAGGAGAGGCGGCCGGAGCGGACCCTGGAGCAGCGCTGCGAGGCATGGAGCTTGGCCGCCTTCCCGGGCGTCGACCAGACCGTGACAGGCGAACCCGTGAAGGGCCCCAGCGGCACCTCCGGCGACAACCGACCGTACGTCACACGAACCCCCTCTTTACCGGTCTTCGACCCTAACCCTGCCCACTGACAAGCCGCCTGCCCGAACGCCCCGACCGGTGTCACCGGGCGGGGCCACGCTGCGCGCGTGACCCTGCCCGACCCGTCCCAGAAGGACATCGACGCCGCCGTGGCCGTCCTCTCGCGCTATGGCCGCGCCGCGGACGCGCACACCGAAGGCGTGGCCGAACTGGCCGTAGCACTGGGCGTGCTGCGCACTAGGTGTATTGATCACGAGCGTTGTTGACACGCGTGGGTGCTTGATCATGGCGAAGACCTCCGGTGTGGTGGAGCTGTCTAGGACTGCACCGCA
>NZ_JBIDAQ010000029.1:0-27744 GCF_043202555.1 Streptomyces sp. NPDC048182 | reverse complement strand
CTTCACCGCCGGCGCCGGCATCGACTGGCGCCGCTGGTTCCCCACCGAACCCACCACCCCCCGCACCGTCGACCTCCCCACCTACGCCTTCCAGCGGCAGCGCTACTGGCTGGCGGTGGACGGCGTCGGGGACGTCCGCTCGGCGGGACTGCGGCGGCTCGACCACACGCTGCTGCCCGCGGCGCTGAGCCTCGCCGACGGCGCGCTCGTGCTGACCGGCCGCCTCGCGGCATCCGGTAGCGGCGGTTGGCTCGCCGACCATGCGGTGGCGGGCACGACCCTGGTACCCGGCGCGGCTCTGGTCGAGTGGGCGCTGCAGGCCGCCGAGGAGGTCGGCTGCCCCACCTTGGACGAACTCACGCTTCAGGCGCCCCTCGCGCTGCCCGAAACAGGGGGCCTTCAGGTCCAGGTCGTCGTCGGCCCCGCCGACGAGAAGGTCGGACGACACGAGGTCCGCGTCTTCTCGCGCCTCGACCGCGACGGGGAGCCGGATCAGGACGACGGGTGGGTGTGCCATGCGACCGGTGTGATCAGCCCCGACGCCGCCGCTGCCGCGCGGGGGCTGAGCGGTGAGTGGCCTCCGGCCGGCGCCGAGCCGGTGGAGATCGGCGATCTCTATGAGCGGGCGTCGGCCGCGGGCTACGACTACGGGCCGTCGTTCCAGGGCCTGCGCGCGGTGTGGCGGCACGGCGAGGACCTGCTCGCCGAGGTGACGCTGCCCGACGAGGCGGGCGCCCGCGACGGGTTCGGCATCCACCCCGCCCTCCTCGACGCGGCCCTGCACCCGGCGCTGCTCCTCGACCAGGGCGGCACCGAACTGCGCCTGCCGTTCGCTTGGGACGAGGTGTCCCTGTGGGCCACCGGCGCCACCGCCGTGCGGGTGCGCCTCTCCCCGTGTCAAGGAGGAGGAGCGGATGAGGGGCCCGGCCTGAGCGTCACGGTGGCCGACACCGCCGGCGCCCCGGTGTTCAGCGCCGCCTCTCTGGCCTTGCGGACGGCCGACCCCGAGCAACTGCGCGCGGCAGGGAAGGCCGGTGGCGCGGGTGGGCTGTTCACCGTGGAGTGGACCACCGTGCCCCCGGCAGCCGGAGAGGCCGGCGTCGCCGACTGGGTGGTGCTCGACGGAGGTGAGGACGAGGGCGGAGCCATGCCGGCTTGGATCGGAGCCGACCTCACCCGACACCGGGACCTGCCGGCCCTGTCGGCGGCCCTGGAGGACGGCGCACAGGCCCCCGAGGCCGTACTGGTCATGACCTCCGCCGCCGCCACCCCATCCGTGGCCTCCGCGGTCTCCGCCGACAGCCTCGACGCGCGCGGCCGATCCCTCGCCGAGCGCACACTGCGCCTGCTGCAGGACTGGCTCGCCGAACCGCGCCTCACCGACACCAGGCTCGTACTGGTCACCCACCACGCCGTGCCGACGGACCGGAGCACGGCAGCCGTCGACGCCCCGGCCGCCGCCGTATGGGGACTCGTGCGCAGCGCACAGGCCGAACACCCGGATCGCTTCGTCCTGTTGGACGCCGGTCCCGACGAGGACCGTGCCGCGGTCGCGCGGGCCCTCGCCACCGGCGAGCCCCAACTGGCGGTGCGGGGCGGCCAGATCACGGTCCCTCGTCTGGCCCGCACCGCCGCCCGGGACGAGACCGGCCCGGCCCTGGACCCCGACGGCACCGTGCTCATCGCGGGTGGCACCGGCATGATGGGCCGCCTGGTCGCCGAACACCTGGTCCGCGCCTGGTCGGTACGGCGCCTGCTGCTCGTCAGTCGGCAGGGACCCGCAGCGCCCGACGCCCGCGACCTCGCCGACGGGCTGACCGCTCTCGGGGCCCACGTGGAGATCGTCGCGGCCGACCTGACCGACGAGCAGGCCGCCGCCGACCTGGTCGCCACGATCCCTCCGGCGCACCCGCTGACCGGCGTGATCCACGCCGCCGGTGTCCTGGACGACGCCGTGGTCACCGCGCAGAGCCCCGACCGACTGGCTCGTGTCTGGGCCGCGAAGGCCACCGTCGCCGCCAACCTGGACGCGGCCACCCGGGAGCTGCCCCTCGGCCTGTTCGTCATGTTCTCCTCCGCCGCCGGCGTGCTCGGCAACGCGGGCCAGGCCGGATACGCCGCCGCCAACGCCTTCGTGGACGCGCTGGCCGCGAGGCGCCGTGGCGAGGGCCTGCCCGGACTCGCCGTCGCCTGGGGCCTGTGGGAGCGCGGCAGCGCGATGACCCGCCACCTCGGACCGGCCGACCTGGCACGGCTGCGCGCGGGCGGCATGCGACCGCTCACGGACGAAGCGGGCCTCGCTCTGCTGGACGCGGCGCGCGCCGCGGCGGCGTACACCTCGTCGGCGGTCGCCGCCGGCATCGACGTACGCGGCCTCGGCGGTGACGAGGTCCCGGCGATCCTGCGGAACCTGGCGGGACGCACCCGCCGCCGGGCGGCGTCCGGATCCACCGTGGACAAGGCGGCACTGGAGACGCGGCTCGCGGGCCTGGACGAGGCGGGCCGCAAGGCCGCCGTCACCGACCTCGTCCGCGAGTGCGTGGCGGCGGTCCTCGGCTACCGGTCGGCGGGCGAGGTACGTACCGAGGCCAACTTCAAGGACTTGGGGTTCGACTCCCTGACGGCGGTGGAGCTGCGCAACCGCCTCGCGACGGCCAGCGGTCTGCGCCTGCCCGCCACCATGGCCTTCGACCATCCGACCCCCCAGGCGCTCGCCACCTACCTGTGCACCCGCCTGGGCGGCCGGACCGCCGTCCCCGCCGCCCCGGCCGCGCGTCCGGCGCCCGGGACGGACGAACCGGTCGCCATCGTCTCCATGGCCTGCAAGTACCCCGGCGGCGTCTCCTCTCCGGAAGGACTGTGGGACCTGGTCGCCGCGGGCGTGGACACGGTCGGGGAGTTCCCGACAGGCCGCGGCTGGGACCTGGAGCGCCTCTTCCACCCCGGCCCCGACCATCCCGGCACCAGCTACGCCGACGAAGGAGCCTTCCTGCACGACGCGGGCGACTTCGACGCCGACTTCTTCGGCATCAACCCGCGTGAGGCGCTCGCGATGGACCCGCAGCAGCGCCTGCTCCTGGAGACCGCCTGGGAGGTGCTGGAGCGGGCGGGCATCGACCCGACCACGCTCAAGGGCACGCTGACCGGCACGTACGTGGGCGTGATGTACCACGACTACGCGACGGGCCTGGCCGGCGGCCAGGACGTCCAACTGGAGGGCTACTCGATGCTGGCCGGTTCGGGCAGCGTGGTGTCCGGCCGGGTGTCGTACACGCTGGGCCTCCAAGGCCCGGCGGTGACGGTGGACACGGCATGCTCGTCGTCCCTGGTGTCGATCCACCTGGCGGCGCAGGCGTTGCGGCAGGGCGAGTGCGACCTCGCCCTCGCGGGCGGCGTGACCGTCATGGCCACACCCGAGGTGTTCACCGGCTTCTCGCGGCAGCGCGGCCTGGCTCCCGACGGCCGCTGCAAGCCGTTCGCGGCGGCTGCCGACGGCACGGGCTGGGGCGAAGGCGTCGGCGTCCTCCTGCTGGAGCGTCTCTCCGACGCGCGCCGCAACGGGCACCAGGTCCTGGCGGTGGTGCGGGGGTCGGCGGTGAATCAGGACGGTGCGAGCAATGGTCTGACGGCTCCGAACGGTCCGTCGCAGGAGCGGGTGATCCGTCAGGCGCTGACGAGTGGCCGGCTGGGGACCGGGGACGTGGATGTGGTCGAGGGGCATGGCACGGGTACGACGCTCGGGGATCCGATCGAGGCGCAGGCGTTGCTTGCGACCTATGGTCAGGGGCGCCCTGTGGAGCGGCCGTTGTGGTTGGGTTCGGTGAAGTCGAACATCGGGCATACGCAGGCTGCCGCTGGTGTGGCGGGTGTCATCAAGATGGTGATGGCGATGCGGCACGGTGTGGTGCCGGCGAGTCTGCATGTGGATGAGCCGACGCCGCACGTGGACTGGGAGTCGGGCGCGGTGCGGCTGCTTGCCGAGTCGGTGGCGTGGCCGGAGGTGGACCGGCCGCGCCGGGCGGGCATCTCGTCCTTCGGCGCCTCGGGCACGAACGCCCACTTGATCATCGAGCACGTTCCCGAGCCTGCGGATACCGAGCAGGTCACCGTCGCTCCGGAGGCCGGGGGCGACCTTGTGCCGTGGGTCCTCTCCGCCCGCAGCCCGCAGGCACTCGAGCAGCAGGCACGCCGCCTGTCCGACGCCGCGTTCGCCGGCTCGGTCCAGGACGTGGGCTGGTCTCTGCTGCACTCGCGCACGCTCTTCGAGCACCGCGCGGTGGTCACGGGCCGCGAACCGGCCGAGTTCCTTGCCGGGCTTGAGGCGTTGGCTGCGGGTGCGGTGCGTCCGGGGGTGACCGGGGCTCGGGGGGCCGCGGGTGGTGGGGTGGTGTGGCTGTTCAGTGGTCAGGGCAGTCAGCTGGTGGGGATGGGTGCGGGGTTGTATGAGCGGTTTCCGGTGTTCGCCGCCGCGTTCGACGAGGTGTGTTCCCTGTTGGAGGGGGAGTTGGGCGTCTCCTCTGTGAAGGAGACGGTCTTCCAGGGCCCGAAGGAGCGTCTCGACCATACGACGTGGGCGCAGGCGGGGTTGTTCGCGTTGCAGGTGGCTCTGGCCCGGTTGTGGGAGTCGGTGGGTGTCCGTCCTGATGTGGTGATCGGGCATTCGGTCGGGGAGATCGCTGCGGCCTATGTGGCGGGGGTGTTCGATCTGGCGGATGCGTGCCGGATCGTGGGTGCGCGGGCGCGGTTGATGGGTGCGTTGCCTGCGGGTGGGGCGATGTGTGCGGTGCAGGCGACGGCGGAGGAGCTGGCTGCCGGCCTGGAGGGTTCGACGGTGAGTGTCGCGGCGGTCAACACGCCGGATTCGACGGTCGTCTCGGGTCCGGTGGAGGAGGTGGAGCGGGTCGTCGCTGTGTGGCGGGGGCGGGGGCGTAAGACCAAGGCGCTGTCGGTCAGTCACGCTTTTCATTCGGTGTTGATGGCACCGATGTTGGAGGAGTTCACCGAGGCGATCAGCTCGGTGGCGTTCAAGGTTCCGTCTGTCGCGTTGATGAGCAACGTTTCCGGTGCGGTGGCGGGTGAGGAGATCACTGCGCCCGGGTACTGGGCGCGGCATGTGCGTCAGGCGGTGCTCTTCCAGCCGGCTGTCGCGGCAGTGGCGGCTCGTGCGGGGGTGTTCATCGAACTCGGCCCCGCCCCGGTGCTGACCACGGCCGCCCAGCACACCCTGGACGGGGTGGAGGGCCCGGAGCCGGTGGTGGTGTGTTCGCTTGCCGGTGAGCGGCCCGAGGAGCAGGCGTTCACGGAGGCCGTGGCCCGGCTGCACACCGCCGGGGTCGACGTGGACTGGTCGGGATGGTTCCCGGCCGAGCCCGCCCCCGCCGTCGTAGATCTGCCGACCTACTCCTTCCAGCGGGAGAGTTACTGGCTTACCGCACGGACCGGTGCCGGAGATGCCACGGGTCTGGGGTTGGTGGCGGCTGGTCATCCGCTGTTGGGTGCGGCGGTGGAGTTCGCTGACCGGGGCGGATGTCTGCTGACGGGGCGTGTGTCGCGTTCGGGTGTGTCGTGGCTTGCCGATCATGCGGTGGCGGGGACGGTGCTGGTGCCGGGTGCGGTGTTGGTGGAGTGGGCGTTGCGGGCCGGTGACGAGGTCGGTTGCGGGGCGGTGGAGGAGTTGATGCTCCAGGCGCCGGTGGTCGTGCCGGAGTCGTCGGCGTTGCGGGTGCAGGTCGTCGTCGACGCGGAAGCGGAGGACGGCCGCCGCGAGGTGGCGATCTACACCCGCTCGGACTCCGGTGACGACGACTCCTGGGTGTGCCACGCCTCTGGCGTCCTAGCTCCCGAACCGATTGCCGAGGCACATGAGTTGGCCGAAAGCTGGACCCCCGCCGATGCCCAGCCCGTGGACCTCGACGGCTTCTACGCACGCGTGGCCGAGGCGGGATACGCCTACGGGCCGTCTTTCCAGGGCCTGCGGACGGTGTGGCGGCACGGTGAGGACCTGCTCGCCGAGGTGGAGCTGCCCGAGGCCGCCGGAACGCGCGACGGCTACGGCATCCACCCCGCCCTCCTGGACGCCACCCTCCACCCGGCCCTCCTGCTCGACTGGCCGGGACAGCCGGAGGACGACGGCAGGACCTGGCTGCCCTTCACCTGGAACCAGGTCGCCCTGTGGGCGGCCGGAGCGGGCACCGTCCGGGTACGCCTCTCGCCTGGCGCGCACGACGAGACCGAACGCGAAGTGCGGGTCCGGGTCACCGACGCCACCGGGGCGAAGGTCTTCACTGCGGGATCGGTGACGCTGCGTCCCGCCGACATCGGGCAGTTGCGGTCTGCGCGGACCCGTCACGACGGCCTCTTCACCGTGGACTGGACCTCGCTTCCGGCTCCGGCGCTTCAGCCGGGCGCGTCGGGCGCGGGAGGCTGGGCGGTGGTCGGGGACGGCGTCGGCCCGGCCGATGCCGTGCGGGACGGCGAGGCGCCGCCATGGGCACTGATCGCCCTCGTCGAGCCCACGGACAGCGGTGGACTTCCCGTCGCGGAGCGGGTGCTGGCCCTGGTACAGGAGTTCCTCGCCGTGCCGGAACTCGAGGAGTCCCGACTCCTGGTCGTGACGCGCGACGCCGTGGTCATCGACGGAGCCGGCGACGTGGACGCGGCTGCCGCCGCCGTGTGGGGCCTGGTCCGTAGCGCCCAGTCGGAGCACCCGGGCCGCTTCGCCCTCGTCGACGGGGACGGCGGGGAGCTGCCGCAGGCTCTCATCCGGCAGGCCGTCGAAGACCTGGATGAACCTCAACTGGCGCTCCGAGACGGTCAGATCCTCGTACCACGCCTGGTCCGCGCCACCGGCGGTGCCCTCGTCGCGGCACCCACCGAGCGTGCCTGGCGCCTCGACACGGGCGGTGCCGCGACCCTGGAGGGTGTGGCGCCCGTCGCGTGCCCGGAGCTCCTCGATCCCCTGGGCCCGGGGCAGGCGCGTCTGGAGGTCCAGGCCGCCGGCATCAACTTCCGTGACGTCCTGGTCAGCCTCGGCATGGTGCCGGGACAGACCGGACTCGGCGGCGAGGGCGCGGGTGTGGTCACGGAGGTGGGCCCCGACGTCACACACCTCTCGGTCGGCGATCACGTCATGGGCGTACTCGACAGGTCCTTCGGACCGATGGCCGTCGCGGACACCCGGCTGATCGCGCCGGTCCCACACGGCTGGGACCTGAAGGAAGCGGCCGGTGTGCCGATCGCGTATCTGACGGCGTGGTACGGGTTGGTGGAGTTGGCGGGTGTCGGGGCGGGGGAGCGGGTGCTTATCCATGCCGCGACTGGTGGTGTGGGGATGGCGGCGGTGCAGATCGCCCGGTATCTGGGTGCCGAGGTGTTCGCGACGGCGAGTGCGGCCAAGCACGGGGTTCTGGAGGAGATGGGTATCGACGCCGCTCATCGGGCGTCGTCCCGGGACCTCGGTTTCGAGGACGCTTTCCGTGCGGCGACCGGTGGGCGGGGTGTGGATGTCGTTCTCAACAGTCTGACGGGGGAGTTCATCGATGCTTCGTTGCGGTTGCTGGGGGAGGGCGGCCGGTTCCTGGAGATGGGCAAGACGGATCTGCGTGATGGCGGGGAGGTGGCTGCCGAACATCCAGGGGTGGCATACACCGTCTATGACTTGATCACTGATGCGGGTGGGGACCTGGTGTCTCGGATGCTGGGGCGGTTGGGGGAGTTGTTCGCATCAGAGCGGCTTAAGCCGTTGCCGGTACGTTCCTGGCCCTTGGGTGAGGCGCGGGAGGCGTTCCGTTTCATGAGTCAGGCCAGGCATACGGGCAAGCTGGTGCTGGAGGTTGCGCCCGCGCTGGATCCCGTGGGCACGGTCCTGGTGACGGGTGGCACCGGCGTACTCGGTCGGGCGGTGGCCGAGCATCTGGTGCGGGAGTGGGGTGTGCGGCATCTGCTGCTGGCCGGCCGGCGTGGCGCCGACGCGCCGGGAGTCGGTGAACTCGTGCGGCGGCTTGAGGGGCTGGGCGCCGAGGTCGCCGTCGTTGCGGCGGACGTCGGTGACCGGGAGTCGGTGGCGGAGCTGGTCGGCAAGGCGGACCCGGCCCATCCCCTGACCGGTGTGGTTCATGCTGCGGGCGTGTTGGACGACGCGGTGGTCACCGCGCAGACTCCCGAGGCGTTCGGGCGGGTGTGGGCGGCGAAGGCGGGTGCGGCGCGTCTTCTGCACGAGGCGACGCGTGGTCTGCGGCTTGGTCTGTTCGTGGTGTTCTCTTCGGCGGCGGCGACGTTGGGCAGCCCGGGGCAGGCCAATTACGCGGCTGCCAACGCCTATTGCGATGCCCTCATGCAGCACCGTCGGGCTCAGGGGCTTCCGGGCCTGTCGATCGGCTGGGGCCTGTGGCAGGCGGCCGGCGGCATGACCGGGCACCTCGGCGAGACGGACCTGGCGCGGATGAAACGCACCGGAGTCAACGCCATGCCCACCGAACAGGGCCTGGCCCTCCTCGACGCCGCACACCGCCACGGCCGCCCCCACCTGGTCGCCGCCCACCTCGACACCCGTGTCCTCGCGGGCAAGCCCGCCGCCGAGCTGCCCGCACTCCTGCGCGCCCTCGCTCCCGGCCAGGGACCCGCCAGGCCGACGGCCGCCACCGTACGGCCGGACACCGACTGGACCGCGCGACTGGCCGCGCTCACGGCGGAGGAGCAGCACCGCACCCTGCTCGACATGGTGCGCACGCACGCGGCGGCCGTCCTCGGGCACGCGGGCACCGAGGCCGTGCGGGCCGACGCTCCCTTCAAGGACCTCGGCTTCGACTCCCTCACCGCGGTCGAACTGCGCAACCGCCTCTCGGCGTCCACGGGCCTGCGCCTGCCTGCCACGTTCATCTTCCGGCACCCCACCCCGTCCGCCATCGCCGAGGACCTGCGCGCGCAGCTCGCCCCGGTGGCGGCCGACCCCTCGGCGCCGCTCTTCGGCGAGCTGGACCGGCTGGAGGCAGTGATCGCGGGACACGCCCGCGACGAGGACACCCGGGACCGCCTGGTGACCCGGCTGCAGAGCCTGCTGTGGCGCCTGGACGACAGCGCGGGCGGGACGGGGACCGACGGCGGCGACGACGCCGGCGCCCGCGCGGACGGACACCTCGAATCCGCGACCGACGACGAGCTCTTCGAGTTGATCGACCGCGAACTGCCCTCTTGATCAGGAGTGGAAGAGACATGCCGGGTACGGAAGACACGAAGGGTGCCGAGGACAAGCTCCGCCACTATCTGAAGCGTGTGACGGCGGATCTCGGACAGACCCGTCAGCGCCTGCGCGACATGGAGGAGCGGCAGCGCGAACCGGTGGCCGTCGTCGCGATGGCCTGCCGGTACCCCGGTGGCGTGGCGTCGCCGGAGCAGCTCTGGGACCTGGTCGCCTCGCGCGGCGACGCCATCGAGGCGTTCCCCGACGACCGCGGCTGGGACACGGACGGCCTCTACCACCCCGACCCGGACCACCCGGGCACCGCCTATGTACGGGAAGCCGGTTTCCTGCGGGACGCCACCCGCTTCGACGCCGACTTCTTCGGCATCAACCCGCGCGAGGCGCTCGCCGCCGATCCGCAGCAGCGGGTGCTGCTCGAAGTGTCCTGGGAGCTGTTCGAGCGGGCGGGTATCGACCCGGCCTCGCTCAAGGACAGCCGCACGGGCGTGTACGCGGGGGTGTCGAGCCAGGACTACATGTCCCGCTCGCGGGTGCCGCCGGAGGTCGAGGGCTACGCCACCACGGGCACCCTCTCCAGCGTCATCTCCGGACGAGTCGCCTACACCTTCGGCCTCCAGGGGCCGGCGGTGACGCTGGACACGGCGTGCTCGGCCTCGCTCGTCGCGATCCACCTGGCCTGTCAGGCGCTGCGGCAGGGCGACTGCGGCCTCGCCCTCGCGGGCGGCGTGACCGTGCTGTCCACGCCCACGGCCTTCGTGGAGTTCTCGCGGCAGCGCGGCCTGGCCCCGGACGGCCGCTGCAAGCCGTTCGCCGAGGCCGCCGACGGCACCGGCTTCTCCGAAGGCGTCGGCCTCGTACTTCTGGAGCGCCTCTCCGACGCGCGCCGCAACGGGCATCAGGTCCTGGCGGTGGTACGTGGGTCGGCGGTGAACCAGGACGGCGCGAGCAACGGACTGACCGCGCCGAACGACGTCGCCCAGGAGCGGGTCATCCGCCAGGCGCTCGCCCACGCCCGGGTCACCCCCGACACCGTGGACGCCGTGGAGGCGCACGGCACCGGCACCAGCCTCGGCGACCCGATCGAGGGCAACGCGCTCCTCGCCACCTACGGCAAGGACCGTCCGGCGGAACGGCCGTTGTGGCTGGGCTCGGTGAAGTCGAACATCGGGCACACGCAGGCCGCCGCCGGTGTGGCGGGCGTGATCAAGATGGTGATGGCGATGCGGCATGGCGAGCTGCCCGCGTCCCTGCACATCGACCGACCCACACCCCATGTGGACTGGGAGGGCGGGGGAGTACGCCTCCTCACCGACCCCGTGCCGTGGCCCGAGGCCGACCGCCCGCGCCGGGCCGGCGTCTCCTCGTTCGGCATCAGCGGAACCAACGCGCACCTGATCCTCGAGCAGGCCCCGGGCCCGGCGCAGCCGGCTCCTGAGCCGGAGCCCGCCGCCGGGGGCGATGCCGTCGTGCCGTGGGTGGTCTCGGCGCGTGACCGCGACGCGCTCCGCGCCCAGGCCGGGACGCTCGCCGAACGGATCTCCGCCGAGGGGCCGTCGGCGTCGCCGACCGAGGTGGGCTGGTCGTTGCTCCGGACACGTGCGCTGCACGAGCACCGGGCTGTCGTGGTGGGCGCGGGGCGTTCCGAGCTGGTGGCGGGGCTTGAGGCGTTGGCTGCGGGTGCGGTGCGTCCGGGGGTGACCGGGGCTCGGGGGGCCGCGGGTGGTGAGGTGGTGTGGCTGTTCAGTGGTCAGGGCAGTCAGCTGGTGGGGATGGGTGCGGGGTTGTATGAGCGGTTTCCGGTGTTCGCCGCCGCGTTTGACGAGGTGTGTTCCCTGTTGGAGGGGGAGTTGGGCGTCTCGTCTCTGAAGGAGACGGTCTTCCAGGGCCCGAAGGAGCGTCTTGACCATACGACGTGGGCGCAGGCGGGGTTGTTTGCGTTGCAGGTGGCTCTGGCCCGGTTGTGGGAGTCGGTGGGGGTGCGGCCTGATGTGGTGATCGGGCATTCGGTCGGGGAGATCGCTGCGGCCTATGTGGCGGGGGTGTTCGATCTGGCGGATGCGTGCCGGATTGTGGGTGCGCGGGCCCGGTTGATGGGTGCGTTGCCTGCGGGTGGGGCGATGTGTGCGGTGCAGGCGACGGCGGAGGAGCTGGCTGCCGGCCTGGAGGGTTCGACGGTGAGTGTCGCGGCGGTCAACACGCCGGATTCGACGGTCGTCTCGGGTCCGGTGGAGGAGGTGGAGCGGGTCGCGGCGGTGTGGCGGGGGCGGGGGCGTAAGACGAAGGCGCTGTCGGTCAGTCACGCTTTTCATTCGGTGTTGATGGCGCCGATGTTGGAGGAGTTCACCGAGGCGATCGGCTCGGTGGCGTTCAAGGTTCCGTCTGTGGCGTTGATGAGCAATGTTTCCGGTGCGGTGGCGGGTGAGGAGATCGCTGCGCCCGGGTACTGGGCGCGGCATGTGCGGCAGGCGGTGCTCTTCCAGCCGGCTGTCGCGGCAGTGGCGGCTCGTGCGGGGGTGTTCATCGAACTCGGCCCCGCCCCGGTGCTGACCACGGCCGCCCAGCACACCCTCGACGACACGACCGACCCCGACCGGCCGGAACCGGTCGTCACCGCGTCCTTGGACCCCAGCCAACCGGACGACGTGGCCTTCGGGCAGGCCATGGCCCGGCTGCACACCGCCGGGCTCGACGTGGACTGGACCGACTGGTTCCCGGCCGACCCGGCCCCGCGCACCGTCCCCCTCCCCACGTACGCCTTCCAGGGCCGCCGCTTCTGGCTGGCGGACGTCCTGGCGCCGGAAACCGTCTCCTCGGGGAGCGACGAAGAGGCCGGGTTCTGGACAGCGGTCGAGGGCGAGGACGTCCAGACGCTCTGCGACACCCTCCATCTCAAGGACGACCAGCGCAGGTCGGCCATGGAGACGGTGTTCCCCGCGCTGTCCGCGTGGCGGCGCGAGCGACGTGAACGGTCGGTCGTCGACGCCTGGCGCTACCGCGTCGATTGGCGGCGCGTCGAACCGGCCGCGCCCGCCGCCGACCCGGACGACGACCCCGGGACCTGGCTGATCGTGACCCCCGGGCTGCGGGCCGGAGCCTGGCCGCAGGCGTGTGCCCGGGCACTGGAGCAGGCGGGAGCCCATGTCTCGGTCGTCGAGGTCGGCCCGGGCTCCGGCCGTGCCGAACTCACCGCCCTGCTCGGCTCCCGGCCCCAGGACGGCCGACCGGTCGCGGGAGTGCTGTCCCTGCTCGCCCTCAACGAGAGCCCAGAGACCTCAGATACCCCAGAAGCCCTGGTAAGCCCAGAGACCCCAGAGACCTCAGGACCCCCCTGGTCCGCCGACGGCCTGACGGACACCCTGACACTGCTGCACGCCCTGCTGGACACCGGCATCGAGGCGCCCCTGTGGTGTGCCACGCGCGGCGCCGTCTCGTGCGGCTCCACCGACCCGGTCACCTCCCCCGCCCAGGCGCCCGTCTGGGGACTCGGCCGGGTGGCCGCCCAGGAGCACCCAGGACTGTGGGGCGGCCTGGTGGACCTGCCGGCCGACCCGGAAGGTCTCGAAGCGGGGTCCTTGTACGCCGTGCTGCGCGGGCACAGCGCAGAGGACCAGGTCGCTCTCCGCCCGGCGGGCGTCCTCGGCCGCCGCCTGCTGCCCGAGGGGCCCGGCACGGACGGCGTCGGGGAGGGGTGGCAGCCGCACGGTGCCGTCCTGGTGACGGGCGGCGTCGGGCAGCTGGCCGACCAGGTCGTGCGGTGGCTGGCCGAGTGCGGCGCGGAACACGTCGTACTCCTGGAAGCCGATGGCGCCGGCAGTCGCGAGGGATCCGACCTCCGCGCCCACGTGCGGGAGCACGGCACGCGGCTGACCGTTCTGCCGCCGTGCCGGATCGGTGACCGCGAAGCGGTCGCGCGGGCGCTCGGTGAGCTGACGGACGTGCGGATCCGGACGGTCATCCACACCTCGCTGCCCGGCGAGCTCGCCCCGTTGACCGAGGTCACGCCCGAGGAACTGGGCGCTGCCGTGTCCGCCGCCGTGCACCTGGGTGAGCCGGCCGGTGCCGGGACGGTGGAGACGGTGCTGTTCTTCTCGTCCGTGGCGGCCACCCTCGGCAGCCGGGAGCACGGCGCCCACGCCGCCGCCAACGCCTACCTGGACGCGCTGGCGCAGACGCGGGCGGCCGACGGCCCCCGGACCCTGTCGGTGGGCTGGGGCATCTGGGACCTGCCGGAAGACGGGGAGCTGGCGCGCGAGCGCGCCGGCCTGTCGAGGCGGCAGGGGCTGCCACCGCTGGAACCGCGCTTGGCGCTCGGTGCTCTGCGGGGGACGCTCGACGGCGGCGCGGGGCACGTGCTGGTCGCCGACGTCGAGTGGGAGCGGTTCGTGCCGCTGTTCACGCTGGCCCGCCCGACGAGGCTGCTCGACGACGTCCCCGCTGCCCGGCGCGTCCTGGAGGCCGCGTCGGAGAGCGACGACGGGGCCGATGTCGCGGAACTCCGCCGTGAGTTGACCGCGCTGCCCGCACGGGAGCGGACCGGTGCGCTCGTGGACCTGGTCCGGGGGGAGGTCGCGGCCGTGCTGCGGTACGAACCGGGGCAGGAGGTGGAGCCGGACAAGGCGTTCAAGGACCTCGGCTTCGACTCCCTGGTGGTGGTCGAGCTGCGCAACCGGCTGCGGGGAGCCACGGGCCTTCGCCTGCCCGCCACGCTCGTCTACAACTTCCCGACGCCGCGCGCCCTCGCCGAGCACCTGCTGGCGAGGATCCTGCCCGACGGCGGCGCGGCCGAACTTCCCGTGGCCGCGCACGTGGACGACCTGGACGAGGCCCTCGCCGGTCTCGCCCTGGACGACCCGCGCCGCCTGGGCCTCGTCCGGCGCCTGCGGGCCCTGCTGTGGAAGCACGCCGACGCCGCCGGAGCCGGGGACCGGGCCGACGAGAGCGGGCAGCGCGACTCCGACGACCTGTCCGAGGCGAGCGCCGACGACATGTTCGCGCTGATCGACCGCGAGTGGGGCAGCCAGTGACGAACGGCGTCCGGCGGTCCTTCGCACGAGAGGGGGCAAGCGGTGGACCTGGTGGAACGTACCGAGGAACTGGCCGCCCTGCGCGACGCCTTCGAGGGCTCCGCGCACACCCGCGGCAGCGTGGTGGTGCTCAGCGGCGCGGTGGCCACCGGCAAGAGCGCGCTGCTCCACGCGTGGGGTGAGCAACTGTGCCACATCGGGGCGCTGTTGCTCACCGCGTCCGCCAGCCGGGCCGAGCGCGAGCTGCCGCTCGGCGTTCTGGAACAGTTGCTGCGCAGCCCCGGCCTGCCGCCCGCGAGCGCCGAACGCGCGCTGGCCCACCTGGCGGCGCAGGACGGGCCGGTCCTCGCCGCCCCCGCCCTGCGCGGGCTCTGCGACGTACTGCGGGGCCTGGCCGAGGAGCGGCCCGTCGTCGTCGCGGTCGACGACGCGCACCACGCCGACGCGGCCTCGCTGCGGTGCCTGCTGTACCTGGTGCGGCGGCTGCGCTCCGGCCGACTGCACGTGGTCCTCACGGAGTGCGCGCAGCAGAAGACGGCGAACGCGCTTCTCGGCAGCGAGTTCCCGCACGAGCCGGGGCTTCGGCAGATCCGCCTCGAGCCCCTGTCGAAGGCCGGCGTGGCGGAGTTGCTCGCCGGGGACCTGGGGGCGAGCGTGGCGCGGGACCTCACGCCGGAGGTGCACGCGATGAGCGCGGGCTACCCGCTCCTCGCCCGGGCCCTGATCGACGACCACCGCACGGGGAACGGGCCAGGAGAGGCGTACGGCCGCGCGGTGCTCGGTTTCCTCCACCGGCACGGGACCGCGGCCACCCGGGTCGCCCGTGTCACGGCCGTACTGGGCGAGCACACGTCGCCGGCACCCCTGGCACGGCTGCTCGACGCGGACGCGGAGTCGGTCGCGCGGGTCGTGCACCGGCTCACCGTGGCGGAGGTGCTGTACGAGGGCCGACTGTGCCATCCGGCGTTCCGGGCGGCGGTGCTGGACGGCATCCCCTCGGACGAGCGGCGGGCCTTGCACGGGCGGGTGGCGCAGACGCTGTACGAGGAGGGCGCACCCGCCATCGAGGTGGCCGCCCAGCTCGTGGCAGCCGACCGCACCGAGGTGCCCTGGGCGGTGCCCGTGCTCCGGGAGGCGGCGCACCTCCTCCTGGCGGACGACGAGGTGGAGACCGGCGTGGACCATCTGCGCGCCGCCCTCCGGCGCTGCGGGGACGCCGAGCAGCGCGGGGCGGTCGTCAGTGCGCTCGCCGACGCGGAGTGGCGCCTGGACCCCGCGAAGGTCCTGCGGCATCTGCCCGCGACGCCCACCGCCGCCGGCGACGGCCTTCCGCCCCTGCCCGCCCACCTGCTCTGGCACGGCCGGGTGGCGGAGGGCCTGGACGCCATCGGCACGCTCATCGGCCCGGGCGCGGCCGGCGCGGCCCCGGTGAACGCGGCGGACCTGGACACGCCGTGGCTGTGGGGCGCCTACCTCTACCCCGGGCACGTCAAGGAGCGCCTGGGCTCAGGCGTGCTGCCCGCACCGCGTGGCACTGCCCCGCCGGCGGTCACTCCCGAGCTGCAGGGCGCGGGCGTGCTGATGAACGACCTGCTGTACGGCGCCGAGGACGAGGCCACCGCGGCGGCCGAGCGCTCCCTGAACCGCTACCGGCTCGGCCCCCGCACGGTGGCGGTGCAGACCGCCGCCCTGGCCGCCCTGACCTACCGCGACCGCCCGCACCGCGCCGCCACCTGGTGCAACCGGCTCATCGCGCAGGCCGCGGAGCGGCGCAGCCCCACCTGGCAGGCGCTGTTCACCGCAGAGCGCGCACTCATCCACCTGCGGCAGGGCGACCCGGCCGGGTCCGCGCGCCGGGCGGAGGACGCCCTCGCGCTGCTCGGGCCGAAGAGCTGGGGGGTGGTGATCGGCCTGCCGCTGGCGGTGGCCGTAGCGGCGAAGGCCGCCCTCGGCGACGTCGACGGGGCGGCCGAGCTGCTCGAACGCCCGGTTCCGCAGGCGGTGTTCGAGACCCGGGTCGGGCTGCACTACCTGGCGGCCCGCGGGCGCTACCACCTGTCGACCGGCTGCTACTACGCCGCCCTGTGCGACTTCTATGCCGTCGGGAAGAGGATGAGCGGCTGGGGCGTGGACCTGCCCGGCGTGGAACCGTGGCGCCTGGGGGCGGCCGAGGCGTATCTGGCGCTCGGCGAGTCCCTGCTGGCCCGGCAGCTGGTGGAGGCGCAGCTGGCGCTGCCGATGCCCGCGCGGGGACGCACGCACGGGATGACGCTGCGCGTGCGGGCGGCGACGCACGAGCCGCCGACGCGCGTCGGGCTGCTGGAGGAGGCCGTGTCGGTGCTCCAGGAGTGCGGCGACGCGTTCGAGCTGGCCCGGGCGGTGGCCGACCTGAGCGCCGCCCTCCGGGCGGAGGGCGAGAGCGAGCGCGCCGGGCTGCTCGCCCGCAAGGCGCGGCTGCTCTCCCGCCGCGTCGGCGGCGCGCCCGCGTCGGCCGACGATCCCTCCGACGAGGCGTACCTCCCCGATGCCGTCGCGGAGCAGCCCGCACCGCCCGGCCCGGACGCCGGACTCACCGGCGCGGAGGTCCGGGTGGCGCGACTGGCCGCCGACGGCCTCACCAATCACGAGATCTCCCGGAAGCTGTGCATCACGGTCAGCACGGTGGAGCAGCATCTGACCCGGATCTACCGGAAGTTCCACATCAAGCGCATGGATCTGCGGGCCGTCCTGCAGTGAGGGCCGGGGTCAGGAACGCGCCGGTGCCGGCGCGATCACGGACGCGTCGAGGTTCACCACGGCCAGCTCGTCCGTGCTCAGCGGGGGAGCGGTCAGCTCGGGGCGGCGCTCGTCGGCGCGCATCGCCATGAGGAAGCGGTTGGAGCCCAGTTCGGTCTGCGGCGCGTTGAGGCTCATCACGTCCGTGACGATCTCGGAGGCCCTGGGAGAGCGGATCGAGGCGGCGGTGATGGCGTCGGCGAACCGCAGCCGCTGATCGGTGTCGACGCCCGTGAGTCGTGGATCCGTCGCCTGGACACGGCAGTTGACGTAGTCGATGTCCTTGGACGCGGCGAGGATCCACGGGTCGTCGACGGCCGCGCCGATCGCCTGCTGTATCCGGCCCGCCCCGGCCCCCGGGCTCCCCTCGCGTGCCAGCTCGCGGCCGAGCGTGGTGGCGCCGCGCGCGGCGGAGCTCATGCCGTGGCCGTAGATCGGGTTGAACGCGGTCAGCGAGTCGCCGACGACGAGCAGGCCGTCGGGCCACTGCTCGAGCCGCTCCGGGTACAGCCGCCGGTTGGCCCCGGAGCGGGAGCCGAAGACGGGGGTGAGGGGTTCGGAGTCCCGCAGCAGCTCGGCGATGAGCGGATGGCTCAGGTCCCGGGCGAACGGCAGGAACTCGTCCTCGGTGGCGGGCAGTCGGGCGCCCCTGGTGCAGGAGAGGGTCACGATCCAGCGGCCACCCTCGATCGGGTAGACCACGCCGAAGCGGCCGGGTTCGCGGACCCGGTCGTCGGCGGCGATGTTCACGGCGGGGAAGCGCGCCGTCGCGCCGGGCGGCGCCCGGAAGATCCGGGTGGCGTAGGCGACGCCCGCGTCCACGACGTCCTTGTGCGGCGCGGGCACGCCGAGCGCCGCCAGCCACTGCTTGAGCCGGGAGCCGCGACCGGTGGCGTCGATCACCAGGTCCGCCTCCAGCGGCGTCTGCCGGCCGCCGTCGAGAGCGCGTACGACGACGCCGCTCACCCGGCGGTCGTCACCGGTCAGTTCCACGGCCTCGGTGCGCTGCAGCACGGTGACGTTCGCGGGCGCGAGGGCGTGCTGACGTACCGTCAGGTCGAGCAGGGGGCGGCTCGCGAGCAGCGCGAACTGGGTGGCGGGGAAGCGGTGCTGCCAGCCCTGGCCGGTCAGCGTCACCAGGTCCTCGGGGAAGCCGAGGCGGCGGGCGCCGGCCGCGAGGAGGCGGTCGACGGTGCCGGGCAGCAGGTCCTCGATGAGGCGCGCGCCGTTGGACCACAGCAGGTGCGCGTGCCGCCCCTGCGGGACGCCCTTGCGGTGCTGCGGGACGTCCGGCAGCGCGTCGCGTTCGACGACGGTGACGGTCTCCACATGGCGGGCCAGGACATGGGCCGCCAGGGTGCCGGCCATGCTGGCGCCCAGTACGACGGCGTGTGCGGGTCGGGTGGTGGTCACGCGCGGATCCCTTCGGGGTGGGTGGGGTCGGCGGGCCCGGCCGGCTCGCCGTCGTCGCCCGTCGTCGCGGGGGCCGGCGGCTCGTCCATGGTCACGTCCGTCACGCCCCAGTACGCCTGGACCCGGCGGCCGAGCCCCCGCTCGTCCAGTTCGACGATGCCGACGATGCGGAAGGTCATCGGGCGGGGCCGCCGCACGGTCACCGTCGTCGGCGTGACGACGAAGCGGTCGTCCATCGACGTCATCGGCGGGCCGGGCACCTCGTGCGTGCCGCAGGAGACGGCCAGTTCGAGATGGCGGCGCAGATCGTCCTTGCCGACCATCGGGGGCCGCCCCACCGGGTCCTCGAAGACGATGTCGTCGGCGAACAGGTCGAGGACGCCCTCGATGTCACCGGCGTTGATCCGCTGCGCGTAGTCGGTCGCCATCTTCTTGCGCGCGGCCTCGTCGGGCATGGCACCTCCAGAAAGGGTGGGCCGGCCTGGGCTGCCGGTCAGCCGAGGACCGTGAGATCGGATGTGCCCCAGTACGACGTGAGGTGCCGGATCAGGCCGGAGCCGTCCAGACGCATCACGAGCATGGCCGCGCGCCGCACGCGCGCCGTCTCCGGGCGGTCGGGAGCCTCGATCCAGCCCCGCTCGGCATGGAGCGGCCCCAGGGGCAGGTAGTCCATGACGGAGGTGACCTGGAGCAGGACGTGGGTGCCGTCCTGCCCGGCGACGGGCTCCGACGCCTCCTCGCGCACCCGCGCCGACAGGAGCGGCCCGTAGTGGGCGCGCAGCGCGTCGTGTCCGGTCACCGGAGCCACGCCCACCGGGTCCTCGACCACGGCGTCGGGCGCGTACAGCTCGACCAGCGCGTCCAGATCCCCGGCGTTGACCCGGCGGCTGTGCTCCAGGGCACGCTGCTTGCGGGCGAACTCGTTCATCACTTCTCCTTCCCGCACATCAGTGCCTCCCCGGACATCAACGCCCCTCTCCGGAGCGTCCGTCGCCGCTCCCCCTGCCGAGGTCCCGGTCGATGAACGCGAAGATCTCGTCGGCCGAGGCGTCCTGGATGCGGACGGCCGCCTCGGCCTTCTCGGCCGCGCGCTCCGGCACGTCCAGGCGGGCGAGCGTGGCGCGCAGCCGCCCGGCCAGCTCGGCCCGCGCACCGCCGTCCCGGGCGGAGACCGTGAGCAGCGAGGACTCGAGCCGTTCGAACTCCGCCAGCACGTCGGCCAGCGGGTCCGCCGCGCGCGGCGCCAGCAGGCGGCTCAGCTCGGCGGCGAGTCCCGCCGGGTCGGGGTGGTCGAAGACGAACGTGGCGGGCAGCTTGAGGCCGGTGGCGCCCGCGAGCCGGTTGCGCAGCTCCACCGCGGTCAGCGAGTCGAAGCCCAGCTCCCGCAGCCCCTGCGTGGCGTTGACCGGCGTGGCCGCGTCGTGGCCGAGGACCGCCGCGACGTGCGTGCGCACCAGGTCGAGCAGGGCCTGCTCGCGCTCCGTGTCGGACATGGCGCCGAGCGCCTTGAGGAACGCCGCCGCGCCCGCCGCCGCGGTGGGCCCGGCCGCCGCGCGCACCAGGTCCTGGAGCAGCGCGGGAGCGGCGTGGCTCTGGGCCTGCCGCCGCATCCGGGCCAGGTCGAGGCGGACCGGCGCGAGGAGCGGCAGACCGCCGGCCCACGCGGTGTCCAGCAGGGCCAGACCCTCCTCGGCGCGCAGCCCGACGACGCCGGCGCGGGCGTGCCGCGCCCGGTCGGCGTCGGTGAGCCGCCCCGACATGCCGGTGTCCAGATCCCAGTAGCCCCACGCCAGGGACAGCGCCGACGCCCCGCCGGCGTGCCGCTGCCGGGCCAGCGCGTCCAGGAAGGCGTTGGCCGCCGTGTAGCTGCCCTGCCCCGGGCCGCCGAGCAGTCCGGTGACCGAGGAGTACAGCACGAACGCGGACAGGTCCGACTCCCGGGTCAGCTCGTGCAGCTGCCAGGCCGCGTCCGCCTTCACCCGCATCACCTCCTCGACCTGCGCGGCCGTGAGGTTCTGCACCACCGCGTCGCTCACGGTGCCCGCGCAGTGGAAGACGGCGGTCAGGGGATGCTCCGCCGGGACCGACCCCACGAGGGCGGCGGCCGTGTCCCGGTCGCCGGGCTCGCAGGCGGCGAAGGCGACCCGCGCGCCGAGTGCGGACAGGTCGGCCGCCAGCTCGAGCGCCCCGGGCGCGTCGGCCCCGCGCCTGCTGGACAGCAGCAGGTGCCGCGCCCCGTACCGGCTGACCAGGTGCCGGGCCGTCAGGGCGCCGAGGGCACCGGTGCCGCCCGTGATGAGCACGGTGCCCTCGGGGTCGAAGGCGACGGGCAGCGTGAACACGGTCGGAGCCGCCGGGTCCGGCACCGCCGCGGGTGCCTGGCGGACGTCCCACACGGTGACCGGCAGCGGCTCCAGGCCGTCCGCGCCGCCCAGTTCGGCGAGCTGGGACAGGATCTCCCGTACGCGGTCGGGCGCGGGCGGCACGACGAGGTGCACGGTGTCCGTGCCGTCGCCCACGCGGTGGACGACCAGGGCCCCCGCGTCGTCGCGGCCGAGGACCGCCACCGGGCCGGGCTCGGGGCCCGCACCGGGCGCCGGTGACCCGCCGCCGACGACATCCACCCGCAGATGCCGGGCGAGGCACCGTGCGGCCCGGCCGACGGAGCCGGTCTCCTCCTCGACCAGGAGCGACTCCCCGCCGCCCGGCACGGCGGCGTCCGACAGCGCGGCGTGCGCGGTCACGTAGGCGCCCACGGCCCCGGCCGCCTGCGCCCAGCTCCAGCCGGACGGCACCGGCATGAGCAGCCCGGACTCGGCGACCGCCACCGGCCCCACCAGGTCGATCAGGCCCATCACGCGGTCTCCCGCACGCACCGCGTCGACCTCGGAGCCCACCTCCACCACCACACCCGCGCCTTCGGCCCGGGGCTCGGCGGGCACGGCGGCACGCAGCGCCACCCGCACCTCGTGCGGCGCGAGCGCCCGCCCGGCCTCGGGAGCGTCGACGAGAGCAGGCCGCCCCTCGGCCCCGGCCAGCCGCCACGTGAGGGACCCGACCGGCGGCGCGAGCCGCCCCGCGGCGTCCTCACGCACGAGACGCGGCACGAACGCCTGCCCGTCACGCAACGCCAACTCCGGCTCCTCCCAGCCCAGTACGCCCGGCACCGCCGCGAGCGACGCCTCCCGGCCGTCGAGGTCGAGGAGCGTCAGCCGGCCCGGGTTCTCGGCCTGCGCGCTGCGCACCAGACCCCACACCGCCGCGCCGGGCAGGTCACCCGCCTCCTCGCCCGGACGTGTGGCGACCGCGCCCCGGGTGACCACGACGAGGCGGCTCGCACCGAACGCGGGGTCGTCCACCCACTCCTTGAGCAGGCCGAGCAGGGACACGGTGGCGAGCCGCGCGTCCCCGGCCGCGTCCTCGCCGCCCCCGTCGGGCGTGACGCACACGGCGAGCACGGCGTCGGGCGCCTCGGCCCCGCCCGCTACGCGCGCCCTGAGCGCGGCGAACGTGTCCTGCACCGGAGCCTCCGGCAGCACCCCGGACAGCGCCGCGCCCACCGGGTCCGCGACCGGGGCGACGAGAGCGGGACGCGAGACGGCGGCGGGTGCCTCGGCTCGGGCGGCCGCCTCGGTCCAGGCGAGCCGGAAGAGCGCGTCGCGGTCCACGGCCCGGGCGCCCGCGATCTGATGGGCGGCCACCGGCCGCACCGTGAGCGCTTCGAGGGTGAGGACCGGCGATCCGCCCGCGTCCACGGCCGTGAGGGCCAACTGGTCCCGCCCGGTCCGCGCGACACGCACCCGCAGCCGCTCCGCACCGGAGGCGTGCACCTGCAATCCGCTCCAGGAGAAGGGCAGCAGCACCTGGTCGGTGTCGGCGGACGAGGTGACCGCGTCCAGGATCAGGGCGTGCAGGGTGGCGTCGAGGAGCACCGGGTGCACCTGGTAGCGGCCGGCCTGCGCGCTCTCGGTCTCGGGGAGCGCGACTTCGGCGAAGAGGTCGTCACCGAGCTTCCAGGCGGTCAGCAGACCCTGTGACGCGGACCCGAAGTCGTACCCGTACGAGGCCAGTTCACCATAGGGGTCCGGTCCGGCGACCGGCGTCGCGCCGGGCGGCGGCCAGGCCCCGCCGAGCTCCGAGTCCTCGGCGTCCGGGTCGGCCGGAGCGAGCACACCGGCGGCGTGCCGGGTCCACGCGCCCTCCTCGCCCTCGCCGGACGGCCGGGAGTGGACGGACACCGGACGCCGCCCGCCCTCGTCCGGCGCGCCGACCGCCACCTGCAGATCGACCGTGCCCTTGTCGTCGAAGGCGAGCGGCGTGTGCAGGGCCAGCTCCGCGAGCCGCCCGCAGCCGCTGCGCACGGCCGCCTGCAGGGCGAGTTCCACGAAGGCCGAGCCGGGCAGCAGCACGGTGTCCGCGACCCGGTGCTCGGCCAGCCACGCCTGGTCCCGGGGCGAGATCCGCCCGGTCAGCACATGGCTGCCTCCGTCGGCCAGCTCCACGGCCGCGCCGAGGAGCGGGTGCCCCGCCGAGGAGAGCCCGAGCCCCGCCGGATCCCCGGCAAGCCCCCGACGGCCCTCGAGCCAGTACCGCTCCCGCTGGAAGGCGTACGTCGGCAGGTCCACCACCCGGGGCAGCGGAACGGCCGGGAACCAGCCCGTCCAGTCGATGTCGGCGCCGGCCGTGAACGCCTGGGCGGCGGCGCGGGCGAGTTGGGCGGTGTCGCCGTGGTCGCGGCGCAGGGTGGGGACGACGGTGGCGGGGACGTCCGCCCGCTCGATGGTCTCCTCCATGCCGAGGGTGAGGACCGGGTGCGGGCTCGCCTCCACGAAGAGGCGGTAGCCGTCGGCGAGAAGGGCCTCGATCGTGTCGGCGAAACGGACCGGCTGCCGCAGGTTCGTCACCCAGTAACCGGTGTCCAGAGCGGTGGCGCTGTCGAGGCGTTCGGCGGTGACGGTCGAGTAGAAGGCCACGTCGGTGGCGACCGGACGGATGTCACTCAGGCGCTCGGTCAGCTGGTCACGGATCTCGTCGACCTGGGAACCGTGGGAGGCGTAGTCCACGTCGATGGTCCGCGCCCGCAGTCCTCGGGCCTCCGCGTCGGCGACCAGGGCGGCCACTTCCTCGGGCGGCCCGGAGATCACGGTTGAGGCCGGCCCGTTGACGGCCGCGATCCCGACACCGAGGTGCCCCTCGATCAGTTCGGCCGCCTGCTCGGCGCCCACGCCCAGCGAGGCCATGGCGCCACGCCCCGCCAACTGCCGCAGAGCGTCACTGCGCACGGCGACCACCCGCGCGGCATCCTCCAGCGACAGCGCACCGGCCACGCAGGCGGCGGCCATCTCCCCCTGGGAGTGGCCGATGACGGCGGCGGGCTTGACGCCGTAGTGCTCCCAGACGGCGGCGAGCGAGACCATCACCGCCCACAGCACCGGCTGCACGACCTCGACTCGGGACAGCTCGCCACCGTCCCCGCGCAGCACCCCGGTCAGTGACCAGTCCACATACGCCGACAACGCCCGCTCGCACTCGGCGATCCGGGCGGCGAACACCGGCGACTCCTCCAACAGCCGCGCACCCATCCCCACCCACTGCGAGCCCTGCCCCGGAAACACCAGCACCGGACCGGCACCGGACGCCCCCTGGACCACGCCCTCCACCACGCCGGCGGACGGCTCCCCGACCGCCAACGCCCGCACACCGGCCAGGAGTTCCTCCCGGTCCCGGCCCACGACCACCGCCCGGTTCTCGAACACCGAGCGGCTCCTGACCAGGGACCAGCCCACATCGAGAGGAGACGCGAGCGCCGGATCCGTGGCCGCCCGCTCGGCCAGGAGCCGGGCCTGGGCCCGCAGCGCCTGCTCACCGCGGGCCGAGACCACCCACGGCACCACTCCGGCCGGCGCCTCGGCCTCGGGCGCGGTGACCGGTGCCGGGAGATCCGGGGCCTGCTCCAGGATCACGTGCGCGTTCGTGCCCGAGATGCCGAAGGCCGACACCCCGGCCCGCAGCGGGCGTTCGCCACGCGGCCACGCGACGGGCTCGGACAGCAGCCGTACGCCGCTGCCCTCCCAGTCCACGTGCGGCGTGGGCGCGTCGATGTGCAGCGAGGCGGGCAACTGCTCGTGCCGCATCGCCATCACCATCTTGATCACACCGGCGACGCCGGCCGACGCCTGGGCGTGCCCGATGTTCGACTTGACCGAGCCGAGCCACAGCGGCCGGTCCTCGGGCCGGTCCTTTCCGTACGTGGCCACCAGGGCGGACGCCTCGATGGGGTCGCCGAGCATGGTGCCGGTGCCGTGCGCCTCCACCGCGTCGACGTCCTCGGCCGACAGGCGGGCGTTGGCGAGGGCCTGCCGGATCACGCGCTGCTGCGCCTGACCGTTGGGCGCGGTGAGGCCGTTGCTGGTGCCGTCCTGGTTGATGGCCGAGCCCCGGATCACCGCGAGGACCCGGTGTCCCCTGCGCCGGGCCTCGGAGAGCCGCTCCAGGACGACGAGCCCGACGCCCTCGGCCCAGCCGGTGCCGTCGGCGGAGGCCGCGAACGGCTTGCAACGGCCGTCCTTGGCGAGGCCCCGCTGCAACGAGAACTCCACGAACGCACCGGGCGTGGCCATGACGGTGGCGCCGCCCGCGAGCGCGAGCGAGCACTCGCCCTGCCGCAGCGCGTGCGCGGCCTGGTGGATCGCGACCAGGGACGACGAGCAGCCGGTGTCCAGCGTCATCGCCGGACCCTCGAGGCCGAGGACGTACGACACCCGGCCGGAGGCGACACAGCCGAGGTTGCCGGTCCCGATGTAGCCCTCGACCTCGGTGGGCCGCTCACCGACGAGCGCCAGGTAGTCGAAGATGGTCAGGCCCGTGAACACCCCGGTGTTGCTGCCCTTGAGGGCCTCCCGGTCGAGCCCGGCGCGTTCGACGGCCTCCCAGGCGGTCTCCAGGAGCAGGCGCTGCTGCGGGTCCATGGCGATGGCCTCGCGCGGGCTGATTCCGAAGAAGGAGGCGTCGAAGTCACCCGCGTCGTAGAGGAACCCGCCCTCGCGCACATAGCTGGTGCCGCGGCTCGCCGGATCCGGGTCGTACAGGGTCGCCAGGTCCCAGCCCCGGTCGTCCGGAAAGTCGCCCATGGCGTCCTTGCCGGCCGCGACCAGGTCCCACAGCTCCTCGGCGGAGGTCACGCCGCCCGGGAAGCGGCAGGCCATGCCGACGATCGCGACGGGTTCGTCGTCGGCGGAGGCGGTGGCGGCCCGCGTCGCGTCGGCGGTCGCGGTGTCCCCGGACAGCTCGGCCCGCAGGACGTCGGCGAGCGCGTCCGGCGTCGGATGGTCGAAGACCACCGTGGTCGGCAGGGCCAGCCCCGTGCTCTTGTTGAGCCGGTTCCGCAGCTCCACCGCGGTGAGCGAGTCGAAGCCCAGCTCCTGGAACGGCTTCGTCGCCGGGACGGCGTCGACATCCGCGTGCCCGAGCGTCGCCGCCGCCTGGGAGCGCACGTGCTGGAGCAGCAACTGCCGCTGTTGGGCCGGCTTCGCCTCGGTCAGCTCCTGCTGCAGCGAGGACGCCTCCGCCGCTTCCTCCTGGGCCACCGGCGCGCTCGCCCGCCGGTTCTCGGGCAGGTCGGCGAGGAGCGGGCTGGGGCGCTGCGCGGTGAAGGTCGAGGTGAACTGGGCCCAGTCGAAGTTCGCGACGGTCAGCGTGGTCTCGCCCGCGTCGAGGGCCTGGTGCAGGGCCTTGACGCACAGGTCCGGGGCGAGCGGGTGCAGACCGAAGCGGGAGAAGAACGTCAACGCGGCCTGGTCGGCGGCCATCCCGGCCTCGGCCCAGGGCCCCCAGGCGATGGACGTGGCGGTGAGGCCCTGGGAGCGGCGGTGCTCGGCGAGGGCGTCGAGGAAGTGGTTGGCCGCGCCGTAAGCGCCCTGCTGGCCGCTGCCCCACACGCCGGCGCCGGAGGAGAAGAGCACGAAGGCCGAAAGGTCCGCGTCCCGCGTCAGCTCGTGCAGGTTGAGGGCGGCGAGCGCCTTGGGCCGCAGCACCTCGTCGAGCTGCGCGGCCGACAGGTCGCCGAGGCCGACGTAATTCGGCACGCCGGCGGCATGGACGACGGCGCGCAGGGGCTGCTCGGCGGGGATGCCGGCGAGCAGCTCGCGGACCTTGCCCCTGTCGCTGACGTCGCAGGCGGCGATGGTGACGGCCGCGCCGAGCCGCGTCAGTTCGGCGCTGAGCTCCTGTGCGCCGGGTGCCTCGGCTCCGCGACGGCTGGTGAGCAGGAGGTGCGGGGCGCCCTGGCCGGCGAGCCAGCGGGCGAGGACGGCGCCGATACCGCCGGTGCCGCCCGTGATGAGGGTGGTGCCCTCGGGCCGCCAACTGGGCCCGATCTCGACCGTATTGGCGGTCGCGTGGACGAGGCGGCGGGCGTGCGTCCCGTTGGCCCGGACGGAGAGCTGGTCCTCGCCCTGCGGGGCCAGGCCCGCGGCAAGGCGGGTCAGGGCGTGGTGGTCGATGTGGGCGGGCAGGTCGATGAGCCCGGCCCACAGTCGGGGGAACTCGAGGGCGGCGACGCGGCCGAGCCCCCACACCTGGGCCTGGACCGGATGGGTCAGGGGATCGGCGGCACCGGTGGAGACGGCGCCCTGAGTGAGGGTGTGCACGGGAGTGGTGGCGCCGTTGTCGCCGAGAGCCTGGAGGAGGGCGGTCGTCGCGGCGAGCCCGGCGGGCACGGCCGGGTGCTCGGGGAGCGGCTCCTCGTCGAGGGCCAGCAGATTCACGATTCCGGCGTACGACGCGTCCGCACCCAGCACCGCCGGCAGCTCCCCGGCGAGTGCCTCCCGCTCCACGGTCCGCGCGTCGATCACGTGCCGCCGGGCCTCGCCGCCGTGGGCGGCCACGGCCTGCGCGGTCGCGAGCACGGCGGGGTGCTCCGCGTGCGCGGCGGGGACGAGCAGCAGCCAGGTGCCGGTCAGCTCGGGAGCCGGGCCGTCGGGCAGGTGCCTCCACGCGACGTGATAACGCCAGGAGTCGACGGTGGACTGCGCCCGGTGCCGCCGCCGCCAGGCAGAGAGAACGGGGAGCGCGGGCTCGAGGGCGCCGACCGTCTCCGGCTCGCTGTCGATCTTCAGGCTTCTCGCCAGGGCGTCGATGTCCAAGTCCTCGATGGACTGCCACACCTGGGCCTCGACCGGGTCGTGGCCGCCACCCGCCGGCGCCACCGCCACGGGCGGCTCCACCCAGTAGTGCCGGTGCTGGAAGGCGTAGGTGGGGAGGTCGACGGTGCGGGGGGTGGTGGGTTCGGTGGGGAACCAGCGGCGCCAGTCGATGCCGGCGCCGGCGGTGAAG
>NZ_JBIDAQ010000028.1:0-31854 GCF_043202555.1 Streptomyces sp. NPDC048182 | reverse complement strand
CCTGACGTCCGGCCTCCCCGACGAGCCCCTCCGCCACCCGGCAGCCTTCCTGAACCACCGCCTGACCACAGACCTCCCCCCCCGCCACCCCCCGCCCCCCCCCCCCCCCCCCGGCCCCCCCCCCCCCCCCCCCCCCCCCCCCCGGCGGCGCCCCCCCCCCCCCCCCCCCCCCCCCCCCCCCCCCCCCCCCCACACCTCGTTCAGGACGGCGTCACTTCTTCGCCGAACGGTACTTCCTGGCCGCCCGCCGCACCGAGGCCGGCAGGTAACGGGCCACCGCGCGCTGCGACGTGGGCTTCGAGCGCACCACCGGCGCGTCGGCCGCGGCGTCGTCGTCGGTGAGGTTCCAGTACGGCTCGGACTTCTCGCCCGGGCGCGGGTGCTGCTCGCCCGGACGGCGGCTGACCACCTCGGGACGCTCCCAGGCGATGTTCCGCCGCACCACCCGGGCCGGCGCCCCCACCGCGATGCAGTTGTTGGGGACGGAGGAGGTGACGATGGAGCGGAACCCGATCACCGAGCCGTTGCCGATGGTGACGCCGCCCATGACGACCGCGTGCTTAGCGATCCACACGTGCTCGCCCACGACGATCGACTTCGACGGGTTGGCGCGCTTCTGGGAGCGCACGTCGTAGATCGGGTGGGTGTCGTCCGCGCGCACCTCGATGTTCTTGGCGAACATCACATCGGCGCCGATGGTGACCGACACGCCTTCGACGGCGGAGAGGAAGGTGCGGCCGGCGCAGCCCACATTCTCGCCGACGCGGATCTTCGACTCGTGTCCGCAGCGCAGTTCGAAACGGAGGCCCGCGCGCCTCTTCGTGGTCCGCTCGATCTCGATATGCCCGTTGTCTCCCGTGAAGATGACAAGCAGGTCCTTGATGTCCGCATCGGGGGCGATGACAAGGGTGTTGTTCGACCCCTTGAAGCGGATATCGATCTTTTCCTCACGGACCTCGCCGGCGTAGACGATCTCGTTTCCCTGATCGTCCTTGTAGCGCTCCAACTTGCGCACTTGCTGCATCGCGATCTGAGGGGTGACGTGGACCACGGCCTCGGCCGGCCAGGGGTCGAGTCCGCCCCTCGTACCTCCGTTCCGGCATGGGATCTCGCGTCAACTTATCAGATGACCCTAATTGGGCCGGGCGCCCAAAGGGCTTCGCCCGGCTTGCCCGCCCGGACCAGTGCCACCGCGCGGCGGCTGTGGGTTCACTGGGCCGTGACCCGCACCGGGACCCGCACCGGGCCCGTCCGCGCTCCTGGAGGCCGCCGTGTCCGCATCCCCCCCGACGCCGACCGAACTGACCGCCCCGGCCGACCCCGCGGTGTTCCGCCGGGTGCTCGGCCAGGTGCCGACCTCGGTGTGCGTGGTGACGGCCACGACCCCCGCGGGTCCGGTCGGCGTCACCGTCGGCAGCTTCACCTCCGTCTCCCTCGACCCACCCCTGGTCGTCTTCTACGCGGGGCGGGACTCGGCCAGCGCGGCGGCGATCGTCGGCTCCGGGCGGTTCCGCGTGAACCTGCTGGCCGAGGACCAGCAGGAGGTGTGCGCGGCCTTCGCCAGCCGCACCGCGGACCGGTTCGCCGCCGGCGACTGGGAGCTGGCGCCCGGGGCGCCGCCGCGGCTCGCCGGGGCCGCGGCCTGGATGGAGTGCGACGTCGAGGACAGCTTCCCCGCCGGCGACCACGTGGCGGTCCTCGGCCGGGTGCGGCACCTGGCCGCCGCCGGCACCCGCCGCAACCCGCTGGTCTTCCATCTCGGCCGGCTGGTCCGCCTGGACCGCGCCTGCGGCCGGCACGTGCCCACCCTGGCCTTCGACTGGTGGGACAGCTGACCCGACGAGCCTCAGCCCAACGCGCTCTCCGCCGCCGCCACCGCCGTACGGCACTGGTGCCCGACCTGGTCCGCCACCGGGACCCGGCGCAGGCGGAGGGCGCGGGCGAAGTCGCCGCACCAGGCGGTGAAGAGGGCGTCCAGCTCCCGGCGCAGGGCGGGGGCCCCGGGGTCGCGGGACGTCTCCAGCAGGCCCGCCAGGAGGCCGGCGGCGCGCAGGGGCTGGCGGCGGGCCACGACGTCCAGGGCGCAGACCTGCGCCGTGGTCAGGGCGGCGGACTGCCGGCGCAGGGGTTCCCAGGAGGCGGCGACCAGGTCGTAGAGACCCTCGGCCATCCACTCCAGTACGCGCCGGGGCGGGCTGTCCGCGGCGGGCGGCAGGAAGGCGCGGGCCTTGTCGAAGAGGGCGGTCACCCGGTGGCCCCCGTCGCGCACCAGGCCGGTCAGGTCGCGCAGGGCGCCGGCCGGGTCGGGGTGCGGGGTGGGGTCGGCGGCCCGGTCGGCGGCCCACAGGGGGACCTCGACGATCGCGGTGACGCCGCCGTACCCGGCGGGGGCGCACCAGGTGGACGCCCCAATGTTCTCCGAACCGGCGGCCAGCCGGGCGGTGCTGCCGGGCGGCGGCAGGACGTAGTAGCCGGGGCTGGGGTTCTCCCAGTACAGGGCGTCGAAGGTGCCGTCCTGGACCGGGATGCCGTGCGCCGCGGCCGACGCCGCGAAGGGGGCGGCGAGGCCGGGCAGGTCCCGGGTCAGCTGGACCCAGGTGCCGCCCGCGTCGACGTTGTGCAGGGAGCACTGGAGGACCGGGCGCCGCTCCTCGATGACGTCGAACAGGGCCCGGCTCTCGGGCAGCTGCGCCCCGGTGATCGGCGCCCACTCGGGCTGCTCCGCCGCCATCGGGCGGTAGACGGAGCCGTAGTAGCCCGCGAGCGTGTGCGCCGCCGGGGTCTCGGGGCGGTAGCGGCTCAGGGCGGCGCCGTCCGGGTCGAGGCAGAGGACGAGGTCCCAGGTGACGAGGCCGGGGTCGGTCGCCGGTGAGCGGCCCCCGCCGGACACCACCAGCTCGGCGAGCGCCATTGCCGTCGCGCCGCCGACCGGTTCGTCCGGGTGCGGTCCGGCGACCACGAGGACGTGCCGGGGACCGCCCCCCACGGACAGCATGAGGATCGGACGGCCCTGGCGGGACGCCCCGATCCGGCGCAGCCGGGCGGTCTCCGGGTACCGGGAGACCAGCCGCCGCGCCGAGTCGGCGACCTCGTCGACCGTGGGGTAGCGGTCCATCGTCGGGCGTCCGGGTCAGGAGCCGCCGTTGCCGCCGCTGTCGCCGGTGGTCTCCTTCTTGTCCAGCGGACGGATCTCGATCTTGTTCGCCATGTCCTGTCCTTCCGGTCGGGGCCGCGGCCCGGTGGCCGTGGCGCGCAGAAGATCCATGTGCTGCGGAAGATCCATGTGCTCTTGCCAGCGTTCGCTCATCGGGTGACTGTTGTCAATGTCCGTTTCACGGCACGGCAGTTGGGGCTGGCGGCGGTCCCGCAGCAGGCCCTAGATCTGCCCCACCACCCGCCCGCACGCCCGCGCGTACCCCCGCACCAGCGCCCGCCCCGCGTCCTCGCGGCGCCACGCCAGCGCGAAGCGGGACGGGGTGAGGCCGCGGACCGGGCGGGTGGTGACGCCGCCGAGGGTGAGCAGCGGGGCGTTGCCCGAGGCGACCAGGCAGACGCCGAGGCCGGCGACGAGGGCCTCGTACGTCTCCTCCGTGCCGGCGATCTCCGCGCCGACGCGCGGCGGGCCCGCGCCCAGGGCGCGGCGTTCGTCCAGGGCCAGCCAGAAGTCGCGCAGCACGCCCGCCTCCGACGGCAGGGCGAGGAAGGGCTCGGCGGCCAGGTCCGCGAAGTCGATCTCGGCGCGGGCCGCCAGGGGGTGGGTGTCGGGGAGGGCGACGAGGCGGGGTTCCTCGGCGGCGACGATCCAGTCGTAGCGCCCGGCGTCCGGCAGCGGCAGCGGCAGCCAGACGAAGGCGGCGTCCGCCGTGCCGTCGGTGAGGCCGGCGGTCGGGTCCTCCCAGCCGACCTGGCGCAGCCGGATCCGGGCCTTGGGATGGGCGGCGGTGAAACGGGAGCGGATCGCCGGGAGCAGGCCGCCGCGGCCGGGGCTGGTGCTCATGCCGACCACCAGGGTGCCGGTGCGTGCCGAGCGGACCGCCTCCAGCGCCGCGGCGGCCTCCGCCCAGTCGGCCAACATCCGCCGGGCGTGCGGCAGCAGGGCCGTGCCGGCCTCGGTGAGACGCACCCCCTGCGGCTCGCGGCGGAACAGCTCGGCGCCCAACTGCCGTTCCAGCGCCCGGATCTGCTTGCTCAGCGCGGGCTGCGACACGTAGAGCCGCTCGGCCGCCCGCGTGAAGTGCAGTTCCTCGGCCACCGCCACGAAGTAGCGCAGCTCCCGCAGGTGCACGTCCGTCGTCATGACCGTTGGTTATCACCTCGGGTCTTGGACCGCCAACCGGCGTTCGGGAGAGGCTCGGTGCGGTCCGAGGGGCACAGCGGAGACAGGGAGCGGCGAGATGAACAAGGTGTGGCTGATCACCGGGGCGAGCAGCGGGTTCGGGCGGGCGATCGGCGAGGCGGCGCTGGCCGACGGTGACGTGGTGGTGGGCGCGGTGCGCCGCCCCGAGGTGCTCGACGACCTCGTGGCGGCCCACCCCGACCAGGTCGAGGCGCTGCGCCTGGACGTCGCCGACACGGCCGCCGCCGAGGCCGCGGTGCGGGACGTGGTGGCGCGGCACGGGCGGATCGACGTACTGGTCAACAACGCGGGCCGCACGCACGTCGGCGCCTTCGAGGAGACCGGCGAGGAGGAGCTGCGGGCCCTGTTCGACGTGCACGTCTTCGGCCCCGCGGCGCTGACCCGGGCGGTGCTGCCGTACCTGCGGGAGCAGCGGTCGGGCGCGATCGTGCAGATGAGCAGCATGGGCGGGCAGCTGTCCTTCGCCGGGTTCGCGGCGTACAGCGGGACCAAGTTCGCGCTGGAGGGCATGTCCGAGGCGCTGGCGGACGAGGTGCGGGAGTTCGGCGTCAAGGTGCTCATCGTGGAGCCCGGCGCCTTCCGCACCGGCCTCTTCCAGGCCGGCAACGCCCGGATGAGCGCGGACAGCGGGGTGTACGCCAAGGCCGCCGAGACCCGGGGCCTCGTCGCCGGCGGGGACGGCAGCCAGCCCGGCGACCCCGCGAAGGCGGCGGCGCTGATCCTGGAGGCCCTGGCCGCCGAGCACACCCCGCTGCGGCTGCCGCTCGGCGACGACGGGGTGAGCGCGGTCCTCGGCCACCTCGACCAGGTCCGCGCGGACGTCGAGACCTGGGAGAAGCGCACCCGCGCCACGGGCTTCGACGCCTGACGCCCGGGTCGACCCGAGGCGGTCACCGCCCGCAAGGCCCTGGGGTCCGCCGCGGTGGGCGGTGGCGGCGGACGATCTCGGCGCGAAGGTGTGGCGGTCGCCGCAGTGGGGAGAAAGTGCCTGCGTGAGACCCGCAAGAGGCGGGCTTCATCACTTCGAGTGATTCTCTGGCCTTCGCTTGCCTGGGCGAACCTACGGTTGCCACGCTGTTGCTGTCTGTACAACCTGATGGGAGCGGCCCGTGACATTCGGTGAGCAGCCGGCATACCTGCGCGTCGCGGGTGATCTCCGCAAGCAGATCGTCGACGGCCTGCTGCCGCCCCACACCCGGCTGCCGTCCCAGGCCCGCATCCGCGAGGAGTACGGCGTCTCGGACACCGTCGCCCTGGAGGCGCGCAAGGTGCTGATGGCCGAGGGCCTGGTCGAGGGCCGCTCGGGCTCCGGGACCTATGTGCGCGAGCGGCCCGCCCCCCGCAGCATCGCCCGCTCCGGCTTCCGCCCGGCCGGCGGCGCCACCCCCTTCCGGCAGGAGCAGGCCGCCGGCGAGGCGCGCGGCACCTGGGAGTCGCACAGCGAGCAGACCGGCGCGAGCGGCGCCGTCGCCGAGCGGCTCGGCATCCGGGCGGGGGACCGGGTCATGTGCACGCGGTACGTGTTCCGGGAGGGCGGCGAGGCGATGATGCTGTCCACCTCCTGGGAGCCGCTCGACCTCACCGGCCGCACCCCGGTGATGCTCCCCGAGGAGGGCCCGCTCGGCGGCATGGGCGTCGTGGAGCGGATGGCCGCGATCGACGTCGTCGTGGACAACGTCACCGAGGAGGTCGGCGCCCGCCCCGGCCTCGCCGAGGAACTGGTCGCCCTGGGCGGCGTCCCCGGACACGTCGTCCTCACCGTCCAGCGCACCTTCTACGCCTCGGGGCGCGCGGTCGAGACGGCGGACGTGGTCGCACCGGCCGACCGGTACCGGGTGGCGTACCACCTGCCGGTCAAGTAGCGGCCGACGGCGGGGAGTGCGCCCCGGCGGCCCGGTGCCGGGCCGGTGACCTCGTCTCCTGCGCCGTCCGGCCGGGGTGGGACGGCGCACGCCTCCCGCGCGCCCCTCGCGCGCTCCCGTCGCCGCACGGCCGCCCCCTCGGGGTGGGCTCCCGGCCATCCGCGCTGGTGAACCCGCGATTCTCGGCACCCGTCCACCCGGCGTCACCGGCGCGCACGGACGGCGCGCAGCACGGCGCGCGCCCCCTCCCGGCTGGCTGGATGCGTACCTCTTTGTGCAAAGCCGTGTTCGCTCCGTAAAGGTTGGGCGTAGGCTCGGGCATATGCGAGGTGCGGTTTCCCTGGCGGGCAGGGCGGCGGCACGGGTCGCGGGCGGGATGTGGAGGGGCGCGATGAACGACGGCACGGTCACACTTCCCTGGCTGGTCTTCCGGCAGGACGACAACGGCAACCGCTATCGCGTGGGCCGGTACGCGACCGAGGCGGAGGCCCAGCGGATCGCGGCGAGCCTCGACGGCCGCGGGCACAAGCAGCTCTACTGGGTCGAGGAACTGCGCCGGGGGGACGCCTCCTAGGCTCGGGGCATGAGCGAACGCACGCAGCCCCCCGAGCGGATCGTGGTGGGGGCCGCCCTGATCGACGGCGGGCGGCTGCTCGCCGCGCGCCGCAGCGCACCCCCCGAGCTGGCCGGCCGCTGGGAACTGCCCGGCGGCAAGGTCGAGGCGGGGGAGCGCCCCGAGGCCGCCCTGGTCCGCGAGTTGCGCGAGGAACTGGGCGTGGACGCCGAGGCCGGCGAGCGCGTGCCCGGGCGGTGGCCGCTGCGGGACCCCTTCGTCCTGCACGTCTGGACCGCCCGGCTGCGCCCCGGCTCGGCCGCCCCCGAGCCCCTCCAGGACCACGACGCCCTGCGCTGGCTCACCGCCGCCGAGATCTGGGACGTGCCCTGGCTCGACCAGGACGTCCCCGCCGTCGAGCGGGTGCTGGCCAACCTGGCGCCCCCGCCCCCGCCCCCGGCGCCGACGGAGGCGCGGGGCGCGTGAGGCGGCGGGGCCGCGCGCCCGTACGCCGGGGCCGTGCCCCAGGACGCGCCCCGTCGGACGGTACCCGGCCCCGGATATCGGGTATGTGCCCATTAACCCCACGAAACCGGGCATGGGTGGGCTCGCTGGCCGGGATGTGATCGACGTGGTCGACGGCGCGGCCGACACCGCAGAGTGGGTCTTCCCCGCGGCCCCGGACGCCGTGCGCAGGGCCCGCTCCCTCGTCCGCGGCACGCTGCGCGGATGGGGGATCGACGACGTCGGGGACGTGGCCGCCCTGCTGGTCAGCGAGCTGGTCACCAACGCGCTGCGGCACGCCACCGGCCCCATCGGCGTACGTATGGAGCGGGACCCGCCCGGCCTGGACGGGGTGTTGCTCGTCGAGGTCTCCGACCCGCTCCCCGACCCGCCGCGCGAGCGCGTCGCGCGCCCCGGGGACGAGAGCGGCCGGGGCCTGTACCTGGTCGCCTCCAGCGCGCGCCGCTGGGGCACCCGGCCGGGCGGCGCGGGCAAGACCGTCTGGTTCGAACTGGCGTTGCCGGAGTGACGTGCGGAGCCCGTGCGGCACGGAGCTTGCGGACTGCGTGATTCGATGGCGTGTCCGCTGGTTAGAAGACGGGAAGTGTTGTCACGGTCCGGACCGAAAAGCATCGGGACCGTGCTGTGATCGTGAACACCGTGTCGGGCGGCGCCGTAGTGCTGGATACTGCGGGCAGCCGCTCCCGGTGACCGGTGCCGGACGCGGTGAGCTGGAGGGGACGGTTCGCGTGAGCGAGATACCAGCGAGGGCCACGGAGCCCGGCGGCGCGTCCGAGGGCGCGTCCGAAGAGGCTGGGACGGCCGATGGCGCGGTGGTCGGTGACGCGGTCTGGCAGAGCAGTCCGCCCGGCTCGATCTACGACTACATCAAGGTCGCCTCCTTCTCCATCGGCCCCGACGGACTGGTCGACCAGTGGAGCCTGCGCGCCGAGCAGCTGCTCGGCATCCCGGCCGAGCACGCGGTCGGCCTGGATCCCATCGACGCCTTCGTCGACGCCGACCTGCGTGAGCGCGGCCAGCGCAAGATGGCCGAGATCCTCGACGGCCGGGAGTGGACCGGCGTGGTCCCGTTCCGGACATCGGAGCCGGGCGGTGCCGGGCGGCGCGCGCTCGCCGAGGTCTACGTCATGCCGACCCGCACGGCGAGGGGCGACAAGGCCGCCGTCTGCATCGTCGTCGATGTCCGCACCCTGCGCAGCATCGAGACCGACCTGGCCGCCTCGCAGGCGATTTTCGGCCAGTCTCCCTTCGGCTTCCTGCTGATCGACCCCGACCTGCGGGTGCGCCGGGCCAACCAGCGCTTCGCCTCCGTCTTCGGCGGCACCCCCGACGACCACCGCGGCAAGGGCGTCCACGACTACCTGCCGCGCGCCGAGGCCGACCGGGTCAGCGCCACCCTGCGCCGGGTCCTGGAGAGCGGCGAGTCCATCACCGACATGCACGTCACCGGCCTCGCCCCCGGCTCCGACCAGCGCCGGCACTGGTCGGTCAACCTGTACCGGGTGCACAGCGGTTCGGGCCGCCCGATCGGGGTCGCCTGGCTCGGCACCGACATCACCGCCCGCCGTGAGGCCGCCCGCGAGGCCGCCGCCGCCCGCCGCAACCTCGCCCTGCTGAACGAGGCCGGTGCCCGCATCGGCAACTCCCTGGACCTGGAGACCACCGCCCGCGAACTCCTCGACGTCGTCGTCCCCGGCTTCTGCGACCTGGCCACCGTCGACCTCTACCAGGGCCTCCTGGTCGGCGACGAGACCCCGTCGGGGCTCGCCGACGGCAGCGCCGAGCTGCGCCGGGTCGCCTTCTCCAGCGCCGTCTCCGACGGGCCCTTCCAGGGCACCGGCGAACCGGTCGCGCTCGGCGCGGTGCACCACTACCCGTTCAACTCGCCCTGCGCGGACGCCCTGCGCACCGCCCGGCCGCGCGCCGTCGCCGCCGAGGACGGCGGTCTCGTGCAGTCCACGCTCGCCGTGCCGATGGTCGCCCACGACACGGTGGTCGGCCTCGCCCAGTTCGCCCGCACCAAGGGCAGCGAGCCGTTCGGGGACCGCGACCGGGACCTCGCGGTGGAGCTGGCCGCGCGGGCCGCCGTCTGCATCGACAACGCCCGGCTCTACCGGCGCGAGCACGAACGCGCCCTGATACTGCAGCGCTCCCTCCTCCCGCCCGGCGACCCGGAGGCATCCGGCCTGGACATCGCCTGCCGCTACCTGCCCGGCAACGCGGCCACCGGCCGGCCCAGTGAGGTCGGCGGCGACTGGTTCGACGTCATCGAACTGCCAGGACACCGCACCGCGCTGGTCATCGGGGACGTCATGGGGCGCGGGCTGCGCGCGGCGGTCGCGATGGGCGAACTGCGCACCGCCGTCCGCACGCTGGCCCAGCTCGACCTGGAACCGGCCGAGGTGCTCTCCCAGTTGGACGAGATCGCGCGCGGCCTCGGCGCCCCCGCCACGGCCGTCAGCGCCGCGGCCGGCGTGCGGCAGGCCACCCGGGCGGCCCGTCGCCCCCGCGAGGCCGACCTGTCCGAGGTGTACCTGGCGACCTGCGTGTACGCCGTCTACGACTCGGTGACCCGGCGCTGCACCTTCGCCAACGCCGGCCACCTGCCGCCGGTCCTCATGGAGCCCGGCGAGTCCGCGCTGATGCTGGACGTGCCGCCCGGGCTGCCGCTCGGCGTCGGCGGGGAGCCCTTCGAGGAGGTGGAGGTCGAGCTGCCCGAGGGCGCGCTGCTCGCGCTCTACACCGACGGCCTGGTGGAGAGCCGCGACCAGTCCGTCGACGAGGGCCTGCGGGCCCTGGTGGGGGCGCTCACCGACCCCTCCCGCCCCCTGGAGGACGTCTGCGACCAGGTGCTCACCACCCTGGACACCCACCACGGCGAGGACGACATCGCCCTGCTCATGGCCCGCGTCCAGGGCCTGCCCACCGAGTCCGTCGGCGACTGGACCCTGCCCCGCGAGCCGCGCAGCGTGGGCCGGGCCCGCGAGTACGCCCGCGCGCAGCTGCTCGCCTGGGACCTGGAGCCCCTGGTCGACACCGCGGAGCTGCTGGTCAGCGAGCTGGTCACCAACGCGCTGCGGTACGGCGAGGGCGAGATCAGGCTGCGGCTGCTCCTCGACCGCACCCTGGTCTGCGAGGTCTGGGACTCCGGCCTGGTCCAGCCCCGCCGGCGGCGCGCCCGGGACACCGACGAGGGCGGCCGGGGCCTCCAGCTGGTCGGCCTGCTCAGCGCGGCCTGGGGTTCGCGCCGCACGCCGCGCGGCAAGACGGTCTGGTTCGAGCTGCCCCTCCCCGGCGGGGACACCCGCCTCGCCGACCCGGCGGAGGCCCTGCTGAGCCTCTTCTGACACGACTCTGACGCACCTTCCGACGCAACCGGAACACCCGTTCCCCTCGTCCTCGCGAGCAACGCCCAGGTGGGCGGCGACGAGAGGAGACCCGTGGAACGAGCGGAAGCGACCGAGGAAGCCGGGCAGGACACGGCCGAACAGGGCACGCCCCCGGCGCCGGCACCGGAGCCCCGCACCCGGCGTCGTCGCCTCCGCCTGGTCCGCCGCACCGCCCTCGGTCTCGTGCTGGCCCTCCTGCTCCCCCTGCTCGCCGCCGAGACCGCCCTGCGGATCAATTACGCCGGTGACCCCGCCGACGGCACCCGCACCCGGCACCGCGACGCGATCTGGCTCGGCCACGCCTGGGTCGACGGCCGCAAGACCGACGCCGACCTCGCCGCCCTGGCCCGGCGCCTCGAGACCACCGGCATCAGCGACCTCTACGTGCACACCGGCCCCCTGGAGCACGACGGCACCCTGCCCGCGTCGGTGTATCCGAAGGCCCGCTGGTTCATCGCTGGCGTCCACCGCGCCCTGCCCGGCGTCCGCGTCCAGGCGTACCTCGGCGACGTCCTCGCCACCGAGACGCCCGACGGCATGCGCCTGGAGAAGGCCGGCACCCGCGAGGCCGTGGTCCGCTCGGCGCGCCAGGTCCTGGACGCCGGCTACCAGGGCGTCCACCTCGACCTGGAGCCCCTGCACTCCGGCGACCGGAACTACCTCGCGCTCCTGGACGACGTGCGCGCCCTCACCCGCTCCCGGCACGCGGCGCTGTCGGTCGCGGCCCACCAGATCGACCCGCTGCCGGGGTTCCACGCCTTCTGGGGCACGGTCACCAACCACCCCAAGTGGTGGTCCCAGCACTTCTTCGGCCAGGTCGCCCGCCGCGTCGACCAGATCGCCGTCATGTCGTACGACACCATGCAGCCGCTCCGGTCGACGTACGGCGGCTACGTCGCCCAGCAGACCTCGCTCGCCCTGGAGGCCACCCCGCCCACCACCGACCTGCTGATGGGCCTGCCCTTCTACCACGAGAACCGCTTCGGCCACTGGGCGCACGCGGAGACCGTGCCGGCCGCCGTGCGCGGCGTGCGCCTCGGCCTGTCCCGCACCGACGCCGACCGGGCCCGCTTCGGCGTCGCGCTGTACATCGACTTCGCGGCGACGGAGGGGGACTGGACGGCGTACCGGGACGGCTGGGTCGGCTGAGTCCGGGGTTCAGAAGGCGATGCGGACCTTCAGCGCCGTACGGTCGTGCATCGCGCGGTAGCCGTCCGGGACGCCGTCCAGGCCGACCGTGCGGTCGAAGACCAGGCCCGGGTCGATGGCGCCGGAGAGCACGTCGGGCAGCAGCTCGGGGATGTAGGCGCGGGCGGGGGCGACGCCGCCGGCCAGGGCGACGTTCCGGCCGAACATCTGGGAGACGTCGATGCCGGCGCTGCCGCCGTGCGGGACCCCGACATAGCCCACGGCGCCGCCGTCCCGGGCGATCGAGATCGCGGTGCGCATCGACTCCTCGGTGCCGACGGCCTCCAGGACGGCGTGCGCGCCCTGGCCGCCGGTCAGCTCCCTGACCGCCTCGATCGCGGCCTCGCCGCGCCCGGGGACCACGTCGGTGGCGCCGAAGGCGCGGGCGATCTCGGTGCGCTGCTCGTGCCGGCCGAGGGCGATGATCCGGTCGGCGCCCAGGCGCCGCGCGGCCAGCACGCCGCACAGGCCGACCGCCCCGTCGCCGACCACGGCGACCGTGGCGCCGGGCCGGACCCGGGCGGCGAGGGCCGCGTGGTGGCCGGTGCTCATCACGTCGGAGAGGGCGAGCAGGCCGGGCAGCAGCTTCTCCTCGCCGGCCAGCTCGGCGGGCAGCCTGACCAGCGTGCCGTCGGCGAACGGCACCCGGACCGCCTCGCCCTGGCCGCCGTCGGAGCCGACCTCGCCCCAGAAGCCGCCGCGCGGGCACGAGGTGTGCAGGCCCTCGCGGCAGAAGTCGCAGGTGCCGTCGGACCAGACGAACGGGGCGATCACGAAGTCGCCGCGGGTGAGGCCGGTCACCTCGGCGCCGGTCTCCTCGACGATCCCGAGGAACTCGTGGCCGATCCGCTGCCCGGCGACCCGGGAGGCCACGCCCCGGTAGGCCCACAGGTCGCTGCCGCAGATGCAGGCGTTGACCACGCGCACCACGGCGTCGGTCGGCCGCTGGACCACCGGGTCGGGGACCTCCTCGATGCGGATGTCGTCGGGGCCGTGGATCACGGTGGCGCGCACGGGGCTGCTCCTGGCACTGCTGGGGGACCGGCGGGGCCGGCGGACGACGGCCAGGGTCGCCGGACGGGCACCCTCCTGTCCAGCTACGTCCGCTACACCCCATGGTTAAGCGCAGCTGAAACGTCGCTGGTCAGGAGCTATCAGGAGCTGGTCGGGAGCTGCTCAGGAGCGCCGCCGGATCTTCGACCCGAGCCACACCAGCGGGTCGTACTTGCGGTCCGCGGCCCGCTCCTTCAGCGGGATCAGCGCGTTGTCCGTGATCCGGATGGACTCCGGGCACACCTCCGTGCAGCACTTGGTGATGTTGCAGTAGCCCAGCCCGTGCGCGTCCTGGGCGGCGCGGCCCCGGTCCAGGCCCGTCTCGCCGGCCGCGTCCAGCGGGTGCATGTCCAGCTCGGCGACGCGCATCAGGAAGCGCGGCCCCGCGAAGGCCGGCTTGTTCTCCTCGTGGTCGCGGACGACGTGGCAGGTGTCCTGGCACAGGAAGCACTCGATGCACTTGCGGAACTCCTGCGAGCGGTCCACGTCCTCCTGCGCCATCCGGTACTCGCCGGGCCCGACCCCCTCCGGCGGCACGAAGGCCGGGACCTCGCGCGCCTTGGCGTAGTTGAAGCCGACGTCCGTCACCAGGTCGCGCACGACCGGAAAGGCCCGCAGCGGCGTGATGGTGACCGTCTCGGCGGGGTCGAAGACCGACATCCGGGTCATGCACAGCAGCCGGGGCCGCCCGTTGACCTCCGCCGAGCACGAACCGCACTTGCCCGCCTTGCAGTTCCAGCGCACCGCCAGGTCGGGCGCCTGGGTGGCCTGGAGCCGGTGCACGATGTCGAGCACCACCTCGCCCTCGTTCACCTCGACCCGGAAGTCCTGGAGCCCGCCGCCCGCCGCGTCGCCCCGCCACACCCGGAACCCGGCCTCGTAGCCGCTCATTCGTACAGCTCCTCTTCGGCCAGGTACTTCACCAGCTCCTCCTTCTCGAAGAGGGCGAGCAGGTCGGGGCGGATCGGGTCGGTGGTCTCCCGGCTGAGCCGGATGCGGCCCCCTGCCGGACGGCCCTCCGCCGAGTCGCCGAGCGCGCACAGCAGGTTCACGTTGCGCCAGCCGCGGTCCATGCCGGGGTGGTCCTCGCGGGTGTGCCCGCCGCGCGACTCGGTGCGCTCCAGGGCGGCCCGCGCCACGCACTCGCTGACCAGCAGCATGTTCCGGAGGTCCAGGGCGAGGTGCCAGCCCGGGTTGAACTGCCGGTGCCCCTCCACCGCGACCCGCCCGGCCCGCCGCCGCAGCTCCGCGAGCGTGCGCAGCGCCTCGGCCATCTCGCCCTCGCGGCGGATGATGCCGACCAGGTCGTTCATGGTCTGCTGGAGCTCCTGGTGCAGGGTGTACGGGTTCTCCGGCGGCCCGCCCAGGGGCGCGTCCTCGGCCCCGAAGGGCCGCAGCGCCTCCTCGGCCGCCGCCTCGACCAGCGTCTCGGCCACCGCGGGCCGGGACACCGAGCGGCCGTACTCCGCCGCGTACCGGCCCGCCCGGCGGCCGAAGACCAGCAGGTCGGAGAGGGAGTTGCCGCCCAGCCGGTTGGAGCCGTGCATGCCGCCCGCCACCTCGCCGGCCGCGAACAGGCCCGGCACCCCGCGCGCCGCCGCCGTGTCGGAGTCGACCGCGATGCCGCCCATGACGTAGTGGCAGGTGGGCCCCACCTCCATCGGCTCGGCCGTGATGTCGACGTCGGCCAGCTCCTTGAACTGGTGGTACATCGAGGGCAGCCGGCGCCGGATCACCTCGGCCGGCATCCGGGTGGAGACGTCCAGGAAGACCCCGCCGTGCGGCGAGCCCCGCCCCTCCTTCACCTCGGCGTTGATCGCGCGGGCCACCTCGTCGCGGGGCAGCAGCTCGGGCGGCCGGCGGTGGCTGTCGGGGTCCTCGTACCAGCCGTCGGCCTCCGCCTCGGACTCGGCGTACTTCTCCTTGAAGACGTCCGGGACGTAGCCGAACATGAACCGCTCGCCCGCCGAGTTCCTGAGCACCCCGCCGTCGCCGCGCACCGACTCGGTGACCAGGATGCCCTTCACCGACGGCGGCCAGACCATGCCGGTGGGGTGGAACTGCACGAACTCCATGTTCAGCAGCGGCGCCCCGGCCAGCAGGGCGAGGGCGTGGCCGTCGCCGGTGTACTCCCAGGAGTTGGAGGTCACCTTGAAGGACTTGCCGATCCCGCCGGTGGCGACCACCACGGCGGGGGCGTGCAGTACGAAGAAGCGGCCGGTCTCGCGCTCGTAGCCGAAGACGCCCGAGACGCGCTCGCCGTCCTTGAGGATCCGGGTGACCGTGCACTCCTGGAAGACCTTCAGCCGGGACTCGAAGTCGCCGGTCTCCCGGGCGTCCTCCTGCTGGAGCGCGACGACCTTTTGCTGGAGGGTGCGGATCAGCTCAAGCCCTGTGCGGTCGCCGACGTGCGCGAGGCGCGGGTACTCGTGGCCGCCGAAGTTGCGCTGGGAGATCCGGCCGTCCGGGGTGCGGTCGAACAGCGCGCCCCAGGTCTCCAGCTCCCACACCCGCTGCGGGGCCTCCTGGGCGTGCAGCTCGGCCATCCGCCACTGGTTGAGGAACTTGCCGCCGCGCAGGGTGTCGCGGAAGTGCACCCGCCAGTCGTCGCCGGAGTTGACGTTGCCCATGGCCGCCGCGATGCCGCCCTCGGCCATCACGGTGTGCGCCTTGCCGAACAGCGACTTGCAGACCACCGCCGTACGGGCGCCCCGCTCGCGGGCCTCGATCGCGGCGCGCAGCCCGGCGCCGCCCGCGCCGACCACGACGACGTCCCATTCCTGCCGGTCGACCACGGGCATCAGCGGGCCCCCCTCGTAAGAAGCCTCATCAGAAGAAGCGCGGATCGTCGAAGGCGCCGGAGGCGACGAGGTACACGTACAGGTCGGCGAGCCCCACGCTCAGCAGCGAGGCCCAGGCCAGCTGCATGTGGCGGGCGTTGAGCCGGCCGACCAGGCGCCAGGCCCGGTAGCGCAGGGGATGCCGGGAGAAGTGCCGCAGCTTGCCGCCGACGATGTGCCGGCAGGAGTGGCAGGAGAGGGTGTACGCCCAGATCAGCACGATGTTGGCCAGGAAGACCAGGGTGCCGAGCCCCATGTGCCCCCACCGGTAGCCGGTGTCCCGGAAGGCCAGCACGGTGTCGTACGTCAGCACGCCGGCCACCGGCAGGGCGGCGTAGAAGAAGTACCGGTGGGCGTTCTGCAGGATCAGCGGGAAGCGGGTCTCGCCGGTGTACGTCCGGTGCGGCTCGGCCACCGCGCAGGCCGGCGGGGAGGCCCAGAAGCCCCGGTAGTAGGCCTTGCGGTAGTAGTAGCAGGTCAGGCGGAAGCCGAGCGGGAAGACCAGGACGATCAGGGCGGGGGACAGGCCCCACCAGCCGCCAAGGAGAGCCCAGTTGGGGCCGTGGCGCATCGGCGCGCAGTTCTCCGCGAGGCAGGGGGAGTAGAACGGCGAGACGTAGGGCGCCGCGTAGTAGTCGGCGTTCGCGAAGGCCCGCCAGGTCGAGTAGACGACGAACGCCAGCAGCCCTGCGGCGGTGCCGGCCGGGGCCAGCCACCAGCGGTCGGTGCGCAGGTGGCGGGCGGCGAGCGCGGCGCGCGACGGTCCGTGCACGCCCCCGCGTGGCGCGGGCCGGGGCGGGGGCGCGGTGGCGGGGGGTTCCGTACCGGTGGCCAAAGGGTGACTCCCGGGGGGGGGTGAGGGGTTCAGGGAGCGCGGCGGTCGCGGGCGCCGAGGCCCTCGTCGTCGGAGTCTGTCCACAGCGAGCCGTCGTAGGGCGTGTCCGGGATGGTGACGAGGTCGGGGCGGGCCGGGGTGTCCGGCGCCAGGGTGGCCGCCCGCAGCAGGGCGACGCTCTCGCGCAGGTGGTCGGCGTCGGTGCGGACCCGGCGGATCTCCAGGCCGTCGTCGCCGAGCCGGCGCCGGAGGCGGTCCACCGAGCGGGACAGGTCGTCGAGGCAGCGCTGGATGGCCGCCAGGTCCTGGTGGGCCTCGTGCGCCGAGGGGTGGTGCGTGGGCATGACGTGACCTCGCATCCGTCGGAAGCGGCCTGGGGCCGGCCGTGAGCGGTGACGTCCGTGCGCCGAAGAGTGTCGCGCGTCACACCGGCCGCTGGGAAGGGGCGTGCGCCGATCGTTGCGCCGCACGGGTGGCTTCGGGCGTGTCGCCGTCCTGCCTCCCGGGAGTGGCGAACCGTTTCCTCTTCAGTGGCGGCGTACCGATCCGGATACAAATGATCAACTTCACATCGCACCACCCCGCCCAGGAGCACGACCCCGCCCGGGCATCCGGATCGCCGTCAGCAGGCCGCCACCCCCGGAGGTAGCACGGATGTCCCACGTCGGCGTCGGACCGCGCGCCGTGACGCGCTCGGTCGTCTTCCTCACCGCGGGCGTGCTCGCGGTTCCGGCGCTGGCCGGATGCAGCTCCGACCGGCACGACGGCAAGCCGCTGGCCGGGCCGGACATCGCCACCACCGCCCGCGCCTCGGTCGCCGACGGCGGCAGCCTGCGCTGGGCCGTGGACTCCGTGCCCGAGACCCTGAACACCTTCCAGTCGGACGCCGACGCCACCACCGCCCGGATCGCCCAGGCGGTGCTGCCGGCCATGTTCCGCACGGACGCCACCGGCCGCCCGGTGCGCGACGCGCGCTACCTGGAGTCGGCCAAGGTCGTCGACACCGAGCCCAAGCAGGTCGTGCTCTACAAGCTGGACCAGCAGGCCGTCTGGAGCGACGGCCGGGAGATCGGCGCCGCCGACTTCGCCGCCCAGTGGCGGGCCCTCTCGGGCAAGGACAGCGCCTACTGGACGGCCCGCAACGCCGGCTACGACCGCATCGAGAAGATCGAGCGCGGCGCCAACGACCTGGAGGTCAAGGTCACCTTCAGCCGGCCCTACGCCGACTGGAAGTCGCTGTTCACCCCGCTGTACCCGAAGGACGTCATGGGCACCCCGGACGCCTTCAACGACGGCGCCCGGCGCAAGCTCAAGGTCACCGCGGGGCCCTTCGCGCTGAAGAAGGTCGACGCCCAGGAGGACGAGGTCGTCCTCGCCCGCAACCCGCGCTGGTGGGGCGAGCCGGCCAAGCTCTCCGAGATCCGGCTGCGTGCCGTGCCGCGGTCCAAGCGGATCGCGGCGCTGGGCGACGGGGACCTGGACCTCGCCGACGTCGACGCGGACAGCGCCGAGCAGGCCGGCCTCGCCGCCGGACCCCCGGCCACCGCCACGGGCGCCGCGTCGAAGGGCTCCGCCGGCTCGGCCCGCCCGGGCTCCGACGGCAAGGGCGCCCCCGGCGAGGCCGCCGCCCTGCGCGGCTTCGAGGTCCGCAAGTCCCTGGAGCCCGCCTACACCCAGCTCGCCCTCAACGGCGCCGAGGGCCCCCTCTCCGACGACCGGGTCCGCCGGGCCGTCGCCCGCGCCCTGGACCGCCGGGCCCTTGCCGAGGCGGTGCTGAAGCCACTGGGCCTGCCCGCCGTGCCGGTCGGCAGCCACCTCGCCCTGTCCGGGCAGGACGCCTACGCCGACGGCAGCGGCGCGCTGGGCCGGCAGAGCGCCAAGGAGGCCCGCGCCCTGCTCGCCGACGCCGGCTGGGTGCCGGGCGGGCCGGTGCGCGAGCAGGACAGCGGTGAGAAGGCGGCCGGCGCCGAGGGCGAGAAGACCAAGGACGGCAAGGACGGCGGCGGGAACGACGCCGAGGACACCCCCTCCGAGGGCGGCGACGACGGCGCGTACATCGTCGGCGAGGACGACAAGAACGACGGCGAGGGCGACGACAAGGGCAGAGCCGCCCGCGACCACGGCGGCCACGACCACGGCGACGCCAAGGACACCGCCCAGGGCGGCGGGGCCCCCGGTGCCTACGCCCCCAAGGGCACCGCCGCGCCGGGCGGCTCGGCCGCCGCCCCGCTGGCCAAGGACGGCAAGCCGCTCACCCTGCGCTTCGTGCTCCCCTCGGGCCCCGGCTCCGCGGTCCTCGGCACGGTCGCCGGGAAGATCTCCGGCATGCTGGAGAAGATCGGCATCCGCACCGACGTCACCAAGGTCTCCGACGAGAGCTACTTCAAGGACCACATCGCGTCCGGCTCCTACGACCTGGCCCTCTACTCCTGGCCCGGCTCCGCCTACCCAGCCACCGACGCCCGCCCCATCTACGCCAAGCCCGTCCCGGCCGCCGACGGCTCCCTGAACGTGGCGCAGAACTACACCCGGGTCGGCACCGACCAGGTCGACCAGCTCTTCGACCAGGCCATGACCACGCTGGACGGCGGACAGGCCCGCGACCTGCTGCGCAAGGCCGACTCGCGGATCTGGGCGGCGGCCGGCTCCATCCCCCTCTACCAGCGCCCGCAGCTCCTCGCGGCCCGCACCAGCCTGGCCAACGCGGGCGCCTTCGGCTTCGCCACGCCGGTCTACGAGGACATGGGCTTCCTCACCAAGGGCGCGATGGGCGCGACCCGCTCGGCGAGCCCGTCGAGGTGACCGACCGCCCCCGGCCCACGGGGCCCCGGGGCGTCCCCCCGGGCCCCGGAAGGCCCCGGCCCTCCGGGCCCCGTACCATGGGGTGAGGCCGTGGCATGTGACCGCCCGGCAGGCCCGCGTCACACGGACGCACGCGAGGGCCGTCCGCACACTTCCGGGAGTACGCCTCACTATGGCCACGCGCCACGACATTCGTAACGTCGCCATCGTCGCCCACGTCGACCACGGCAAGACCACCATCGTCGACGGGATGCTGAAGCAGGCCGGCGCCTTCGCCGCGCACCAGCTCGAGGGCGTCGACGACCGCATGATGGACTCGAACGACCTGGAGCGTGAGAAGGGCATCACGATCCTCGCCAAGAACACGGCGGTGAAGTACCACCCCAAGGACGGCGGGGACCCGATCACGATCAACATCATCGACACCCCCGGCCACGCCGACTTCGGTGGCGAGGTCGAGCGCGGTCTGTCGATGGTGGACGGCGTGGTGCTGCTGGTGGACGCCTCCGAGGGCCCGCTGCCGCAGACCCGCTTCGTGCTGCGCAAGGCGCTCCAGCAGCGCCTGCCCGTCATCCTGTGCATCAACAAGACGGACCGCCCGGACTCCCGGATCGACGAGGTCGTCAACGAGACGTACGATCTCTTCCTCGACCTGGACGCCGACGAGGAGCAGATCGAGTTCCCGATCGTCTACGCCTGCGGGCGCGACGGCGTGGCCTCGCTGACCAAGCCGGAGAACGGCACGGTCCCGGCCGACTCCACCAGCCTGGAGCCGTTCTTCTCCACCATCCTGGAGCACATCCCGGCCCCCGTCTTCGACGAGGCGGCCCCGCTCCAGGCGCACGTCACCAACCTGGACGCCGACAACTTCCTCGGCCGCATCGCGCTGCTCCGCGTCGAGCAGGGCGAGCTGCGCAAGGGCCAGACCGTCGCCTGGATCAAGCGCGACGGCACCGTCGCCAACGTGCGCATCTCCGAGCTGATGATGACCGAGGCGCTCACCCGCAAGCCCGCCGAGGTGGCGGGCCCCGGTGACATCTGCGCGGTCGCGGGCATCCCGGACATCATGATCGGCGAGACCCTCGCCGACCCGGAGAACCCGATCGCGCTGCCGCTGATCACGGTCGACGAGCCGGCGATCTCCATGACCATCGGCACCAACACCTCGCCGCTGGTCGGCCGGGGCGGCACCGGCAAGGGCGCCGACGCGAAGTCGGCCGTCAAGGACCGCAAGGTCACCGCCCGCCAGGTGAAGGACCGCCTGGACCGCGAGCTGATCGGCAACGTCTCGCTCCGCGTGCTCGACACCGACCGCCCGGACGCCTGGGAGGTCCAGGGCCGCGGCGAGCTGGCGCTCGCCATCCTGGTCGAGCAGATGCGCCGCGAGGGCTTCGAGCTGACCATCGGCAAGCCCCAGGTCGTCACCCAGCTCGTCGACGGCAAGGTGCACGAGCCGGTCGAGCGCATGACGATCGACGTCCCCGAGGAGCACATGGGCGCGGTCACGCAGCTCATGGGCGTCCGCAAGGGCCGGATGGACAACATGTCGAACCACGGCTCCGGCTGGGTCCGCCTGGAGTTCGTCGTCCCGTCCCGCGGCCTCATCGGCTTCCGCACGGAGTTCCTGACCGGCACCCGCGGCACCGGCATCGCGCACTCCATCCACGAGGGCCACGAGCCGTGGTTCGGCACCCTGACGACCCGCAACAACGGCTCGCTCGTCGCCGACCGCTCCGGCGCCGTCACCGCGTTCGCGATGACGAACCTCCAGGAGCGCGGCGTGCTGTTCACCGACCCCGGCACCGAGGTGTACGAGGGCATGATCGTCGGCGAGAACTCGCGCTCCGACGACATGGACGTGAACATCACCAAGGAGAAGAAGCTCACCAACATGCGGTCCTCGTCGGCCGACTCGTTCGAGGCGATCGTCCCGCCGCGCAAGCTCTCCCTCGAGCAGTCCCTGGAGTTCTGCCGCGACGACGAGTGCGTCGAGGTGACCCCGGAGGCCGTTCGCATCCGCAAGGTCGTCCTCGACCAGAAGGAGCGCGGCCGCACCGCGAGCCGCGCCAAGCACGGCTGACCCGGCCGGCACACCGGCCCTGAAGCCCGGGCCCCCCGATCCACGGGGGGCCCGGGCTTTTTGCAACCCCTTTTCCGGGCCGCCGGCGCCCCCTTGAGGCCCCTCTCCGTACGGAATACGGAGATCGCCGCCCGATAGCTATGTAACACGTCCGTTTCGCGGCCTTCTCCTCCCGAACAGTTTGTCCAGATTTTGGAAGATGTCCGACTCAGCCGTGACTGAATCGAGATTTAAAGACGGTGGTCGCTTCGTCTGCTCATGGCAGATAGTTAGCCGCGAAGCGCTCGGGTCAATGGGTCTCGCGCTGTGGGGACAGCGCCCGACTCACGAGCAACAGGGGGCGTCTGACCTTCCGTCAGGGGTGTCGGAGGACAGACGCGTGCCCTTCCTGTCGGTATGCACGTGAAGTCATGAGGAGGAACCCCGTGAGCGGTGTCACGCACGCCAGGTGGGTCACAGTCTGAGAAGCGCGCCGCGCGCGGTCGTCCGGATTCTCCGGCTACGCGCGTCCGGCTGGGCGTTTCCCGTGACCGGGCCGGTCGCCGGTTCGGCACATCCATACCTGTGAGACGGGTGAACTGTGACTAGTCCTATCGACATCGAGGACGGCGGGGCCTCCGCCGTCGCCGACGGCGCGTCCGTGTCGTCGGAGAAGGCCGAAACCGCGAAGCTCCAGGGCCGCTCGCCGGGGCAGCTGATGTGGCTGCGCTTCAAGCGCGACCGGACCGGTGTCATCTGCGCCTGGGTGGTGCTCGCCTACTTCGTGATCGCCGCGCTCGCGCCGGTGATCGCCAAGCTGTACGGGAAGAACCCGTACACCCTGTACGGGCAGGACCCCGAGTTCACGGCCGTCAACCCGGTGCTGGACGACTTCGGGCTGCCGCTCGGGTACTTCGGCGGGGTGTCGGGGGACCACTGGTTCGGCGTGGAACCGCAGTTCGGGCGCGATGTGTTCACCATGCTGCTGTACGGCATGCGCACCTCGCTGTTCATGGCGCTGGGCGTGACCACGCTGCTGATGGTGACGGGCGTCCTCATCGGTCTGGTCGGCGGGTACTTCGGCGGCCGGACGGACTACGCGCTCGGCCGCGTCACCGACTTCTTCCTCTCCTTCCCGCAGCAGTTGTTCTTCATCGCCTTCATGCCGGTGGTCACGGCCTTCTTCGTCGACCCGCAGGACGAGACCCCCACGTACTTCCGGGCGCTCGCCATCCTCATCGTGCTGTGGCTGCTGGGCTGGATGGGCATGGCCCGCCTGGTGCGCTCCACCGTGCTCTCCCTGCGCGAGCGGGAGTTCGTGGAGGCGGCCAAGGTGGCCGGCGCGTCGCCCTGGCGGATCGTCCGCAAGGAGATCCTGCCGAACGTGGTCTCGCCGATCCTGGTGCAGTTCACCTACCAGCTGCCCAGCACCATCCTGAGCATCGCCTTCCTCTCCTTCGCGGGAGTCGGCTTCGTGGAGCCGACCCCCGACTGGGGGCGCATGTTCGCCACCGGCGCCAAGGTCGCCGAGCAGGACCCGTCGTTCATGTTCTTCCCGGGCGTGGCACTGGTGATCTTCGTCCTGTGCTTCAACCTCCTCGGAGACGCGGTCCGGGACGCGCTCGACCCCAAGTCAGGGCGGTAACGGGGCCGAGTGGTTGGGGGGACTGCCGCCCTAGCGTCGGCTCACCGGCCGCGTCAGGCAGTGCACAGCAGTGCTCAGTGACAACGAATCCGACAGGCAGGTGTCAAGACACATGAAGTCCGTCAACTCCCGCACTGCCCGCGCCGTCATGGTCGCGCTCGCGGCAGGCTCGCTGGTCCTCACCGGATGCTCCGAGAACAAGGGGAGCGGTGACTCGGCGAAGGACTCCAAGAAGGACCAGAAGGAGGCGTCGGTCCAGTCCAAGGCGGTCGCCTACAAGGACGCCGCCGCCTCCACCGGCCCGGCCGCCGACGTGCCGGGCGCCCGCGAGGGCGGCACCATCAGCGTCTACCAGGAGGCGGGCCTCTCCCACCTGGACCCGGGCCAGATCTACGTCTCCGACGCCGGCCAGGTCGCCAACCTGCTCTTCCGCGGCCTGACCAACTTCCAGGAGGACGGCAAGGGCAACGTCGCGGTCGTCGGCGACCTCGCCACCGACTCCGGCAAGTCCTCCGACGGCAACAAGACCTGGACCTTCACCCTCAAGGACGGCGTGAAGGACCAGAACGGCAACGTGATCACGTCCGCCGACATCCGGCACACCGTCGAGCGGCAGTACGCGAAGTTCATCTTCGACGGCCCGTCGTACCTCCAGACCTGGCTGAGCGGCCCGAAGTACCGCGACGCACTGCCCGACGGCGGATTCGGCTCCAAGCACCTGCCGGACAGCGTGCTGGCGACCCCGGACGAGAAGACGGTCGTCTTCCACTTCGACACCCCGAGACCCGACCTGCCGCAGACGCTGGCCATGGCCGGCTACTCGGTGGTGCCGGCGAAGTCGGACACCAAGGCGAAGTACGACAAGGCGCCCGTCGCCACCGGCCCCTACAAGATCGCCGAGTACAAGGTCGGCAAGTCCCTCAAGCTCGTGCGCAACGAGAACTGGGACCCGAAGACCGACTCCGTGCGCCACGCCTACGTCGACGGCTACAACTTCGACTTCGGGGTCACCGAGTCCACCCAGACCAAGCGCCTGATCGCCGACCAGGGCGGGGCGAAGAGCGCGATCCAGTTCACCGGCGGCGTGGAGTCCACCCAGATCCAGGACGTGGTCAGCGACCCGGCCGTCAACAAGCGGACCATCAAGGGCTACCAGCCCTACGTGATGACGCTGACCTTCAACCTGGACCGGGTGAAGAACAAGAAGGTCCGCGACGCCGTCACCTACGCGGTCAACTCCAAGTCGCTGATCGCCGGCGAGGGCGGTGCCTACGGCGGCGACGTCGCCCCGAACCTGTTCGCCCCGACCCTGCCGGGCTACGAGGCGGCCTACGACCCCTACGGACGGCTCAAGACGCCGTCCGGCAACATCGAGAAGGCCAAGGAGCTGCTGAAGGGCGTTCCGGCGGCCGAGAAGAAGCTCGTCTTCGCCTACGGCAACAACGAGCAGGGCCAGAAGCGCAAGGTGGCCATCGAGGACGCCCTGGGCAAGGTCGGCTTCGACGTCGTCTCCAAGGAGATCGACGCCGCCAGCTACTACGAGCAGATCGGCAAGCTGAAGAACCCGTACGACATGTACATCAGCGGCTGGGGCCAGGACTGGCCGTCCGCGGCCACGGTCGTCACCCCGATCTACGACGGCGACCAGATCTCCGACGGCTCGCCGAACTACTCGCACATCAACGACCCCAAGGTCCAGGAACTGATCAAGAAGGCGCTCACGCAGCAGCCCACCGAGGCCGCCGCGACCTGGAAGGAAGCGCAGCACTACATCCTGGAGAAGGTCAACCCCGGCGCCCCGCTCTGGTACACCAAGCAGTTCCAGCTCTACGGGTCGAACATCGGTGGCGCGCGCTACAGCACCGAGTCCAGCTACATCGACGTCAACAACCTGTTCCTGAAGTCGTAACGGCCTCCGCCTGACGACGGGGGTGCGCACCAGGCGGAGCGCACCCCCCGGGTCCGTGCCACCTTCCCACCGTCTGAGCAGGAAGCAGCCATCCCGCCATGCTCCAGTTCATCCTCCGACGTACGGCCGGTGCCGTGCTCACCCTGTTCCTGATCGGCGCCGCCACCTTCTTCCTGTTCGTCGCGGCGCCGTCCGACTACGCCTCGCTGGCCTGCGGCAAGGACTGCTCGCCGCAGCACCTCGAGGACATCCGGGAGGCGCTCGGCCTCAACCTGCCCATCGCGCAGCAGTTCTGGGACTTCATGTCCGGCATCGTCGTCGGCCGCGACTTCCCCGGCGGGCACTGCCCCGCACCCTGCCTCGGGCAGTCCTTCTACTCCGGCGACCTGGTCTGGCCCACCATCAAGGACCGGTTCCCGCTGACCCTCTCGCTGACCGTCGGCGCGGCCGTCGTCTTCCTGGTCGTCGGCCTCGGCGCGGGCATGCTCGCGGCCTTCCGGCGCGGTTCGGTGGTGGACAAGGCGGCCACCGGAGCCTCGATGGTCCTCAGCTCCTTCCAGATCTACTTCCTCGGCCCGATCGCTCTGTCGATCTTCGTCTACGGCTCGGGACTGATGGAGGACCCCAAGTACGTCCCCATCACCGAGGACCCGGTGGGCTGGCTGGTCGGGCTGTCCATCCCGATGGTGGTGATGGCCACCATCTTCACCGCCCAGTACACGCGTATGGCGCGCTCCGCGCTGATCGAGCAGCTGACGGAGGACCACGTCCGCACCGCCCGCGCGAAGGGCATGGCCCAGCGGTACGTCTTCTTCCGCTACGCCTGGCGCGGCTCGCTGATCCCGATCGTCACCATCCTCGGCATCGACCTCAGCGCCCTGCTCGGAGGTGCCGTCGTCACCGAGCTGACCTTCTCGCTCCAGGGCCTCGGACGCCTCGCGGTGGACGGCGCGGTCAACAAGGACCTGCCGCTGACCATGGGCGTCATGCTGGTCGGCGCGTTCGCGATCCTGCTGCTGAACATCGTCACCGACATCGCGTACGCCTGGATCGATCCGCGCGTCCGGCTCAGCTAGGAAGAGGGCACACCTGTGACCACAGCGACCAAGACCGATGACGCGCCGGTCCCCGGGGCGCCGGGCGGCTTCCTGTCCGTCCGCGACCTGAGCGTGCGGTTCGCCACGGAGGACGGCGTCGTCAAGGCGGTGGACGGCCTCTCCTTCGACGTCGAGCGCGGCCGGACGCTGGGCATCGTCGGCGAGTCGGGCTCGGGCAAGTCGGTGACGAACCTGACCATCCTGGGCCTGCACAACCCGCGCACCACCACGATCGACGGCGAGATCGTCTTCGACGGCAAGGAACTCGTCACCGCCACCGAGCGGGAGCTGGAGCGGCTGCGCGGCAACCGGGTCGCCATGATCTTCCAGGACCCGCTGACCGCGCTGTCCCCGTACTACACGGTGGGCCGGCAGATCGCCGAGCCGTTCCGCAAGCACACCGGTGCCTCCAAGAAGGCGGCCTGGGACCGGGCGGTGGAGATGCTCGACAAGGTCGGCATCCCCAACCCGGCCCAGCGGGCCAAGGACTACCCGCACCTGTTCTCCGGCGGCATGCGCCAGCGCGCGATGATCGCCATGGCCCTGGTCTGCGACCCCGACCTGCTGATCGCCGACGAGCCGACGACCGCCCTCGACGTGACGGTCCAGGCGCAGATCCTCGACCTGCTCAAGGACCTCCAGCAGGAGTTCGGCTCGGCCATCGTCTTCATCACCCACGACCTCGGCGTCATCGCCGACATGGCCGACGACATCATGGTGATGTACGCGGGCAGCGCGGTGGAGCGGGGCACCACCGACCAGGTGCTGCGCTCGCCCCGGCACCCCTACACCTGGGGCCTGCTGAACTCGATGCCGCGCCTGGACTCCGACCTCAGCGCGCACCTCGCGCCGATCCCGGGCTCCCCGCCCTCCCTGCTCAACCCGCCCAGCGGCTGCCGCTTCCACCCGCGCTGCGCCTTCCAGGACCGGGTCGGCGGCAACCGCTGCGTCACCGAACGGCCGCTGCTCGGCACGGACCGCTCCTCGGCGTGCCATCTGACGGCGGAGGAGAAGCGGACCATCTTCCTGGGCGAGATCCGGCCCCGGCTCGGGTAGGAACCCGCGGTGACGGTCCCCGACGCAACCCGGCGCAACCCGGCGCACGAAAGAGGAGTCATGAAAGAAGACCTCGTCCTCCCCGCCCCCCGCGAGTCCGCGGCCGGCGGGCCCGGGGAGCCGCTGCTGGTGGCCGAGGGCCTGACCAAGCACTTCCCGGTCAAGGGAGGCTTCCCGATCCGGCGGACGGTCGGCCAGGTGCAGGCCGTGGACGGCATCGACCTGACCGTGCACACCGGGGAGAGCTTCGGTCTCGTGGGGGAGTCGGGCTGCGGCAAGTCGACCACCGGGCGGCTGATCACCCGGCTCCTGGAGCCGACCGCCGGGAAGATCACGTACAAGGGGCGGGACATCACGCGCGCGGGACGGAAGGGCCTGGCGCCGATCCGCTCCGAGATCCAGATGATCTTCCAGGACCCGTACTCCTCGCTGAACCCGCGGCAGACGGTCGGAAAGATCATCTCCGGGCCGATGGAGATCAACGGCATCAACCCGGCGGGCGGGCGCGAGAAGCGGGTGCGTGAACTCCTCGAGACGGTCGGCCTGAACCCCGAGCACTTCAACCGCTTCCCGCACGAGTTCTCCGGCGGCCAGCGCCAGCGCATCGGCGTGGCCCGCGCGCTCGCCCTGGAGCCGAAGCTCATCGTCGCCGACGAGCCGGTCTCCGCGCTCGACGTCTCCATCCAGGCGCAGGTGGTGAACCTGCTCCAGCAGGTGCAGCGCGAACTCGGCATCGCCTTCCTGTTCATCGCCCACGACCTGGCCGTCGTCCGGCACTTCTCGCAGCGGGTGGCGGTGATGTACCTCGGCAAGGTGATCGAGGTCGGCGACCGCGACTCCATCTACACCCGGCCCCGCCACCCCTACACCCACGCCCTGCTCTCCGCGGTGCCCGAGGTGAACCTGGACGAGGACGGCGGCAGCGGCCGGCGCGAGCGCATCCGGCTGGCCGGCGACGTGCCCTCGCCGATCAACCCGCCCTCCGGCTGCCGCTTCCGCACCCGCTGCTGGAAGGCGCAGGACAAGTGCGCCTCGGAGATCCCCCCGCTGGTCCGCATCGACGGTTCCCGCGAGGGCCACCTGACGGCCTGCCACTTCCCCGAGGACCCGACGATCGAGGCCCGCGCGGAGGACATCGTGCTCGACCCGGCGCTGGCCGCCCTGGAGGGGGTCGCGGAGGAGGAGCCGGGCAAGGACTGATCCCGGTCCCGGAACCGGAACGACACCGAGGGCCCGCGCCTGGGGAGGCGCGGGCCCTCGGTTTCCCTGGAAGCGGACGATTCGCAGCTCGGGTCAATGGGCCGGCGAGAAGTCCGTTCCGCGGGCCACCGCTGACGAAATGGGGTGTGTCAGGCGGCGGCCCGGGGGCTCTTGTCGAGACGGTCGGCGGGCGAGCCGTCCGCCGTCTCGGGGTAGTGGCAGGCCGTCAGATGGCCGGGCTTGTTGCCCTCCACCTGCACCAGCGGCGGCACCTCCGAAGCGCACTTGTCCGTCGCCTTCCAGCACCGCGTGCGGAACCGGCAGCCGGAGGGCGGGTTGATCGGGGACGGGACGTCGCCGACGAGCCGGATGCGCTCGCGGGGCGTCGTCTCGTCCACCGTCGCCTCGGGCACGGCGGACAGCAGGGCACGCGTGTAGGGGTGACGCGGGTTTCCGTACAGATCGTCGCGGTCGGCGATCTCCATGATCTTACCGAGGTACATGACCGCGACGCGCTGTGAGAAGTGCCGCACCACGGCGAGGTCGTGGGCGATGAAGACGAACGCGATGCCCAGCTCGCGCTGCACCTTCTGGAGCAGGTTGACGACCTGCGCCTGGATGGAGACGTCGAGCGCGGAGACCGGCTCGTCGGCGACGATGAGCTTCGGCTCCAGGGCGAGGGCCCGGGCGACGCCGATGCGCTGGCGCTGGCCGCCGGAGAACTCGTGCGGGAAGCGGTTGAAGTGCTCGGGGTTGAGGCCCACGATCTCGAGCAGCTCGCGCACCCGCTTCTCGCGCCCGCCGGCCGGGTTGATCTCGTTGATCTCCATCGGCCCGGAGATGATCTTGCCGACCGTCTGCCGCGGGTTCAGGGAGGCGTACGGGTCCTGGAAGATCATCTGGATCTCGGAGCGGATCGGCGCGAGGCCCTTGCGGCCCGCGTGCGTGATGTCCTGCCCCTGATACGTGATCTTCCCGGCGGTCGGCTCCAGGAGCCGGGTGATGAGCCGGCCCGTGGTCGACTTGCCGCAGCCCGACTCACCGACCAGGCCGAGACTCTCGCCCACCCCGACCTGGAAGTCGAGGCCGTCCACGGCGCGGACGGCGCCGACCGTGCGGCGGATCGGGAAGCCGCCCTTGATCGGGAAATGCTTGGTCAGGCCGCTGACGTCCAGGAGCGTTTCCGCGGTGCTCATGATGGTGAAGTCCTGTCTTTCGTACGTCAGATGAGCCGGGTACCGGCGTAGTCGGCGAACAGCTCCGCGCGCTGCTCGTGGGGGAGGTGGCAGGCGGAGCCGCGGCCCCCGACGACCTCGAGCAGCGGCCGCTCGGTGGCGCACCGCCCGCCCGGGACCTTCTCGGCGAACGCGCAGCGCGGGTGGAAGCGGCAGCCGGTGGGCGGGTTGAGCAGCGACGGCGGCGAGCCCGGGATCGGCGAGAGCGGCACGTCGACCGGCCCGTCCAGGCTCGGCATGGAGCTCATCAGACCCAGCGTGTAGGGGTGCTGCGGGTCGCGCAGCACCTCCTTCTTGGTCCCGCGCTCCACACACCGGCCGCCGTACATCACCAGCACGTCGTCCGCGATGTCGGCGATGACGCCGAGGTCGTGGGTGATGAAGACGATGGCGGTGCCGAACTCCTGCTGGAGTTCCTTGAGCAGGTCGGTGATCTGCGCCTGCACGGTGACGTCCAGGGCGGTGGTCGGCTCGTCCGCGATGAGCAGCTCGGGGTCGCAGACCAGCGCCATGGCGATCATCGCGCGCTGGCGCATGCCGCCGGAGAACTGGTGCGGGTAGTCGTCCACCCGCATGTCCGGCTGCGGGATGCCCACCCGGCGCAGCATCTCCACCGCCCGCGCCCTGGCCTCCTTCTTGGAGGCGCCGGTGTGCTTGCGGTACGTCTCGGCGATCTGCCGGCCGACCGTGTGGTACGGCGACAGCGAGGCCAGGGCGTCCTGGAAGATCATGGACATCTTGTTGCCGCGCAGCCGCTCCAGCTCCCGCTCGGAGGCGGTCAGCAGATCCTTGCCGTCGAGCAGGATCTCGCCGTCGATGGCGGTGTGGTCGCGGTCGTGCAGCCCCAGGATCGTCAGATTGGTGACCGACTTGCCCGAACCCGACTCGCCCACGATGCCGAGCGTCTGGCCCTGGGCGAGGTCGAAGGAGAGCCCGTCGACGGCCTTGACGATGCCGTCCTCGGTGGAGAAGTGGACCTTCAGGTCCCTGACGGAGAGGAAGGGCTGCGGATCGGTGCTCGTCACGGGGACGCTCCTGGGGGTGATGCGAAGGCAGGGGGGAGGGGGCGGAGGGTCAGGCGAGCCGGATCCGCGGGTCGATCAGGGCGTAGACGGCGTCGACGATGATGTTGAAGATCACGATCGCGCCGGCCGACAGCACGGTGACGCCGAGCAGCATCGGCAGGTCGGACTGGTTCACCGACTGGATCGCGAGCCGGCCGATGCCCGGCAGGCTGAACGTCGACTCCGTGATGATGGCGCCGCCGATCAGCACACCGAGGTCGATGCCGAACAGCGTGACGATCGGGCCCATGGCGCCGCGCCAGGCGAAGCGGAAGAAGACGTTGCGCCGGGAGAGGCCCTTGGCCCGGGCGGTGCGGACGTAGTCCTCGCTCAGCTGCTCCACCATCTGCGAGCGCGTCATACGGGTGTAGTTGGCGGCGAAGATCAGCGACAGCGTCAGCCAGGGCAGCAGCAGTCCGGAGAACCAGGACGCCGGGTTCTCGGTCAGCGGCGTCCAGGACGGCTGGTCGAGGATGTCGAGCTGGGAGACGAAGAAGTACATCGCGATGTAGCCGACGAAATAGATCTGCAGCGAGGAGCCGAGCAGCGACAGCGAGCTGGCGATCTTGTCCAGGGCCTTGCCCTGCTTGACGGCGGCGATCATGCCGGCGCCGACGCCGAAGACCAGGAAGACGGCGGCCGCGCCGAAGGCGAGCGAGAGGGTCAGCGGCAGCCGGTCCTTGATCGTCTCGTAGACCGGCACGTTGTTGGCGAAGGAGTAGCCGAGGCACGGCGCGGGGCAGTTGCCGTAGCCGGCGTAGTCCCGTCCGGCGAAGACGCCGACCAGCCAGTGCCAGTACTGGACCGGCATCGGCTCGTCGATGCCCAGGTTCTTCCTGATCCGGGCCAGCGCTTCCGGCGTGCAGTTCTTGCCGCAGGACATCTGGGCCGGGTCGCGCGGCACGGCGTAGAAGAGCCAGAAGGTGATGGCGCTGATGATCAGCAGGATGACCAGCGCACCGAGGATGCGGCGGACGAGGAAGCGGGGCATGGGGCGTGACTTTCCGGACGGGGCGCCGTCGCCGGGGGAGGGGGGTGGGGGTGCCGGGGGGGGGGGGGGGGGGGGGGGGCCCCCCCCCCCCCCCCCCCCCGGCCCGCCCCCCCCCCCCCCCCCCCGCGCCCCCCCCCACAGGGGCGCGGGACCGAAAAACAAAAAAAAAAAAAAAACAAAAAAAAACACAACAC
>NZ_JBIDAQ010000027.1:0-32847 GCF_043202555.1 Streptomyces sp. NPDC048182 | reverse complement strand
GCCCGGCGAATCGGCGCCGGGGTGTCAGAGCGGCCTGGCGACTTCGCGCCGAGCCCTGACGCGGGCGTGACGGCGGCGGGGGGGGGGCGGGCGGGGCCCCCCCCCCCCCCCCCCCCCCCCCCCCCCCCCCCCGCGCCGGGGGCGTTGTTACCGTGCCCGGGTGGCTGACTCCTCACGCGACACCCCCGAAGGCGCCGGCTGGGGCGGCGCCGAGCGCGGCACCTACCGCGCCCTGATGCCCCCGCGCACCGAGAAGCTCTCCTGGCTGAGTCCGAGGACGCTGTGGGCCGCCCGCAACGGCGTGCTGGCCTCCTGGTTCGGGGACCCCACGGGCGCCACCCGGAGCCGCTGGGTGGCGCAGCGGGCGGCGGCGGGGGCGCCGGCCGACAAGGTGATCCGGCGGACGGACCCGGAGGAGTTCTCCTTCCTGGTGATCGGCGACACCGGGGAGGGCGACGACCCGCAGTACGCCGTCGTGCCCGGGTTGCTGCGGGCGGGCGGGGACACCCGGTTCGCCGTCATCGCGAGCGACGTCATCTACCCGGTGGGCAGCGCCGACGACTACGACACGAAGTTCTTCCGCCCCTACCGGGACTATCCGGCGCCCGTCTACGCGATACCCGGCAACCACGACTGGTACGAGGGCCTCGGCGCCTTCATGCGGGTCTTCTGCGACGACGCGCCGCCCCTGCCGCCGGAGCCGGCGCCGCGCCCGTTCAGCCGGGCCCGGCTGCGGTCCCTGCTGTGGCACCGGCCCGGGCCGGACGACGGGCGGCGCCTGGACGAGGCCCGCGCGCTGCGCGGCGCGCCCGGGCAGCAGGCCGTGCAGCCGGGGCCGTACTGGGCGATCGACGCTGGCCCCCTGCGGATCGTCGGCATCGACACCGGGCTGCTCGGCACCCTCGACGCCGAGCAGGGCGCCTGGCTGCGCGAGGTGTCGCGCGACCCGCGGCCGAAGATCCTCGTCACCGGCTCGCCCCTGTACGTGGACGGCGCGCACCACCCGTGCGAGATCGAGGGCGGCGGCACGGTGGACGACATCGTGCGCGATCCGGCCCACCGCTATGTGGCGGCGATCGGCGGCGACATCCACAACTACCAGCGCTACCCAGTCGACGTGGACGGCCGCACGATCCAGTACGTCGTCGCGGGCGGCGGGGGCGCGTTCATGCACGCCACGCACACCATCCCCCGGGTCTCGGTGGGCGGTGTCGGCGAGGAGGACTTCCGCTGCTACCCGCTGCGCGGCGACTCCCTCGCCTTCTACAGCCGGCTCTACGGGCGGCGGCTGCGGCTGCGGCGGTTCTTCACGCTGACCGAGGACGAGGCGACGGCGGTGGTCACCGAGCGGCTCGGCATCCGCCCGGCCCGCTCCCCGAGGGCGTCCGCGCCGGTCACCCTGCGCACCCGGCTGGTCGCCGGGCTGCTCGGCACCGGGCGGCGGCCGGACCGCGGGAAGCGGTTCCGGCTGCCGGTGCGCAAGATCTACACGCAGCTGTTCTCGCCGAGTTCGGCGACCTACAGCCCGCCGTTCTTCAAGTGCTTCCTGCGCCTGGACGTCACCCCGCAGGCGGTCCGGCTGCGCTGCCACGCCGCGACCGGCAACCTGGCGCAGGAGCTGGACCCGCCGGTGGAGGACGAGGTGGTCATCCCGCTCGGCTGACCGGGCAGCGGGGTCCGGCTCACCAGCGGCCCGGCTCGCTCCCGAGGAGGGCCTCGGAGGGGGAGCCGTCCACCCCGACGGGCACCTCGCCGGCGAGCATCACGCGGTGCATGACCCGGGGATGGTCCAGGTGGGCGTTGTCGCTGGGCGCGAGGTGGACGGTGGCCCGGTTGTCCCAGAAGGCGACGCTGCCCGGCTCCCAGCGGAAGCGGACGGTGTACTCGGGCCGGGTGACCTGGTCGAGGAGCAGGTCCAGGATCGCCTGGCTCTCCGGACGGGAGAGGCCGGCGATCTGCTCGACGTAGTAGCCGTTGACGAACAGCACCCGCTCCCCGGTCTCGGGGTGCACCCGCACCAGCGGGTGGACGGTGGCGACCTGGTGGTCCAGGAGGTGCCGTACGTAGGCGTCCTCGCCGGGCCGGGGCTGGTAGCCGACGCCGAGGCGGTGCTCGGCGCGCAGGCCGTCGACGAAGGCGCGCAGCGGCGCGGACAGGCCGGCGTAGGCGGCGGCCAGGTTGGCCCAGGTGGTGTCGCCGCCGTAGGGCGGGACGGTCTCGGCGCGCAGGATCGTGGCGGCGGGCGGGTCGACGCGGGCGCCGTGGTCGCAGTGCCAGCCGCGGTGCAGCGTGTGCCGGCGGCGGCGCAGCCACTCGTCGTGCGGCATGCCGAACCGACCGCCCAGTTCCAGGCGGTCGGCCGTCGTCTCGATCTCCGGGACGTCCGGCGGGGACGCCTTGCCGCGCCGGGGCGGCACGACCGGTTCTCCGAAGCGGCGGGCGAGGGCGACGTGCCCGGCGTGGTCGAGGCGCTGGCCGCGGAAGAACACCACCTTCCAGCGCAGCACCGCGGCCCGGATCGCCGCGACCTGCGCCGCGTCCGGGCCGGCCGCCAGGTCCACGCCGGTGATCTCGGCGCCGATGTGCCCGGCGACCGGCCGCACCTCGATCCCGCCGCCGGTCCCGGCCTCGGCCGTGGTCTTCTCCGTGGTCATGCGCGCTCCCTCGGTCGTCCGTGTCGGCTCCGCCACGAGCGTGGCAGACCCCGCCCGGTCCCGTCCGGTTGATCGTCCCCGGCCCGGTGCGCGACGCTGGAGGGACGCCACACGGAAAGGTCCGCCCGTGATCAGCATCCCGGCACACACCCTGAACGACGGCCGCGCCCTCCCCGCCGTGGGCCTGGGCACCTGGCCGCTGTCCGACGACGACGCCGAGAGCGCCGTGATCAGCGCCCTGGAGACGGGCTACCGCCTGATCGACACGGCGACGAACTACCGCAACGAGACCGGCGTCGGCCGCGGGGTCGCGGCGAGCGGCGTCCCGCGCGAGGAGATCGTGGTGACGACCAAGCTGCCGGGGAGGCACCACGGCTACGAGGAGACCCTGGCCTCCTTCGAGGACTCCCGCGCCCGGCTCGGCCTGGACTACGTCGACCTGTACCTGATCCACTGGCCGCTGCCCCGGATCGACAAGTACGTCGACTCGTGGAAGGCGATGCTGAAGCTGCGGGACGACGGGCTGGTCCGCTCGGTCGGCGTCTCGAACTTCACCGCCGAGCACATCGACCGGCTGGAGAAGGAGACCGGCGAGCTGCCCGCCGTGAACCAGATCGAGCTGCACCCGCTGCTCCCGCAGGAGGAGCTGCGGGCGTACCACGAGCGCAAGGGCGTCCGCACCGAGAGCTGGAGCCCGCTGGGCCGGGGCAGTGACGTGCTCGACGACCCGGCGGTGGCCGAGGTCGCCGAGGCGCACGGCGTGACGCCGGCCCAGGCGGTGCTGCGCTGGCACACCCAGCTCGGCGCGGTGCCGGTGCCGAAGTCCGCCGACCCCGGCCGGCAGCGGGCCAACCTCGACATCTTCGGCTTCGAGCTGGACGACGCCCAGCTGCGGGCCGTCGCCGCCCGCCCGGAGCGCCGGCTCGGCGGGGATCCGCTGGTGCACGAGGAGTTCTGAGGTGGGCGAGGCGGACGCGCTCGGGACGTACCGCGGCAGGCGCGACTTCGACCGCACCGCGGAGCCTTCGGGGCGCGGACCGGAGGGCGGGGCGGCCGGGCCGCGGTTCGTGGTGCAGATCCACGACGCGAGCACCCTGCACTTCGACTTCCGGCTGCAGGTCGGCGACGTGCTCAGGTCCTGGTCGGTGCCGAAGGGGCCGTCCGCCGACCCGGGCGACAAGCGGCTCGCCGTGCCGACGGAGGACCATCCCCTGGATTACGAGGAGTTCGAGGGCGTGATCCCGGCCGGCGAGTACGGGGGCGGCACGGTGATCGTCTGGGACCGGGGCACGTACGAGCCGCTGAGCCACGACCGCAAGGGGCGGCCGGTCGACTTCGCCGAGTCGCTCGACAAGGGCCATGCCCGGTTCCGGCTGCGCGGCGCCAAGCTGCGCGGCGAATGGGCGCTGACCCGGTTCCGGGGCGAGGAGGCGTGGCTCCTCGTACGGGCGGGCGGCGGCCCGGCCCGGGGCGGCGCCGGCACCCCGGACCCCCGGCGCGCCCGGTCGGTGCGCAGCGGCCGGACGCTGGCCGGGGTGGCGGCCGAGGCGTCCTAGGAGTTCTCCCGCCGGGCGCGCAGGGCGGCCAGCGCCCGGTCCGCGTGGGTGTTCATCCGCAGCTCGCTGCGGATCACCGCCAGGACGGTGCGGTCGGTCCCGATGACGAAGGTGACCCGTTTCGTCGGCAGCGGGGTGAAGCCGCGGCGCACGCCGAAGCGCTCGCGGACCGTCCCCTCGGGGTCGGACAGCAGCGGCATGTCCAGGCCGTGCTGTCCGGTGAACTCCGCCTGCCGCTCCACCGGGTCGCCGCTGACGCCCACCGCCCGGGCGCCGACGGCCGCGAACTCGGCGGCCAGGTCCCGGAAGTGGCAGGCTTCGGCGGTGCAGCCGGGGGTCAGGGCGGCGGGGTAGAAGAAGAGCACCACCGGGCCGTCCGCGAGCAGTTCGGACAGCCGGCGCGGGGTGCCGCTCCCGTCGGGCAGGGTGAAGTCCTCGACGGTGTCGCCGACGGCGGGGATGCGGCTCATGCTCCCTCCCGGCCCTGTCCGGCGCCCCGGGCGACACCGCGCGCCCACAGCACGAGCGGCACCTGGAGCGGCAGCCGGCCGTAGGCGGCGCGCTTGAGCGGGGCGGGCTTGTCGCGCCAGTCGTAGGCCATCTTGACGTTGGCGGGGAACACGCCGACGAAGAACGCGGCTGCCGCCCGGGCGCTGGTGCGCCGGGTGCGGGGCGCGGCGAGGCCGGCGGCCAGGGCGAGTTCGGCGACGCCGCTGGCGTAGGTCCAGGCGCGGGGCGAGCCGGGCAGGCTCTGCGGGACGGTGGCGTCGAAGGGGCGGGGCCGCGCGAAGTGCAGGACACCGGCGCCGGCCAGCAGGCCGGCGAGCGCGAGGGCGGAACGGTCGGAGCGGGGCACGTCGGTGTCTCCGTTCATGGGGGTGCGGGTCGGGTGGGACCCGCGGCGGCGATATTACTGGAAAGTAAGGAGCGGGCGGCAGGCCCCTCCCGGGTGACGACCGGGTGATCCCCGCCCCGCCCGCTAAAGCCGCGCCCCCTGCCGCTCCCTCCGCAGCAGCCACGCCAGGTAACCGCCGCCGGCCACACCGGTGATCACGCCGACCGGGAGGATGGCCGAGCCGGTGGCCCGCTGGGTGATCAGGTCCGCGGCGGTGACCAGGAGCGCGCCCGTCCAACCGGCCGGCAGCACGCCGGGGCCCGCCGCGCGGGTGATCCGGCGGGCCAGCTGCGGGGCCGCGAGGGCCACGAAGGGGATCGGCCCGGCCGCCGCCACGGCCATCGCGGTCAGCCCCGTGCCGGCGCTCAGCAGCACCAGGCGGCTGCGCTCGGGCGGCACGCCGAGCGCGGCGGCGGTGTCGTCGCCCATCTCCAGCATGGTCAGCCGCCGGCCGCAGGCGAGGACGACCGGCACGAGGAGCACCAGGCCGAGCGCCGCGATGCGCACGTCGGACCAGCCGCGGGCGTTGAGCGAGCCGATCATCCAGGTGGCGGCCTGCGCGGCCTTGCCGATGTCGGCGCGCACGTAGAGGTAGCTGGTGGCCGAGCCGAGCACCGCGGAGGCGCCGATGCCGACCAGCACCAGGCGGTAGCCGTGCACGCCCCGCTTCCAGGCCAGCAGGTAGACGGCCGTGGCGGTGGCGAGGCCCCCGCACACCGCGCCGACGGCGGTCTGCGCGGCGCCCGCGTCGAGGACGATGATGGCGACGAGGGCGCCGGCCGAGGCACCGTTGCCGAAGCCGATGATGTCGGGGCTGCCCAGCGGGTTGCGGGTGAGGGACTGGAAGACCGCCCCGGCCGTGCCGAGCGCGAAGCCGACCAGCGCGGCCACCAGGGCGCGCGGCAGCCGCAGGTCGAGCACCACGAACTCGGCGCCGGGCGGTCCGTCGCCGGCCAGGGTCCGCAGCACCTGAGCCGGCGTCAGCTCGTAGCCGCCGGTGCCGAGGGCGAGCACCATGGCCGAGGCCGTGAGCAGGGCGAGCACCGTGCAGACGGCGAGGGAGCGGGCGTCGTAGCGCACGGACCAGGGGCCGGTGCGCAGGAGTCCGCGGCGGACGGCGGTCCGCGGCGGGGCGGGGGTGTCCTGGACGAGGGTCACAGCTGGGCCACCTTCCGCTGCCGGACCAGGTGGATGAAGAGCAGCCCGCCGAGGAAGGCGGTGACGGTGCCGACCTCGATCTCGGACGGCGGCACCAGGACCCGGCCGGCCACGTCCGAGACGAGCAGCAGCGCCGGCGCGTACAGGGCGCACAGGGGCAGCAGCCAGCGGGGGTCGGGGCCGCAGAAGGCGCGGGCGGCGTGCGGGATCATCAGGCCGAGGAAGCCGATCGGCCCGCACACGGCGGTCGCCCCGCCGCACAGCAGGGTGACGGCGAGGACCGACAGCAGCCGCACCCGCCGCACCGAGGTGCCGAGCGCCCGCGCGTGGTCCTCGCCGAGGGCGACGGCGCCGAGCGGGCGGGCCAGCGCGAAGGCGAGCAGGGCGCCCCCGAGCAGCAGCGGCGAGGCGGTGACCAGCAGGGACAGATCGCGTTTGGCGAGGGTGCCGACGGACCAGTACCGCATCTCGTCGAGCGTGCTCAGGTGCCACAGCGAGAGGCCGTTGACGTAGCCGAACAGGGCCGCGTTGACGGCCGTCCCGGCGAGCGCGAGCCGCACCGGGGTGGCCCGGCGCCCGCCGCCGAGGGCGCCGACGACCGTGGCGGCGACGGCGGCACCGGCGAGGGCGAACCACAGGTACCCGGTGAACGACGTGATGCCGAGGACGCCGATGGCGGTGACGACGGCAGCGGCGGCGCCCGCGTTGACGCCGAGCAGCCCCGGGTCGGCCAGCGGGTTGCGGGTGAGGGTCTGCATGACGGCGCCGCCGAGGCCGAGGGCGGCGCCGACGGCGGCCCCGATGACGGTGCGCGGCAGCCTCAGGTCCCGCACGATGGCGTCGTTCTCGGAACCGGTGGGGGCGAACAGGGCCGACCAGACCTGGTCGAGGGCGATCTGCTTGGTACCCACGGCGAGCGACAGGGCGACGGCCGCCACCAGGAGCACGACGCCGAGCAGCAGGCCCGCCGAGCGCCGCGCGACGCGGTGACGGGGGCGCCGCTCCGCGGGCGTCCCGTCCGGCGGCGCAAGGGTGGTCGCGGCGGTCACGCCCTGCCCGCCCGGGAGTTGACGGGGCGGGTGCCGGGGAGCGGGCCGACTGGACGCGGAGCACACATTCCGAAGGACATGTGCTTAGCTTAGGCTAGCCTTACCTCGGTTGTTGACGATCCTGTCGGCAGCCTAGACCTCTCTTCCGACCTCGACCACCGGTTCCGGAGAAGACGCGATGACCACGCTCCCCCGCCCCACCCCCCGCGACACCGGCGCCCCGGACGTCCGTCCGGTCCGGGTCACGGGCCCGCGCGTCGCGCGCCTGGCGGCGGCGGTGTCCGGGGCCGACGAGGCGCGACGGGCCCGGCTGACCGCCGAGTTCTGGCGCGAGGCCGGGCGCCGGGGCACCCCGCTGGTCGAGGAGCTGCCCGGCGAACCCGGCCACCGCGCGGTCACCTTCCTGTGGCGGGGCCACCGGACCACCCGTCAGGTGCTGCTGTTCGGCAACCGCATCACCGACCGCGACCACCTGGCCGCCTCGCTCCTGGAGCGGGTGCCGGGCACCGACGTCTGGCACCTCGGCCTCCGGCTGCGCGCCGACCACCGCGGCTCCTACCGGCTGGCCGCCGACATCTCCCTCAAGGAGCCCCCGGCCGAGCAGGGCGCCCTCCAGCAGCGGCTGCGCTCGCTCTTGGCGCACGCCGCCGCCGACCCGCTCAACCCGGCCACGGTGGCCACCCGTTGGCAGCCGGCCGACGCCTCGGTCTTCGCCCTGCCCGGCGCCCCGGCCGAGCCGTGGGCCGGGCGCCGGGGCACCGTGCCGGCCGGGCGGGTGGAGCGGCACCGGGTGCCGGGCGCCGCGCCGGTCGGCGACCGGGACGCCTGGGTGTACCTGCCGCCGGGCCTCGACGGGGCCGGCACCGCGCCGCTGCCGGTGGCGGTGGTGTGCGACGGCGACATGTGGTTCGGGCGGCTCGGGTTCGGCGCCACGCTGGACGCGCTGATAGCCGACGGCGCGCTGCCGCCGCTGGTCGTGGTGGCGCCGGACGCCGTGGACCGGCGCACCCGCTGGCAGGACCTCGGCGGTCGCAAGCCGTTCGTCGCCTTCCTGGCCGACCGGTTGCTGCCCTGGGCCGCGGGCCGCTGGCCGCTCACCACGGACCCGCGCCGCACCCTGGTCGCCGGGCAGAGCCTCGGCGCCATGACCGCCCTGTACGCCGGCTACGCGCGCCCCGACCGGTTCGGCAACGTCCTCGCCCAGTCCGCCTCCCTGTGGTGGCGCCCCGGACTGCCGCCGCCGGGCGCCGCCAAGCCGCCGGTGCGCGGCACCCCGTGGCTGGCGGAGCGCTTCGCCGCCACCGGGGCGCGCCCGGTGACGGTCCATCTGGACGTCGGGCTGCACGAGGGCGCCATGGTCGAGCACAGCCTCGCCCTGTACGACGCCCTGCGCACGGCGGGCTACGCCGTCACGTACGACGCCTACAACGGCGGCCACGACTACGCCTGCTGGCACGGCGCCCTGGCCGCAGGGCTGGTCCGGCTGCTCGGCTCCGGCCGGGCCGCGACCGCCTGACCCCGAGACCTTCCGCCGCACGACACCGATGTCCTCCGCTCTCAGCTCAGAAGGAGTCCCACCCTCATGTCCCCTGCACGCGCCGCCCGCAGAACCGTCCTGACCTCCGCCGCCGCCGTGGTGGCCGGAGCGCTGCTGCTGACCGCCTGCGGTGACGACGACGGCGACGACGCGGCCGGCCAGGGGTCGGACAGCCGCCAGGTCACCGACGCCACCGGCCGGAAGGTCGACGTGCCCGCCGCCCCCAAGAAGGTCGTCACGCTCAGCGAGCCCACCCTCGACGCGGCCCTCGCCCTCGGCGTGCAGCCGGTCGGCGCGACCGCGGGGCGCGGGCAGCAGGGCGTCTCCACCTATCTGGCCGACAAGGCCGGCAAGGCGGAGGTCGTCGCCACCGTCGCCGAGGCCGACATGGAGAAACTGGCCGCGCTCCAGCCCGACCTGATCCTCCTTGACGAGACGACCGCCGTGAAGGGCCAGGTCGCCAAGTTGGAGTCCATCGCCCCGACCGTGGTGACCGCCAAGCTCAACGAGGACTGGAAGAAGGCGTTCACCGCCACCGCGGACGCGCTGAACCGCAAGGCCGAGGCCGACAAACTGCTGGCCGGCTTCGACAGCGACGTGACCGCGACGAAGGGCAAGCTGGGCAAGAACGCCGGCGCTGTGGTCAGCGTGGTGCGCTGGCAGAACAAGGCGCCCTCGGTCGTCGGCCGCGGCAAGAACCACGTCGGCTCCACGCTGACCGCGCTCGGCCTGGACCGGCCTGCCGGGCAGCGCGGGCAGGGCACCGGGCACAGCGAGCCGGTCAGCCTGGAGAAGCTGTCCACCATCGACGGCGACTGGCTGTTCTTCGGCACCCTCGGCGACCGCGCCGACGGGGAGAAGGCGTACGCCGACGCGCGGAAGGTGCCGAACTTCGGCCGCCTGAAGGCGGAGCAGGAGGGCCACGTCGAGGTCGTCCAGGGCTCCGCCTGGAACAGCGCCGGCGGCCCGCTCGCCGCGCGGATCGTCCTGGACGACCTGGCCAAGGCGCTGGCCTCGTGACCTCCGGCATCGCCGGCCGGCTCGCCCTCGTGACGGGGGCGGGCCGGGGCATCGGCGCGGCGGTGGTCGCGGCGCTCGCCGCCGAGGGTGCCCGGGTGGTCGCCACCGACCTCTCCGGCGAGGACGTCGAGACGCTGGCGAAGGAGCACGGCGAGCGCGTCACCGCGCGCCCGCTGGACGTCACCGACGCCGGCGCCGTGGAGGCGCTGGTCGCCGAGACCGAGGACGCCCTCGGCCCGCTGGACATCGCGGTCAACGTCGCGGGCATCCTGCGCTCCTCGGACGTCGTGGACCTCACCGACGAGGACTGGGCGGCCACGTTCGCCGTCAACGCCACCGGTGTCTTCCACGTCTCGCGCGCCGTCGCCCGCCGGATGGCCGCCCGGGGCAGCGGCTCGGTGGTCACCGTCGCCTCCAACGCGGCCGGCGTGCCCCGCGCGGGCATGGCCGCCTACGCCGCCTCCAAGGCCGCCGCCGTGATGTTCACCAAGTGCCTGGGCCTGGAGGTGGCCGGGCGGGGCGTGCGGTGCAACACCGTCTCCCCGGGCTCGACCCTCACCGCCATGCAGCGCTCCCTGTGGCCGGCGGGCGACGAGGGGGCCGCGGCGGCCCGGGTGATCGCCGGCGACCTCGGCAGCTACCGCACGGGGATCCCGCTGGGCCGGATCGCCGACCCCTCCGACATCGCCGACGCGGTGGTCTTCCTCGCCTCCGACCGCGCCCGGCACATCACGATGCACGACCTCTACGTCGACGGCGGCGCCACCCTGCGGGCCTGAGCCCCGGGAAGCGTCTCTCCCCCACTGGAGACAGTCATGTCCCTCTCCCTGCCCGAGGCCCCGCACGGGGCCGCCCCCGAGACCGCGCCGGTCGCGCCGGGTGCCGCGACCGCCCTGCTTGAGTCCTACCGGCCCGCCGGCGACCGCTTCCTGGCCACCCCCCACCGCACCCTGCTGGGCCGCGGCACGGCCGCCGAGATATCCCAGACCCCCGCACCGCCGGCCGAGCGGGTGCGCGAGGCCCTGGCCCGGCTGCGCCGCCCCGGCGCCCCCGCGCCGGTCGTGATGGGCGCCCTGCCCTTCGCCCCGGACGCCCCGGACGCGCTCGCCGTGCCGGACACCGTGCGCTGGGCGCCCCCGCTGCGCGAGGACCCGCTGATCGCGCTGCCGGTGCCCGAGGACCCGGACCGGCCCGCGTGGCGGGTGCGCGAGGTGCCGGAGGCGGCGCGGTACGGCGCCGCGGTGGCCGGGGCGGTGGCGCGGATGCGGGCCGGCGAGTTCGCCAAGGTCGTGCTCGCCCGCACCCTGGAGCTGACCTCCCCGCGCGAGCCCGACCTGCCCGCGATGCTGCGCCGGCTGGCCCGCCGCGACCCGGCCGGCTACACCTTCGCGGTACCCACCGCCCCGGGCCGCACCCTGATCGGCGCCAGCCCCGAACTGCTGGTCGCCCGGCAGGGCGGGCGGCTGACCGCCAACCCGCTGGCCGGCTCCACGCCGCGCAGCGCCGACCTCGCCGAGGACGTCCGGCGCGCGGTCGCCCTGCTGGAGTCCGAGAAGGACCTGCACGAGCACGCGGTCGTGGTGGACGCCGTACGCGAGGCGCTCGCGCCGTTCTGCCGCTCCCTGGACGTGCCCGCGCGGCCCACCCTGGTGCGCACCGCCACCATGTGGCACCTGTCCACCACGGTCGCCGGCGACCTCGCCGACCCGGCCACGACCGCCCTGGACCTGGCCTCCGCCCTGCACCCCACCCCGGCGGTGTGCGGCACGCCCACCGAGGTGGCCCGGGCCGTGATCGCCGAGTCGGAGCCCTTCGACCGCGGCGCCTACACCGGGGTGGTCGGCTGGCAGGACGCCGACGGCGACGGCGAATGGGTCGTCACCATCCGCTGCGCCGAGGCCGAGGGGCGCACGCTCCGGCTGTTCGCCGGCGCCGGTGTGGTGGCCGCCTCCACGCCGGAGGCCGAGACGGCGGAGACCGCCGCCAAGTTCCGCACCTTCCTCGACGCGGTGGGAGCCTCGCTGTGAGCGTCACCCCGGGTGTCGACGCGCCCACCTGGCCCGCGGAGTTCGCGGCCCGCTACCGCGCCGCCGGCCACTGGCGCGGGCAGACCTTCGGCGCCCTGCTGCGCGAGCGCGCCGCCGAGCACCCCGACCGGACGGCCGTGGTGGACCCGGCGCCCGCCCGGCGCACCTGGACCTACCGGGAGCTGGACGAGGCCGCCGACCGGCTGGCCGCCGGCTTCCTGGCCCGGGGCATCGGCAAGGGCGACCGGGTGGTCGTCCAACTGCCCAACACGGGCGAGTTCTTCGAGGTCGTCTTCGCGCTGTTCCGGATCGGCGCGCTGCCGGTGTACGCGCTGCCCGCGCACCGGGACACCGAGATCGCCCACTTCTGCGCCTTCGCCGAGGCGGTCGCGTACGTGATCCCGGACCTTCACGAGGGCTACGACCACCGCGAACTGGCCTCCCGGGTACGGGCGCAGGCGCCGACCCTGCGGCACGTCCTCGTGGCCGGCGAGCCGGGCGCCCACACCGCGCTGGCGGACGTGCCCCGCGAGCCGGCCGGCCCGTTCGACGGGCCCGAGGCGCACGAGCTGGCCTTCCTCCAGCTGTCCGGCGGCACGACGGGCGTGTCCAAGCTGATCCCGCGCACCCACGACGACTACCTGTACTCGGTGCTCGGCTCGAACGAGATCTGCGGCGTCGACGAGGGCACCCGCTTCCTGGTGGCGCTGCCGGCCGCGCACAACTTCCCGATGAGCAGCCCGGGCTGGCTGGGCGTGCTGGCGGCCGGCGGCACGGTGGTGCTGTGCCCGCGGCCCGACCCGGACACCGCGTTCCGCCTGGTGCGGGACGAGCGGGTCACCATGACAGGGCTGGTGCCGCCGCTGGCGCTGGCCTGGACGGAGGCGGCGCCGCACACCGCGTACGACCTGTCGTCCCTGGAGCTGGTCCTCGTCGGCGGCGCCAAGTACAGCGAGCGGGCGGCGCGCCGCCTGGAGCCGGCCCTGGGCTGCCGGCTGATGCAGGTCTTCGGCATGGCGGAGGGCCTGGTCAACTACACGCGCCTCACCGACGACCCCGAGACGGTGGTCACCACCCAGGGCCGGCCGATCTCCCCGGACGACGAGGTCCGCGTCGTGGACGACGCCGACGCGGACGTCCCGGACGGGGAGTTCGGGCATCTGCTGACCCGCGGCCCGTACACGATCCGCGGCTACTGGCGGGCGCCGGAGCACAACGCGCGGGCCTTCACGGCGGACGGCTTCTACCGCACCGGCGACATCGTGCGCCGCCTTCCGACCGGGCACCTGGTGGTGGAGGGCCGGGCCAAGGACCAGATCAACCGGGGCGGCGAGAAGATCGCGCCGGAGGAGATCGAGAACATCATCCTCGGCCACCCCGCCGTGCACGACGTGTCGGTGGTGTCGGTGCCGGACGAGTACCTGGGCGAGCGCTCCCTGGCCTACGTGATCCTGCGCGCGGGCGCCGAGCCGCTGAAGCCCGTCGCGGTCAAACGGTTCGTGCGCGAACGCGGCGTCGCCGCCTACAAGGTCCCCGACCTCGTGGAGTTCGTGGACGTCTTCCCGCACACCGGGGTCGGCAAGGTGAGCAAGAAGCACCTGCGCTCCGCCGCCGGCCGGCCCTGACCCCCCTTCCCCGAGAGGCCCCACCCCCATGGCACTCCCCGCCATCGCCCCCTATCCGCTCCCCGCGCCGGACGAACTGCCCGCGAACCGCGTGCCGTGGACCGTGGACCCGGCGCGTGCCGTGCTGCTCGTGCACGACCTCCAGCAGCACTTCCTGTCCGCCTTCCCGGCCGGCGAGCAGCCGCTGACCGGCATGCTCGGCAACACCGCCCGGCTGCTGAAGGAGTACCGGCGCCTCGGCGTCCCGGTCGTCTACTCCGCCCAGCGCGGCGGCCAGACGCCCGAGGAGCGCGGCCTCCAGCTGGACTTCTGGGGCCCCGGCGTGGCCGACGACCCCGCGGCGCTCGCCACGCCGGTCGAGGTGGCCCCCGAGGAGGGGGACACGGTGCTGACGAAGTGGAAGTACAGCGCCTTCGTCCGCACCGGCCTCGCCGATCTGCTGCGCGAGAGCGGCCGCGACCAGCTCGTGCTCACCGGCGTGTACGCGCACATCGGCGTGCTGATGACCGCCGCCGACGCCTGGCAGCGGGACCTGCGGGCGTTCGTGGTCGCCGACGCCGTCGCCGACTTCTCCCGCGCCGACCACGACATGGCGCTGCGCTGGGCCGCCGGCCGCTGCGCGGTCGTCACCACCACCGACGCGCTCCTCCAGGAGGTCTGAACCGTGCCGCTCACCGTGGAACAGATACGCAGCGACGTCGCCGACTGCCTCGGCGAGGACCCGGCGGACATACCCGTCGACGAGAACCTGGTCGACTACGGCCTGGACTCGGTGCGCATCATGGCGCTGCTTGAACGCTGGCGCCGCGAGCACGCCGTGACGGCCGGGTTCGCCGACCTCGCCGAGCGCCCCGCCGTCGAGGCGTGGGCGCCGCTGCTGGGGGCGGTATGAGCGCCCTGCCGCTCACGGCCGCCCAGTCGGGGATGTGGTACGCGCAGGCCCTGGACCCGGCGAGCCCCGCGCAGAACACCGCCGAGTGCCTGGAGATCGACGGTCCGCTCGACCCGGCGCTGTTCGCCGAGGCGCTGCGCCGCACCGCCGCGGAGTCCGACGCGCTGCGGGTCCGCGTCGAGGACACCCCGGACGGGCCGCGCCAGCACCTCGCGGAGGCCGTCGAGGTGCCGCTGACGGTCCGCGAGGACCTGGACGCGGCCGGCGCCGAGGCGTGGATGCGCGCCGACCTGGCCCGCCCGTTCGACCTGGCGGCGGGGCCGCCGTTCCGGCACGCCCTGTTCCGCGTCGGCGCCGACCGGTGGCTGTGGTACCAGAGCGTCCACCACCTGGTGATGGACGGCTACGGCTACTCGCTCCTGGTGCGCCGCACCGCCGAGGTCTACGCGGCGCTGGTCCGCGGCGAGGAGCCCGCGCCGCGCTCCTTCGGCACGCTGGCCGCCCTGGTCGCGGACGACGCCTCCTACCGCATCTCGCCGGCCCGCGCGGCCGACCGGGCGCACTGGGCCCGGGCGTTCGCCGACCGCCCTGAGGTGCCCCGGCTGGCCGGGCGCGGCGCGCTGCCGTCACGTACCTTCCGGCGCCGCAGCGCACGCCTCTCCCCGGAGAGCACCGCTCTCCTGAAGGACCTGGCGGCCGGGCTCCGCGCGACCTGGCCGGACGTGCTGATCGCCGCCCAGGCGCTGTACACCTCCCGCGCCACGGCGAGCCGGGACGTGGTGCTGGGCCTGCCGATGATGGGCCGCATGGGCTCGGTGGCGCTGCGCGTGCCCGGCATGGTGATGAACGTGCTGCCGCTCCGGCTGACCGTCTCCCCCGAGGCGACCTTCGCCGAGCTGGTGCGGCAGGTGGTGCTCGGCATCCGCGAGGTGCGCCGCCACCAGCGCTACCGCTACGAGGACATCCGCCGCGACCTCGGCCTGCTCGGCGAGAACCGCGCCCTGGTCGGCCCGCTGGTCAACGTCATGCCCTTCGACTACGGCGTGGATTTCGCCGGCGCCCCCGCCCGCGCCCGCAACCTGTCCGCGGGGCCGGTCGAGGACCTGACGGTCAACATCTACGACCGCGCCGACGGCCGGGGCCTCGCCCTGGACCACGACGGCAACCCGGCGCTCTACGAGGACGCCGACCTCGCCGCCCACCAGCGGCGCTACCTGCACCTGGTGGACCGCCTCGCACACGCCGACCCGCACCTCCCGCTCACCGCGCACTCCATCGCCACACCGGCCGAACACGCCCTCGTCGTCACCGAGTTCAACGACACCGACCGCGCCCTGCCCCCGACCACCCTGATCGGCCCGATCGAGGCGCAGGCGGCCCGCGCCCCCGGCGCGACCGCCCTGGTCTTCCGTGACGAGGCGCTGACCTACGCGGAGCTGAACACCCGCGCCAACCGCCTGGCCCGGCACCTCCAGTCGCTCGGGGCGGGCCCCGGCGCGGTGGTCGCCGTGTCGGTGCCGCGCTCGGCGGAGCTGATCGTGACGCTCCTCGCGGTGCTCAAGGCCGGCGCCACCTACCTGCCCCTCGACCCGGACTACCCGGCGCGGCGGCTGGCGTACATGCTCCAGGACGCCGGCCCGGTCTGCGCCGTCACCGACCGCGCCGGCCGCCTCCCGGCGGACGCGGGCACCCCGCTGGTCGTCCTGGACGGCCTCGACGTGTCCGGGTACCCGTGGACGAACCCGGCCAGGGCGCTGACCCCGGCGCATCCGGCGTACGTCATCTACACCTCGGGCTCCACCGGCCGCCCCAAGGGCGTCGTCGTCCCGCACCGGGCGATCGACAACCGGCTGCGCTGGATGCAGGACGCCTACCGCCTCACGGCGGCGGACCGGGTGCTGCAGAAGACGCCGTCGTCCTTCGACGTGTCGGTGTGGGAGTTCTTCTGGCCGCTGCGGGAGGGCGCGGCACTGGTGGTGGCCGAGCCCGGCGGGCACAAGGACCCGGTGTACCTGGCCCGGCTGATCCGCGAACAGGCCGTCACCACCTGCCACTTCGTGCCGTCGATGCTCCAGGTCTTCCTGGCCGCCCCGGAGGCCGCCGGCTGCGCGGAGGCGCTGCGCCGGGTGTTCTGCAGCGGCGAGGCGCTGCCCCGGGAGACCGCGCAGGCCGCCGGGCGCGTGCTGCCCGGCCTGGAGCTGCACAACCTGTACGGGCCGACGGAGGCCGCCGTGGACGTCTCGTACCACGCGGTGGACCCGGCGCACTCAGGACCGGTGCCGATCGGGCGGCCGGTGTGGAACACCCGCCTGTACGTGCTGGACGCAGCGCTCCAGCCGTGCCCGCCCGGCGTGCCCGGGGAGCTGTTCCTGGCCGGGGTGCAGCTGGCCGACGGCTACCTGGACCGGCCCGAGCTGACGGCGTCGAGGTTCCTGCCCGACCCGTTCGGGCCGGCCGGCGCCCGGATGTACCGCACCGGCGACCTGGCGCGCTGGACCGCGGCCGGCGAGGTGGAGTACCTCGGCCGCACCGACCACCAGGTCAAGCTGCGCGGCCAGCGCATCGAGCTGGGCGAGATCGAGGCGGCCCTCGCGGCCCGGCCCGGTGTGGACGGGGCGTGCGCCGTGGTGTGGGAGGACCGGCTGGTCGGCTATGTGACCGGCGGCGGCGCCGATCCGGTGCGGCTGCGGGCCGAGCTGGCGCGTGAGCTGCCGGAGCACATGGTCCCGGCGGTGGTCGTGGCCCTTGACGCCTTCCCGCTCTCGCCGGCCGGCAAGCTGGACCGCCGCGAGCTGCCCGCCCCGGTCTTCGCCGGCGGCACCGCCGCCCGGGAGCCCGCCTCGCCCCGCGAGGAAGCGCTGGTCCGGTTGTTCGCGGAGGTCCTGGAGGCGGACGGGGTCGGCCCGGACGACGCCTTCTTCGACCTGGGCGGCACCTCGCTGCTCGCGGTCCGGCTGGTGGCGCGGATACGGGAGGAGTGCGGCGCGGAGCTGACCATCGGCTCGCTCTTCGAGGCGCCGACGCCCGCCGCGCTCGCCGCCCGCCTCGACACCCCGGGTCCGGCCGGCGAGGACGCGCTGGGCGTGCTCCTGGCCCTGCGCGCCGAGGGCGAGCGGCCGCCGCTGTTCGCGATCCACCCGGCGGGCGGGCTCGCCTGGTGCTACGCGGGCCTTTCGGCGCGGCTCGGGCCGCAGCAGCCGGTGTACGGCCTCCAGGCGCGCGGCCTGACCGGCGGCGAGCCGCTGCCGCGCACCCTGCGCGAGGAGGCCGAGGACTACGCGGAGCAGCTGCGCCGGGTCCGGCCGCACGGCCCGTACCGCCTGCTCGGCTGGTCGGTCGGCGGGGTCCTGGCGCACGCGGTGGCCGTGCTGCTCCAGGAGGCCGGCGAGGAGGTGGAACTCCTCGCGCTGCTCGACGCGTTCCCCGCCGAGCAGTGGCGGGAGCGCCCGGCGCCCGAGGAGGGCGACGCGCTCACCGCGGTGCTGCGCATGGCCGGCTTCGACCGGGCCGGCGAGCGCACCCGCGAGGACGTGCTCGCCACGCTGCGCCGGGCGGGCAGCCCGCTGGCCGGGCTCTCCGAGCACACCCTGTCCCGGATCGTCGACATCGTGCCCAACCACGCCCGCCTGATGCGCGAGCACGAACACGGCCGCTACGAGGGCGACCTGCTCTTCTTCACGGCCGCCGCCCCGCGCGCCGAGGACTGGCTGACCCGCGAGGCGTGGCGTCCGCACGTCGGCGGCGCGATCGTCAACCACGACCTGGACTGCACGCACCCGCAGCTGATGCGGGACCGGTTCCTGGACGAGGTGGCGGCGGTGCTCGCGGCGGCGCTGAAGGAGCTGGACGGGTGAGGCCCGTGGTGGCGCAGTGCGGCGCTCACCCGCCCAGCAGCTCCACCAGGCCGTCGGCCAGTTCGGTGCGCCAGCAGAGGTAGTCGTGACCGCCGTTGAACTCCCGGTAGGAGGAGTCGTGGTACCCGGACCGCTCCAGGACGTCCCGCAGCCGCCGGGCCGCGGGCAGCGCCACCCACTCCTGCGTCCCGAAGGACAGCCGGAAGCGCACCGGCAGCCGCGGGGCGGCGGCCAGCTCCCTGGTCAGCCACTCCGCGTCCGGGCCGGCCGGCCACCAGAAGGAGCCGGACTGCACGAGGGCGTTGCCGAAGCGGTGGGGGGAGCGCAGCGCGGCGTAGGCCGCGGTGAGGCCGCCCAGGCTCTGCCCGGCGATCACCGTGCGCGCCGGGTCGGCGGTGACGGGGAGCCGTCCGGCCGCCCAGGGCAGCAGCTCGTCGGCGAGGAAGTCGGCGTAGCCGGGGTCGCAGGACAGCTCCGCCCAGCGGGTCGCCTCGTCCACCGCGTCCGGCAGCAGGGCCGCGACCGGCGGAGTGCGGCCGTCGGCGGCGAGGTTGTCGAGGAGGTGGGGCAGCCCGAGCCGGGGTCCCCAGTGCTCGCCGTCCAGGAGCACGAGGACGGGCAGCTCCGCCGCGTCCTCGGCGCCGGGCGGCGCGTACAGCCAGACCCGGCGGGAGCCGCCCGGCAGGGCGGTCGGCACGGCGTGCTCGGTCAGGGTGCCGCGAGGGGCGTCCGGACGCGGCACCCAGTCCACCGCACGCGGGGCGGCCGGGAGTTCGGCGTACGGGACCGGGTCGGCATCCCAGCGGTGGGGCAGGGCACGGGAGTTGCAGGGGTCCGTGCGGCGCCGGGTGCGCAGCCACCGCCGGTGCTCGGCGGAGCCCGGCGCGGGGCCTTCGCCCTCGTCCACGTACAGATCGTAGGTGCCGCGCCAGTCGTGGCGCAGCCGCACGGTCCAGTGCCAGACGTCGGTGCCAGGCACGTGCGCCATCAGGTTGCCGTCGGGGTCGCGCGGGTCGCCGAGCTTGTTCGGCAGCACCTCGACGGCCCGGGTGCCGGGGCCGCCGCGCCAGAGGAAGGTGACCGCCCGGTGGTCGGGGTCGCCGAGCGGGTCGGGGCCGACCAGGGGCGTGCCGCGGTCGCGGACCGCGGCCCAGAACTCCTCGGTGCCGCCGCCCGGTTCGGGCAGCGCGCACACCGGCTCCGCGAGCCGTGGCACGGGCTCGGGGCGGGGAAGCCGCGGCGGGTGGTGCGGGGTGCCCCCGGGAGGGCGGGAGGTGAAGGCGCGTGCGATGGCCAATTGACTGCCTGTCATTCGTAAGTTAGGTTAGCCTTACCTTACTTGATCTTCTCTGTTCGTCCGCCCCATCCGTCTTCCTCTGCCGTTCGCCCGCCAGGAGCAGCCATCATGACCTCTGACAGACCCGCCTCGCCCACCGGCGCCCGGCTCGGCCGCGTGGCCGCCCTGACCGCCGGCGCGACGCTCGGCCTGGGCGCCCTGTGCGCCGCCCCCCTGGCCGTGGCCGTGGCCGGCGGTCCCGCCACCGGGCCGGTGGCCTCGGCGGCGGATCCGGCCGCACCGGCGGTCACGCTGGGCACGAGCTCGGTGAAGCCGGGCGGCGAGGTGCCGTTCACGGTCACCGGCTTCCCGGCCGGGGCCACGCTGAGCGTCAAGTTCGACGACGCGGCGCTGCTGAGCAGGTTCACGATCGGCGAGGACGGCAGTGTCACGGGGAAGGTGACGGTCCCGGCCGAGACGCCGCCGGGCGGGGGGCACTGGCTGCGCTTCCTGGCCCCGCAGACCAGTGTGAAGAGCGAGGGCCTCACGGTCGTCGCAGACACCCCGACCCCGACGCCGACACCCACGCCCAGGCCGACCCCCACGCCCACGCCGACCCCGACGCCCTCGACCCCCGCGGGCACACCCAAGGTGCGGCTGACGGGGGGTTCGCGGGTCGCCGCGGGTGATCGGGTGTCCTTCGCCCTCTCCGGGTTCGTCAAGGACCAGAAGATCACGGTGAAGCTGGACGACACCGAGATCCTCGGGCAGTGGTCGAACGCCGTGAAGGCGGACGGCACCTTCGCCGGCACCGTGACCGTGCCCGCGTCCACCGGCGCCGGGGCGCACTGGCTGCGGGTCCTCGCGCCGGACCCGGCGACCAGCCTCCGGGCCGACATCACGGTCACCGCCACGACCGGAGGCGGCACCGGGGGCGGTACGGGCGGCGGGACCGGAGGCGCCGGCGGCGGAACGGGCGGTGGCACCGGGGGCGGTTCCGGCGGCACCGGGGGCGGCTCAAGCACGGGCGGCGGCACCGGTACCGGTACCGGATCCGGCGGATCCGGCGGCGTGACCGGCACCGGCGCCGGCACCTCCGCGTCGATCACCGCGGGCTCGCGGACGGCCGCCGGAGGCCGCGTGTCGTTCCGGGTGACGGGCTTCCCGGCCGGGCAGCAACTCACCGTCAAGCTGGACGACGCCAAGATCCTCGGCCAGTGGACGGTCGGCGCCGACGGCTCCCACACCGGCTCGGTCACCGTGCCCGCGGACACCGCGAAGGGCGCCCACTGGCTGCGCTTCCTCGCGCCCAACCCGCCCACCAGCCTCAAGGCCGATTTCACCGTGACCTCCGGCGGCACGGGCAACGGCACCGGCACCGGCACCGGCACCGGCACCGGCGTGTCCGCCGTCTCCCCGCCCGGCGCCGCCGGATCGGCACCGATACCCGCCGCGACCGGCGCCCCCGCCAGCGCCACCAATGACGCCGGCGCCAAGGCCGAGATCACCGCCAGCCAGGTCCAGCCCGGCGGCAAGCTGCACTTCGAGGTGGCGAAGTTCCCCGCCGGACAGCGCCTCACCATCAAGCTGGACGACGAGGCGATCCTCGGCCAGTGGACCATCGACGCCGAAGGCTCCTACGAGGGCGACGTGACCGTCCCCGCGGACACCGCGCCCGGCGCACACGGACTGCGCTTCCTCGCGCCGGACCCGCCCACCTCGCTCAAGGTCGACTTCACGGTCCTCGCCGCCGCGGCGGGCGGAGCCCAGGCCCCCGCCGTCGCCTCCTCCACCACCGCCCCGGACGCGCCCGCCCGGACCCTGGCCGCCGCCTCCGTCGAGGCACCCGTGTCCTACGCGACCATCGCCTGGTCGGCCGCCGCCGCGGCGGTCGGTGGTGCGGCCGGCGCCGCCGCCACCACGTTCGCCGTGGTGCGCCGCCGTGGCGCCCGGCCCGCCCAGAGCGGCTGACCCCCGAACCATCTCCTCCCGTACGACAGCACCGTGCACCCGCACCGTGTGTCCGCACGTCCACCGATCCCCGACCCGAGGGAGTCCCTCCACCATGTCCATCCCTGCCACCCGCATCCGCCGCCGCACCGCGCTCGGCGCGGCCGTCGCCGTGGCGGTCGCCGCGGGCAGCACCCTGACCCTGGCCGGCACCTCCGCGGCCCGCCCCGCCGCCGAGCCGGTCACCACCGCGAAGCTCGCCAAGGGCCTGTACCAGTCGTCCTACTCGGAGCGGAACGACGCGCTGTGGGTCACCGCCGCCGTGGGCCGCCCGCCGGTCAAGGAGTCGCACCTGCTCAAGGTCGACCCCAGGACGCTGAAGGTGGAGGCCGACATCGTCCCGCCGGTCACCGACGCCGCCACCGGCGCCGTCGAGGCCGTCTACGGCGTGGCCGTGGACGACAAGCACAACACCGTCTGGACCACCAACACCCGCACCAACACCGTCTCGGTCTACAGCCAGCGCACCGGCAAGCAGCTGGCGAGCCTGCCGAACGTCGCCCACGCCCGCGAGATCGTGGTGGACGAGCGGCACGACACGGTGTGGGCGAGCGGCTTCGGCGACGGCACCCTGGTGTCCTACGACTCCCGGACGTTCCAGGAGAAGGAGCGGGTCACGGTCGCCGGCTCGGCGCCCACCGGCCTCGCCGTCGACGAGCGCACCGGCACCCTCTTCGCCGCGGACCTCAACAACGACCGGCTCATCGAGCTGCAGCGCGGCTGGGTCACCCCGCGCCTGCTGCCCACCGGCGACGGCCCGATCTCGGTGTCGCTGTCCAAGGACGGCCGCACCGCCTACACCGCCGACCAGGCCGCCGGCACCCTGTCCGTGATCGACGTGACGAAGGGCCTGGTCACCAAGACCGTGCCCACCGGCGCCGGTGCCCTGTCGGTCGCCACCGACGAGCGCTCCGGTGACGTCCTGGTCGTCAACCGCACCGCCGCGAACGTCACGCGCGTCGACCCGCGCGACGGCGTCGTGGAGGAGACGATCGCCACCGGGGCCAACCCGAACCACGTGGAGATCGAGAACGGCGTCGCCTACGTCGTCGACAAGTCCGGCGCCGGCACCACCGAGGACGCCCTGACCCGGATCCGCCTGTCCCGCTGAGCCACCGCTCCCCCGCGCCCGTCACCCCCCGCCCTCAGCGGCGGGGGGTGACGGGCGCGAGCCACAGCCCCACGATGGCGTCCACCAGTCCGTCGGCGGCGTCCTGCCAGGAGGCGCGCGGCGTGGGCCGTCCCTCCGCGACATCGCGCTCCCGCTCGGCCGCGGTGTGCACGATCAGATGGCGCGCCATGTCGCCCCGCTCGGCGCGCACCTCGGCGGGCAGCTCGGGCAGGCACCGGTCGCGGCCGGCGACGATCCGGCGCAGCGAGGTGGAGGCCAGGGACTCCTCCACCATGGTCCGGCGCAGCGCCGGATCGGTCATGACCTGGGCGCAGAACCGGGCGTACCAGGTGGGGCTGCCGAGCGCCGCGAGGTGGTCGAACTGCGGTCGCACCAGGCAGTCCACCCAGTCCCGCACCTCCGCGGTCTCCCCGAGGGCCGCCAGTTGCCGCGCCCGCAGCTCCTCCACCCGCTCGGCGTGCCGCCGGGCGATGGCCCGGACCAGGTCGGTCTTGGTGCCGAAGTGGTAGCCGACCGCGGCGTTGTTGCCCTGCCCGGCGGCCTCGCTGACCTGGCGGTTGGAGACGGCGTACACCCCGTGCTCGGCGAACAGCCGCTCCGCGGTGACCAGGATCAGCTGCCGGGTCGCACCGGCCTGCTCCGCCCGCGCCGTCCTGCCCGCCATGCTCACCGCCGTGCCGGGACCTGGTCGTCGCCCGCGCCGACCGGTCCCTTCCGTCGTCGCAGGTCCGCCGCGGTGCGGCGGTCTCGCGGGCAGCCTACGCGGACGCGTCGGCCGGACGCCGGACGCCCCGGCGGTGCGGGGCGGGCCCGGCACGCCCTAGAGTACGTCAAGCGACTGACTTAACAGGTGCCCGCATCCGGTGCGGCGCCGTGCCCTGACCCGTGACGCGAGAGGCCCCGCCATGCCCGCTCCCCCCGTCGGCCCCACCGCCCCGGCCGGTGCCGGCCCGGAGGCCGCGCCGCGGCCGAACGCCGTGGTGGCGGTGCTGGCCCTGGCCGGCATCGTCGTCGCGCTGATGCAGACGCTGGTCATCCCGATCGTGCCCGACCTGCCCCGGCTCCTGGACGCGCCGGCCTCGGACACCGCCTGGGCGGTCACCGCCACGCTGCTGGCGGCGGCCGTGGCCACCCCGGTGGTCGGCCGGCTCGGCGACATGACCGGCAAGCGGCGGATGCTGCTGCTCAGCCTGGTGCTGCTGGTCGTCGGCTCGGTGGTGTGCGCGCTCAGCGACTCCCTGGCCCCGATGGTGGTGGGCCGGGCCCTCCAGGGGCTGTCGGCGGCGGTGATCCCGCTGGGCATCAGCATCATGCGCGACGAGCTGCCCGCCGAGCGGCTGGCCGGCGCCACCGCCCTGATGAGCGCCTCCCTCGGCGTCGGCGGCGCGCTCGGCCTGCCCACCGCCGCGCTGATCGCCGACAACCTCGACTGGCACATGCTCTTCTGGACCTCGGGCGCCATCGGCGCCGTCGCGGCGGTCCTGGTGGCCGTGCTGGTGCCCGAGTCGGCGGTCCGCACCGGCGGGCGCTTCGACGTGCCGGGCGCCATCGGCATGGCGACGGGCCTGGTGTGCCTGCTGCTGGCGATCTCCAAGGGCGCCGACTGGGGCTGGGCGAGCGGCACCACGCTGGGCCTGTTCGCGGCCGGCGTGGTGGTGCTGCTGGCCTGGGGCGCCTGGGAGCTGCGCACCCCGCGCCCCCTGGTGGACCTGCGCACCACCGCCCGCCGCCAGGTGCTCTTCACCAACCTGGCGTCGATAGCCGTCGGCTTCTCGATGTTCGCGATGTCCCTGGTCCTGCCGCAGCTCCTGCAGTTGCCCGAGGCCACCGGTTACGGCCTGGGCCGGTCGCTGCTCACGGCCGGTCTGGTGATGGCGCCCTCCGGCCTGGTGATGATGGTGTTCGCGCCGGTCTCCGCGAGTGTGTCGCGGTCCCGGGGCCCGAAGACGACGCTGATGATCGGGTCGCTGATCGTGGCGGCCGGGTACGGGCTGAACCTGCTGCTGATGTCGGAGGTCTGGCACCTGGTGCTGGTCTCCTGCGTCATCGGCGCCGGCATCGGCTTCACCTACGGGGCCATGCCCGCGCTGATCATGGGGGCGGTGCCGGCGAGCGAGACGGCCGCCGCGAACAGCCTCAACACGCTGATGCGGTCCATCGGCACCTCGGTGGCCAGCGCCGTCGCCGGCGTGGTCCTGGCCCAGCTGACGGTGGACCTGGGCGGCTTCGCGCTGCCCTCGGAGAACGCCTTCAAGGTGGTCATGGTCCTCGGCGCCGGGGCCGCCCTGCTGGCCTGCGCGCTCGCCTCCTGCCTCCCCGGGCACCGGCCCGCCGCCCCGGTGCCGGCACCGGCGGCGGACGGCGTGGACGGCGTGGGCACCGGGGCGACCGCCGCGCGCTGACGGCGCCCCGCCCGGCCCGGGCGGCGCCGGTCGCGTGACCGGCGCCGTCCGGGCGAACCTGGCGGGCGGGGCGCGTGAGGGCGCCCGGGCGGGTCGAGTACTCACCCCGTGGAGCTGCCGCCGATCCCCCCGATGCTCGCCACCCCGGGCACCCTGCCGCCCGCCGCGCAGGACGCGCGCTGGGCCTACGAGACCAAGCAGGACGGCCAGCGCGTGGTGGCCTACCTGCCCGGTGACGGGCGGGTGCTGCTGCGGGCCCGTTCCGGGCAGGACATCACCGCCGCCTACCCCGAACTGCGGGCGCTGGGCGCGGCGCTGGCCGGCACGCCCGCCGTCCTGGACGGGGAGGTGCTGGCCCTCGACCCCGAGGGCCGCGCCGACTTCCAGCTCCTCCAGTCCCGGATGGGCCTCGCCCACGACCCCGCCCGGGCCGCGCACCGGGCCGCCCGGGTCCCCGTCCACCTGGTGCTGTTCGACGTCCTGCGCCTCGGCGCCCGCTCCCTGCTGCGCGAGCCCTATCTGCGCCGCCGCGAGCACCTGGAGGGCCTCGGTCTGTCCGGCCCCGCCTGGTCGGTCCCGGCAGCACTGGTCGGCCACGGCGCCGAGGCGCTGCGGGCCACCCGCGAGCACGGCCTGGAGGGCCTGGTGTGCAAGCGGGTGGACTCGGTGTACGAGCCGGGCGTGCGCTCCCGCGCCTGGATCAAGATCCGCAACATGCGCGGCGAGGACGTGGTGGTGGGCGGCTGGCTCCCGGGCAAGGGCCGCCTGTCGGGGCTGCCCGGCGCGGTCCTGGTCGGCCAGCGCGCCGCGGGCCGGCTGCGGTACGTCGGCGGGGTGGGCACCGGCTGGAGCGCCGCCGAGCGCGACGAACTGGCGGCACTGCTGCGGGCGGCCACGACCGACGCCTGCCCCTTCGACCCCGTGCCGCGGGTGCCGGGCGCCCGCTGGGTGGTGCCCCGGCTGGTCGGCGAGGTGCGCTACAGCACCCGCACCCGGGAGGGCCTGCTCCGCCAGCCCTCGTGGCTGCGGCTGCGCCCGGACCTGACCCCGGAGGAGTCCGCGGCCGAGCTGCCCGACGACCTGGTGTGACGCGACGTCAGCTGTCGGGCGCCGAGGCACGTCTGCCCGCGGTCACGGCGTCAGGAGGTGCCCTCTTCCGACTGGGCGCGCAGGAACGCGGTCACCTGGTGGGCCAGGCCGTCCTCGCGCGGCGTGCCGGCCGGGGTGCCGGGCGCGGGTTCCAGGAGGCCCAGGCCGCCCGTCCACAGGCGGCGCTCGGTCCACTCCTCGTCGACCCGCAGCTGCACCTGGACGTCCACCTGGGCGAGGCTCGCCTCCGCGCCGGCCGCGTAGAGCACGGCGGTCGCGCGGCGCAGCGGGTAGACGTCGAAGCCCTCGACGAACTGGGAGTTGCGCCAGTCGACGAAGGCGCCCTCGCCGTCCGGGCCGATCCGCACGTCGAGCTGGCCGTCCTCCAGGTGGACGGTGAGGGCCCGGGCGCCCCGGTTCTCCACGGTCACCCGCAAGCGGAAGTAGGTGAGTCCCTCGGCGGCCTCGTCGCGCCCCCGCGGCGGCTCGGCCGGCTCCAGACGGTGCACGCGGACCCGCAGGCCGGGGTGCTCGTCGTAGTCCTGCCAGTCCCCGACCACGTTCGGCTCGTACACGGTGCCCCTCTCGACCTCTCGACGCTGCTTCCTATCTGTGCGCTCAGCGCACTGTCAAATGGGCCGATCCCCCGGTGGCCAGGCCGTTCGCACCGGGGGCGCGCCGATCAAGCGCTGCGCTGGAGCGATCCGCGGGCGGGCCGGGCGGACGATCACCGCGAGGGTGCCGCACATCACGTCGGGACCCCCGTTCGGGTGGCCGTACGCCCGGTTCGCGGTCACTATCCATATAGACGAGGACTTGTTTCGAATGCGGCTCCGCTGCTGAAGGAGGTGCGCGTCATGCGTATCGCCGGCAGAACCAAGCCCCACCCCCACGACGACGCCCCGGACACGGCCGCCGCCTTCCAGCGGCTGGCGGCGCTGCCCGAGGGCCCGGAGCGCGCGGCGCTCAGGGACGAGCTGATCCGGCTCTGGCTGCCGATGGCGGAGCGGATCGCCGTGCGCTTCCGGGGCCGCGGCGAGCACCTGGAGGACCTCTACCAGGTGGCGGCGCTCGGCCTGGTCAAGGCCGTCGACCACTACGACCCGGCCCGCGGCCACGCCTTCGAGGCGTACGCGGTGCCGACGGTGACGGGGGAGATCAAGCGGCACTTCCGCGACCACATGTGGACGCTGCACGTCCCCCGGCGCATCCAGGACCTGCGCAACCGGGTGCGGCGGGCCGCCAAGGAGCTGGCGCAGACCACACCGGGGCGCGCCCCCACCGTCGAGGAGATCGCCGAGCACGCCCAGCTGACCGCGGACGAGGTGCGCACCGGCATGGAGGCCCTGGAGTGCTTCTCCGCCCTCTCCCTGGAGGCGGAGATGCCCGGCACCGACGGCTACGCCCTCGGCGACGCGCTCGGCGCGGTGGACCCGGCCTTCGACACGGTGGTGGACCGGGTCGCGGTCCGCCCCTGCCTCCAGGCGCTCCCCGAGCGCGAGCGCACCATCCTCTACCTGCGCTTCTTCGCCGGCTTCACGCAGAGCCGGATAGCCCAGCAGCTGGGCATCTCGCAGATGCACGTCTCCCGGCTGCTCAGCGGCTGCTGCGACCGGATACGGGAGGAGATCCTCGCGGAGGCCCGCTGACCCCGCGCCGCTCAAGGGCCGCCTCCAGCGCGGCCCGCACCCGCACCGGCATCACTCCACTGCGCCCCCAGATGAGTATCGTTTCGGCCACGCTGCGCAGTTTGATGTTCGTATGCTGGGAAACCTCCTTCAACACCGCCCACCCCTCGTCGGGTGTGACCCGGCCGAGCGCGACGACCACCCCGATCGCCTGGTCCACGACGGCGTGCGAGACGACCGCCTCGGTGAGCTGCCTGACCTGCTCCTGCAACCGGGAGACCTGGTCGGGGCTCCCGTCCGTGGGCGTGGTCACCACCTGCGCACTCCCCTCGTTCCGACCCTCGTTTCGACCTGCCCGCCGGGGTACCCGGCGGACGACACCAGGACCCGACAGCCATGAGCGACGACGACATGACGCACTCCCCCGCCGGCATCGAACCCGCCGGCACCGCGCCGTCCGGCGCCGACCAGCCGCTCACCACCCACTCCGTCTTCGGGGCACCGTGCTGGGTCAGCCTGACCAGCCGGGACCTGGAGGCCACCGAGGAGTTCTACTCCGCCGTCCTCGGCTGGCAGTGGCGTCCGGCCAAGCTGGGCGAGCCCTTCCGGATCGCCCAGGTGAACGGCGCGCCGGTGGCCGGCATCGCCGCGGTCGCCGCGATGTGGCAGATGGCGGTGGCCTGGACGCCGTACTTCGCCGTACCCGACGCCAACGAGGCGGTCTCCCGGGTGCAGGAGCGCGGCGGCACCGCGGCGGTCGGCCCGATCTCCCTGCCGCCGGGCCGGGCGGCGCTGCTCGCCGACCGGGACGGCGCGACCTTCGGGATCTGGGAGGGCGAGCTGTTCACCGACTGGGAGAGCTGGCGCGCCTCGCGGCCCGCCTTCATCCGCCTGCACACCCGCGACGCCTTCGACGCCGCCATCTTCTACGGCCAGGTCTTCGACTGGGCCTCCGGGCGCCCGGGCTGCTGCGAGGTGCAGTACGAGGGCGAGGAGGTGGTACTGCGCAGCCAGGGCGCGGTCGTCGCGCGCATCGAGTCGGGCGCGCTCGGCGCCGCGCCCGACCCGTCGCTCCGGCCGCACTGGCAGGTGCACTTCGCGGTGGAGGACGTCGCCGCCTGCGCCCGCGCGGCGGAACGGCAGGGCGGCAGCGTGCTCGCCGAGGACGGCACGGAGGCCGTGCTGCGTGACACGGACGGCGCGCAGTTCACGGTGACCGCGCGCCGTCCGGAGGACTGACCGCACGCCGTCACCCGCCGGCCCGGCGGGACGGCCGGGACAGCACCACCATGCCGCGCTCCCCGACGGTCAGGGCGGTGCCCGCCTTGTGCTCGGTCTCGTCGGGGGCGTCCTGCGTCTCGGTGGTGTCGAACACGGTCGTCCACCGCTCGCCGTAGGCGGCCTCCGGCAGCCGGAAGTCGACCGGCTCCCAGTGGCTGTTGATCAGCAGCAGGAAGGAGTCGTCCACCACGGGGCGCCCGCACGCGTCGGGCTCGGCGATGGCGTCGCCGTTGAGGAAGACGCCCACGGTGCGCCGGTCGCACTCCCAGTCCTCCTCGGTCATCTCCCCCGCGTCCGGCAGCAGCCAGACCAGGTCGGGCAGCGGCTGGCCGGCGTGGGTGACCGTGTCGCCGCGGAAGTAGCGGCGCCGGCGCAGCACCGGGTGGGCGGCCCGCAGGGCGATGACCCGCTTCACGAAGCCCAGCAGGGCGCGCTGCTCGCCGGTCAGGCGCCAGTCGATCCACGAGATCTCGTTGTCCTGGCAGTAGGCGTTGTTGTTGCCGCCCTGGGTGCGGCCGAGTTCGTCGCCGTGGCAGAGCATCGGGATGCCCTGCGAGAGCAGCAGCGTGGCCAGCAGGTTGCGCTGCTGGCGGCGGCGCAACTCCAGGACGGCGGGGTCCGTGGTGCCGCCCTCGGCGCCGCAGTTCCAGGACCGGTTGTGGCTCTCGCCGTCCCGGTTGTCCTCGCCGTTGGCCTCGTTGTGCTTGTCGTTGTACGAGACCAGGTCGCGCAGGGTGAACCCGTCGTGCGCGGTGACGAAGTTGACGCTGGCCCGGGGGCGGCGCCTGCTGTGCTGGTAGAGGTCGGAGGAGCCGGTCAGCCGGGAGGCGAACTCGCCGAGCGTGTGCTCCTCGCCGCGCCAGAAGTCCCGTACCGCGTCGCGGTACATGCCGTTCCACTCCGACCACAGCGGCGGGAAGTTGCCCACCTGGTAGCCGCCCTCGCCGACGTCCCACGGCTCGGCGATCAGCTTGACCCGGCTGATCACCGGGTCCTGCTGGATCAGGTCGAAGAACGCGGAGAGCCGATCCACCTCGTGGAACTGCCGGGCCAGGGTGGCCGCGAGGTCGAAGCGGAAGCCGTCGACGTGCATCTCGGTGACCCAGTACCGCAGCGAGTCCATGATCAGCTGGAGCACGTAGGGGTGGCGCATCAGCAGGCTGTTGCCGGTGCCGGTGGTGTCGTAGTAGTGGCCCCAGTCGCCGTCCACCAGGCGGTAGTACGAGGCGTTGTCGATGCCGCGGAAGGAGAGGGTGGGGCCCATCTCGTTGCCCTCGGCGGTGTGGTTGTAGACCACGTCGAGGATGACTTCCAGGCCGGCCGCGTGCAGCGCCTTGACCATCGACTTGAACTCGGTGACCTGCTCGCCGCGGGTGCCGTGGGCGGCGTAGCCGTTGTGCGGGGCGAAGAAGCCGATGGTGTTGTAGCCCCAGTAGTTGCGCAGGCCGCGGTCGAGGAGCACCCCGTCGTGCACGAACTGGTGCACCGGCATCAGCTCCACGGCGGTGACGCCGAGGGAGGTGAGGTGCTCCGTGATCGCGGGGTGCGCGAGCCCGGCGTAGGTGCCGCGCAGTTCCTCGGGCACGTCGGGGTGGGTGCGGCTGAGCCCGCGGACGTGCGCCTCGTAGACGACGGTGTCCGCGTAGGGGCGCCGGGGCGGGCGGTCCTCGCCCCAGTCGAAGGACGGGTCGGTGACCACGCCGAGCATGGTGTGCCCGGCGCTGTCGCCGCGGTCGGGCCGGCCGCCCTTGCCCCGTTCGAAGAGCGAGGCGTGGTTGTCGGCCATGCCGTCCACGGCCCGGGTGTACGGGTCGAGCAGCAGCTTCGCCGGGTTGCACAGGTGCCCGCCGGACGGGTCGAACGGGCCGTGCACGCGGTAGCCGTAGCGCTGCCCCGGGCCGACGCCGGGCAGGTAGCCGTGCCAGACGAAGCCGTCGACCTCGGGCAGCCGGACGGTGCTGTGGGTGCCGTCGTCCCCGACGAGGACCAGCTCCACGCGCTCGGCGACCTCGCTGAACAGGGCGAAGTTGGTGCCCTGCCCGTCGTAGGTGGCCCCCAGCGGGTAGGGGTGGCCGCCCCAGACGGGCGCGCCCTTGAACTGCGGTCGCTCGGCGGTCACCGGGCCTCCTCCAGGATGCCGTCCACCAGGCTGCCGGGCAGCGTCGCGGGTCCGGCCAGGCGGGCGACCGGCATGATCTCTCGGGGCACGTCGAGACCCTCCTGGGTGATCGGTTCGGGCGCGGTGGTCACCAGCGGGACGTGCTCTCCGGCCCGGGCGCGCTGCGAGAACCAGATGACCTTGGCGCCGGTGTCGGCGGCGCAGCAACCCCAGCCGTCACTGGTGGCGGCCAGGTGCTGGAGGCAGCCGCGCAGGTCCTGGTCGGGGCGGAGCCCGTGGTCGTTGCCCGCTACCGCCGTGATGAGGTGGTGGCGGTTCCACCACATCTCGATCGACGTGTGCTTGTCGCTCGCGTGCTCGTCGATCGCCCGCAGCAGCATCTCGGCGCCGGCGCAGACGGGTTCGACGAGGTTCTCCAGGTCCCAGAACCGGAGGTGAGCGGCCAGGATGCGCCTGACCTGTCCGACCCGTTCCGGGCTGACTTCCACGTCGAGGTGGTAGTAGCAGGGCACTGCGGTCTTCATCGTCGTTCGCTCCTCACCGCGAAGGCTCTCGCTTCTCCGCGTCCCTTGGGGGACGGGCTCCCCGATCACGAAGCGTGAGCGCTGATCGCTTCTGAGTAACTCCAGGGTGGGAGCGGTAGTCCATTCGTGCAACACGAGCGAACGACCGCCTCACCGATTAGTTGAAGACCCAACAAGACGGCGGGTAATCACCCGTGCACCATGTGTGAAGCACTCCCAAGTGCTCCCCCTGACCCCTGGAAGGTGACCGCCATGCTGCTTCCCGCGAGGAGCGAAGTTGCCCGGCAGCTGCGGCACTACCGCGCCTGGGAGCGCTCGATGCTGGCGTCCCCGGCGGACGTGGCGGTACGGGCCACCTTCGAGGACTCCGGCTACACCCTGTGCGTGCTGATGGGGAAGCGTTGCGCACGCGAGGCCGCGGACGCCGCCGAGCGCTATCTGCGCGGTGGCCTCGTCACCCTTTCGCAGGACGCGGTCCTTCCTCGAGAACACGACGAGCGGCCCCGGACCACGTCCGGTGCGGCCTGAGCACGGCGGAGGTGAGACACGGATGAGCACGACGACGCAGATCGGGCGTATCCCGGTACGGGACGTCCACCCGGTGGTGGAGGGCGGCAGACGGCCGGCGAAGGCGGTGGCGGGAGAGACGTTCGAGGTCACCGCCACCGTGTTCCGCGAGGGCCATGACGCGGTCGCCGCCAACGTGGTGCTCAAGGACCCGGGGGGCCGGTCGGGCCCCTGGACTCCGATGCGGGAACTGGCACCGGGCAGCGACCGGTGGGGCGCCGAGGTGACACCGGGCGCCCCCGGCGCGTGGACGTACCGGGTGGAGGCGTGGAGCGACCCGGTCACCACCTGGCGGCGACACGCCCGGATCAAGGTACCGGCCGGGATCGACACCGGGCTGGTCCTCGAGGAGGGCGCCGAGCTGCACCGGCGGGCCGCCGCGGGGGTCCCGGAGGACGCCGGGCGCTCCGTGGTGCTGGCCGCCGCGGCCGCGCTGCACGACGACACCCTGCCGGTGGCCTCCCGGCTGGCGGCGGCGTTGACGCCGCAGGTGGACGCGGTCCTGGCCCGGCACCCGCTGCGGGAGCTGGTCACCACCTCCGAGCCGCTGCC
>NZ_JBIDAQ010000026.1:0-35044 GCF_043202555.1 Streptomyces sp. NPDC048182 | reverse complement strand
TGCACACCTACAACCACCACCGCGGCCACACCGCACTCGGAGGCAAGCCACCGATCAGCCGTGTGAACAACGCTGCGGGTCAATACACCTAGGGCCTGTCGTTTGGATCATGCCGGCGTCGCGGGGTCTGGCACGCACATCTGCCGCGTTGTCGTCACTCGCCGACTCCCCCAAGCTCTACGAGCAGGGGGCACCCCCACCGCGTCGACTCCCTCCTCCGCCTTGCAGCTGCACGCACCAGACCCCGCTCGGGTCGGTCTGGAAGCGCCGCACCTGTTTGTCGGCCTGATCCAAACGACAGGCCCTAGCTGACGCGCCCGCGCTACTTGGGCGTCGCCCGCAGGTGTGTCCGCGCTCCCTGCGGCCCGAACAGGATCAGGAGTTCCACGGTGGCGCCGTCCGCGCTGCCGAGCCAGTGCGGGAGGGTCGTGTCGAACTCGGCGGCCTCACCGGGGGTCAGGGTCAGGTCGCGCTCGCCGAGCAGCAGGCGCAGGCGGCCGTCGAGGACGTAGAGCCACTCGAAGCCCTCGTGGGTCTGCGGGGTCGGCTCGGCGGCCTTCGACGAGGCGGGGATGATCAGCTTGAACGCCTGCATGCCGCCCGGGCGCCGGGAGAGCGGGATGAAGACGCGCCCGAACCGCCGGATCGGCTTCAGGTGGATGCGCGGGTCGCCGGTGCGGGGCGCGCCGACGAGGTCGTCCAGCGGGACGTGGTAGATCCGGGCCAGCGGGAGCAGCAGTTCCAGGGTCGCCCGGCGCTGTCCGCTCTCCAGCCGGGAGAGGGTGCTCTCCGACACCCCGGTCGCCGCGGCGAGGTCGGCGAGGGTGAGGCCGCGCTCGCGGCGCAGCGCGCGCAGCCGGGGGCCGACGGCGTCCAGGACGTCTTCCGGTTCAGCCGCGGGTCCGTCGTCGCGCTCACGTCTCGTCCCGTCGTCACGCTCACGTCTCATCTCGCCATCTTGCCGGAACCGCAAGCCGGTGTGGCGGACCGGCCGGGCCTGACGAGACTGGGAGGCCACGGACCCCGTCAGAAGGCAGGCGCGCCATGGCTCACTCCTCCCGCTCCGATCGCCGGCCGCCCCGTACGGGCAACAGCGAGGCCGAGGTGCTGCGCGGGTTCCTCGGCTACCTCCGCGAGTCCGTCGCCGCGAAGGCCGAGGGCGCCCCCGAGCCCCAGGTCCGTACGGCCGGGGTGCCGTCGGGCACGAACCTGCTCGGCCTGCTCACCCACCTCACCTGTGTCGAGCGGGCGACCTTCCTCGGCGCCCGGGTCACCGACTGGCAGGCCACCTTCCACGCCGACCCCTCGGACAGCGCGGCCGAGGTCGTCGCCCGCTACCGGCAGGCGGTCGCGGAGGCCGACGAGGTGCTCGACGCGTGCGCCGACCTCGGCGCCCCGCTCCCTCGTTCCCGCCCGGGCAAGCCCGCGCCCTCCGTCCGCTGGGCGCTGACCCACCTGATCGAGGAGACCGGCCGGCACGCCGGGCACGCCGACATCCTGCGCGAGCTGATCGACGGCTCGACCGGGCGCTGAGCCTCAGGGAGACGCCCTTTACACGTGACGCAGGCCCAGCCCGGCCGGCGGCGGCAGCGGGGTGGCGGCCCCCTCCGGGGCGAAGGAGCGGAAGAGGTGGGCCAGCAGGCGCCGGGAGGCGGGCAGGGCCGTCTCGGGCGGCTGCCCGGCGAGGCCGGTGCCCGCGAGCAGGACCAGCATGATGTCGGAGAGGGCGAAGTCCGCGCGCAGTCGCCCGGTGTCGCGGGCGCGCCGGACCAGCCGCGTCAGGCCGTGCTCCGCGCGGTCGCGTTCCCCCTCGTAGTCGAAGGCGTCCGGGAACTCGGCCATGAACGCGGCGCCGAAGCCGCGGTCGGTGACCTGCATGGCGCACACCTTCTCCAGCAGGACGCGCAGACCGCGTCCCGGATCGGGGTCGGCCAGGGCGTCGTCGAGGGCCGCCGCGCAGAGCGCGAGCTGCTCGGCGAAGGCGGCGGTGACGAGCGCGGCGCGGGTGGGGAAGTGGCGGTAGAGGGTGGCCGCGCCGACACCGGCCCGGCGCGCGACGGCGCTCATCGGCGCGTCGATGCCCCGCGCCGCGAAGGTCTCGCGGGCGGCGTCGAGGATGCGCTCCCGGTTGCGCCTGGCATCGGCGCGCAGCGGCTCCGCGGGCGGGTTGTGAGACGGCTGAGCAGGCATGTCTCTCACTTCCGGCCATCTGGAAGGGATCTTCCGTTTAGCAGGTTAGCGTGCGTGCATGAGCGATATGCGCGCGGTCCTCTTCGACCGCTACGGCCCCCCGGAGGTCCTCTACGTCGGCCGCAGGCCGGTGCCGGTGATCACGCCGGAGGAGGTGCTGGTGCGGGTGGAGGCGGTCAGCCTGAACGGCGGTGAGCTGCCGGCCCGGGCGGGGAGGCTGCGCCTGGTGACGGGCCGACGCTTCCCGCAGACCGGCGGCATCGACTTCGCCGGGGAGGTCGCGGAGACCGGCTCGTCGGTCACCGGCGTGGCCGTCGGGGACCGGGTGTGGGGGCTGCTGGGCCGGCGTACGGGCAGCATGGCCGAGTACGTCGCCGTACGCCCGCGCCAGCTCGCCCCGGCCCCGGGCGGCCTCACCCCGGTCGAGGCCGTCTCCCTGCTCGCCGGCGCCACGACCTCGGTGACCGCCCTGCGCGGCAAGGCCCGACTCCAGCCGGGCGAACGGCTGTTGGTGCGCGGCGCCGCCGGCGGCGTGGGCAGCGTCGCGGTGCAGCTCGGCGCGGTCTACGGCGCCCACGTCACCGGGCTCGCGGGGGCGCGGAACCTCGACTTCGTGCGCGGCCTCGGCGCCGACGAGGCCCGGGACTACCGCACGACCCCCCTTGCCGAGCTGGGCCGCTTCGACGTCGTCCTCGATACCGCGGGCACCCGGCAGGGCGCCGTACGCCGGCTGCTGGCACCCGGCGGGCGGATGGTGGCCGTCACCGTCGACATGAACAGGCCGCTGGCCTCCCTGGCCGGCCTCCTCGCCTCCACCGTGCACGGGAAGGGCCGCATCCGCGCCTTCAGCGGCAACCCGGACACCGCGCTGCTGTCCGAGATCACCCGCCACGCGGACCGGGGCGACCTCGTCCCCGTCGTGGACACCGTCCACCGCCTGGAGGACATCGCCGACGCCCACCGGGCCCTGGAGGCGGGCGGTGTGCGCGGCAAGCACGTCATCCGGATCGGGTGAGGGGCCGGTTCGCCCGGCTGGTGCCGGTGTGATCTGAGTCACCGGGCGGGCCGGTGGCAGGTGCCGCCGTCCCGTGCGTAGGGTCGTCGTCGTCATCGCCGCCGCAGGGTCGCCAACTAGCTTTGCTGAAAGCCGTGTTGAGGTTTCGATGCGGGTATCCCGCCGCATCGTGCGACCTACCGCCCGTTCGTCTCATGAAGGAGAACCCGATGAGATCACGTACGGTCCGCATCGCGGCCGCCGTCGGCGCCGTCGCACTGCTCGGCGCCCTGGGCGCCGCCGCCCCGGCCGTCGCCGCGCCGGCGCCCGCCACGACCACCTCGGCCACCGCGCAGGCGGCCGGCTGGGAGTTCACGACCTTCTACCCCGACAAGACGGCGTGCCAGAACGGCGGCGCGTACTACCTGCGCCACGGCTACCGCGAGTACATCTGTCAGCTGGACCCGATGCGCGGCTGGGCGCTGTACGTCCGCGAATGAGGTCGGCGCGACCCTGAGTGACGGCCGCGCCGAGCCGAAGGCGTAGAGAACGCGATCAAGGGCCGACCCGTTGTTCCGGGTCGGCCCTTGACCATTCAGGGTGAGTGACGGGACTTGAACCCGCGGCATCCTGGACCACAACCAGGTGCTCTACCAGCTGAGCTACACCCACCAAGGCCGGTGTCGGAACCCGTGGTGCGGGGTTCCCCGACCGGCTGAGAAAAAGTGTACAGGGTTCGCAGGGGTGCTCGCGCCCGCGTTACGCCCTCCCTGCGCCCGCCCCTACCTGGCGCGGACCACGTGCTTCGCGGCGATCGCCTTCGCCGTGTCGGAGTCGGGGCCCGGCTGCGGGACGAAGACCGCCTCGCGGTAGTAGCGCAGCTCCGCGATGGACTCGCGGATGTCGGCGAGGGCCCGGTGGTTGCCGGACTTCTCCGGGCTGTTGAAGTACGCCCGCGGGTACCAGCGCCGGGCCAGCTCCTTGATCGAGGAGACGTCCACGATCCGGTAGTGCAGGTAGCCCTCCAGCGTCGGCATGTCGCGGAGCAGGAAGCCGCGGTCGGTGCCGACGGTGTTGCCGCACAGCGGGGCCTTGCCGGGCTCCTTGACGTGTTCGCGTACGTACGCCATGACCCGCTCCTCGGCGTCCGCGAGCGTGGTGCCGGCGGCCAGCTCGTCCAGGAGGCCGGACGCGGTGTGCATCTGGCGCACCACCTCCGGCATCGTCTCCAGCGCCGCGTCCGGCGGGCGGATGACGATGTCGACGCCCTCGCCGAGCACGTTCAGCTCCGAGTCGGTGACGAGGGCGGCCACCTCGATGAGCGCGTCGTCGGACAGCGAGAGGCCGGTCATCTCGCAGTCGATCCACACCATGCGATCGTTCATGCGGACACCCTACGGGGCGTCGCGGGGGTTCAGTGCGGGGCGTTCCTGTGGTTCGGCGGCGTCGGTGCGGGCGTCGCCAGGGGCTGCCGCCCCCGGACCCCCGCTTCGGCCTGGACGGCCTCGTCCTCAAACGCCGGACGGGCTGGGTGGGTGACCCCCGTGGACGCCGGACGGGCTGAGGTGGCTCAGCTCGTCCGGCGTCATGAGGTCAGGCCGGCGACCTCACTGCGCGCTCCGCTGCCCCGGCACGCTCGCCGCCGCCGCCAGCGGAGCGGAAGCGCGACGGGGCTGGAACGGCACCGCGTTGTCCGGGGCCGGGACGGGCGGCTCCGTGGGGAGCGGGGCCCTGGGCTCCGCGTCGGCCGGGCGGTCGCCCTGGGGGCGGCGGGCCCGGTAGGCGGCGCGGTACGCGGCGGGGGAGGAGCCCAGCTGGCGGCGGAAGTGCCCGCGCAGGGCCACCGGCGAGCGGAACCCGCAGCGCCCCGCCACCTCGTCCACCGAGTAGTCGGACGTCTCCAGGAGCCGCTGCGCCTGGAGCACCCGCTGCGTGATCAGCCACTGCAACGGCGCACTGCCGGTCAGCGAGCGGAACCGGCGGTCGAAGGTGCGGCGGCTCATGTACGCGCGGGCCGCCAGCGTCTCCACGTCGAACGCCTCGTGGAGGTGCTCAAGGGCCCAGGCGACGACCTCGGCGAGCGGGTCGGCGCCGATCTCCTCTGGTAAAGACCTGTCGAGGTAGCGCTCCTGACCGCCGGAGCGGCGCGGCGGGACCACCAGGCGGCGGGCGAGCGCGCCGGCCGCCTCGTTGCCGTGGTCCGTGCGCACGATGTGGAGGCACAGGTCGATGCCGGCCGCGGTGCCCGCCGACGTCAGGACGTCCCCGTCGTCCACGAACAGCTCGCGCGGGTCGACGTGCACCGACGGATAGCGTTTGGCGAGCGTCGGCGCGTACATCCAGTGGGTGGTGGCGGGGCGGCCGTCCAGCAGGCCGGCCGCCGCCAGGACGAAGGCGCCGGTGCACAGCCCGACGATGCGGGCGCCCTCCTCGTGCGCGCGGCGCAGTGCGTCGACCGCCTCCTCCGGCGGCGGCGAGGTGATCGAACGCCAGGCGGGCACCACGACGGTGCCGGCCCGGGAGATCGCCTCCAGCCCCTGCGGCGCGGTCAGTTCCAGGCCCCCCGTGGTCCGCAGCGGGCCTTCCTCGCCGGCGCACACCAGCAGGCGGTAGCGCGGCACGCCGGCGTCCTGGCGGTCGATCCCGAACACCGACAGCGGTATGGAACTCTCGAAGATGGGACCGCCGCTGAACAGCAGTACCGCGACGATCTCCTTGCGGCGGCGGCCGGACAGCTTGCGGGCCGCGGCCTCCGGCGCGGCGGTGGAGTCGTGGCTCATGCTGCTAAGCCCCCCTCGGTGGTCGCGGCGCCCTCAACCTTTCGGGTCTGTCGCTCCAACACGTTTCCCCTCGGTCCTGCACAGGTCCCCCGCCATGACGGTCAAGATCGAATCTACTGTGTCCCGCGGCACCGGGGTGGCCGGTTCGGCACTTGGGACATTGTCGACATCGCAACTTGGCGTAAAGCAGTCGATCACGAAGCGTCGCACTCTGGGGCGTCGCAGGGAAGTGCGCCTCGTGCCAGTGGCCAATCCCCATAGGGTGCCCGGGGTCTCGTGCAGGCTGTCCGTGCAGGTGGAACGGGGGTTGGGGGGTGGTGGGGGGTGGTGATGAGCCACTCGGTGAAGTTGGCTGAAAAGAGATGCGCCGGGGTATGGAAACCGGTCAGTCGGAACGTGTGTTTTCCGCATCCGGCCAGGCGTTCCGCTCCGCCCTCCGCTCCGAGCGCCGCAGCAGCACCCGGCACGCCCCGGTGACCGCCGCCAGGCCGAGCGCGGTGCCGGTGGCGCCGGCCAGCGAGGTGCCGTACCAGAGCAGGGCGACGGGGACGAGGACGCAGCTGAAGGCCGCCCAGCGGACCGGGTCGGTCCCGCCGTCGCGGGGGCGGGGCGGCGGCTCGGCGGGCGAGTGGGGTCCGGACATGCGTGCTCCCTGGCGCTGACTCGCGAGGATCTTCGCGATGATCAACGTCGGGCACCGCCCGGGGTCACGAGGGGCGCGCGGGCGCGCGGCGAGGTGAACTCCGCGCAAACCGCCTGTACAGCGCAGCAACCATTGCGTTACGGGCGCACCCTCGTGCATGCTCCGGGGAACCCCGAGCGGGATCTGGGCGAAGGAGGAGTGCCGCCGTACCCTTGGGGGTATGGGTTTGGGAAGACAATTCCCGGACACAGCCCCAGGTTGCAGCCTCGTACACCCCCGTACAGCCCCGCCGTATCCTCGCCGCATCCTGTTGTCCCCCATAAAAGGATCACGACGCCGAGACAGCCATGGCCGGTCACGAATTCTTCGAACCCGCGGACCGCAAGCGGCCCGTCGCCGAACCCACGGCGGCCGAGCCCCTGGCGGCGGAAGAGCCACGCTCGCCCTGCGACCCCGCCTTCAAGCACGGGGTCGTCGTCGGCTTCGACGGCTCCATGTCCAGCGAGCGCGCCCTGGCGTACGCCATCGGCATGGCCCGCCGGCACGGTGCGGGCCTCGTCATCGTGCACGTCGCCAACCGGCTGCCGACCACCGTCTGGGCGGGCTGCGAGCCCCCCGTCTTCGTGGACGTGCCGGACCACCGCACCGAGGTCCTCGGCCTGGAGCTGGCCTGCGCCGACTACCTCGCCGAGGTGCCCTGGATCCTCGTCGAGCGCGGCGGCGACATCTGCCACGAACTGGAAGAGGTCGGGCGGGAGTACGAGGCGGACGCGATCGTCGTCGGCTCCAGCCACGGCCTGGTGGGCCGGCTCTTCGGCTCGGTCGCCGGACGCCTCGCCAAGCGCGCCCAGCGGCCAGTCGTCGTCATCCCCTGACGGCCCGGCGTATCAGCGGACCTACTCCACGGTCACGGACTTCGCCAGGTTGCGCGGCTTGTCGATGTCCCGGCCGAGGGCCAGCGCCGTGTGGTAGGCGAGCAGCTGGAGTGGGATGCCCATGAGGATCGGGTCCAGCTCGTCCTCGTTCTTCGGCACGACGATCGTGTGGTCGGCCTTCTCCTGCTCGCGGTGGGCGACGGCGAGGATCTGGCCGCTGCGGGCCTTGATCTCCTCCATGGCCGCGCGGTTCTTCTCCAGCAGGTCGTCGTCCGGCACGATCGCGACCGTCGGCAGCGCCGGCTCGATCAGGGCGAGCGGGCCGTGCTTCAGCTCGGAGGCCGGGTACGCCTCGGCGTGGATGTAGGAGACCTCCTTGAGCTTGAGCGAAGCCTCGCGGGCGACCGGGTAGCCCCGGACGCGGCCGATGAAGAGCATCGAGCGGGCGTCGGCGTACCGCGCGGCCAGCTTCTCGATCGCCTCCTCCTGCTCCAGGATCTCGGCGATCTGCCGCGGCAGCCTGCGCAGGCCCTCGATGATCCGCTTGCCGTCCCGCACCGACAGGTCGCGGGTGCGGCCCAGGTGCAGGGCGAGCAGCGCGAAGGCGACGCAGGTGTTGGTGAAGCACTTGGTGGAGACGACGCAGACCTCGGGCCCGGCGTGCACGTACATGCCGCCGTCGGCCTCGCGGGCGATGGCCGAGCCGACCACGTTGACCACGCCGAGCACCCGGGCGCCCTTGCGCTTCAGCTCCTGCACGGCGGCCAGCACGTCGTACGTCTCACCGGACTGGGAGACCGCGACGTACAGGGTGTCGGGGTCGACCACCGCGTTGCGGTAGCGGAACTCCGAGGCGGGCTCGGCGTCCGCGGGGATGCGGGCCAGCTCCTCGATCATCTGGGCGCCGATCTGGCCCGCGTGGTACGAGGTGCCGCAGCCGAGGATCTTCACCCGGCGCACCGCGCGCGCGTCGCGGGCGTCCAGGTTGAGGCCGCCCAGGTGCACGGTGGAGAAGCGGTCGTCGATGCGCCCGCGCAGCACGCGGTCCACCGCCTCGGCCTGCTCGTGGATCTCCTTGTGCATGTAGGTGTCGTGGCCGCCCATGTCGTAGGAGGCGGCCTCCCACTCCACGGTGGTCGGTTCGGCGGTGGTGCGGGTGCCCTCGGTGGTGTAGGTGCGGAAGTCGTCCGCCTTGAGGGTGGCCATCTCGCCGTCGTCGAGGGTGACGATCTGCCGGGTGTGGGCGACCAGGGCGGCGATGTCGGAGGCGACGAACATCTCCTTCTCGCCGATGCCGAGGACGACCGGGGAGCCGTTGCGGGCGACCACGATGCGCTCGGGGAAGTCGGCGTGCATCACGGCGATGCCGTAGGTGCCCTCGATGAGGCGCAGGGTCTCGCGGACCTTGTCCTCCAGCTTCTCCGCCTCGGCCCGGGCGATGAGGTGGACGAGGACCTCGGTGTCGGTCTCGGAGCGGAACTCGGCGCCGTCCGCCTCCAGCTTGCGGCGCAGGTCGGCGGCGTTGTCGATGATGCCGTTGTGGACGACGGCGACCTTGTCGTCCGGCGACATGTGCGGGTGGGCGTTGGCGTCGGAGGGGGCGCCGTGGGTGGCCCAGCGGGTGTGGGCGATGCCGGTGGTGCCCTTGAAGCGCGCCGGGACCCTGGCCTCCAGGTCGCGGACCCGGCCCTTGGCCTTGACCATGCGCAGGCCGGACGCCTTCGGCGAGGTGACGACGATGCCCGCCGAGTCGTAGCCGCGGTACTCCAGGCGCTGGAGCCCCTCCAGGAGGAGGGGCGCCACGTCACGCTTGCCGATGTATCCGACGATTCCGCACATGTGTGAGCATTCCTCAGCCGTAGACGATGCGGCGCAGCTGGCGGAGCGTCAGCTCCGGCGGCGCGACCGCGCGGTATTTCAGGTCCGCCGCGATCCGTTCGAAGATCGTCGCGTTGACCAGGCCCTGGGACTGGAGTTCGCGGTGGCGGCGACGGACGTACTCCTCGGTCGTCTCGTCGAAGTAGGCGAGCACGTCCTGGATCACACGCAGCGCCTCGCCCCGGTTGAGGGGCGTGGACCGCGTCAGATGATCAACGAGTTCGTCGTGCACTCGGTAGATCTTGGGGTAAGGGGGGCGGCTATGCAAGAATCCTGCCCGATTTCGGGCAGGAGGGTCGCGGGTGGCCCCCGAGGCGCGTTGAAACTCTCATGAGCGGCTGTTCGCCGGTTGTCCACCCGATGGCCGGTATCCCGTTGCCCGGGGAGACCAGTTTCCCATGCCATGGACATTCCTCGCATGGGCGTTCCCGAGCAGCTGGCCGACCGCATGAGCATGGCCGAGCAGCACGAGTACCTCCGCTCCAAGTTCTCGCGGCGCACGCTGGTCAGGGGCGGCGCGGTCACGCTCGGGGCCGTCGTCGGCGGCGCCTTCGTGCCGGGCGCCACCGCGCAGGCGGCCACCCCGGCCGCCACCCCCGCCGCCGACCGGCGGCCCTCCGCCGAGACGGTCGACGGCGCCCTGGTCGCCCCCTTCGGCCGCCACCTCGCCTACGGCACCGACCCGCGCACCGAGATGACCGTCTCCTGGCAGGTGCCGACCGCGGTCAAGAAGCCCTTCCTCCGCATCGGCGCCCACCCCTGGGACCTCTCCCGCAAGATCGACGCCGAGCTGCGCCCGCTGCACACCCCGGCCGGGGTCGGCGCCAGCGGCGACCACACCCAGTACTACGTGCACGCCAAGCTGACCCGCCTCCAGCCCGGCCGCACCTACTACTACGGCGTCGGCCACGCCGGCTTCGACCCCGCCGAGGCCCACCTGGCCGGCACCCTGGGCACCTTCACCACCGCCCCGCGCCGCGCCGAGCCCTTCACCTTCACCGCCTTCGGCGACCAGGGCGTCAGCTACCACGGCCTGGCCAACGACGCGCTGATCCTCGCCCAGAACCCCGCCTTCCACCTGCACGCCGGCGACATCGCCTACGGCGACCCGGCCGGGCAGGGCAAGACCTCCGACACCGGCTTCGACTCCCGGGTCTGGGACCAGTTCCTGTACCAGACCGAGTCGGTCGCCAAGCAGGTGCCCTGGATGGTGAGTTACGGCAACCACGACATGGAGGCCTGGTACTCGCCCAACGGCTACGGCGGCGAGGAGGCCCGCTGGGAGCTGCCCGACAACGGGCCCGACCCGGACAACCTGCCCGGCGTCTACACCTTCGTGCACGGCAACACGGCGATCATCTCGCTGGACGCCAACGACATCTCCTTCGAGATCCCGGCCAACCTCGGCATCTCCGGGGGCACCCAGACCCGCTGGCTGGAGCGGCAGCTGAGGCGCTACCGCGCCGACCACGACATCGACTTCGTCGTGGTCTTCTTCCACCACTGCGCCTACTGCACCTCCACCGCCCACGCCTCCGAGGGCGGCGTGCGCGCCGAGTGGGTGCCGCTGTTCGAGAAGTACAGCGTCGACCTGGTCATCAACGGCCACAACCACGTGTACGAGCGCACCGACGTGCTCAAGGGCGGCAAGGTCACCAAGGAGCTGCCCATCGGCGGCACCGCCTACCCGGAGACCGACGGCGTGGTCTACGTCACCGCCGGCGCCGCCGGCAAGAGCCTGTACGCCTTCAGCGCCGACCAGAGCTACGAGGGCCACGAGAAGGACGTCGAGTCGGTGGCGTCGTTCGTGTGCGTGAAGGACGGCCACCAGCAGGAGACCGTCGACTGGTCGCGGGTGCGCTACCTCGACTACTCCTTCCTGCGCGTGGACGTCACCCCCGCCTCCCGGGGCCGGCTGGCCACGCTGAAGGTGCGGGGCATCGCGGAGACCGGCGCCCAGGTCGACCACTTCACCCTGGCCCGCCGGGCGCGGTAACCGGGCCACGCCGTCTTCTGCCGGGGCCGCCGGTGGGGGAGAGTGTGGGCTCCCACCCCACCGGAAGGGAGCCACGTGAACCCCCACCGACGGCACCACCGAACTCCCCGCACGACCCGAGTGACCAGGATCCTGGGCTCGCTGCTGCTCGTGGCGGCCGCCGGGGCCGTCACCACCGGCGCGGCCCCCGTCCCGAAGGGCTCCCCGGCGGCCACCGCGACCCCGCTGGGCCAGGTGATCCCCGCGCCCGCCTCGGCCGCCCCGTACGGCGCCCCGTACCGCCTCGACCCCGGCACGCGCATCGGCGTCGACCCCACACGCGAGGGCCGCCGGGCCGGCGACCAGCTCGCCGCGCTGCTGCGCCCCGCCACCGGCTACCGGCTGCCCGTCACCACGCACGGCGCCGCCGGCATCCGGCTGCGCCTCGCCAAGGGCCCCTACGGAGCCGAGGGTTACCGTCTCGACAGCGGCCGATGGGGCGTCACCATCACCGCGAACGAGCCCGCCGGCCTCTTCCACGGCGTGCAGACCCTGCGCCAACTGCTGCCCGCCGCCGTGGAGAGGCGCACCCCGCAGCCCGGCCCGTGGCTCGTCGCCGGCGGCACCATCAAGGACGCCCCGCGCTACGCCTGGCGCGGCGCGATGCTGGACGTCTCCCGGCACTTCTTCGGCGTCGACGAGGTGAAGCGGTACGTCGACCGGCTCGCGCTGTACAAGTTCAACAAGCTGCACCTGCACCTCAGCGACGACCAGGGCTGGCGCATCGCCATCGACTCCTGGCCGCGCCTCGCGACGTACGGCGGCTCCACGGAGGTCGGCGGCGGCCCCGGCGGCTACTACACCAAGGCCGACTACCGGGAGATCGTGCGCTACGCAGCCGACCGGCACCTGGAGGTCGTCCCCGAGATCGACATGCCGAGCCACACCAACGCGGCCCTCGCCTCCTACGCCGAGCTGAACTGCGACGGCGTGGCACCGCCGCTGTACACCGGCACCGACGTCGGCTTCAGCTCGCTGTGCGTGGCCAAGGACCGCACCTACGACTTCGTGGACGACGTGGTGCGCGAGCTGGCCGCCCTCACCCCGGGCCGCTACCTGCACATCGGCGGCGACGAGGCGCACTCCACCTCGCACGAGGACTACGTGGCCTTCATGGACCGCGTGCAGCCGATCGTCGCGAAGTACGGCAAGACGGTGGTCGGCTGGCACCAGCTGACCGCCGCGAAGCCGGCTCCCGGGGCGCTCGCCCAGTACTGGGGCCTCGACGGCACGAGCGCGGCGGAGAAGGAGCAGGTCGCGGCGGCGGCGCGGAACGGCACCGGGCTGATCCTCTCCCCGGCCGACCGGCTGTACCTCGACATGAAGTACACCAAGGACACCCCGCTCGGCCTGGCCTGGGCCGGCTACGTGGAGGTGCAGCGCTCCTACGACTGGGACCCGGCTTCCTACCTGCCCGGCGCGCCCGCCTCGGCGGTGCGGGGCGTGGAGGCGCCGCTGTGGGCGGAGACGCTGAGCACCCCGGAGCAGCAGGAGTTCATGGCCTTCCCGCGGCTGCCCGGCGCCGCCGAGCTGGGCTGGTCCCCGGCCGCCACGCACGACTGGGACCGCTACAAGGTGCGGCTCGCCGCCCAGGCACCGCGCTGGGACGCGCTCGGCATCGGCTTCTACCACTCTGCACAGGTGCCCTGGCCCGCCGCCTGAGCCCGGCGGGGGAAAGGCGACGGGCGCCCCGGAGGACCGTCTCCGGGGCGCCCGCCCGTTCATGGGGAACCTCAGCGGCCCGCGAGGGGGTTCTCCAGGGTGCCGACCAGCTGGAGCGCGCCCGACGGGTCCGCCAGGTCCACCATCTGCTTGTTGTCGCGCAGCTGGAGCCGGTTGAGCGCGGACAGCGGGAACTCGGGGGCGAAGAGGTCGTACTGGCGGAACTTCTCGGCCAGTTGCGGCACCGACTCCTGGTACTCCCGGGACACCTCGGCGACCGTCGCCCAGAAGTCGTCCTCCGTGAGGACGCCCTCCTCGGCGAGCTGGGCGGCGAGGAAGCGGAAGAAGCAGTCGAAGACGTCGGTGAAGATGGACAGCAGCTTCTTGTCGTCGGGGACCTCCACCGCGATGCGGGAGACCTCCGGCGGCAGCACCGCGTCGGGGTCCATCACCGCGATCTCCTCGGCGATGTCCTTGTAGACCGCCCGCTGGACCGCGCCGTCCCTCAGGACCAGGATCACGTTCTCGCCGTGCGGCATGTAGACCAGGTCGTAGGCGTAGAAGCTGTGCAGCAGCGGGGTGTAGTAGGCCCGCAGGTAGCGCCGCAGCCACGTGGCGGGCGCCAGGCCCGACTTGGCGATCAGCGCGCCCGCGAAGGAGGCGCCCTCGTGGTCGACGTGCAGCAGCGAGGCCATGGTGGCCAGGGACTCGCCCTCGGCGAGGGAGGCGACCGGGCTCTCCCGCCACAGCGCGGCCAGCATCTTGCGGTAGGGCGAGTAGCGGTCGGTGGCGCGCTCGTACTCCAGATGCCGGTAGCCGACGGCGGCCCGCTCCCGGATGATCGACAGGCCCGTGTCCTTGAGCACCGGATCCCCGTCGATCAGCTGGGCCAGCCAGTCGTTGATGGCCGGGGTGGCCTCCATGTAGGCCGCCGACAGGCCGCGCATGAAGCCCATGTTGATGACGGACAGGGCCGTCTTCACGTAGTGCTTCTCGGGGTGGGTGGTGTTGAAGAAGGTGCGGATCGACTGCTGGGCCAGGTACTCGTCCTCGCCCTCGCCGAGGCAGACCAGGTGCTCGCGGGCCACCTCGGCGGCGAAGGTGACGGCGAGCTTGTTCCACCACTGCCAGGGGTGCACGGGGATGAAGAGGTAGTCGGCCGGGTCCAGTCCGCGCTCGCGCAGCACGCCGTGGAAGCGGTCCACGGCCGCCTCGCCCAGCTCCGCGCGGAAGAAGGACTCGTAGTCGATGCCCACCCCGGCCGTGAACGCCGCCCGGGAGCGGTGCGCGGCCAGCCAGACCAGGCGGACCGGGCTCGCGGTCTCGGGGGCGTAGGACAGGTACTCGTGGACGCCGAAGCCGAGGCGGCCGTTGTTGGCGACGAAGCAGGGGTGGCCCTCGGTCATGCCGGTCTCGACGGCCTGGAAGCCGGCCTCCGCCAGCTCCGCCGAGGTCAGGCGGGGCTTGGTCAGCTTGTAGCAGGTGCCGGAGAGAGTGGAGGAGATCTCCTCCAGGTAGACCGGCAGGATCTCGTCGCTCAGGCCGAGGGACTTCCGGAACTCGACGAAGAAGTCGAGGGCAGCCAGGGGGAGTTCGGTGCCGTCGCGGTGCCGGGCGATGGAGGCGGCGTCCACCTGCCAGTGGTTCAGGGCACGGCGCCGGGCGGTGAAGCGGTAGCGGGTCTGGCCGTCGTCGCCGAGCACCTCCCAGGTGCCGGCCTCGGCGCCGGGCGCGGGCTCCGGGGTGAGGAGGCGCTCGTGGGCGAACTCGGCCAGCGCCTTGCGGATCAGCAGGCGCTCGGCCTCGGCCCAGCGGGCGGGGCTGAGGTGGGCGACGGAGTCGGCGGTGCTCATGCGGACACCGCCTTCTCGAAGTGCGCGCGGGTGCAGAAGCTCAGCAGGGCCTTCTTCTCCGGCTTCTGGATCTCCCGCTCGGGCACGAAGCCGACGGCCGCGTTGAGGGCGTGCACCGCCTTGTTGCCGACGTCCGGCTCCACGACGACGCGGGCGGTGGCCGGGTCGGCGAACAGCTCGGTCATCACGGCGGTGATGACGGCCTTGGTGAAGCCGTGCACGGGCCGGTCGGTGGGGGCGACCAGGAAGTGCATGCCGACGTCGCCCGGCTCGGGCTCGTACAGGCCGACCAGTTCGCGGTGGGCGGGGTCGTAGCGCTCCATCAGGAAGGCGGGGACGCCGTCGTGCAGGCCGAGGAGGGCGTCGTGGTGCGGGTCGGCGGCTATCTCCATGTAGGACCGCTCGACGTCGATCAGTTTCGCCTCCTGCATCATCCAGAAGGCCGACTTGGGGTGGGTCACCCAGCCGTGCAGCAGGGCCGCGTCCTCGGCGGGGTCGAGGGGGCGGAGGGTGAGGGCGCCGATGGCGGCGCCGCCGGTGGTGGTGCTCATGCGCTGAACTCCTGGAACGCGATGGACTGCTCGACGGGGTAGTACGCGCGGCCGAGCAGCTCACGGATGATGCAGCTGTTGCGGTACGCGCCCATCCCCAGGTCGGGACTGGTGATGCTGTGGGCGTGCACACCGGCGTTCTGGAGGAACACGCCCTGGCCGCTCGCGTCGATGGCGTAGTTGCGGCCGATGTCGAAGTTGCCCCGCGAGTCGTAGCGCAGCCGGTCGCGGACCGGCTTGAGGAACTCGGGCTCGCGGTAGCGGTAGCCGGTGGCGAGGACCAGGCCCTCGGTCTCGATGGCGAACTCCCGGCCCTGCTCCTCCTGGTGGAAGCCGAGGGTGTAGGTGCCGTCGGCGTACCGGGCGCTGGTCAGCGCCGAGTTGGTGAGCAGGCGGGTGGGGACCGGGCCGGCCAGCTTCTTCTGGTAGAGCAGGTCGAAGATCTCGTTGATCAGGTCGCCGTCGATGCCCTTGAACAGGCCCTTCTGCTCGGCGGTGAGCCGGTAGCGGGTGTCCTCGGGCAGGGCGTGGTAGTAGTCCACGTACTCCGGGGAGGTCATCTCCAGGGTCAGCTTGGTGTACTCGAGCGGGAAGAACCGCGGGGAGCGGGTGACCCAGTTGAGCCGGTAGCCGTGGACGTCGATCTCGGAGAGCAGGTCGAGGTAGATCTCGGCGGCGGACTGGCCGCTGCCGACCAGGGTGATCGACTCCTTGCGCTGCAGCTCCGCCTTCTGCTCCAGGTAGCGGGAGTTGTGCAGGAAGTCGCCGGCCAGGCCGCGGCAGGCGTCCGGGACGTGCGGCGGGGTGCCGGTGCCGAGGACCAGGCGGCGGGCGCGGTAGGTGTCGCCGGCCGTGGTCGCGACCAGGTACAGCTCCGCGCGCTCGTCCCACGTCACCTCGGTGACGGTGGTGCTGTACCGGACGCTGGTGAGCTTCTCCGCCGCCCAGCGGCAGTAGTCGTCGTACTCGGCGCGCAGCGGGTAGAAGTTCTCCCGGATGTAGAACGAGTACAGCCGCCCCTTCTCCTTCAGGTAGTTGAGGAAGGAGTACGGCGAGGTCGGGTCGGCCAGGGTGACCAGGTCCGACATGAACGGCGTCTGGAGGTGGGCGCCGTCCAGGAACATGCCGGCGTGCCACTCGAAGGCGGGCTTCGACTCCAGGAAGACGCCGGTGAGTTCGGAGATCGGCTCGGTGAGGCAGGCCAGGCCGAGGTTGAAGGGGCCGAGGCCGATCCCCACGAAGTCGTACGTCGGCTCGGCTTCAGGAAGCGCGGTCAAGGGTCTCTCCCAGGTACTGCTCGGCGTGGCCGGCGATGAGGTCGAGGACCGCGGCGATGTCGTCCGTGGTCGTCTCGGGATTGAGGAGGGTGAACTTCAGGTAGTGGCGCCCGTCGACCTTGGTGCTCGCCACCACCGCGTCGCCGGAGGCGAACAGGGCCTTGCGGGCGTAGAGGTTGGCCTGGTCGATGGCGGCCGGGTCGGTCGCCGTGGCCGGTATGCAGCGGAAGACCAGGGTGGAGAGGCTGGGCTCCACGACGACGTCGAAGCGCGGGTCGGCGGCGAGCATCCGCCAGCCCTCGGCGGCCAGGTCGCACACCTCGTCGAAGAGCTGCCCGATGCCGTCGGCGCCCATGGTGCGCAGCGTCATCCACAGCTTGAGGGCGTCGAAGCGGCGGGTGGTCTGGAGGGACTTGTCCACCTGGTTGGGGATACGTTCCTGCACCATGCGGCGCGGGTTGAGGTACTCCGCGTGGTAGGTGGCGTGCCGCAGGGTGGCGGCGTCGCGGACCAGCACGGCGGAGGAACTCACCGGCTGGAAGAAGGACTTGTGGTAGTCGACGGTGACCGAGTCGGCCCGTTCGATGCCGGTCAGCCGGTCGCGGTACTTCAGCGAGGCGAGCAGCCCGCAGCCGTAGGCGGCGTCCACGTGCATCCAGGCGCCGTAGGTCTGGCAGAGCGCGGCGATCTCGGGGAGCGGGTCGATGGAGCCGAAGTCGGTGGTGCCGCTGGTGGCGACGACGGCCATCGGGACCAGGCCGGCCTCGACGCAGCGCTCCAGTTCGCGGGCGAGGGCGACGGTCTGCAGGCGCTTGTCGTGGTCGACGGGGAGGGAGACCACCGCGTCCGGGCCGAGGCCGAGCAGTTTCGCGGACTTCTTGACGCTGAAGTGGCTGACCTCGGAGGCGAAGATGCGCAGTTTCGCGAGGTCGTCGGTCTTGGCCTCCTCGCGGGCGAGCAGCAGCGCCTGGAGGTTGGACTGGGTGCCGCCGGAGGTGAACACGCCGTCGGCGGCGGGGCCGAGGCCGATCCGGGCGGTGGTCCAGTCGATCAGCTTGCGCTCGATCAGGGTGCCGCCGGCCGACTGGTCCCAGGTGTCCAGGGAGGAGTTGACGGCGGAGAGCACGGCCTCGCCGACCAGGGCGGGGACGACGACCGGGCAGTTGAGGTGGGCAAGGTAGCGGGGGGAGTGGAAGTAGACGGCGTCGCGCAGGTAGACGTCCTCCAGCTCGTCGAGGACCGCGGCCGGGTCGTGCAGCGGCCGGTCGAGGTCGATCGCGTCGAGCCGGGGGGAGAGGTCGTCCACGGCGACACCGGTGAACGGGCGTGTGGTGGTGGCGAGTTTGGCGGCCACCCGCTCGACCCCTTGGGTCACGGAGCTGCGGTAGTGCTCCGCGGTGGTGTCGTTGAGCAGGTGCGAACGCATGTGGGGGTCCTCTGGTCGGGGACGGTCCGAGAGAGACGTACGGGGCGGAGCCCCGGGTTCAACTTAGGTTAGCCTAACCTAAGTCGTCCCGGTCAAATCCAGCCGTTCCCGGGCTCCGGACGGCGGGATGTCAGCCCTCTTCGCGGAGCTGCTCCTCCGTCAGGCCGTGCCGCCAGTAGCCGACGAAGGTCACCCGCCGCCGGTCGACGCCGCGTTCGCCCACGAAGTGCCGGCGCAGCCGCTTCACGCGGCCGGACTCGCCGGCGATCCAGACGTAGGGGGCGTGGTGGGGCGGGAGCGCCGCCGCGCGCAGGGCGGTGAGGGCGCGGTCCTCGGTGCCGGCGCCGGTCAGCCAGGTGACCTCGGCGTCCGCCGCCGTGCGCAGCTCCTGGACGTCCGCCGGGTGCGGCACCTGGAGCCAGAGCCGGGCGCGCAGCCCGGCCGGCAGCGTCTCGGCGATGGCCGAGGCGGCGGGCAGGGCGGTCTCGTCGGCCCAGATCAGCACCAGGTCGGTGTCGGCGGGGGGCCGGAAGCGGATCGCCCGGTTGTCCGCGACGGCCGGGCCGAGCAGCAGCACCCGGTCGCCGGGGCGGGCGGCGGCGGCCCAGCGCGCGGCGGGGCCGGCCGCGACGGCGGCGCCCGGGTCCACGCCGTGCAGCACGAAGTCGATGTCGATCTCGGCGGTGTGCCCGGCGGCGTCCCGGCGCAGGCCGCGCAGGGTGTAGGAGCGCATCACCGCCCGTACGTCGTCGGGGAGTTCGCGCCAGGTCTGCCACCACTCGTCACCCCGCTCCACCGGCACCACGGGCTCACGCTGGCCGGGGTGCGGCAGGAACAGCGACAGCGACTGGTCGCGGCCGTCGGAGTGGAAGCCGCGCAGGTCGGGCCCGGCGAAGGTGACCCGGGCCAGGGACGCGCCGAGCCGCCGCGTCCCTACGACCTGGAGGGCGAAGAAACGGAACGGGGCGGCCACGGCGGTCGGCACGGCGGTCTCCTGTCAGCTGACCTTCTTGGCCTTCTCGATGGCCTCGGCGAGGTTCTCGAGCAGCGGGGCGCACTTGGCGTAGGAGAGGATCGGCTCGGCGGAGCGCGGGATGACCTGGCCGGCCTTGACCGCGGGGAGCTGCTTCCAGGTGTCCTCGGTGATGTCGGCCGGCTGGGTGGCCGAGGAGCGGTCGTCCATGATGATGACGTCCGCCGGGTACTTGTCGGCGTTCTCCCAGCTGAGCGAGGCGAACCAGCCGCCGGTGGCCTTCTTGTCCGCCTCGGAGGGCTCCACGAAGTTCACCCCGAGGGACTTGAAGTACTCCAGGTCCGCCGAGAGGTTGCTGCCGGAGACGTAGAACAGGTCGGCGCTGGCGGACCCCGCCATCACCTTGATCTGCGGCTTGGCCTTGGTCGCCGCGCGCAGCCGGGCCGAGGCGTCCTCGAAGCGCTTCTTGGCGTCGGTGACCTTCTTGGCCTTCATGTCGGCGCCCAGCGACTCGGCCAGCTCCCACACGCGCTGGAGCGGCTGGTCGAGGGGGCGGTCGTAGACGGAGACGGCGACGCTCGGGGCGAGCTTGGCGACCTTGTCCTTGGACTCCTCGGGCACGGACCACAGGGTGCCGGTGGTGTCGTACGTCGTGGTGATCAGCACCTCGGGGGAGAGGGCCGCGTACTTCTCGAGGTTCAGCTTGCCCCACTGGTTGCCGAGGACGGTCACCTTGCTGACGTCGATGTCGCCGGCCTGCACGTCGGGCTTGCCGTCCTTGGTGGTGGTCGGCCCGAAGACGCCCTTGGCCTGGATGCCGTAGTCCCACAGCGCGGCGGCGACGCCGGTGAAGGCGACGATGTTCGTCGGCACCTTGTCCAGCTTCACCGTCGTGCCGCGGTCGTCCTTGAAGGACCACGGGCCGGACTTGGTGGCGCCCGTCTCCTTGCCCGAGCCACCGCTCTTGGCGTCGTCGTCCCCGCAGGCCGCCAGCATGGCACCGAGGCCGAGGGCGCCGCCGGCGGCGAGGATGCCGCGACGGGTGGGGTGGGCGGAGGAGGCGTTGAACATACCTGTGGCTGCTTTCAGGAGGCGGAAACCGGCCGTGACTACCGAGGTAGGTTAGCCTAACCTCAGCGAACGTCCAGCCCCCGCCCCCCTCTCCGCCGAGCGTTACGCGGCTGCCCCCGCCCCCACGCCGGGGGTCCGGTTCCAGCGGCGCAGCTTGTCGGCCAGCTGGTCCACCGGGTGGTCGGCCGGCCGCCGCTTCCCCTTGGTCGGCGGGACGTCCACGTAGAACAGGGCCTCGTAGGGCGTGCGGTCCCGGCCGCCCCAGCGGACCACGTCACCGCAGTCGCGCAGGATGCTGTCGACCGTCCGCCGCTGGACCTCGGTCAGCCCGCCCCTGGCACCCTTGACGTAGGCGCCGGGGCGGATGGCGACGGCCGTGCCCGAGGCCTGGTTCGACTCGGGCCCGTCCGCGTCCAGCTCCGCCAGGGGGCGCCAGCCGACCACCTCGTCCGCCCGCAGCGTCTCTATCTCGTAGTGCCAGCGCCGGACGATGTGCACGAGCACCGTCTCCACCGCGCCGAGCCGAGTGTCGAGGGTGAAGCCGGTGCCGGACACCGGCCGCGACCACACGCCCTGCGCGGAGCCGACCCCGTCGGCCAGCGCCCAGCCGTTGCGGGAGGTCCGGTGGGCATCCAGGGGCTCGGGCGCGCGGCCGGCGCCCCGGTCCGCCTCGGCGGCGGCGTGGGCGGGCACCAGCAGCCCGCCCGGGGCGGACAGCAGAGCGACGCCTGCGCCCATCCCGGCGACCCGCTTGAGCACCGCGCGCCGGGGGAGGCTCTTCTCTGTCATCACTGATCGGTCCTTCGGTCAGTCGAGGATCGCGTACACGATCACGGCGAGCAGATAGGGGAGGGGGATGACGAGGGAGGCGGCGAGCCAGCGCCGCCACGGGCGCCCGGTCGCCGCGGGGAAGGCCACGTCCACGAGGAGGACCAGCAGCAGCCCGAGCCCGCCGACGACGAGCAGCCCGGCCCGGGCCCAGCCCGCGCCCTCGACGACGGTGACGTCACCGCACGAGGTGCGGCCGAACCCGGCGGTGTCCAGGGCGCACGAGCGGTACTCGGTGAGCAGCAGCCACGCCGAGTGCAGCGGCACCATGGCGGGCAGCCCGAACAGCAGGTTGACCCCCACCGGGGTCAGGCGGTGTCCCCGCACCCGCTCCCCGGTCACGTCCCCGGTCATGCGTACTTGCGGAAGACGCTCTGGTACTTGTCCTCGATGATGCGGTACATGCCCATGCGCAGCTTCGCCTGCTGCGCCGCTTCGTCGGTGTCGCCCTGGTAGTACTGGAGCAGCTTCTCGGTGTCGCCCTCCCCGGTGGTCAGACCGGGGCGCGCCATGCCGTGCTCGTGGGCGTGCAGGATGTGCATGTAGGGCACGGTGGAGATGTTGAACGACTGGTTGAAGTGCAGCTTCTCCCAGACCGCCCAGAGGTCGGCGTCGACGGACGCGTCCCGCTTCGCCTCGCTGAGCAGGCCCAGGTCGATGGCGTAGTTGCGGGCGGTGATCGCCCGCACGCCGAAGATCTGCCCGATGCCGGTGGAGCAGTCCCGCATCGGCGTGATCATGTCGGCGAACTGCGTCACCCAGTCCGGCAGCGCGCCGTCGTTGTGGTAGTCGTACACGCAGGCGTCGGAGAAGTCGTCGTTGACCGACGGGACCGCCAGGCCGGCGACGCTGGTGACGTTGAAGTGGCGCAGCTCCCAGATCGCGGAGACCTGGATCAGCGCCTTCCGCATCTTCAGCACCCGGGCCAGGGACGTGAACAGGTCGTCCCAGCTCAGCATGAACTCCACGCACTCGCTGGTCGTGTACTTGGTCTTCCCGGGCCACGGCCAGGAGTCCGGCGGCCCCTCCTCGGGAATGCCGATCTGCTGGAAGTACGTCTGGATGTCCTTGAGGATGTCCGACGACCACGCCATGTCGAACGCCACGTCGAGGTCCGCCTTCGCCGGCGGGGGGTTGAAGCTGTTCTGCCCGCTCTCGCGGCCCGAGGAGATGTCGTTGTCGATCTGGATCTTCCCGCTGCCCGAGCCGACGTCGACGGTCTTGATCTGGTCGATCGCCCAGTCGTTCGGCATCGGGAAGCCGAGGTTCCCGGAGTACCCGGCCGACATGTTGGAGACGAAGCTGGCGGTGGACAGCCCGGCCGCGGACACCTGGGAGCAGGCGTTCCGGGTGGCGTAGATGCCCACCTCGTAGTAGCCGCCGGCCTGGGCCATCCCCTCGTTGATGCCCCGGAAGTGCGGGACGAGCTTGTTCGCGATCTCCTCGCCGGTGTTGTCGTAGTCGATGGCGAAGTAGATGCGGGTGCCCTTCTTGAAGCCGTGCGCCAGGGCGGCCTCGGTCGCGGCTATGGCGTCCGAGGTGCCCTGCGGGCGGCTGAAGTAGGAGGAGCTGTCCCCGTAGGTCTGGTAGATCGGGAAGCAGCTGAGGCCGGCCGCCGCCATGGTCGTCAGCTCGCCCGGCTTGATGACCTTGTCCAGGTCGGTGCCGGGCACGTTCACCAGGTACCGTCCGCCGAGGCGGTAGCCGGCGGCGTACAGCGCCTTCGCGCGGTCCGCGGTGACCTGGTCGGCGCAGTCGAAGGCGGTTCCCTTGCGGGTGTCGTCGCCGTAGGACACCAGCAGGGAGGCCCAGGTCTCGAAGTCGGCGGTCCCGTTGACGTCCAGGCGCAGGAAGTTCTGGAACGTCGAGACGGCACCGGCCAGGGCGGAGGTGTAGCTGCTCGCGAAGCTGACGCCGGCCCGGCGGTTGAACACCATCGCGGCGGTGAAGAGCTGCACCCAGGTGCCGCTGGCGCCGACCGACAGGGTGTGACTGCGCAGACCGCTCTTCGTGCCGGGTCCGAAGACGCCGTTGGCCGTGCCGTCCGCCATGCCCAACTCGTACTGGATGGCGTACATCTGGGCGCGCTGCACATCGCGCGAGTAGAGACCGTCGCAGGGGATGATGAAGAAGTCGGCCCGGCCGATGTACCGCGAGTTCATCCACTGCTGGATGGACCTGACGGTGTCCGTGCCGTCGAGAATGGTGGTGTAGGCGTCCATGTTCAACAGGCCCTTCACCACCTTCGGCTCCAGGGAGCTGCCGGGAAAGACGGAGCTGACGCCCATGTCGGCCTTGAGCTTGGTGACGGCGGCCTTGACGCGGTCGTTGTACTGGCCGTCGATTCCGCCGCCGTCATAGCCCTTGCAGTACAGGGCCGACTGGAGAATGCGGGTGAAGTTCCCCGAGAGGGCGGTGTTCTCGTTGATCGACGGGCACTTGCTGTTGAGTGCGGCGAGTGTTCCCGGCCCGAAGCTGTTCGACTGCGGGGAGATCACCAGCTCCAGTTGCAGAGCCCGGGTGAGGGCGTACATGACGGCCCAGGAGGTCTGCCCGTCCTCCGCCAGCGTGGGCATACCCGCATAACCACTGTACGTGGTGTTGAAGAAGCGCTGGGCCTGTCGGACCATCTCGTCAGCCAAGGGAACAGCCCCATATCTCTGCGCGACCGAAATGGCGGGTGTCGCCGCCGTATTGCCGCACGGAACACTAGAGTTCGGGGCCGGACCGCGACAGTGGTCCATAGCGTGCCAAGGGGTCAAAAGGGGTGAACGTTCAGGCGTATTTGCGCCGGTCGGGGGCGGGTCGGCGGCCGATGTGTGGCCGATGAAATGACCTGGCGGCGTAATCACGTCAGGGGTGTTGTGGGGACGATTGCGGGCTGCCAAGATCGGCCCGCTCGTTCGTTTGCTACCCATGGAGTGGTGATGGAGCGCATTCGCTTCAAGAAGAGGCTGGCCGCCTTCGGCGCGGCCACCGCGGCCCTCGCGGCCGTGCTCGGGACCGCCGGTCCGGCGCAGGCCGCGGAGTACAAGGTCTCGGACAACTGCGATGTCCCGTGGATCACCTGCTCGTACGGAGATCTGTGGTTGTTCTACAACTCGAAGGAACTCGCCGTACAGGGCGGCTACATCAAGTCGGCGTACGCGACCTTCTACAGCAATGTGTCCGACTTCTACGGCACGAGCCAGTACCAGGGGTCCTCGCTCACCACCTACCGCTACGCCTTCGGCAACGGCGGCAACGGCAACGGCGCGTATGTGAAGAACAATGCGGCGTCGGTGCAGAACTGTTCCAGCGTCGACAACTACCGCGTCTATTTCAACTCCGGTTTCGGCGGCACGTCCCAGTACTTCGCGAAGAACGGGCCGTACGAGGACTGCAATCTCACCAATCTCGTCTCCGCCCTCAAGAACAACAACGCCTCCTCCCACTTCGCGTAAGAAGGACGTCCCCGTGAAGCGCACCCAGCGGATCGCCGCCGCCGTCGCCCTGGCCGCCTCGGCCCTCCTCGTCAGCGCCTGCTCCTCCGCCGGCCAGGACCCGGCGACCGCCAACGCCGCCGACGAGAAGCCCGTCGTCGACAAGGCGAACTGGCCCGAGAAGGTCCCCACCACCGGGCTGGCCAAGAACCTGACCCTGCCGCTGGAGGAGTACATGCCCTCCTACGCGGACCAGGTCGCGGTCGAGCAGGCGGCCAGTGACCTCCAGGAGTCCTGTATGAAGGGCTACGGCATCGACCTGGCGCTGCCGCGAGCGGGAGCCAACCCGCCGCCCAGCGACAACGACGCCAACATCGAGCGCCGCTACGGCATCACCGACCGGGCCGAGGCCGCCAAGTACGGCTACGAACTCCCGCCGGCGCTGCGGGAGCACACCGACCAGCCGCTGCGTGAGCTGTCCGGGGCCGAGGTCGAGGTCCTGACCGGCCACACCAAGCCGCAGGCCCCGCAGGCGCAGGGGGCCGAGGCGGCCCAGCCCCTCACCGCCCCGGCCCAGGGCGTCAAGCCCGCGCGGGCCGAGTTCAACGGCAAGAAGCTGAAGGCGGGCGGGTGCGTCGGCTGGTCCAAGGGCCGCCTCGGCGGCGAGGAGGCCGACCCGGCCTTCGTCGCGCAGCTCGCCGGGGACAGCCTGCTGGCGTCGATGAAGGACGCCAAGGTGGCCGAGGCCGTCGCAGCGTGGTCCTCCTGCATGGCCGGCAAGGGCCACCCAGGGCTCGCCGACCCGTACAAGGCGATGGACCAGGGCGTCACGGCCGACGGGAAGCCCACGGCGGAGTCCATCGCCCTGGCGGTCGACGACATCGACTGCAAGCAGCAGACCGACCTGGTGAAGATCTGGTCCGACGTGGAGTCGGCGATCCAGTCCGGGCAGATCGCCGACAACAGGAGCCGGCTGACCGGCATCAAGGCCGAGCGCGGCCAGGAGGTCACCGCCGCACGCGAGCAGCTGGCGGCCTCCGCCCGCTGAGGGCGCTTCTCGGCCCGGTGCCCCCGGTCCGTGGAGAACCCGCGAGGGCGCTGTGACGACGGCGTTCCGTTCTCGTGGGATCTGGCGTATTCACGCCACCTGACGGGCGGTCAGTGTGGACGCTTTGTCGCGATGTCCACCCCTTGCGCCGACAGAGGCGGAGCTTAGGCTGCTGACGTGAGCCATTAGAGGAGATGGTTCCGGTTCGCTTTTGTGGGGGGTTGTCGTGACGGAGCCGTCGTCGCTGGAACAAGTCGACCGTGTGATCGTGCGCATGCTCTACGACGGGTTCGGAGACGCGGCGATCGGCCGCCGGCTGGGCCTCGGTCACCGGACCGTGCAGCGACGCGTGCAGCGGCTGATGAGCGGCTGGGGCGTCGCCGGGCGCGTCGCCCTGGGAGCCAGGGCGCAGCAGATGGGGCTGTTCGACGACTCGCACTCCCACACCGCGCAGGTCGGAGTGCGGTCGACGGCCTGAGCGCCGGCGGGCCCGTGCGCCGGCGGTCCCGCCGTTCCGCTTGCGGCTCGCGCTCGGCCCGCCTCAGCTCACCAGCCCCAGCTCCCGGGCGATCAGCATCCGCTGCACCTCGCTGGTGCCCTCGCCGATCTCCAGGATCTTGGAGTCGCGCCACATGCGGGCCACCGGGTACTCGTTCATGAAGCCGTAGCCGCCGTGGATCTGGGTGGCCTCGCGGGCGTTGTCGACGGCGACCGTGGAGGAGTACAGCTTGGCCAGGGCCGCCTCCTTCTTGAAGGGCTCGTCGGCCACCAGTCGGGAGGCCGCGTCGCGCCAGGCGAGGCGGGCGGTGTGCGCCTTCATCTCCATGTCGGCGATCTTGAACTGCACGGCCTGGTTGGCGCCGATCGGGCGGCCGAAGGCGTGGCGCTCCTTGGCGTACTTGACCGACTCGTCGACGCAGCCCTGGGCCAGGCCCGTCGCAAGCGCCGCGATGGCGATGCGGCCCTCGTCCAGGATGCGCAGGAACTGGGCGTAGCCGCGGCCCTCCTCGCCCAGCAGGTTGGCGGCCGGGACGCGGACGTCGGCGAAGGACAGCTCGCGGGTGTCGGAGGCGTTCCAGCCGACCTTGGAGTACGGCGCCGCGACCGTGAAGCCGGGCGTGCCGGACGGGACGATGATCGCCGAGATCTCCGGGCGGCCGTCGGGCTTGCGGCCGGTGACCGCGGTGACCGTCACCAGGCCGGTGATGTCCGTGCCCGAGTTGGTGATGAAGCACTTGGTGCCGTTGATCACCCACTCGTCCGTGGCCGGGTCCAGGCGGGCCGTCGTGCGGGTCGCGCCCGCGTCGCTGCCGCCGTCCGGCTCGGTCAGGCCGAAGGCGCCCAGGACCTCGCCCGAGCAGAGCCGGGGCAGCCACTCGCGCTTCTGCTCCGCCGTGCCGAACAGGTGCAGCGGCATCGCGCCGAGCGACACCCCGGCCTCCAGGGTGATCGCCACCGAGGAGTCGACCCGGGCCAGCTCCTCCAGGGCGATGCCGAGGGCCAGGTAGTCGCCGCCCATGCCGCCGTACTCCTCCTCGAACGGCAGCCCGAACAGGCCCATCCGGCCCATCTCGCGCACGATCTCGTACGGGAACTCGTGCCGCTCGTAGAAGTCGCCGATCTTCGGCGCGACGACGTCGTGCGCGAACTCCTCGACCGTGCGGCGGAGTTCGTCCAGCTCGGGGCTGAGGCGGTGGTCCATGCTGATCACTGGTCCTTCGAGGAGAGCGCGCGGACGGTGCGGGACGGGCTGGGTCGGCCCAGTTGTTCGGCCATCCAGACGCTGGTGGCGGTCAGGCGGCCGAGGTCGACGCCGGTCTCGATGCCGAGGCCGCGCAGCATCCACACGAGGTCCTCGGTGGCGAGGTTGCCGGTGGCGGACTTGGCGAACGGGCAGCCGCCGAGGCCGCCCGCCGAGGCGTCCACGGTGGTGACGCCGTGCTGGAGGGCGGCCAGGGTGTTGGCGAGGGCCTGGCCGTAGGTGTCGTGGAAGTGCACGCCGAGCGCCTCGGTGGGCACGCCCTCGGCGTTCAGCAGGGCCAGCAGGTCGCGTACGTGGCCCGGCGTGGCCACGCCGATGGTGTCGCCGAGGCTCAGCTCGTCGCAGCCCATGTCGCGCAGGGCCGCGCAGACGCGGACGACCTGGGCCGGCTCGACCGGGCCCTCCCAGGGGTCGCCGAAGCACATCGAGACGTAGCCGCGCACGTGCACGCCCGTGTCCTTGGCGTGCCGCACCACCGGGGCGAAGACGGCGAGGGAGTCGTCCAGGGTGCGATTGAGGTTGGCCTTGGCGAAGGACTCCGTGGCGCTGGCGAAGACGGCCACGTGGCGGGCGCCGAGCGCCAGGGCCCGGTCCAGGCCGCGGCGGTTGGGGACGAGGACGGGCAGGTTGACGCCGGGGAGGCCGGTCAGCCGGGGGAACAGCTCTTCCGCGTCCGCCAGTTGGGGCACCCACTTGGGATGCACGAAGCTGGTCGCCTCGATCGTGGTCAGGCCCGCGTCGGCCAGGCGGTGCACGAACTCCGCCTTCACGTCCGTCGGGACGGTCGCCTGCTCGTTCTGCAGGCCGTCGCGGGCGCCGACCTCATGGATGCGGACCCGGGCGGGCAGGCCGGGGGCCGGGCGGGTCATGGGCAGTCCGTCGGCGGTCACGGCGCCGCCTCCTCGACGGGGGCGATCACGGCGAGGACCTGGTCCATGGCGACCGTCGTGCCCGGCGACACGTCCAGCTCGGCGACCGTGCCCGCGTGCGGGGCCGAGATGACGTGCTCCATCTTCATCGCCTCGACCACCACCAGGCTCTGACCGGCGGCCACCTCGTCGCCGACGGCCACCTTCACCACGGTCACCGTGCCCGGCATGGGCGCGGTCAGGGAGTCGGCGCCCGCGTGGGCGGCGCGGGTGAGGGAGGCGGCGACCGGGTCGTGGTCGCGCACCTGCCAGGCGTCGCCGTCCCGGCCCAGCCAGTCGCCGGTCCGGCGGAAGGCGTGCCGGACGCCGTCCAGGGTGACGGCGACGGTCGTGTCCGTGACGGTCGCCGTGCCGCGCGGGGCGACGGACACCGGCTCCTCGCCGGGGACGCGCAGGGGGAAGGCGACGGGACGGGGCTCGCCGCCCAGGCGCCAGCCGCTCGGCACCGAGAAGGGGTCCGTCCAGCCCTCGCCGCGCGGGCGCAGCGCCTCCAGGCGGACGGCCGCCGCGGCCTCGTAGACCTCCTCCGGGACGCCGTCCGGCACCAGTCCGTCGACCTCCCGCTCGACCAGGCCGGTGTCCAGCTCGCCGGCCACCACCTGCGGGTGGGCGAGGAGGCGGCGCAGGAAACCGGCGTTGGTCGGCACGCCCAGCGTGACCGTGTCCGCGAGGGCCGCGCGCAGCCTGCGCAGCGCCGTGGCGCGGTCGGGGCCGTAGGCGATCACCTTGGCCAGCATCGGATCGTAGAGGCTGCCGACCTCGGTGCCCTCGCTGAGCCCGGAGTCGGTGCGGACTCCCCCAAGTTCTCGGCTTCGCTCGAACAGGGGGGACCCCCATTCGCCCTCGGGCTCGTCCAGGAGCAGCACGGTGCCGCCGGACGGCAGGAAGCCCCTGGCCGGGTCTTCGGCGCACAGGCGGGCCTCGACCGCGTGCCCGGTCAGCGTCACGTCCTCCTGCGCGAAACCGAGCCGCTCACCGGCCGCCACCCGCAGCTGCCACTCCACCAGGTCGAGGCCGGTCACCAGCTCGGTCACCGGGTGCTCGACCTGGAGGCGGGTGTTCATCTCCATGAAGTAGTACTGCGAGGGGTCGCCGCCCGGCACGATGAACTCCACCGTGCCCGCGCCCCGGTACCCGCAGGAGCGGGCCGCCTGCACGGCAGCCTCGCCCATCGCCGCGCGCGTGGCCTCGTCGAGGAGCACGCTCGGCGCCTCCTCGATGATCTTCTGGTGGCGCCGCTGGAGCGAGCACTCGCGCTCGCCGAGGTGCACCACCGAGCCGTGGCCGTCCGCCAGCACCTGGATCTCGATGTGCCGGGGCCGGTCCACCCACCGCTCCACGAGCAGCGTGTCGTCGCCGAAGGAGGAGCGGGCCTCGCGGCGGGCGGCGGCGATCTCCTCCTCCAGGACGGCGAGGTCCCGCACCAGCCGCATGCCCTTGCCGCCACCGCCCGCCGACGGCTTCAGCAGCACGGGCGCGCCAAGGGCGCGGGCCGCCTCGGCCAGCTCGGGGTCGCGCCCGCCGGGCACCACGGGCACCCCGGCCACCTCCACCGTCTCCTTGGCGCGGATCTTGTCGCCCATCAGCGCGATGGCGTCGGCGGGCGGGCCGATGAAGACAAGGCCGGCCGCCTCGCAGGCCCGCGCGAAGCCGGCGTTCTCCGCGAGGAAGCCGTACCCCGGGTGGACCGCCTGCGCGCCCGTGCGGGCGGCGGCCTCCAGGAGCCGCTCGACCGAGAGATAGCTCTCCGTCGCCGGGGGCGGGCCGATCCGGACCGCCGTGTCGGCCTCCCGCACGTGCCGGGCGTCCGCGTCGGCGTCCGAGTACACCGCCACCGAGCGCACGCCGAGGGCGCGCAGGGTGCGGATGACCCGGACGGCGATCTCACCGCGGTTGGCCACCAGGACCGTGTCGAACATGTCCGTACTCCCCCTCACATCCGGAAGACGCCGAACTGGGGGTCTCCCAGGGGCGCGTTGGCGCAGGCGGTCAGGGCCAGACCGAGCACCTGGCGGGTCTCCATCGGGTCGATCACGCCGTCGTCCCAGAGCCGGGCCGTCGCGTAGTAGGCGTTGCCCTGCTGCTCGTACTGGGCGCGGATCGGCGCCTTGAAGGCGTCCTCGGCCTCCGCGGGCCATTCCTCGCCGCGGGCCTCCAGCTGGTCGCGCTTGACCGTGGCCAGCACGGACGCGGCCTGCTCGCCGCCCATGACGGAGATCTTGGCGCCGGGCCACATCCACAGGAAGCGGGGGGAGTAGGCCCGGCCGCACATCGAGTAGTTGCCCGCGCCGTACGACCCGCCGACCACCACCGTCAGCTTCGGCACGCGCGTGCAGGCGACCGCGGTGACCATCTTGGCGCCGTGCTTGGCGATGCCGCCCGCCTCGTAGTCCTTGCCGACCATGAAGCCGGAGATGTTCTGGAGGAACACCAGGGGGATGCCGCGCTGGTCGCACAGCTCGATGAAGTGGGCGCCCTTCTGGGCGGACTCGGCGAACAGGATGCCGTTGTTCGCCACGATGCCGACCGGGTGGCCGTGGATCCGGGCGAAGCCGGTGACCAGGGTCTGCCCGAACTCCGACTTGAACTCGGCGAACCGGGAGCCGTCCACCACGCGCGCGATGACCTCGCGGGCGTCGTACGGCGTGCGCGGGTCGACCGGCACCGCGCCGTACAGCCCGAACGGGTCCACCTTGGGCTCGGCGGGGGCGGTGACCTGCCAGGGCAGCGGGCCGCGCGCGGGGAGGGTGGCCACGATGTCGCGGACGATGCGCAGGGCGTGCGCGTCGTCCTCCGCGAGGTGGTCGGTGACGCCCGACACGCGTGCGTGGACCTCGCCGCCGCCCAGCTCCTCGGCGGTGACGACCTCGCCGGTGGCGGCCTTCACCAGGGGCGGGCCGCCCAGGAAGATCGTGCCCTGGTTGCGCACGATCACGGCCTCGTCGCTCATCGCCGGGACATACGCGCCGCCCGCCGTGCAGGAGCCGAGGACGGCGGCGATCTGCGGGATGCCGGCGCCGGACATCCGGGCCTGGTTGTAGAAGATCCGGCCGAAGTGCTCGCGGTCGGGGAAGACCTCGTCCTGCATCGGCAGGAAGGCGCCGCCCGAGTCGACCAGATACAGGCACGGCAGCCGGTTCTCCAGGGCCACCTCCTGCGCGCGCAGGTGCTTCTTGACGGTCATCGGGTAGTACGTGCCGCCCTTGACGGTGGCGTCGTTCGCGACGATCACGCACTCGCGCCCGGCGACCCGCCCGATCCCGGCGATCACCCCGGCGGCCGGCGCCTGCCCCTCGTACATCCCGTCGGCCGCGAGCGGGGCCAGCTCCAGGAAGGGCGAGCCCGGGTCGAGCAGCGTGTCCACCCGGTCGCGCGGCAGCAGCTTGCCGCGCGCGGTGTGCCGCTCCCGGGCGCGCTCGCCGCCGCCGAGCCGCGCCGCGGCCAGCTTGCCGCGCAGCTCCTCCACGAGGACGCGGTGCGCCTCCTCGTTGGCCCGAAAGGCCCCCGACGCGGGATCTGCCGCGCTGTGAAGCTCCGGTGCCTCGTGCATCCTGCGGTCCCCTCACCCAGTGGTCACCAGTTAATGAGCGTTAACGCATTTCCCTCAGGTTAACGACCGCTAACCTCCCTGTCTAGAATCGACTCCATGGCCACGAGAACCGACGCCCCCACCCGCCGCGAGCAGATCCTCCGGGAGGCCGCCCGGCTCTTCGCCGAGCGCGGGTTCCATGGGGTGGGGGTGGACGAGATAGGCGCCGCGGTCGGGATCAGCGGGCCGGGGCTGTACCGGCACTTCGCCGGCAAGGACGCGATGCTGGCGGAGCTGCTGGTCGGGATCAGTGGGCGGTTGCTGACGGGGGCGAAGCGGAGGGTGTCCGAGGCGGGGGGTTCTCCGGGCGGGCCCGAGGGGGTGCTCGACTCGCTCATCGAGGGGCATATCGACTTCGCGTTGGACGATCGTCCGCTCATCACCCTGCATGACCGGGAGCTGGATCGCCTCCGGGACAGTGACCGGAAGCTGGTGCGGCAGCTTCAGCGGCAGTATGTGGAGATCTGGGTCGGGGTGGTGCGGGAGGTGTATCCCGGGGCCGGGGAGGCGGTGGTGCGGTCTGCCGTGCACTCGGTGTTCGGGTTGTTGAATTCGACGCCGCATCTTGGTCGGGGCGGGGGGTTGCCCTCGCGGGCGGCGACGGGGGAGTTGCTGCATCGGATGGCTCGGGGGGCGTTCGCCGTGGTGGGTTGAGCTTCGTCGGGCGGGTGCGGCGCCGTCGTGGCTGGTCGCGCAGTTCCCCGCGCCCCTGAAAGCGTGACCGGCGTTACCAGGTTCGGCCTTGTCCTCTCTCGCTACCCGCCGGTACCTTGGTGTGAGCAAGCGCTTAGACAGCCGAGGTCGTGGAGGTGGCGGCGTGCGCCGTACGGTGTTCAACGAGGATCACGAGGCGTTCCGGGAGACGATCCGGGCCTTCATCGAGGCCGAGGTCGTGCCCGTGTACGACGAGTGGTTCGCCGCGGGCCAGGCGCCGCGCGACTTCTATTACAAGCTCGGTGAGCTGGGCATCTTCGGCATCAACGTGCCCGAGGAGTTCGGCGGCGCCGGTCTGGACAGCCACAAGTTCGAGGCCGTCCTGTACGAGGAGACCGCCCGCGCGGGCGTCCAGTTCGGCGGCTCCGGCGTGCACGTGCTGCTCGCCCTGCCGTACATCAAGATGCTCGCCACCGACGAGCAGAAGAAGCGCTTCCTGCCGAAGTTCGTCTCCGGCGAGGAGATGTGGGCCATCGCGATGACGGAGCCGGGCACCGGTTCCGACCTCGCGGGCATGAAGTCCACCGCGAAGCTCTCCGCGGACGGCTCGCACTACGTGCTGAACGGCGCCAAGACCTTCATCACCGGCGGCGTGCACGCCGACCGCGTGATCGTGTGCGCCCGCACCGCCGCGCCCACCGCCGAGGACCGCCGGCACGGCATCTCGCTGTTCGCCGTGGACACCAAGTCCGCCGGCTACTCGGTGGGCCGCAAGCTCGACAAGCTGGGCCTGAAGACCTCCGACACCGCCGAGCTGGCCTTCGTCGACGTCAAGGTCCCCGTCGAGGACCTGCTCGGCGAGGAGAACAAGGGCTTCGCCTACCTCGGCCACAACCTGGCCTCCGAGCGCTGGGGCATCGCCTTCGGCGCCTACGCGCAGGCCAAGGCGGCCGTCCGGTTCGCCAAGAGTTACGTGCAGGACCGCACGGTCTTCGGCAAGCCGGTCGCGCACTTCCAGAACACCAAGTTCGAGCTGGCCGCCTGCCAGGCCGAGGTGGACGCCGCCGAGGCGGTCGCCGACCGCGCGACGGAGGCCCTGGACGCCGGCGAGCTGACCCCCGCGGAGGCCGCCAGCGCCAAGCTGTTCTGCACCGAGGTCGCCCACCGCGTCATCGACCGCTGCCTCCAGCTGCACGGCGGCTACGGCTACATGAACGAGTACCCGATCGCCCGTCTGTACGCGGACAACCGGGTCAACCGCATCTACGGCGGCACTAGCGAGATCATGAAGTCGATCATCGCGAAGAACATGGGCCTGTAACTCTTCATGAGCGAGGCACTGCACGCCCTCCTCGATCTGCTCGACCTGGAGCGGATCGAGGAGGACATCTACCGCGGCCGGTCCCGCTCCGCCGTCATCCCCCGCGTCTTCGGCGGGCAGGTGGCGGCGCAGGCCATGGTCGCCGCCGGGCGGACGGTCCCCGAGGACCGGCACGCGCACTCCCTGCACGCCTACTTCCTGCGCCCCGGCGACCCGGGCGCGCCGATCGTCTACAACGTCGACCGGCTGCGCGACGGCCGCTCCTTCACCACCCGCCGGGTCGTCGCCGTCCAGCACGGCAAGCCGATCTTCACCCTGTCGGCGTCCTTCCAGACCTTCGAGGAGGGCCTCGACCACCAGGCGCCGATGCCCGCCGCGCCCGACCCGGCCACCCTGCCGACCGGCGAGGACCGGCTGCGCGGCTACCCGCACTTGGACCCGGCCGTGGTGGAGCGGTTCGCGGAGGCCCGGGCGGCGGTGGACCTGCGCTACGTCGACGACCCGCCCTTCGGCCGGTTCGGCGAGCCGCGCCCGGCCCACTCCCAGGTGTGGTTCCGCACCAACGGCAAGCTGGCCGGCGCGCTCGACAGGCCGCTGCTGCACGTCGTGCTCGCCACGTACGTCTCCGACATGACCCTGCTCGACTCGGTGCTGCTCGCGCACGGCCGGGGCGGCTGGGCCGTCGGGGACGTGGTCGGAGCCTCGCTGGACCACGCCATGTGGTTCCACCGGCCCTTCCGCGCCGACGATTGGCTGCTGTACGACCAGCAGTCGCCGTCCGCGTCCGGCGGCCGGGGCCTCGGCCAGGCCCGCATCTTCACCCGGGACGGGCGGCTGGCGGTCTCGGTGATCCAGGAAGGCGTGGTCCGCGTCCCTCGGGAACACTGAGGTCCATGGCGGATCAGCGAGCGGCGGAAGCGGCGGAAGAAGACGGCTCGGGCGGCGGCGAGAGCACCTTCACGGTGATCGTCGCCGCCCTCGCCAACCTCGGCATCGCCGTCGCCAAGGCGGTCGCGGGCGTGCTCGGCGGGTCCAGCGCGATGCTCTCGGAGGCGGCGCACTCGGTCGCCGACACGGTGACCGAGGTCCTGCTGCTGACCTCCCTCAAGCGCAGCGCCCGCCCCGCCGACGAGGACCACCCCTAGGGCGTGTCCGCAAAGTCCCGCCTGCCGTGCGACGCCCGGCACGCACTCTCGCCGCACCGGGCGAACACCCGCGTACAACCAGTACGCGGGCGTCCGCCCGGCACACCGAGAGCACGCACCGGACGCCGCGCGGCCCGC
>NZ_JBIDAQ010000025.1:0-47038 GCF_043202555.1 Streptomyces sp. NPDC048182 | reverse complement strand
CTCACCGGCGGCAACCGCAATGACTGCACCCAGGCCGAAGCCGTCATCGACGCGATCCGCGTCGCCCGGTCGGGGCCCGGACGGCCACGGGTCCGACCGGACCGGGTCGTGGCCGACAAGGGCTACTCGGCCCGCTCGTTCCGTGCCTACCTGCGCAGACGCGGAATCAAGGCGACCATCCCCGAACGCGCCGACCAACTAGCCGGCCGGGCACGACGCGGCGAACGCCGGTGCGGCTTCGACAAGACCGTCTACCGGCGCCGCAACGTCGTCGAACGCTGCTTCCACCGCCTCAAACAATGGCGCGGCATCGCCACCCGCTACGACAAACACCCCGACCGCTACCAGGCCGCAATCACCCTCGCCAGCACACTCATCTGGCTCGACACATGATCGAAAAGACGCCCCCTAGGGCCGTGTGCTGGCTGTCTGCCGTCGGATCAGCGAATGACAGTTCCACGCCGGAGGACACCCCGAGGCGAGACATCCGGGAGGAGTCCGGACTGACGGTGGCGCTGCCGCTGTGCCCCGGACCGTGTCCTTGCGCGTCGCCTTCAGATACTCGCGCCCTCCCGAGCGACAGCAACGGCTACCTATGAGCGCTTCAGGGCTTCAAGGAAGCAAGTGAAGCCGAGAGTCGGGAAAGTGAGGGTGGCTCGGGTGGGGGCCTTGGAGTCGCGGACGGCGGTTTGGGTGGGGGTGGTGGCGATCTCCACGCACTCGTTGCCGTCGCCGTCGCCCGAGTAGGACGACTTCCGCCAGGTGTGCGAGGTGGTCATGGTGGGACTTACAGCTCCTTCGTCAGCTCGCGGATGAAGTCGCGGGACCGGTCAGGCTCGAGTGATACCGCCTTCACCTTACGGAAGCGCAGTCGGTAGGCGTTGAGCTGGGCTTCGGAATCGAGGAAGACCGAGCCGTGGGGCAGATCCCGCACCACGGTGTCCAGCTTGGGCAGCCGGCCGCCCACGTAGGTCATGGAGCTGGACGCCCAGGCGAACCCGTCCAGGTTGAGGGGGATGACGCGCAGAGTGACGTGGTCCGCCTCGCTCAGTTCCAGGAGCTTGGTGAGCTGCGCCCGGGCGGAGCCGCGGTCACCCACCCGAATACGCAGAGCCGACTCGTGTACGACCAGTTCGTACGGAACGGTCAGACGCTGGCCCGCGATTCGGTGACGCACCCGCATCTCCAGTTCCTCCGGCTCCAGTTCGGGAAGTCTGGCCGAGAAGACCGCACGAGCATATGCCTCCGTCTGAAGCAGACCGGGCACGTAGAGGATCGCTACGTCACGGCGGAAAGAGGCATGGTGGTTCAGCTCGGAGAGGTCCAGGAAGGACGTGGGGAGCAGACCCCGGAACTCCTCCCACCACCCGCGTGAGCGGTCGGTGGCCATCGCCACCAGCGCGTCGATGAACTCCTCGTCCGTGCATGAGTAGTGGGAGGCAAGGCGACGGAGGCGCTGCTCGCTCACACCGGCGAGGGCGGACTCGATATGGGTGATCTGGGTCGGGCTCACTCCGAGCAGGGCCGCCGCCTGACGGGAGTTGAGGCCCGCCGCCTCGCGCAGTCTGCGCAGTTCAGAGGCCAGTCGCAGCTGCTGTGCCGTTGGTTCGCGCCTCAAGGATCTCGTCCACTCCCCGCTCAACGCGCCCTCGGACGCGACCCGTTCGGGGGTCAGATTACGCGACTCGCTTGCGGCGTCTCTATATTTAGATCTACCGTCGGTGACGCGACGCACACCGTGCGAAACCCGGGGCACCGGAAGCGCACCGCTCCGCCCTGCCGTGGCGGGCGCGGCAATGACACCCGCCCCCTCGCTCGACTCCCCCCTTCACCGAACGGAGTTCCCGCATGCCCGAAACCGCACCGGAGCCGGAGCCGTGGGAGTACTGCCTCCACCTCCCCCACGACCTCCGCGCCGTCACCGTCAGCCGCCGGACCCTCCGCCTCATCCTGACCATGCACGGCCTGATCCGCCTCGTCGACGTCGCCGAGCTGCTCGCGACCGAGCTGGTCTCCAACGCCGTACGGCACACCGGGGGCCCCGCCGCGCTGCGCGTGCGCTGGTCGCCGCCGGGGACGCTGCGGATCGGGGCGTGGGACGCGGACCCGCAGCCGCCGGAGCCGCCCGCGGCCTTCGGGGAGGTCGAGGAGGCCGGGCGGGGGCTGGCGTTGGTGCGGGCCTGCGCGGACGTGTGGGGGTGGCATCCGCTGTCTCGGCAGGGGAATCGAGGCAAAATGGTGTGGTGCGAACTGGCGGCGGCTTGACCCTGGCGCAGGGCAGCCCCGCGGCATGGCAGGTATGCGTACGAGCCGACCCCTGATCCTCCGCCCCGGTCTGCACACCGGGCGGTTCCCCTGCTGGTGGGATATTCGCTGGGCGCCGATCTCATGACGGGCGGTGCGCCGGGTGACGCCGGCACGGCGTATCGGCGCGGGGGTCAGCAGTACGGCGGCTGGTTCGTCAGGGATGTGGCGACGCGCATCCACACCCCGAACAACCGGTACAGGTCCGGCAGGAGGCCCTCGGCCCGGACCGTGCGGCTGTCGGTCGCGGTGACGCCGGGGATGCCCAGCAGGGTCGACGCCACGGACGACGACTGCCAGCGGACGGTGAGGGTGTGCGGGGCCGTGTCGGCCTCCGGGGCCCGCAGCGGTACGGAGAGGCACGCCGTGACCGCCTCCTCGATGGCCGCGCGCGCCTCCGCCACCGGGCGGAGTTCCGCCGCGAACCGGTCCCGGGCGTACTTCACGGCGACGGTACGGACCGAGGGGTCCCAGTCGGCCGTCTCCGCGCAGGCGCTGTTGTCGCCGGTGAGGACGGCCACCGGGACGCCGACGGCGGCGGCGGTGGCCTGAGCGAGGCCGATCTCGCCGACGGGACGGCCGTCCAGCCACATGTCCTCGATCTCGTGGCCCATGAAGCTGTGGCTCAGCACACCGAGGGCGCCGGCCCGGGCGTGGTAGCCGACGCAGATCACCGCGTCGTGCTCGGGGGTGAGGCCCTCCAACATGCCCAGTTGCTTGGGGCGGCCGCGGACGAGGCGGGCCGCCGGGTGGAGCGCCTCGGGCAGGAGGTTGCGCATCGGTCCGTGCGCGTCGTTGACCATGATGTCCGTGGCACCGGCCGCGAGGGCGCCCCGCACGGCCGCGTTGACGTCCTCCGCCATCAGCAGCCGGCCGCGCTCGTAGTCCCGTCCGCCGGGCTGGACGTCCTCGGCGTCGACCAGTCCCGTGACGCCCTCCATGTCGGCGGTGATGTAGATGCGCACAGTCTCTTCTCCTCCGTAGCGTTGATCACTTCGGAGACGCGGACCGGCCGGGTTCCGGTTCTGTGGGCGGGCCTTGGGGGCCTCAGCGGGTCAGCGGGGTCTCCTCGGTGAGAGGGCCAGCACCGTGTCGACCTTGCCGGACGGGCGGCGGAGCACCAGGGACCAGTTGGGCGGCGGCTACGAGGGGGGGGCGCTCGGCCATGACGACGACACCCGGGCCGCTGAACTCGTTCGCGGGAAGTCGGAGTTCGGCGACCGGGCGGAGGCCGGCCTGTTCGATCAGGGCGACGAGGGCCTCCGGGCGCCACTTGTGGGTCGTCCAGCGGACCGGGACGTCCCCGTATGCCTCCGTGCGCACCAGGTCCTCGTCGCCGGCATGGGTGCCGGTGACGAGGTGGCCGCCCGGCTTCAGGGCGCGGGCGAACATCGCCAGGATCTGGGGGAGGATCTCGCGGGGGAGGTTGAAGAGGGACCACCAGCCGAGTACGCCACCCAACGACGCATCGGCGAGGTCGAGTTCGGTGGCCGAGGCCACCGAGAAGCGGCACTCGGGGTGGAGGCGCCGGGCGTTCTCGACCATGCGCGGGGAGAGGTCCACGCCGGACACGTCCAGGCCGCGTTCGGCGAGGTAGGCGGTGACCGTGCCGGGGCCGCAGCCGACGTCGAGGACGGGGCCGAGGTCGCCCACGGAGTCGGCGAACGCGTCGATCGACGCCTTCAGCCACGGGTGGCGGCGGATGTCGCCCATACCCGTCGTCGCCACCATGTCGGCGTAGTTGTCGGCGACACGGTCGTAGGACTCGCGGACGGTGTCGAGATCGGCGGGGCGGTCGACATGGTGTGCGCGCATCCGCCCACCCTAGGACTCCAGGGCCGCCGGGGGGCTACTCCTGTTCCACCCGGTCGATCCACTCCCCGCCGCCCAACGGGTAGTCGTAGCCGGGGCGGTCGACGTCCGCGCTGGTGCGGAAGGCCGTGCCGTCGTTGTCGATGTGCACCGAGCCGCGCCGGCCGCCGCTGGACCAGGTCAGGGTGAGGTCCCAGCGGACGTCGTGCGCCTTGGTGCGGGCGACGAGGTAGAAGACCTCCGGGTCGGACTCGCTCACCTTGTACGGGAAGTCGCGCTGGCCGTTCTGCACGCCGACCACGGGGCTGCCGGCGTCCAGGTCCACGCCGAAGGAGGCGGTGCCGACGCCGCCGCCGCAGCCGACGCCCATCGAGTAGTCGTTCCAGGCCAGCGGGGCGCCCTTCGCCAGCACCCGTACGTGCAGGGACTCCAGGACGACCGTGTCCTCGCCCGTCCCCTGCACGGTGAGGGCGACGCGCTGCTCCCCCGAGGAGACCCCGCCGTACGCGGCGGCCCAGCGGGGCGCGTCCTGCTCGGTCGGGGGCGGCGGGCCGACCTGCTCGGGCTCGCTGTCGACCAGGAAGTGCTGGCTGCACGGGGAGTCGTAGACGTACGGGCGGGTCGCGACGCGCACCGGCACGCCGCCGGTCTCCTCGGCGCCGGTGCCGCCCTCGGGGGCGGTGGAGCGCCGGCGGGGCGGGGGCGTGGTGGCGGGGCCGTGGGTCGGGGCCCGCCGGGAGGCGGACGGAGCGGGGCTCGTCGTCGCCGACGCGGACGGCCGGGCGGGCCGCTCCGTGCCGGTGGCCGTCCGGGTGGGCGCCACCGGGGCCGCCGCGCCCGCCGAGGTGCGGTCGCCGTCGTCGCCGCCCGAGCCGGGCAGGCCCACGGCCAGGGCGGCGGCCCCGAGGACGGCGACCGCCGCGGCCGAGGCGATGAGCGCGGTGCGGCGGCGGGAACGGGGGCCGGGGGCAGCGGGCGACTCCGCCGCGCCGGGCGGCGCTTCGTCGGCCGCGGGTTCGACGCCGGTACTCGGCGCGGGCGCCGGCGCCTGGTCCGGTTCCTCCACCGCGGGCGCCGGTTCCGTGCTCCCCGGCGTCCCCTTGCGCCCCCGCGCCGCGTCCGCCAGGATCCACCGGCGGTGCAGCTCGACCAGCTCCTCCGGCGTCGCCCGGCACACCCGGGCCAGCCGCTCGACCGGCGCGTAATCGGCCGGTACGGCGCTGCCGTTGCAGTACCGGTGCAGCGTGGACGTGCTCATGTGGAGCCGCTTCGCCAGCGCCCCGTAGCTCAGACCCGAGCGGTCCTTGAGCGCCCGCAGCAGTTCCGCGAAGCCCTCCGTCTCCGCCCCGCCCGCACCGCTCTCCATCGCTCCCCCGGCTCCCGTCGCCCCTGACAACCCTGCTCCCCTTTCCCGGCCGCACGTCCTCGTACGGCGTCCCCGTGCCGCCCCGCGCGTCCCGTTCGGGCGTTCCAGGGCACCTGCGTCGGGCCTGGTCAAAGCCCGTTTCACCGTTCCAGTGTCCCCCGTTGCCCCGCCGCCGTGGCGGCCGGGACGGAACGCGGGCCAAGCTCCGGTCATCCAAGCAGCACACCCACCGCACCGCCGAAGGGGCTCACCCAGATGACCACCAACCGGAACCTCCGCATCCGCTCCCTCACCACCGCCGCCGGCCTCGGCCTGGCCGCCCTCTCCCTGACGGCGTGCGGCAACGACGGATCGGGCGTCCGCGACGAGGGGCGGGCCACCAACACGTCGTTCGAATCCGCCGCCTCCACCTCGTCCGCCTCCACCTCACCCGAGCCCGCCCCCGCTCCCTCCTCCCAGCACGACGCCCAGCCGACCTCCAGCGGTTCGAAGGCGGAAGGGCAGACGGAAGGGCAGTCGGACAGCAAGGCCGGCGGCAAGGCCGCCACGAAGCCGGGCGGCACCAAGGGCGGCGGCACCACCGGGACCAAGTTCGTCACCTGCCAGGGCTCCAACACCAAGACGGTCGCCGCGCCCCTCACCCGCCCCGTCAACCACCTGCTGCTCACCGTCACCAACACCGGCGGCAACCCCTGCTACCTCTACTACTACCCGGCCGTCCGCTTCGGCGAGGCCCAGTCCGTGCCGCCGGTCATCGAGGACTCCCAGCCGCAGGCCGTCGTCACCCTCGCCCCCGGCGAGTCCGGCTACGCCTCCGTCAACCTCTCCGCCGCCGACGGCAGCGGCGGCAAGGGGCACTGGGAGAAGTCCCTGGCCGTCTACTTCCAGGGCCGTACCGCGTCCCAGAACCCCACCTCCGCCGCCCACCCGGCGCTGCCCGCCAAGGGCGTCTGGATCGACGACTCGGTGGCCGTCACCTACTGGCAGCAGTCGATGGACGACGCGATCAGCTGGTGAGCGCCCGCTGACGCCATCCCCCCGGGGGGCGACCAAGATCCGGTCACGATCGGGTCTCGGTCGCCCCCCACCCCCTTGCCAGCCGCCCGTGGAATCGATTCCAATCCTCCGTGTAATCGATTCCACGAGGAGGTGGAACGGCGATGGCAGGCATCAAGGACGTCGCCGCCGAGGCGGGCGTCTCCGTCGCCACGGTGTCGCGGGTGCTCAACCGGCACCCGTCGGTCAGCGCGAGCGCCCGCGCCCGCGTGCTGGCCGCCGTGGAACTGCTCGGCTACCGGCCCAACGCCGTCGCCCGCTCCCTGCGCACCGACCGGACCGGCACCCTCGGCCTGGTCATCAGCGACGTGCTGAACCCCTACTTCACCGAGCTGGCGCGCGCCGTGGAGGAGGAGGCCAGGGCGCTGGGCTACAGCGTCATCATCGGCAACGCCGACGAGCGGCCCGACCTCCAGGACCACCACGTCACCACCCTGCTCGACCGCCGCATCGACGGCCTGCTGGTCTCCCCCACCGACGGCGGCTCGCCCCGGATGCTGGAGGCCGCGCGGGCCGGGACGCCGATGGTGTTCGTGGACCGGTGGATCCCCGGCGTCGACGTGCCGGTGGTGCGCTCGGACGGGCGGGCGGCCGTGCGCGACCTGGTCGCCCACCTGCACCGGCTCGGCCACCGCCGGCTCGCCATCATCGCCGGGCCCGCCGCGACCACCACGGGCCGCGAACGCGTGGACGCCTTCCGCGCGGCGCTCGCCGAGTACGGGCTGCCGCTGCCGGACGCCTACGTCGGCCAGGGCGACTTCCAGGCCGACAGCGGGCGCCGGGTCACCGAGGGCTTCCTCGACCTGCCCGAGCCGCCCGAGGTCGTCTTCGCCGCCGACAACCTGATGGCGCTCGGCGCCCTCGACGCGCTGCGCGCGCGGGGCCTGCGGGTGCCGGACGACATCGCGCTCGCCGCCTTCGACGACGTGCGCTGGTTCGTGCACACCGACCCGCCGGTCACCGCCATCGCCCAGCCCACCGGCGACCTCGGGCGGGCCGCCGTACGGGCGCTGGTCGACCGGGTCGGGGGCGGGAGCGGCGCGTCCGTGATCCTCCCGGCGCGGCTGGTCGTGCGGCGCTCCTGCGGGGAGCCACCCGGACCCGTACCAGAGCCGTCGCCCGAAGAACCGTCCCCCGTACAAAGGAGTACGCCGTGAGCGACCCGGCGAGCAGCCCGGACGAGTTGCTGCGCATCGAGGGCATCCGCAAGACCTTCCCCGGCGTCGTCGCGCTGGACAGCGTCGACTTCGACCTGCGCCGGGGCGAGGTGCACGTGCTGCTCGGCGAGAACGGCGCGGGCAAGAGCACGCTGATCAAGATGCTCTCCGGCGCCTACACCCCCGACGCGGGCCGTGTCCTGGCCGGTGGCGAGGAGGTGCGCATCCACGGGGCCGCCGACGCCGAGCGGCTCGGCATCGCCACCATCTACCAGGAGTTCAACCTCGTACCCGATCTGACGGTGGCCGAGAACATCTTCCTGGGGCGCCAGCCGCGCCGGTACGGGATGATCGACCGCAAGCGGATGGAGGCCGACGCCGCCGTCCTGCTCGAACGGGTCGGCGTCGACGTGTCGCCGCGCGCCCGGGTGCGTGAACTGGGCATCGCCCGGCTCCAGATGGTGGAGATCGCCAAGGCGCTCAGCCTGGACGCCCGCGTGCTCATCATGGACGAGCCGACCGCCGTGCTGACCTCCGGCGAGGTGGAGAAGCTGTTCGCCATCGTGCGCGCGCTGCGCGCGGACGGCGTCGGCATCGTCTTCATCACCCACCACCTGGAGGAGATCGCCGCCCTCGGCGACCGGGTCACCGTCATCCGGGACGGGCGCAGTGTCGGGCAGGTGCCCGCGTCCACGCCCGAGGACGAGCTGGTGCGGCTGATGGTCGGGCGGTCCATCGAGCAGCAGTACCCGAGGGAGCCCGCCGCCGTCACCGACGGCGAGCCGCTGCTCACGGTGGACGGGCTCACCCGCGACGGCGTCTTCCACGACGTCAGCTTCGAGGTGCGCCCCGGCGAGGTCGTCGGCATCGCGGGGCTCGTCGGCGCGGGGCGGACGGAGGTCGCGCGGGCGGTGTTCGGCGCCGACCCCTACGACCGGGGGAGCGTCCGCGTCGGCGGCGCCCCGCTGCGGCGGCACGACGTCAACGCCGCCATGGCGGCCGGGGTCGGGCTCGTGCCCGAGGACCGCAAGGGGCAGGGGCTGGTGCTCGACGCCTCCGTGGCGGAGAACCTCGGCCTGGTGACCCTGCGTTCGGCCACCCGGGGCGGGCTCGTCGACCTCAAGGGGCAGCACGACGCCGCCACCCGGATCGCCGGGCAGCTCGGGGTGCGGATGGCGGGCCTCGGCCAGCACGTGCGCACGCTGTCCGGCGGCAACCAGCAGAAGGTCGTCATCGGCAAGTGGCTGCTCGCCGACACCAAGGTGCTGATCCTGGACGAGCCGACCCGGGGCATCGACGTCGGCGCCAAGGTCGAGATCTACCAGCTCGTCAACGAGCTGACCGCGGCCGGTGCCGCCGTCCTGATGATCTCCAGCGACCTGCCCGAGGTGCTCGGCATGAGCGACCGGGTCGTGGTCATGGCGCAGGGCCGGGTCGCGGGCGAACTCCCCGCCGCCGAGGCCACCCAGGACGCCGTGATGGCCCTCGCCGTCAGCACCACCCCGACCGACAACGGAACCGGATCCGGAACGGAGGCCCCCCGTGGCCACTGACACGCTCAAGAGCACGCCGGGCGCGCAGGACGCCCGGGGCGGTCTGCGCCGCCTGCTGCTCGACAACGGCGCGCTGACCGCGCTGATCGTCCTCCTCGTCGCCATGTCGGCGCTGTCCGGGGACTTCCTGACCACCGACAACCTGCTCAACGTCGGCGTCCAGGCCGCCGTCACCGCGATCCTCGCCTTCGGCGTCACCTTCGTCATCGTCTCGGCGGGCATCGACCTCTCCGTGGGCTCGGTCGCCGCGCTGTCGGCCACCGTGCTGGCGTGGAGCGCCACCGAGCAGGGCGTACCGGTGGTCTTCGCGGTGCTGCTCGCCGTGCTGACGGGCATCGCCTGCGGCCTGGTCAACGGCTTCCTCATCTCGTACGGGAAGCTGCCGCCGTTCATCGCGACGCTCGCCATGCTGTCGGTGGGGCGCGGTCTGTCGCTGGTCATCTCGCAGGGCTCGCCGATCGCCTTCCCCGACTCGGTCTCCCACCTGGGCGACACGCTCGGCGGGTGGCTGCCCGTGCCGGTGCTCGTGATGATCGTGATGGGGCTGCTCACCGCCTTCGTGCTCGGCCGCACCTACATCGGCCGCTCGATGTACGCCATCGGCGGCAACGAGGAGGCCGCGCGGCTGTCCGGGCTGCGGGTGAAGCGGCAGAAGCTCGCCATCTACGCCTTCTCCGGCCTGTTCGCCGCCGCCGCGGGCATCGTCCTCGCCTCCCGGCTCTCCTCCGCACAGCCGCAGGCCGCGCAGGGCTACGAGCTGGACGCCATCGCCGCGGTCGTCATCGGCGGCGCCTCGCTGGCGGGCGGCACCGGCAAGGCGTCCGGCACGCTCATCGGCGCGCTGATCCTCGCGGTGCTGCGCAACGGGCTCAACCTGCTCTCCGTGTCCGCCTTCTGGCAGCAGGTCGTCATCGGCGTGGTCATCGCGCTCGCGGTGCTGCTCGACACCGCGCGCCGCAAGGCGGGTGCGGTGGCGCCGGCGGCCGGTGCCTCCGGGTCCGCCGGGGACGGGGGCGGGAAGCGCAAGCAGGCGCTGACGTATCTGATCGCGGCCGTCGTGGCGGTGGCCGTGGTGGGCGCGACCTCGCTGCTGCACGGGGGCTCCTCGGGCGGCAAGGACCAGAAGATCGGGCTGTCGCTCTCCACCCTCAACAACCCCTTCTTCGTGCAGATCCGGGCCGGCGCGCAGGAGGAGGCGGAGAAGCGGGGCGTGGACCTGACCGTCACCGACGCGCAGAACGACGCCTCCCAGCAGGCCAACCAGCTGCAGAACTTCACCAGTTCCGGGCTGTCCTCCGTCATCGTCAACCCGGTGGACTCCGACGCGGCCGGGCCCTCCGTCCGCGCCGCCAACAAGTCCGACATCCCGGTCATCGCCGTGGACCGGGGCGTCAACAAGGCGGACACCGCCGCGCTGGTCGCCTCCGACAACGTCGAGGGCGGCAAGCTGGGCGCGAAGGCGCTGGCCGAGAAGCTCGGCGGCCAAGGCACCATCGTGATCCTCCAGGGCCAGGCCGGCACCTCCGCCAGCCGCGAGCGCGGGGCCGGCTTCGCCGCCGGACTCAAGGCGTACCCCGGCATCAAGGTGGTCGCCAAGCAGCCCGCCGACTTCGACCGCACCAAGGGCCTGGACGTGATGACCAACCTGCTCCAGGCGCACCCCGACATCAAGGGCGTCTTCGCCGAGAACGACGAGATGGCGCTCGGCGCGGTCAAGGCGCTGGGCTCCAAGGCCGGCAAGTCGGTCCAGGTCGTCGGCTTCGACGGCACGCCCGACGGTCTGAAGGCGGTCGAGTCGGGCACGCTGTACGCCTCGGTGGCGCAGCAGCCCAAGGAGCTGGGCCGGATCGCGGTGGACAACGCGCTGCGCGCGGCCGGCGGCAAGGCCACCCAGGAGACGGTGAAGGTGCCGGTGAAGGTGGTCACCAAGGACAACGTCGCCGGCTTCGGCGGCTGACCGGGCCGCACACGCAGTACGTTGAGCGAGCAGAGGGCGCAGGGCAGCGGGCATGGCCACCAGGTCAGCTCCAGGCGACACCGGGAGACACGCATGTACGAGTACGACCTCCTGGTCGTGGGGTCGGCCAACGCCGACCTCGTGATCGGCGTCGAGCGGCGGCCGGGGGCCGGGGAGACGGTGCTCGGCTCCGACCTGGCCGTCCACCCGGGCGGCAAGGGGGCCAACCAGGCGGTGGCCGCCGCCCGGCTCGGGGCCCGCACGGCCCTGCTCGCCCGGGTCGGCGAGGACGACCACGGGCGGCTGCTGCTCGACTCGCAGCGGTCGGCCGGGGTGGACACGGTCGGCGTGCTGGTCGGCGACGTGCCGACCGGCGTGGCGCTGATCACCGTCGACCCGTCCGGGGACAACAGCATCGTGGTCTCGCCCGGCGCCAACGGCCGGCTCGCGCCGGGCGACGTGCGCGCCGCGGAGAGCCTGCTGCACGTCTCCCGGGTGGTGTCCGCGCAGCTGGAGATCCCGCTGGAGACGGTCCAGGAGGTGGTACGCATCCTGCCGCCGGAGACCCGGTTCGTGCTCAACCCCTCGCCGCCGCGCCCGCTGCCGCGCGAAGTGCTGGCCGCCTGCGACCCGCTCATCGTCAACGAGCACGAGGCGAAGGTCATCCTCGGCGACGCCAAGGCCGGCGACCGCCCCGAGGACTGGGCGCGGGTGCTGCTTGCCAAGGGGCCCCGCTCGGTCGTCGTCACCCTCGGCGCGGAGGGCGCCCTGGTGGCCTCCGCGGCGGGCGTCCAGCGGGTGGAGTCGGTGCGGGTGGACGCCGTCGACACCACCGGCGCAGGCGACGCCTTCACCGCGGCACTGGCCTGGCGCCTCGGCACCGGCGCGTCCCTGGCGGAGGCGGCGGCGTACGCGGCCCGGGTCGGGGCGGCGGCGGTCACCAGGCCCGGCGCGCAGGCGTCGTACCCGACGGCGGCGGAGGTCGGGGCGCTGTGAGGCGGGGCGGCATACTCAACCGCCACCTTGCCGGTGCGCTGGCCGAGTTGGGGCACGGCGACCGCGTGCTGGTGTGCGACGCGGGCATGCCGATCCCGCACGGACCGCGCGTCGTGGACCTCGCCTTCCGGGCCGGGACGCCCTCCTTCGCGGAGGTCCTGGACGGCCTGCTCGCCGAGCTGGTGGTCGAGGGCGGCACGGCGGCGGCCGAGGTGCGGGAGGCCAACCCGGCGGCGGGCGCGCTGATCGAGGACAGCCTGCCCGCGGTGGAGCTGGTCCCGCACGAGCGGCTCAAGGAGCTGTCGGCGGGGGCGCGGCTGGTGGTGCGCACCGGGGAGGCACGGCCGTACGCCAATGTGCTGCTGCGGTGCGGGGTGTTCTTCTGAGTTCTTCTGAAGGCGGCCCGGCTGAGTTCTTCTGAAGGCGGCCCGTCAGAACCGGAAGGGGGCCCGGCCGTCGGCCGGGCCCCCTCACGTGTTCCCCTCCCTCGTCAGGACTCCGCGATCCCCCCGGATCCCCCCTGCGGCTGTCCCGACGCTGTGTATGACTCGCCTGGTGCGGCAAGGGTTGTAGCGGAATTCAAGATTCTTTGGGCGCGCCGGAAGGTCTCCTCCAGTACCTCCCGTCCCTCGCGTGCCCACAGCTCCTCGTTGAACAGCTCCACCTCGACAGGACCGGTGTAACCGGCCGCCGTCACGTACCCGAGCCAGGCCCCGAAGTCGATGGCTCCGTCGCCGAGTTGGCCGCGTCCGTTGAGGACGCCCGCCGGGAGCGGGGTGGTCCAGTCGGCGAGCTGGAAGGCGTGGACGCGGCCGGCCGCGCCCGCGCGGGCGATCTCGGCGGGGGCCCGGTCGTCCCACCAGAGGTGGTAGGTGTCCACCACGACGCCGACCTGGTGGGCCGGGAAGCGCTCGGCCAGGTCGAGGGCCTGGGTGAGGGTGGAGACCACGCAGCGGTCGGCCGCGAACATCGGGTGCAGGGGCTCGACGGCCAGGCGGACGCCGTGCGACTCGGCGTACGGGGCCAGGATGGTGAGGGCGTCGGCGACGCGTTCGCGGGCGGCGGCGAGGTCCCGCGCGCCGGGCGGCAGGCCGCCGGAGACCAGGACCAGGGTGTCGGTGCCGAGGGCGGCGGCCTCCTCGATCGCCCGGCGGTTGTCGGCGAGGGCCGCCGCGCGGGCGTCGGGCTCAGTGGCGGTGAGGAAGCCGCCTCGGCACAGGGTGGTCACGGTCAGGCCGGCCTCGCGGACCAGCCTCGCCGCCTTCTCGACGCCGTACGCCTGGACGGGCTCGCGCCACAGGCCGACCCCCGTGACGCCGAAGTCCGTGCAGGCTCGCACCAGTTCGGGCAGGGAGAGCTGCTTGACCGTCATCTGGTTGAGGGAGAAGGGGAGAGCGGTCACTGGGGTACTCCGTGCAGGGCGAGCAGGGTGCGCATGCGGTCCTCCGCCAGCTTCGGGTCGGGGAACAGGCCGAGGGCGTCGGCGAGTTCGTAGGCGCGGGCCAGGTGGGGCAGGGAGCGGGCCGCGTGGAGGCCGCCCGGCATCGTGAAGTGGCTCTGGTGGCCGGCCAGCCAGGCCAGCAGGACGACGCCGGTCTTGTAGTAGCGGGTCGGCGGCTGGAAGAGGTGCCGGGCCAGCGGGACGGTGGGGTCGAGCAGGGCGTGGAAGCCGGCCGGGTCGCCGGTGTCCAGGGCGCGGACGGCGGTCGCCGCGAGCGGGCCGAGCGGGTCGAAGACGCCGAGCAGGGCGTGGCTGAAGCCCTCCTCGTCGCCGGCGATCAGCTCGGGGTAGTGGAAGTCGTCCCCGGTGTAGCAGCGGACCCCGGCGGGCAGGCGGCGGCGCAGGGCCACCTCGCGGCCGGCGTCCAGGAGGGAGACCTTGACGCCGTCGACCTTGCCGGGGTGGCCGGCGATGACGTCCAGGAGCACGTCCGTCGCGGCGTCCAGGTCGGCGCTGCCCCAGTAGCCCTCCAGGGCGGGGTCGAACATCGGGCCCAGCCAGTGCAGGATCACCGGCTCGGTGGACTGGCGCAGCAGGTTGCCGTACAGCTCCAGGTAGTCCTCGGGGCCGTAGGCCGCGGCGGCCAGCGCGCGGGAGGCCATCAGGATCGGCTGGGCGCCCGCCTCCGCGACGACGGCGAGCTGCTCCTCGTACGCCTCGCGGACCTCGAAGAGCCCGGCCCCCGGCGGGAGTTGGTCGGTGCCGGCGCCGCAGGCGATGCGGCCGCCCACCGCGCGGGCCTCCGCGGCCGAGCGGCGGATCAGCTCGGCGGCGACCGGCCAGTCCAGGCCCATGCCGCGCTGGGCGGTGTCCATGGCCTCGGCGACGCCGAGCCCGTGGGACCACAGGTGGTGGCGGAAGGCGAGGGTGGCGTCCCAGTCGAGGACGGCCGGGGAGCCGGGCGAGACGTCGGCGTACGGGTCGGCGACGACGTGCGCGGCGGAGAAGACCGTGCGGGAGGCGGCGGGCGGGGCGCCGCCCGGCGGCAGGGCGAGGGGGTCGGTGCGGGGCTCGTAGGGGCGCAGGCGGCCCTGGGAGTCGGGGAGTCGGAGGGTCACAGCTGGATCTCCGGGACGTCGAGGCGGCGGCCCTCGGCGGCGGAGCGCAGGCCCAGTTCGGCGAGTTGGACGCCGCGGGCGCCGGCCAGCAGGTCCCAGTGGTAGGGGGCGCCGGTGTAAACGTGGCGCAGGAACAGCTCCCACTGGGCCTTGAAGCCGTTGTCGAAGGGCTCGTTGTCGGGGACCTCCTGCCACTGGTCGCGGAAGCGCTCGCCGGCGGGCAGGTCGGGGTTCCAGACCGGCTTCGGGGTGGCGGCGCGGTGCTGGATCCGGCAGCCGCGCAGGCCCGCGACGGCGGAGCCCTCGGTGCCGTCGACCTGGAACTCCACGAGTTCGTCGCGGTGGACCCGTACCGCCCAGGAGGAGTTGATCTGGGCGATCGCGCCGCCGTCCAGCTCGAAGACGCCGTAGGCAGCGTCGTCGGCGGTGGCGGCGTACGGCTTGCCGTGCTCGTCCCAGCGGTCGGGGAGGTGGGTGGCGGTGAGGGCTTGGACGGTGCGGACGCGGCCGAACAGTTCGTGCAGGACGTACTCCCAGTGCGGGAACATGTCGGTGACGATGCCGCCGCCGTCCTCCGTGCGGTAGTTCCAGGAGGGGCGCTGCGCGGACTGCCAGTCGCCCTCGAAGACCCAGTAGCCGAACTCGCCGCGCACGGACAGGATCCGGCCGAAGAAGCCGCCGTCGATCAGGCGCTTGAGCTTGAGCAGGCCCGGGAGGAAGAGCTTGTCCTGGACGACGCCGTGCCGGATGCCGGCGTCGCGGGCGAGGCGGGCCAGCGTGAGGGCGCCCTCCAGGCCGGAGGCGGTCGGCTTCTCGGTGTAGACGTGCTTGCCGGCCGCGATGGCCTTGGTCAGGGCCTCCTCGCGGGCCGAGGTGACCTGGGCGTCGAAGTAGATCTCCACGGAGTCGTCCGCGAGGACCGCGTCCAGGTCGGTCGACACGTGTTCCAGGCCGTGCCGGTCGGCGATGGCCCGCAGGGCGGGCTCGCGGCGGCCGACCAGGACCGGCTCGGGCCACAGCACGGTGCCGTCGCCGAGGTCGAGGCCGCCCTCCTCGCGCAGGGCGAGCAGGGAGCGGACCAGGTGCTGGCGGTAGCCCATGCGGCCGGTCACGCCGTTCAGGGCGATGCGCACGGTCTTGCGGGTCACGTCGGTTATCTCCTCGGTCAAGGATCCCTTTGCAGAAAGCGCTTTCTAAGCAGGTCGAAGCTAGCCTGTGCACGGCGGTCCGGACAAGGGGGCGTCTCTTGAGGTCGCTTCAGGTCGGAGGACGAGGACATGACGACGGTGACCCTGGCGGACGTGGCGGCCCGCGCCCAGGTCTCCCCCGCGACGGTGTCGCGCGTGCTGAACGGCAACTACCCCGTGGCCGCGGCCACCCGCGAGCGGGTGCTGGCCGCGGTCGACGAGCTGGACTACGTGCTCAACGGCCCCGCCAGCTCGCTGGCCGCCGCCACCTCCGACCTGGTGGGCATCCTGGTGAACGACATCGCCGACCCGTTCTTCGGGATCATGGCCGGCGCGATCCAGTCGGCGGTGTGCGGGCCCGGCGGCCGGGCCGGCGGGGAGCGCCTCGCCGTGGTCTGCAACACCGGCGGCGACCCGGGGCGCGAGCTGACCTACCTCACGCTGCTGCAACGCCAGCGCGCGGCGGCCGTGGTGCTGACCGGCGGGGCGGTGGAGGACCCGGCGCACCGGGCGGCGGTGGCGGAGAAGCTGCGCAAGCTGGGGGCGGCCGGGACGCGGGTGGTGCTGTGCGGGCGACCGCCGGTGCCGGGGGCGGGCGCGGTGGCGCTGGCCTTCGACAACCGGGGCGGCGCCCGGGAGCTGACCGAGCACCTGCTCGGCCTCGGGCACCGGCGGATCGGCTGCGTCGCGGGGCCGCCCGAGCGCACCACGACCCGGCACCGCCTGGAGGGCCACCGCGCCGCCCTCGCCGCGCACGGCGTCCCCGACGAGCCGCACCGCACGGTGCACGGCGGCTACGACCGGCGCTCCGGCTACGAGGCCGCGCGCGAGCTGCTGCGCCGCGAACCGGCCTTGACGGCCCTGGTCACCGCGAACGACTCCGTCGCGCTCGGCGCCTGCGCGGCCCTGCGCGACGCGGGCCTGCGCGTGCCGGAGGACGTCTCGGTCACCGGCTTCGACGACCTCCCCTTCAGCGCGGACGCCTGCCCGGCGCTGACGACGGTGCGGTTGCCGCTGGCGGAGGCGGGCGCGCGGGCGGGGCGGATCGCGATGGGGCGGGAGGCGGCGCCGGGCGGGGGGACGGAGCTGGTGCGGGGGGAGTTGGCGGTGCGGGGGTCGTGCGGGGCGCCGCGGCCGTGACGCCGGGGGCGGCCTCGGGCGCGTGACGCACGGGGCGGCGGTTGCGGAGTGACCCGTGCCGCAGTGGGTAGGTTCGGTTTCCATGAAGCTGGCGTTCTCCACCCTCGGTGTCCCCGGCCTGCCCCTGACCGACGTCCTGGGGCTGGCGACCGCACACGGCTACCACGGCGTCGAGCTGCGGGCCCATCCCGAGGAGCCGGTGCATCCGGGCATCGGGCCCGAGGAGCGGGCGGCGGCGCGGGCCGCGTTCGAGGCGGCCGGCGTCGAGCTGCTCGCGGTCGCCGGGTACGCGCGGGTCGCCGCGCCCGGGGACGACGCGCCCGTACTGGCCGAGCTGCGCGGCCTGCTGGAACTGGCCCGCGACCTGGGCGCCCCGTACATCCGGGTCTTCCCCGGCGGCGCGGACGAGCAGAGCTCCGAGGAGGCCGACGCGATCGCCGCCCGGCGCCTGGGCACCGCCGCCGAGGAGGCGAACGACCTCGGGGTGCGGATCCTCCTGGAGACCCACGACTCGCACCGCACCGGTGCCGACGCGATGCGCGTCCTCGGCCTGGTCGGCCACCGGCAGGTGGGCGTGGTGTGGGACGTCATGCACACCTGGCGGGGTGGCGAGCAGCCCGCCGAGACGTACGCGGCCCTCGCCCCGCACCTGGGCTATGTGCAGGTCAAGGACATCGCCTCGGGCGAGGACACCACCCCGCTGCCGCTGGGCGCGGGCGTGCTGCCGCTGGCCGAGTGCGTGGACGTGCTCTCCCGCAACGGCTGGGACGGCTGGCTGTGCTGGGAGTACGAGAAGCGCTGGTACGAGGAGGCCGCCCCGCTGCCCGGCCTGCTCGACGCGGGGCGGGAGCACTTGGCGCGGCTGCTGACCGACGCGGCTTGACGGCACCGCCGGTTCGGTCACCGCGTCCCTGATCCGACCGCCGGCGTCGCGGGCTCCGGCGCCGGTACCGGCACGACGGCCTCCTCGGCACCGGCCTCGCGCCGGCCCGGCGTGAGCGTCGTCAGGGCCACGCCGCCGACCAGCAGGGCCGCCGCGCACCAGCGCAGGGGGCTGACGGACTCGCCGAGGAACAGGGCGGCCGAGGACATGCCGAAGACGGGGACGAGCAGCGAGAACGGGGCGACCGTGGACGCCGGGTGGCGGCGCAGCAGCCAGCCCCAGGCGCCGAAGCCGAACACGGTCGCGCCCCAGGCGACGTAGAGCAGCGTGCCCGCGCCCGCCCAGTCGAAGCCGCGCAGCGCGGCGAGGTCGGCGGAGGGGCCCTCGGTGACGAGGGAGAGGGCCAGCAGCGGCAGCACGGGGACCATGGAGACCCACACCATCCAGTTCAGGGCGTCCGGCGGGGCCGCCTTGCGGGTCAGGATGTTGGACAGGCCCCAGCAGGCCGCGGCGGCGATCACGACGAGGAAGGCGCCGAGCGGACCCGAGGCGCCCTCGTCGACGGCCGCCACGCCGATGCCCGCGAGGGCGACCAGCATGCCGAGCAGGCGGGTGCCGGTGGGGCGTTCGCCGAGGGCGACGGCGGCGAACAGGGCGGTGAAGACGGCCTGGATCTGGAGCACCAGCGAGGACAGCCCGGCCGGCATCCCGGCGTCCATGCCGACGAAGAGCAGCCCGAACTTGGCCACACCCAGCGTCAGCCCCACCGCCACGATCCACTTCCAGGCCACCTTGGGCCGGCCCACGAGGAACACGGCGGGCAGCGCGGCGGCCAGGAAGCGCAGGGCGGAGAAGAGCAGCGGCGGGAAGTGGTCGAGGCCGATGTCGATGACGGTGAAGTTGACGCCCCAGACGGCCGCGACGAGGACGGCGAGGAGGAGGTGGGAGGGTCGCATGCGTCGAGGATCACCCGGGGCGACCATGTAGCACCAGCAACGATTGCTGCATGGTTGGATGAAGCGTCTCTTACTGTTGGCCCGACGGAGGAGCCTCCTCGTGCTCGATCTCCAGCGCCTGCGCGCCCTGCACGCCGTCTCCGTGCACGGCACCGTCGCCGCGGCGGCGGTCGCGCTCGGCTTCACGCCCTCCGCCGTGTCCCAGCAGATCGCCAAGCTGGAGCGGGAGACGCGGACGGTGCTGCTCGAACGGGAGGGGCGCGGGGTGCGGCTCACCGACGAGGCACATCAACTGGTCGCCACGGCGGCCGAGTTGCTGACCCTGGTCGAGCGGGCGGAAACCCGTCTGGAAGAGCGCCGCGGAGTACCGTCCGGCCGCCTGACGATCGCCGCTTTCGCCTCGGCGGCGCGCGGCCTGCTGCCCCCCGTCCTGGCCGACCTGGCGGTGCGCCACCCCGCCCTGGACGCCCGGCTCAGCGAGGTCGACCCGCATCTGTCGGTGGACCTGGTGGCCAAGGGCGCCGTCGACCTGGTCGTCGCGCACGACTGGGACATCGCGCCGCTGCCCGCCCCGGCGGGCGTCGAGCACGCGGTGATCGGCGACGACCCGTGCGGCCTTGTCGTACCCGAGGGCCACCCCTTCGCGGGGCGTACGGCGGTGCGGCGCGAGGAGTTGGGCGGGCAGCGGTGGGTCTGCCAGCCGCCGGGCCGGGTCTGCCACGACTGGCTGGTCCGCACCCTGCGCTCCGCCGGGCACGAGCCGGACATCGTCCACCAGGCCGAGGAGAACCCGACCCTCATCGCCCTGGTCGCCGCCGGCCTCGGCATCTCCCTGGTCCCCCGCCTCGGCCGGGGCCCCCTGCCGCCCGGCGTGGTCGAGGTCCCCCTCGACCCGATGCCGGTCCGCCGCCTGTACGCCCTGTGGCGCACGGGCGCGTCCCGCCGCCCGGCCATCGCGGAGACGGTCCGCACCCTGTGCGCCCACTGGCCCCGGGTCTCCCCGCACGCCGGGCCGTCCGGCCAACTGGGTTTAGAACAAGGGTAGTAGGGGTCCATGACCCCATCGAAGCCACTGAAGTACGCCTTGGTCGCGCTCGCTGTGTACGTGGCCGGAGTGCTGTACCTCCGGTTCGGCGCGGATCCCTCTCGTGGATGGCCCGGGGCGATGGGGCTGTCCCTGCTCTGCGCGCCCTTTGTTCTCCTCCTGGGGTGGGTGCGTGAGCGCATGCTGGCGAAGGCCCAGCGGCTCGGCCAGCAGTACAGGGACAAGAACCGGTGACGCCCTCGCGTGTCAGCCCCGGGCCGGCCTCCGGTAAGGCCGCCTCTCGACCGACGCTTCTTGTTGTTCCTCACCACCACGCCTATTTGCGACGTCGGACCAGATGAACGAGGAAGATCACGGCGAGCACCGCGACTCCGACGGCGAAGACGATGCCCAACCAGGGCGGGCCGTCAGGCCCCCCGCCGGGGGCTGAGAGGTCATTCATTTTCGGATCCGCGCATCGTAAGCCATCGCTTCCTGCCGGTATAGCGGTAGGGCTGCTCGGTGCCGCCGGCGGCACGCAAGAGCGTAAGCGCTTGCTGGTGCCCGCCGTCGCAGCAAGCATGCATATGACATACGTCACGCAACGGCGGCGTCCCGAAGAAACCGATATCTACGCGCATCCCACCCCCTGAGCAGCATGGCCAGAGCGCCTCTCGGCCATGGATAACGAGGAACTTCACTTCTGAAACCTTGACTTGACGGAGCGTCATTTAGTGACCGTCTGTATTCCCACCGTTGGAATATGCGGTTCCGGTGGGGCATGTGGTGAGGATGAGAAGGCGCACCGACTGGTGCGCCTTTCATCGCGCAAGTCGCCCGGGAGCCGTTCGGGTGGCTGGGGGCTGTGCGCTTTCACGAGGGGGTTGTGCACGTGAGACGTGCGCGTATGACGATGGCCGCGGCGGTTTCCGGGGCCGCGCTGTCCCTGCTGGGCACCGGGGTGGCCTCGGCGGGGACCGGGCCGGCCGCGACGCCGGAGCAGCGGGCGGCGAACCAGGCGGTGGGGGCCGCGGGGACGGAGGCCGGCAATCCGCTGAGCGCCGTGGCGACGGCGGCGGGGGTCTGCTCGGACGCCGCGCAGATCGGCACGACGGAGTACATCTACCGGGGCACGGAGAAGATCGCCTCGGTCAAGCAGTTCTACTCGGCCAAGTGCGACGAGAACTACGGCTATGTGTGGGCCTGGAAGTCGTTCCTGGACAAGAAGATCAATTTCGACCTGACAGTCGGTGTCTGGGCCTACGAGCGCAACGCGCTGGTGGGCCGTAAGGACGTCTTCGGCACCCACTCCCAGGAGTTCTGGGGCAACGCGGCCAAGACTGCGGACGAGTGCACCTCGGGCGACGGGACGATGAGCATCCCGGGCGACCCGCAGCCGCTGCACACGCGCACGTCAAAGCGCTGCTGACGCAGGTCCCGGCGCCGGCGCGATACCGCCGGCCAGGTACACGTACGACCTCCACCGAGCAGGACGGGGCGGCACCCGTGCAGGGGTGCCGCCCCGGTAGGTCCTGCTCCGCTCCGCTTTCATCCAACGCATCGGAGAGACCTTCGTGAATCCTCGCATGCCCGCATTCAGGCGCCGCAGACACTGGCTGCCGCTGTCCATCCTGGCCGTGGCCACCGCGACCGCCACCATGGCCACCGTCGTACCGGCCTCCGCCCAGCCGGCGACCGCCCCCGCCACCCCCACGGCGGCCAAGCCGGCCCCCTCGCCCCTGGGCACGACGAGGGCCCCGGCGAGCACGGCGCTCAAGGCGACCGACCGCTCCGGTCAGCCGGTGGTCGAGTCGGCCGCGGCCGATCCCGGCTTCTACGCCCTCGGTGTCGGGCAGGTGCCGTGGTCGGAGTTCTTCACCGCGCAGCTGTCCGACGGCGTGAGCGCGCAGGTCAACTACGGCAACGGCAACCTGCTGCTGAGTGTCGACGGCTTCGACATCGCCGACGCCGGCCCGGGCCTGGCCTACGGCAACACCTTCAACAGCCTCAACAGCGCCGGCTGGAACGCCACCTCCGGCGCCGACTACCGCGTCGAGGAGCCCACCCCCAACGGCGTGTCCGTGGAGGGCCCCTCCGGCACGGCCGGCGTCTTCGCCCGCTCCGGCTCGTCCCTCACCCCGGCCAAGGGCTACAAGCAGGACCTGACCGAGGCGTCGGACAAGAAGTCCTTCACCCTCACCAGCCGCCGCACCGGTGAGAAGACCACGTTCTCCCGCTCGGGCACCAGCGGTGCCGCGCGCGTGTCGAAGGTGGAGGACAAGAACGGCAACGCCACCACCATCACCTACTCCGGCAACTTCACCTCGAAGATCACGTCGGCCTCGGGGCGCACGCTGACGTTCACCAACGACGGCAAGCACATCACCAAAGTCGCCGACAACACGGGCCGCTCGATCAGCTACACCTACTCCGGTGATCTGATCAAGACGTTCACCGACACCGACGGCAAGACCACCGTCTTCGACTACGACTCCTCCAGCCGGCTGGTCAAGGTGACCACGGCGGAGGGACGGCAGACGAAGTTCACCTGGGACAGCGACAAGGTCGCCTCCGTCACCCGGGTGGTCACCAACACCACCGGCGCCGGCAACACCACGGCCTTCCGCTGGATCCTGCCCCCCGACAACACCCCCGACGCCGAGGGCGTGGTACGCGTCACCGACCCGCGGGGCAAGAACACGCTCAAGACGGTCGACGGCTCCTGGCGCACCAAGAAGACCGAGGACCCGCTCGGTCACACCCGTTCGAAGTCCTGGGGCCCGGACAACGACATCGCCACCGCCACGGACGCGATGGGCGCGGCCCCGGAGGACGGCAACGTCACCAGCTACAAGTACGACAGCGCCTTCAACCCCACCACCGCCACCCTGCCCACCGGGGCCTCGGCGACGGCGACCTGGGTGAAGAAGGGCAGCGGCTACTTCCCCGAGACGTCCACCTCGGCGTCGGCGCAGAAGACCAGCAACGGCTACGACACCTCGGGCAACCTGCTCACCTCCACGGACTCCACCTCCGGCGGCACCGCCGCCAAGTGGACCTACACCTACAACCCGAAGTCCGGGACGATGACGTGCGGCGGCCTTCCCGGCCAGCGTTGCACGGCAACCGACCCGCGGGACAAGAAGACCAGCTACGACTACGACTCCAAGGGCAACCTGACCAAGGTCACCCCGCCGAGCCCGCTCAAGCCGGTCACCTTCACCTACGACGACCTCGGCCGCCAGAAGACGACGACCGACGGCCGCGGCGTCACCACCACCTACACCTACGACAACCGCGACCGGGTCAAGACGCAGACCTCCGGCTCGGCGACCGCCACGTTCACGTACGACGCGGACGGCAACCTCAAGACCCGCACGGCACCGGGCGGTACGTCGACCTTCGTCTACGACGAGCAGAACCGCGAGCGCAGCCGCACCCTGCCCGGCACGCCCGCCACTTCGCTCACCTACGACGCCACCGGCAACGTCGCCACCGCCACCGACTCCGCGGGAACGGTGACCTACGGCTACGACGACGCCAACGAGCTGACCTCCGTCACCGAGCCCGGCGGCGCGAAGACGACCCACACCTACAACAACAACGGCGAGCGCACCAAGACCACCTTCCCCGGTGGCACGACGCAGGCCGTCACGCCCGACGACTCCAGCCGTCCGACGAAGATCGAGGTGAAGGCGGGCTCCACGACCCTGTCCTCGATCTCCTACGACTACGCAGACGCGGGCAAGGACACCGACAAGATCCGCAAGCGCACCACCGACGGCGCCGCCCTCGCCTACACCTACGACACGATGGGCCGCCTCACCAAAGCCGTGGAGACCAAGAGCGGCTCCACGACGGCCGGCTGGGCCTACTGCTACGACAAGGCCGGCAATCGCACCGGCCGCTCCACGGGCACGTCCCTGCCGAGCAGTTGCGACGACGCGCAGCAGAAGGCCGTCTACAACGACGCCGGCGAGTTGACCTCGTACAACGGCAACGACGGCTTCACCTACGACGGCGCCGGCAACGAGACCTCGGCCGCGAGCCCCACCGGCACCCGCACCGCCGAGACCTGGACCCCCTTCACCCAGCTGGGCGCCTACACGCAGTCCGGCACCACGACCGACCAGACCTACGCGGGCACCGACAACACCCAGCGCCTGAAGGCCGGCTCCACGACCTTCACCAACGCCGCCGTCGGCCTCACCGCACAGAGCGCCTCCGGGGCGGCGACCGGTTTCGTCCGCGAGCCCTCGGGCACGCTGGTGGCCATGAGGAGCGGGGGCAGCAGCCAGTACTACCTCACCGACGCCCAGGGCTCCGTCATCGGCCTGGTCGACGCGAGCGGCAAGCGCACCGCCACGTACTCGTACGGGCCGTACGGCGAGCCGCGCGCCAACACCGGCACCCAGCAGCCCCTCCGCTACGCCGGCACGTACCAGGACCCGACGGGCCTGTACAAGATGGGCGCCCGCTACTACGACCCCAACCTCGGCCGCTTCACCCAGCCCGACCCCAGCGGACAGGAGAACAACACCTACCTCTACGCCACGGGTGATCCCGTCAATGGGAGCGATCCTTCCGGACTTGCCTCGTGCCTCTGGGGGCTGGGAGTCTGCCACTTCAAGCCCATGATTCATGACGCTATACAGGGTGGAGCTGCTGGCGGCGGGGGTGGCGCCGTCGTTGGCTGCGCAGCAGGAGCCCTCGTTGGTGTGATCGGGGGCTATGTAGGGGCTGGAGCAGGTTGCCTTACCGGCGGTGCGACCCTGGGTGGTCAGGGCCTGGTGGTCGGCACCCTCGCAGGAGGCATCTACGGAGCCGTGACCGGCGACGAGTTCACTCTATGGTAGGAGTCCGATGGACCACGTCCCTCAAATCCTGTGGCTGTTCGTTGGCCTCGTGTTCGTAGGAGGAGGGGGTCTCCTCCTACGGAACCACAGAGGTGGCAGACACTGGTGGATCTCCGCATCCGTGCTTCTTATCGGCGCCGGTGTGTGCGCCCTCGCTGCGGCCTTCTACCGTCCAGGCATCGCAGGATTCGTCGTACTGGGTATGGCTGGCACGCTTTGTCGGATAGCAGCTACCAGGAGCGAACCCTAGACCTACTTCTGCACCGACACGTTGGGCCGCTGTGAGGTCTGACGCCAGCTTCGACAGGACGTCGGCCTGGTACCCGGTGACGGGTGACAGGCCGACGTTGGTCGTAATCCACACCGAACCCAGAAGGCCCTCATCCGTTGCGCTGTCGGCCCCACGATTGCAGGCACCACACAGGCGGAACGAGAGAAGGGTCTGTCAAACGAGCGGTGTAACTCGGGTTGTTGAGAGTTACTGTCGGGTTGCGGAGAGTCGGCCGTCGAAGGTGATGTCGAAGGCGTTCAGGGCTGTCTTCCAGCGCATGGTCCAGCGGGCCTGGCCCTTGCCGGTCGGGTCCAACGACATGATCGCCATGTAGAAACACTTCAAGGCGGCCTGCTCGTTCGGGAAGTGGCCTCGGGCTTTACCGCCCGCCGGATCCGCGCGTTCACGGACTCGATCGCGTTCGTCGTGCAGACGATGCGGCGGATCTCGGTGTCGAAGCGGAGGAACGGCGTGAACTCCTCCCACGCGTTTTCCCAGAGCCGGACAATCGCCGGATACTTCCGGCCCCACGCATCGGCGAACTCCGCGAACCGCTCGAGTGCGGCCTCCTCGGTCGCCGCGGTGTAGACGGGCTTGAGGAGCTTCGCGATCTTGTCCCAGCCCTGGCGGGCGGCATAGCGGAAGGAGTTCCGCAGCAGGTGGACCACGCAGGTCTGGACCGTGGTGCGGGGCCAGACGGTCCCCACCGCGTCGGGCAGGCCCTGGAGCCCGTCGCAGACGAGCATGCGGACGTCGTTCACGCCGCGGTTCTTGATCTCGGTGAGGATGCGCATCCGGTGCTTGGCGCCCTCGCCACCGTCGCCGGCCCACAGCCCGAGGATGTCGCGCCGTCCCTCGGCCGTGACCGGCCAAGGCGACGTAGCTGGGCCGGTTGGCGACCGCGCCGCCGCGGATCTTCACGTGGATGGCGTCGATGAAGACCACCGGACAGACGGCGTCCAGGGGCCGGTTCTGCCATTCGGCCATGCCCTTGAGGACCTTGTCGGTGATCGTGGAGATCGTCTGACGGGACACGTCGGCACTGTAGACCTCGGCGAGGTGGGCCTGGACCTCACCGGTGGTCAGGCCCTTCGCCGCGAGCGAGATGACCATCTCGTCGACGCCGGACAGACGCCTCTGCCGGAGTGGTGGTGCTCATAGGAGCTGACCATGCCGGGGAGCGCGTCTGGGCCGCTCTCACCAGCGTGTGCGGACTGGGTCTCACCACGGTCGGAGCTGCCATGCGAAGGCGTTCCTGACCTTCGTCCGCGAGAGGGGGATCGTGAGGCAGCCTCACGATCCCCCTCTCGCCACGGCGCAGGGCTCCGTGAGCACCGGCCGCGCCCCCTTGTCCCACGCCGCTTTTGGCAATAACTTCCCCGCTATCGGTGAAGCCCGGAAGTTTCCTTCAGCCAAGGAGCGCACGTGCCCGACAGCAGCACGGCCCGCACGGCACGCACCCCCCAGCCCTCCCGCCGCCTCGTCCTCGCCGCCACCGCCGGGGTCGCCGCCGCTCTCGCCGCCGGTGGCGGCGCCGAGGCGGCCGGGCGCCCTGACGACGCCCGGCTGCGCGCCCTGATCTCCCGTATGACGCTGGAGGAGAAGGTCGGCCAGCTCTTCGTCATGCGGGTCTACGGCCACTCCGCCACCGCCCCCGACCAGGCCGACATCGACGCCAACCTCGCCGAGATCGGCGTCCGCACCGCCGCCGAGCTGGTCGCGAAGTACCGGGTCGGCGGCATCATCTACTTCGCCTGGGCGCACAACACCCGCGACCCGCACCAGATCGCGGAGCTGTCCAACGGCATCCAGCGGGCGTCCCTGGCGCAGCCGCGCGGCCTGCCGGTGCTCATCTCCACCGACCAGGAGCACGGCATAGTGGCCCGGGTGGGCGCGCCGGCCACGCTCTTCCCGGGCGCGATGGCCATCGGCGCCGGCGGGTCGAAGGCCGACGCCCGCAGCCTGGGCCGGATCGCCGGCGAGGAGCTGCGCGCGCTCGGCATCCGCCAGGACTACGCGCCGGACGCCGACGTGAACGTCAACCCGGCCAACCCGGTGATCGGCGTCCGCTCCTTCGGCGCCGACCCGGACGCCGTGGCCGAGCTGGTCGCCGCCGAGGTGACGGGGTATCAGCGCGCGGGCGTCGCCGCCTGCGCCAAGCACTTCCCCGGGCACGGCGACACCGCCACCGACAGCCACACCGGCTTCCCGGTCATCACGCACACCCGCGCCCAGTGGGACGAGCTGGACGCGCCCCCCTTCCGGGCGGCCATCGCGGCCGGCATCGACGCGATCATGACCGCCCACCTGATGGTCCCGGCCCTGGACGACTCCGGCGACCCGGCGACCCTCTCCCCCGCCATCCTCACCGGCATACTGCGCGAGGAGCTGGGCTACGACGGGGTGGTGGTCACCGACTCCCTCGGCATGGAGGGCGTGCGCACCAAGTACGGCGACGACCGGGTGCCGGTGCTGGCGCTGAAGGCGGGCGTGGACCAGCTGCTCAACCCGCCCGACCTGGACCTCGCGTGGAACGCGGTGCTCGGCGCCGTCCGTGACGGGGAGCTGACCGAGGCCCGGCTCGACGAGTCGATCCTGCGGGTGCTGCGGCTGAAGGCCAAGCTGGGGCTGTTCGGCGAGGTCTACACCACGCCCCGCGACGTCGACCGCACCGTCGGCACCCGCGCCCATCTCGCCGAGGCCGACCGGATCGCCGAGCGGACCACCACCCTGCTGGCCAACGAGGGCGGCCTGCTGCCCCTCAACCGGCGCCGGCAGCCGAAGGTGCTGGTGGTCGGCGCCGACCCGGCCTCGCCGTCCGGCACCACCGGGCCGCCGACCGGCGTCCTCGCCGCCGAGCTGACCCGGCTCGGCTTCACCGCCACCGCGCTGTCCACCGGCACCGCCCCGACCGCGGCCGTCATCGACCAGGCAGTGGCGGCGGCCGGCGGCGTGGACGCGGTGGTGGTCGCCACGTACAACGTCACCGCGACCAGCACCCAGCGCACGCTGGTCAACCGGCTCCTGGTGACCGGGAAGCCGGTGGTCGCCGTCGCGATCCGCAATCCCTACGACGTGGCCCAACTGCCCGGCGTACGTGCCTACCTGGCCGCCTACTCCTGGACGGACGTGGAGGTGCGCGCGGCGGCCCGGGTGATCGCCGGGCGGGTCAGGCCGCGCGGGAAGCTGCCGGTGCCGGTGGTGCGGGCGGACGACCCGGCGACGGTGCTGTACCCGGTGGGCCGCGGCCTGCACTACCGCTGACGGCACACGACGGGGCCCGGCCTCCCCCTGAGGAGACCGGGCCCCGTCACCGTGTCACGGACGCAGCGCCGGCTCGCGCTGCACGTCACGCCGGTCGAGCTTGGCGTCGAACTTGGCCAGCGGCTTGGCCGCCGCCGGGTCCGCCCGCACCGCCGAAGGTGTGACGCCCGCCCAGTCCAGGATGCGGGCGGTGGCCAGCGTCTTCTGGTCGGCGGTCAGACCGGCCACGTTGGCGCCGTGGTTCATGCCGGGCGCGGTGAAGACGTACGAGTCGCGAGCGCCCCAGCCGAGGCCGAAGCGCTCGGCGCCCCACGGGTCGTTCTGCCCGTACACGAACAGCATGTGCTGGGCGTTGTGCCGGACCCAGAAGTCCACGTCGTCCATCACGAAGGGCTGGAAGCGCATCGGGATGGAGCGGGGCACGAAGTTGCGCGGCGGCTGGTAGCCGTAGCGGATGTACCTCTTCTCGATGTGCGGGAAGTGGATCGTCGGCGCCCCGAGCTGGGTGCCCGCCTGGTAGTAGTACGGCGTGTACGTCTCCAGGCCCTGGTCGGTGTAGGCGGAGAAGCCGGAGATGGTGTCGACGGAGGTCCAGATCTCGTCGTCCGTGGCGTGCGCGGCGTCCGCCGGGATGTCGGCGCAGTCGGCGAGGGTGCTGTACTGCCAGAAGCCCCAGACGTAGTCGAGGACGACGGCCTCGTAGGCGCGGTCCAGGCTGCCGATGGTGGTGAAGGTGTAGCCGTTCTCGGCGGCGTAGGTCTCGTACTTCTTCTTCAGCGCCTCCCGCCGCACCAGTGCCTCGCGCTGCACGCCGTTGAGCCTGTCGCGGCACTCCTTGGTGCCGACCGACTTGAAGAAGCGGTCGTAGGCGGAGTCCTCGCTGTTCACCACGTCGTTGGGGGCGACGTAGGCGACCACGCCGTCCATGTCGCGCGGGTAGTACCGCTCGTAGTAGGTGGCGGTCATGCCGCCCTTCGAACCGCCCGTGGAGACCCAGTTCTTGGCGTAGATCGGCTTCAGCGCGGCGAAGATGCGGTGCTGGTCGCTGGCGGCCTGCCAGATGTCCAGCTTGGACCAGTCGGCCGGCTGGGGGCGGGACGGGGTGAAGTAGCGGTACTCCATGGAGACCTGGTTGCCGTCCACGATCTGGGTCGGCTCGCGGCGGCTCGGCGTGGTGGAGACGTTGTAGCCGCCGGTGTAGAAGACCGTCGGCCGGCTCTCGTCCTTGTGCAGCACGGTGATCCGCTGCTGGAAGGTGCCCTTGGACGGGTGCCGGTGGTCGATCGGCTGCGTGTAGTTGAGGACGAAGAAGCGGTAGCCGGGGTACGGCTTCTCCTCGATCAGGCTCATGCCCGGTACGGACAGCAGCCGGTCCTTGATGTCGACGGCCTTCGGCTCGGCGGCGGTGGCCGCGCCCGCCGTGCTGACGGTGCCTATGAGCACCACGAGGGCCAGCAGCCATCTGAGCGCCTTGCGCATGCATCCTCCCTGGGAAACGGATGTCCGCCGGAAGCTATCGGAGCAAGTCGGCGGTGCACCAGGGGAGATGACGAAACGGCTGATCAACGGCCGTGCGCGGGGCGGGGTTTCAGCAGAGGATCCAGCCGGAGCTGACCGTCGACCGGTCGACCCGGCCCCTGACCCACACGCAGCGCTGCCCGGCGTGCACGGTCACCGGTCCGGCCCGGACGGTGAAGCGGCCGTCGTCCACCACCGGGCGGGCGCCGCGCGCCTGCACGCTGACGGACATGTGCCGCCGGCCGCCGGGCCGCTTGGGGAGGGTGGCGGCGCAGACGTAGCTCCCGCGCTTGTGGATGACGACGGTGCCGGTGGCGAAGGACAGGGTGCGCACCTTGCGGCCGGCGCAGCCGGTGGCGGTGGCGGTGGCCGCGTGGGCGCCGGCCGGGGCCAGGACGAGGAGCAGCCCGGCGGCGAGGAACACGGACAGGACCACCGCCAGTCGGCGGCGCGTTGTGCCGGCCCAGCTCACTCTCGCCCTCCCGCGTCATGGTGTTCGGCGTACTGATGTACGGACGCCGCTCCGAGCGCGATGGTTGCACGCCCGCCCCACCGTGGGGTTCAGCGGGTCGCGCCCACCGGCTCCTCCGGCTCGGCGGCGCCGGTGAAGGTGCGCCACAGCCGCGCGTACCGCCCGTCGAGGGCGAGCAGCTCCTCGTGGGTGCCGTCCTCCACGACCCGGCCGTGGTCCATGACGACGACCCGGTCCGCGCGGGCTGCGGTGGTCAGCCGGTGCGCCACGACCAGCGTGGTGCGCCGGCCCGCGAGCCGGTCGGTGGCCTGGTTGACCTGCGCCTCGGTGGCGAGGTCGAGCGCGGCCGTGGCCTCGTCCAGGAGCAGTACGTCCGGGTCGACCAGCTCGGCGCGGGCCAGCGCGATGAGCTGGCGCTGCCCGGCGGAGAGGTTGCGTCCGCGCTCGGCCACCTCGTGGAGGTAGCCGCCCTCCAGGGTGGCGATCACCTCGTGGGCGCCGACCGCCCGCGCCGCCGCCTCCACCTCGGCGTCGGTGGCCTCGGGGCGGCCGTAGGCGATGGCGTCCCGGACGGTGCCGGGGAAGAGGTACGCCTCCTGCGGGACGACGCCCAGGCGGTGCCGGTAGGCGGTGAGGTCGAGGGCGCGCAGGTCCTGCCCGTCGACGGTGACCCGGCCGCCGGTCGGGTCGTAGAACCGAGCCACCAGCTTCACCAGCGTCGACTTGCCGGCGCCGGTCTCGCCGACGAAGGCGACGGTCTGGCCGGCCGGGATGCGCAGGTCGATGCCGGTGAGGGCCTCCTCCCCGGTGCCGTAGGCGAAGTCGACGTCCTCGAAGGCGAGGGCGCCGCGCAGCTCGCGGACCTCCCGGGGCCGCTCGGGCGCCTCGGTGGAGGTCGGCTCGCGCAGCAGCTCCTGGATGCGGCCGAGCGAGACGGCGGCCTGCTGGTAGCCGTCGAAGACCTGGGAGAGCTGCTGGACGGGGGCGAAGAACAGGTCGATGTAGAGCAGGTACGCCACCAGCGCGCCGGTGGTCAGGGTGGCGTCGTCGATCCGGCCGCCGCCGACGATCATGACGGCCGCCGCGGCGGCCGAGGAGAGCAGCTGCACGAAGGGGAAGTAGATCGAGATCAGCCACTGGCCGCGGATGCGGGCCCGGCGGTAGGCGTCGCTGCGCTCGGCGAACCGGCGCCCGCCGTCGTGCTCGCGCCGGAAGGCCTGCACGATGCGCAGTCCGGCGACGGACTCCTGGAGGTCGGCGTTGACCGAGGAGACCCGCTCGCGGGCCAGCTCGTACGCCTTCACGCTGGCGCGGCGGAAGAAGAAGGTGGCGACGACCAGCGGGGGCAGGGTGGCGAAGACGACCAGGGCCAGCTGGATGTCGATGACCAGCAGGGCGACCATGATGCCGAAGAAGGTGACGACCGCGACGAAGGCGGTGACCAGACCGGTCTGCAGGAACGTGGACAGGGCGTCCACGTCCGTGGTCATCCGGGTCATGATCCGGCCGGTCAGCTCGCGCTCGTAGTAGTCGAGGCCGAGGCGCTGGAGCTGGGCGAAGATCTTCAGGCGGAGCGAGTAGAGGATGCGCTCGCCGGTGCGGCCTGTCTTGCGGATCTCGCCGGTCTGCGCGCCCCACTGGGCGACCACCGCGAGCAGCCCGAGCAGCGCCGAGGCCCAGACCGCGCCGAGCGCGGCCTTCGTCACGCCCTGGTCGATGCCGTGCCGGATCAGCACCGGAAGCAGCAGGCCCATGCCGGCGTCCACGGCGACCAGGGCGAGGCTGATCAGCAGCGGTGCCCGGAAGCCGCGCAGCAGGCGGCGCAGGCCGTAGGAGGTCTCGGGGCGGACGGCCTGCGCCTCGTCCACCTCCGGGATGTCGGTGGCCGGGGGCAGCGCCTCGACGCGGGCGAGCAGCTCGGGGGTGGCGGGGGTGCCGGCGGTCGCGGCGTCCCGGGGGACGCGGTCGCCGGCCCAGAGGCGGGGGGTGATGCCGCGTTCGGCGTCGAACTCGGCGTCCAGTTCGTCGCGTACGGAGGTGTCCTCTTCGGGTGCCGTGGCCAGGCGGGCGTGGCCGGGTGAGGCGCCGCCCAGCTCGTCGGGGTCGGTGAGCAGGCGGCGGTAGAGGGCGGAGCGCTCCTGCAGCTCCTCGTGGGTGCCGACGTCGGCGAGGCGGCCGTGGTCGAGGACGGCGATGCGGTCGGCGAGGCCGAGGGTGGAGCGGCGGTGGGCGATGAGCAGGGTGGTGCGCCCGGCCATGACCTCCTTCAGCGCCTCGTGGATGTCGTGCTCGACCCGGGCGTCCACGGCGGAGGTGGCGTCGTCCAGGACGAGGAGGCGGGGGTCGGTGAGGACGGCGCGGGCGAGCGCGACGCGCTGGCGCTGGCCGCCGGAGAGGGTGAGCCCCTGCTCGCCGACGGTGGTGGCGTACCCCTCGGGCAGCTCGCGGATGAACCGGTCGGCCTGGGCGGCGCGGGCGGCGGCCTCGATCTGCTCGTCGGTGGCGTCGGGGCGGCCGTAGGCGATGTTGGCGCGGACGGTGTCGGAGAAGAGGAACGAGTCCTCGGGCACGAGGCCGATCGCGGCCCGCAGCGACTCGGTCGTCAGCTCCCGCACGTCGTGCCCGCCGACGAGCACCGCGCCGCGTGTGACGTCGTAGAAGCGCGGCAGGAGCAGGGAGAGGGTGGACTTGCCGGAGCCGGAGGCGCCGACGACGGCGAGGGTCTCGCCGGCCCGGATCTCGAAGGAGAGGCCGTCCAGGACGGGCCGCTCGGGGTCGTAGCCGAAGGTGACGCCGTCGAACTCGACGGTGGCGGGCGCGTCGGCGGGCAGCTCCTTGGTGCCGTCCTCGATGGAGGGCTCGGTGTCGATCAGCTCCAGGACGCGTTCGGTGCCGGCGCGGGCCTGCTGGCCGACGGTGAGGACGACGGCGAGCATGCGGACCGGGCCGACGAGCTGGGCGAGGTAGGTGGAGAAGGCGACGAAGGTGCCGAGCGTGATGTGCCCACGCACGGCCAGCCAGCCGCCGAGGGCCAGCATGGCGACCTGGCCGAGGGCGGGCACGGCCTGGAGGGCGGGGGTGTAGGCGGCGTTCATCCGGATCGTCCGCAGCCGCCCGGCGAACAGCCGCCGCCCGACCTCCCTGAGCTTCCCGGTCTCCTGCTCCTCCTGCCCGAACCCCTTGACCACGCGTACGCCGCTGACGGCCCCGTCGACCACGCCGGCCACGGCGGCGGCCTGGGCCTGGGCGTACCAGGTGGCGGGGTGCAGCCGGCTGCGGCTGCGGCGGGCGATGACCCAGATGGCGGGGGCGACGGCGAGGGCGACGAGGGTGAGCGGCAGGGACAGCCAGGCCATGATCACCAGCGAGATCACGAACAGCAGGACGTTGCCGATGGTCATGGGCAGCATGAAGAGCAGCCCCTGGATCAGCTGGAGGTCGCTGGTGGCCCGCCCGACGACCTGCCCGGTGGACAGCTCGTCCTGCCGCCGCCCGTCGAGCCGGGCGATGGAGCCGTACATCTCGGTGCGCAGGTCGTGCTGCACGTCGAGGGCGAGGCGGCCGCCGTAGTAGCGCCGGACGAAGGTCATCCCGTAGACGACGAGCGCGGCGCCGACGAGCAGGCCGGCCCAGGTGGCCATGTCGCGGGTCTTGTCCCCGATGACGTCATCGATGATCACCTTGGTGACCAGCGGCACGAGGGCCATGACGGCCATGCCGCCCAGCGAGGACCCGAGGGCGAGCACGACGTCCTTGGGATGCCGCCAGGCATACCCCGCGAGCCGCCGTGTCCATCCCCGTTGCGCGTCCACGCGGGTGCCCTCCGTCATGCCGACCGACCTTTCCCTGCCGGAGGGAGCAACGCGGGTGGGCTGGGATTTCATCCCGCTGCAACAAATTCGGGGCGGTGCGGTCAGACCTTGATGACCGTGACGAGGCCGCCGCAGAGGGCCGTCAGGTCGTCCGGGTCCGAGGTGAGGACGGTGGCCGGGCCCGGCGCCTCGATCGCGGTCGCGCCGACCATGGCGTCGATGGCGTACTTGTGGCCGTGCAGCCCGGCGTCGGCGAGGAGCGCGGAGGCTCTCCGGGCGATGGACTCGGTCACGGGCTCCACGACCAGGCGGGACAGCGTCCACTCCAGGGCCGGGCGGTTGATGCGCGGGTGCACGACTTCCACAAGGGTGGCGGCCGATGTGACCACGCGCAGGTCGTCGGCGCGGGCGAGGGCGAGCCAGCCGGTGAGGACGCGGTCGCGGCGTACGGCCTTGGCGAGCCCTTCGCTGTCCAGCACCAGCGTGCCGCCGGGGGCGGCCGGGGACGGGGTCACGCGGCGTCCGCTCCGCCGCGCGCCTGCTGCTGCCGGGCCTGGAGGAGCTGGTCGCGCAGGACCCGCACCTCCTCCTCGGTCACCGGCCCGTGCTCGGCCTCGGCCACCTGGATGAGGTCGTTGAGGTTGTCGCGCTCGATCTGGCGGGCGACGGCGGCGGCCACGTAGGCGGACAGCCCGGAAGGGCCGCTCCGGGCCTTGGCGGCGTCGGCGATGTCTCGGGGCATGGTGATCGAGTACTTGCCGGTCCCGGTGCCGGTGGGCTCACTCATGCTCCCTATCCTACCGGCGATCCTCCCGCGTCAGCGCTGAAAGAACTCGGCGAGACTGCCGGCCAGGGGCCCCGGTGCCTGCTCGGCCATGTGGTGGCCGGAGTCGATGCCGTGGCCGCGTACGTCGTCTGCCCAACCCCGCCAGATCTTCACGGGGTCGCCGTGCAGCTCTTCGAGGTCGTCACGCGTGGACCAGAGGACGAGGACAGGGCACTCGATCCGCCACCCGGCGGCGCGGTCGGCCGCCTCGTGCTCGGCGTCGAGGGTGAGCCCGGCCCGGTAGTCCTCCAGCATGGCGCGTACGACGTCGGGGTTGCGGGTCGCCGCACGGAACTCGGCGTGGTTCTCCTCCCCCATGACCTGCGGGTCGCCCTTGTACCAGCTGTCCGGGTCGGCGTTGATGACCCGCTCGGGGATCTCGGCCTGGGCGAAGAAGAACCAGTGCCACCAGGCGGTCGCGAACCTCGCGTCGGTGCGGGAGAGGTGCTCGGTGAGCGGGATGCCGTCCAGGAAGGCGACCTGCTCCACGGCCTCGGGGTGATCGAGCACAAGCCGCAACGCCACCCCGACCCCGCGATCGTGCCCCGCGAGCCGGAACCGCTCGTGCCCCAGCGCACGCATGACCCGCACCATGTCCCCGGCGACGGCCCGCTTGGAGTGGGCGGAGTGATCGGCGGTGGGCGCGGGCCCCCTGGACCGCCCGTACCCGCGCAGGTCGGGACAGACGACGCTGAACCCTTGAGCGACCAGCAGCGGGGCAACCCGGTGCCAGGTGGCGGAGGTCCGTGGATGCCCGTGCAGGAGCAGCACGGGCGGCCCGTCCCCGCCGTGCCGGACGAGTATGCCGGCTTCCCCCGTGTCGATGAACGTCTCTTCGAATCCCTCGAACATCGCCCCAGCGTAGGCCGGTTCAGGCGCCGAAGCCGTACTCCAGCACGTACGCGGACGAGTCCAGCACCATCTCGTTCACCTCGACGGCACCCCCGTCGGCGTCGTACGCGGTACGGGCGACGAGCATCACCGGCACCCCAGCAGGCAGCGCCAGCCGCTCCGCCTCGTCCGCGCCGGGCATCCGCGAGCGGACCTCCTCGCGGAACCGCACAGGCCCCCGCCCCAACTCCGCCAGCCGAGCGTAGACGCCGCCGGGACCGGTGTCGGGGCGAGTGATCGGGCTCCCGGCGACGAGGCGGGCGGGCAGGTAGGAGGTCGCCAGCAGCACCGGCTTGCCGTCCAGCGTGTAGCGCCGCCGCCGCACACAGACCCGCTCCCCCTCGGCCAGCCCCAGCACCCCGGCGACCACGCCCGAGGGCTCCTCGTCGCTCACCTCGACGGAGTCCACGACGAGCTCACGCCCGGCGGCATCGGCCTCCCACACCGACCGCCCCGCACCCCACCCCGCACCCGCGAGCCGCTCGACACCACGCCGCCGCACGGGCCTGAAGTCCCGCACGAACACCCCGGCCCCCTTCCGCGCCTCCACGATGCCCTCGGCCCGGAGCACGCCGAGCGCCTGCCGGGCGGTCATCCGGGCGACGCCGTGCGCCGCCATAAGGTCGTTCTCGCCGGGCAGCCGCTCCCCCGGCCCGTACTCACCGGCCTCGACGGCCGCCCGCAGCTCGGCGGCGATGCGCTGGTACTTGGGCTGCCGCCCGGGCTCCCGGCTGCTCATCCTGGCCTCTCCTTTGATCATCTCTAGACATCGTAGGCACCGAGGCTCATCGCCCACAGGCGAACAAGGACTCCTTTCGGCCAACAGTGCTCACATCTCTAGAGATGTGGACCGCGCCGAATCTTTAGCCGCACTGGAGGTCACCATGGCCCTGGAACCCGCACGGTCACTCGAAGCCCCGGAGCCAGAGGCGCGGCAGGTTCGCCAGCAGCTACCGCGCAGCCCACGCAGCCCGCAGCGCGCCCGTGTGTTGTTGCGCCGCCATCTTCGGGAGTGGTGCGTCGAGAGCGACGTCTCGCTTGTCGCCGAACTCCTGCTCTCCGAGTTGGTCACCAACTCACTGCTGCACGCACGCGTACCGACGGGACGTGAGATCGGTGTCCGTGTCGTCTACAACGGCGAGTTGCTGCGGTTGGAGGTCAGCGACGCGAACACCGCGCGGCCGCGGTTGAGGGAGACGACGGACGAGGACGAGCACGGGCGCGGTCTCGCCCTCGTGCAGGCGCTCGCCCTGCGCTGGGGATGCGACCCGCGCCCCTACGGCATCGGCAAGACGACCTGGGCCGAGCTGGCGCTCAAGCAGTGAGCGCCAGCCGTTCCACCAGGGTCAGCCCAAGTGTGTCGGCGCGAACATGCGCAGGACCGCCGGGAGCAGGACCACCGACGGGCCCGGGGTCGACAGGGCCTTGGACAGGTCCGCCTCCAGGGTCTCCGGGGTCGTGCGGACGCCGGGGACGCCGAAGGACTCCGCCAGGGCCACGTAGTCCGGGCGGGTCAGTTCCGTGGCCGTGGGTTCGCCGAAGGCGTCGGTCATGTACTCGCGCAGGATGCCGTAGCCGCCGTCGTCCACGATCAGCCAGGTGACGTTCAGGTCGTACTGGCGGGCTGTGGCCAGTTCCGCGATGGAGTACAGGGCGCCGCCGTCGCCGGAGACCGCGAGGACCGGGTGGGTCGGGTCGGCCGCCGCCGCGCCGAGGGCCGCCGGGAAGCCGTAGCCGAGGCCGCCCGCGCCCTGGGCCGAGTGCATGGTGTTGGGGCGCTTCGGGTCGAAGGCCGACCACGCCCAGTAGGCCAGGATCGTCATGTCCCAGAAGGACGGGGAGGCGGCGGGCAGGGCGCGGCGGACCGAGGAGAGGATGTGCTGCTCCTGGGTCAGGGACTGGGACGCGATGCGTTCGCCGACCTTGGCCAGGACCTCCCGTACGCGGTCCGGTGCCGTCGGGTCCTCGCGCCGATCCGCCGTCTCCAGCAACGCTTGCAACGCCAGGCGGGCGTCCGCGTGGATGCCCAGGGCCGGGTGGTTGGACTCCAGTTTGCCGAGGTCGGCCTCGATCTGGATCACCCGGCCGCGCGGGGCGAACGTGTGGTAGTTCGAGGAGAGTTCGCCCAGGCCCGAGCCGACGACCAGCAGGACGTCCGCGTCCTCCAGGAAGTCCGTCGTGTGGCGGTCCTCCAACCAGGACTGGAGGGAAAGAGGGTGCTCCCACGGGAAGGCGCCCTTGCCGCCGAAGGTGGTCACCACGGGGGTGTTCAGGAGTTCCGCGAGTCGGCGGAGCTTGCCCGTCGCGTCCGCCCTGATCACTCCGCCGCCCGCGATGATCGCCGGGCGCTCGGCGTGGGAGAGCAAGTCTGCGGCCACGGCGGTCAGTTCGACGCGGGGGGCCAGGTCCTCCGGGGTCGCGTCCACCGCCGTGACGACCGGGAGCAGGGTCGGAGACAGCAGCACGTCCTGCGGGATCTCCACCCACACCGGGCCGTGCGGCGCCGTCAGCGCCGACTTCCACGCCTCCGCCAGGGCGGACGGGATCTGCGAGGCCGTACGGACGGTGTGGACGGACTTCACCACGCCCCGGAACGAGGCCGACTGGTCGGGGAGTTCGTGCAGGTAGCCGTGGCGGCCGCCGCCCAGGCCGGCCGACGGGATCTGGCTGCTGATCGCCAACACCGGGGCGGAGGCGGCTCGGGCCTCCTGGAGGGCGGCGAGCGACGTCAGCGCGCCCGGGCCGGTGGAGAGGAGCAGCGGAGCCGCCTCCCCCGTGATCCGGCCGTACGCGTCCGCCGCGAACCCCGCGTTGTTCTCCACCCGCAGCCCCACGTACCGCAGGTCCGAGCGGCGCAGCGCGTCGAACATGCCGAGGGCGTGCTGGCCGGGCAGGCCGAAGACGGTGGTCGCGCCGAGCCCGGCCAGGGTCTCCACGACCAGGTCTCCGCCGTTGCGGCCGGGGGGCGGGTTGAGCGCGGCCTCCGTCTGGGCTGCGGTGGGACGGAGTTCCAGGTCGTGGTCGTGCGTCACTTGGCGCGAGCCTCCGCGATCTGCCGGGACATGATGGTGGTCAGTTCGTACGCCGTGTGGGAGGCGGCGACCGAGGTGATCTCGGCGTGGTCGTAGGCCGGGGCGACCTCGACCACGTCGGCCGAGACCAGGTTGCAGGAGGCCAGGCCGCGCAGGATCTCCAGGAGTTCGCGCGACGTCATGCCGCCCGCCTCCGGCGTGCCCGTGCCGGGCGCGTGGGCCGGGTCGAGGCAGTCGATGTCGATGGAGATGTAGAGGGGACGGTCGCCGATGCGCTGGCGGAGCTGGTCGGCGACCTCGTCGGCGCCCCGGCGGTAGACGTCCGCCGAGGTGACGATGCCGAAGCCCATCTTCTCGTCGTCGGTCAGGTCCTGCTTGCCGTAGAGCGGGCCGCGCGTGCCGACGTGGGAGAGCGCGGAGGTGTCGAGGATGCCCTCCTCCACCGCCCGCCGGAAGGGCGTGCCGTGGGTGTACTCGGCGCCGAAGTACGTGTCCCAGGTGTCGAGGTGGGCGTCGAAGTGCAGCAGCGCCACCGGGCCGTGCTTCTTCGCCACCGAGCGCAGCAGCGGCAGCGCGATGGTGTGGTCGCCGCCCAGCGTCATCAGGCGGGCGCCGGTGCCGAGCAGGTCGTCGGCGGCGGCCTCGACGGTCTCCACGGCCTCGTTGATGTTGAACGGGTTGACGGCTATGTCGCCGCCGTCGGCGACCTGGGCGAGCGCGAAGGGCGACGCGTCCTGGGCCGGGTTGTACGGGCGCAGCAGCCGGGACGCCTCGCGGATGGCGTTGCCGCCGAAGCGGGCACCGGGCCGGTAGGAGACGCCCGAGTCGAAGGGGACGCCGACCACGGCGACGTCGGCCGTGCCGACCTCGTCCAGGCGGGGCAGCCGGGCGAAGGTCGCGGGGCCGGCGTACCGCGGGACGCGGGAGGAGTCGACCGGGCCGCGCGGCGTCGTCTCGTTGCTGCTGCTCATGAACTGCCTTCCTTCTTACGCTTCGTCGCGTATGTACTGCTCGTCCTAGACGACTCTACTGGGGGGCCGGGACGGGTTCGGGTGCGGTTTCGGCCGCTCCACCGGCCGCTCCCCGGCCGGCCAGGCGCTCGCGCCAGACGGCGAGGTGGGCCTCGTCGGTGGGCCGGGTGGCCAGGGAGACGGCGACGTAGGCGACCAGGGAGATCAGCAGGCCGTAGTAGACCGGCTCGTTGGCGAGGATGCCGTAGCCCGCCATCAGGCCGACCACCGCGACGCCGCCCGCCGCGACGGCGGCCAGGGCCCCGGCCGCGGTGCCGCGCTTCCACAGCAGGCCGCCGAGGATGGGCACGAGCAGGCCGCCGACCAGGAGGTTGTAGGCGACGGTGAGCGCCTCGACGACGTCGTTCAGGGCGATGGAGATGGCGATCACGGCCACGCCCATGGCCAGGATGAAGACGCGGTTGCCCTTCACCTCGTCGTGCGCCTCGTCACCCTTCTGACGACCGGCTCCCCGCAGCCGGGACCAGATGTCGTTGTTGGCGACCGTCGCGCAGGCGATCAGCGCGCCGGAAGACGTCGACATCACGGCGGCGAGGGCGGCGGCCAGGACGAGGCCGCGCACGCCCACCGGCAGCTCGTCCTTGACGATGGTGGCGAAGGCGTCGTCGGGGCTGCCGAGCTTGGGGTAGAGCACCCGGGCCGCCGTGCCGATGACCGCGCCGGCCACCGCGTAGACCAGGCAGTACGTGCCGGCGACGGTGCCGCCCCACCTGGCGGTGCGGTCGCTGCCGGCGGTGAAGACGCGCTGCCAGATGTCCTGGCCGATGAGCATGCCGAACGTGTAGATCAGGACGTACGTGAAGATCGTCTCGCCGCCGATGCCCAGCGGGTCGAAGTACGAGGTCGGGAGGGCGTCCTTCATCGCGCCGAAGCCGCCGGCCTTGACCACCGCGATGGGCAGGAGCAGGAGCAGCACGCCGATGGTCTTCACCACGAACTGCACCATGTCGGTGAGCGTGATCGACCACATGCCGCCGAGCGTGGAGTACGCGACGACGATCGTGCCGCCCAGGACGATCGCCAGGGTGCGGTTGACGTCGAAGAGGACGTCGAAGATCGTCGCGTAGGCGATGGTGGAGGTCACCGCGAGCATGAGCGTGTACGCCCACATCACGACGCCGGAGATGACGCCGGCCCGGCCGCCGTAGCGCAGGTCGAGCATCTCGGAGACGGTGTAGACCTTCAGGCGGGCGATGCGGGCGGAGAAGAAGACGGACAGGGCGAGGATGCCGAAGCCGATGGTGACGACCATCCAGGCGCCGGAGAGGCCGTACTGGTAGCCGAGGCCGACGCCGCCGATGGTGGACGCGCCGCCGAGGACGATCGCGGCCATGGTGCCGGAGTACATGGCGGGGCCGAGGCGGCGGCCTGCGACGAGGAACTCGCTCTTCGACTTCGCGCGCCGCATGCCCCACCAGCCCATGGCGAGCATGCCGGCGAGGTAGACGACGATCACGATGTAGTCGACGGCCATGGGGCTCTCCAATCCGGGGTGCCGGAATCCGGTCTGGACCGACCCTAGGTGGCCGGAAAGCGACTGCGAAGTGTACGTTTCCTCCATTCGAGGGGGCCGGAATGGAGGAAGCGCCCACCATGCCCACCCCGCCCAGCGCCGGCGCGCAGGAGGCGGCCGTCGCGCCGCCCACCCCGCCGGTGCCCCTCGCCGCGCTGCTCGCCCGCGAGGACCTGGCCCTGCGGCCGGTCGTGCCGCCCGCCGACCCCGACCTGGTGATCCACGGGGCGCACACCTCGGAGATGGCCGACCCGTACCCGTACCTGCTCGGCGGGGAGCTGCTGCTCACGGCGGGCGTGCACGTGCCGGCGGGGGCGGGGGCCGGGTACTTCGACGCCTACGTCTCCCGGATCGTCGCGGCGGGCGGCGCGGCCCTGGGGTTCGGGGTGGCGCCGGTGTTCGACACCGTGCCGGAGGCGCTGGCGGAGGCGTGCGCGACGCACGGGCTGCCGCTGCTCGAGGTGCCGCCGCGCACCACGTTCTCGGGCGTGGCCCGCGCGGTGTGGCAGCTGATGGCGCGGGCCCGCCTGGCCGAGCTGCGCCGGGTCTCGGAGGCCCAGCGGCAGCTGGCGGCAGCCGCCGCGCGACCCGACCCGGTGCCGTCGGTGCTGCACCGGCTCGCCGTACGCCTGGAGGGCCGGGCGGTGCTGTACGGGCCCGACGGAGCCGAGCTGGCGGCGGCGGGCCGGGAGCCGGCGGAGGGCGTGCGCGGGGCGCTGGCCGAGCTGGCCCGCCTGGTCACCGCCCGCGCCTCCACGACGGCCACCGACACGGCGGCCGGCACCCACCTCGCCGCGTACGCCCTCGGCGCCGGCCAGGCCCTCACCCTCGGCGTGGCCACCCCGCACCGCGAACCGGGCGACCACACCATCGCCTCGGTCGCCGCGGTGCTGCTCTCCCTGCTCACCGGCGAGTCCCGCACCGGCACCGGCGCGGCCCGCTCCGCGGCCCTGGTCCGCGTCCTGCTGGGCGCCCGCCCGGCGGAGGTCGCGCCGCTGCTCGACCCGGCGGACGGCGACCGCTGGCACGTCGTGCACGGCGTCCCGTCCGGCACCCGCCCCGTCGACCCGGTGGCGGCCTCGTCCCTCGGCACGGCCCTGGGGTCGCCGCTGGTGGACGTGAGCGAGGGCGTGGTGCGGGTCCTCGTCCCGGCACCCCCGCCGACGGCCCCCCGGCCGTCCCGGGCCGCCGGCACCGACCTCGCGGATGTCCCGGAGCGGCCCACCGGCTCCGGCACCTCGGGCGCCACCGACCGACCGGACCGGCCGGACAGGACCGGCGTGACCGCCGAGCCGGATCGACCCGGCTGCCCCGGCCCGACCGACGGGTCGAAGCCGCCCGCCGGACCCGACGCAGCCCCCGGCCCGAACCGGCCCGACGGCTCCAACGCACCCGGCAAGCCCGACCAGCCCGACCAGGCCGTTTGGACCGACCAGCCCGGCACGGTCACCGCATCCGGCGGACCCGGCCCGCACGGCGGCGCGGATTCACCCCGCGTACCCGGCCCGAACCGACCTGGCGCCTCAGACGCACCGGGCAGACTCGGCCAGTCCACCGGGGCAGAGCCACCCCACGAAACCGACCTCGCTCCCGGCCCGGACCGGCCCAGCGGACCCGAGGCATCCGACCGGCCCAGCCGGCCCGGCGGATCCGGCCCGCATTCGCCCCGCGCACCCGGCCCCGCCCCCGGCCCGAACCCGCCCGGCGAACCCGAGGCATCCGACCGGCCCAACCGGCCCAACCGGCCCGCCGGGCCGAGCCGGTCCCCTGGGCCGGACCAGCCCGCCACGGTCACCCCACCCGGCGGAACCGGCCCGCGCGACGAAGCGGATTCGCCCCGGGCACCTGGCCCGAACCGGCCCGGCGCCCCAGGCGCACCCGGCAGGCCCCGCCGAACCGACCGGCCCAGCCGGCCCGGCACGGTCGCCGGCCCGCACGCCGCGGCGGAGTCGGCCGGCGCGGCGCAGCCACCCGGTGGGGACGGGCTGTCCGGCTGGGTGCTCGGCGTCAGCGCCCCCGTCTCCCCCGCCGACTGGCCGGAGGCCGACGCGCAGGCCGGGCGGGCGCTGGCGCGGGCGCGGGCCAACCGGGTGCCGGTGGTGCGGCACGGGGGCCGGGGCGGGCTCGCCGGGCTGGTGCCGGAGGGCGATGCCGAGGCGTACGCCCGTACCCTGCTCGCGCCCCTCGCGGACGCCCCCGCGCTCACCGAGACCCTGCGCGCCTGGCTCTCCCTGCACGGCAGCTGGGACCGCACCGCCGTCGCGCTGGGCATCCACCGCAACACCGTGCGGCAGCGTGTCGCCCGCTGCGCGGCGCTGCTCGCGGCCGACCTCGACGACGCGGACGTACGGATGGAGCTGTGGTTCGCCCTGCGGCGGATGTGACCGGCGCCCGGCGTACCGCCCCGTCCAGCGGGCGGTACGCCGCTGACGTCCCGCCGCGGGCTGCCTCACAATGGGGACATGCCGATATCCGGGACACCCAGCCGCGCCGAACTCGTCGAGCACCTCGTGCGGACCCGCATCGCGGGCGACGTCGCCACTCCCCGTGAGAACAACCTCTCCCACTACCGGAAGCTGGCGAACGGCGACCGCCACTACTGGCTCGGTCTGGAGCTGGGCGAGCGCTGGACGGACGAGCAGGACGTGCTCGCGGTGATGGCGGAGCGGGTCGGCGTCAGCGACGACGCCGAGCACCGGTACGGCCAGGACACCATCGACCCGGAGCTGACCGTCGACGCCCTGGAGCGGATGGCCGGCCGGCTGCGCAAGGCGGCCGACGGCGGCCAGCGGGTGCTCCTCGCCACCGGCCACCCCGGCGGCCTGCTCGACGTGCACGGCGCCACGGCCGCCGCGCTGCGCGCCGCCGGCTGCGAGATCGTCGTCATCCCGGACGGACTGACCACGGACGAGGGCTACGTGATGCAGTTCGCCAGCGTGGCCATGCTGGAGCACGGCGCCTCCCTCTGGCACACCCACTCGGGCGAGCCGATGAAGGCGATCCTGACCGCCCTGGAGCGCGAGGGCCGCCCGCTGCCCGACCTGGTCGTCGCCGACCACGGCTGGGCGGGCTGCGCGGGGCAGCACGGCGTCGACTCCGTCGGCTACGCCGACTGCAACGACCCGGCCCTCTTCCTCGCCGAGTCCGAGGGCACCCTCCAGGTGGCGGTCCCCCTGGACGACCACGTGGTCAGCCCCCGCCACTACGACCCGATGACGGCCTACCTGCTGGCCGAGGCGGGGCTCGCCTAACCGTTCGCCGGGTCTCCCGACTCCCTCGATCTTGACCGGCTACAGTGGGCAACTGGGCGAGGAATCGGGGGAGTTCACCATGCGTCCAGGGAAGCAGAGCGGTCGTCTCGTCCTGCCCGTCGGGCTCGCGCTGTGCCTGCTGACGGCCTGCGGCGGCGGGGGCAGGCTCCCGGTCACGGCGCCCACGACGGAGCGCGTGCCCACCGCCGGAGGCGCGAGCGCGCCGGTGGCCGCCAGGACGTACGACCCGCCGCTCAGGTTCCAGGACGGAGAGGGGCACGACGTCGGCCAGGGGCAGTGGTCCGGCCTGCTGGAGGGCACCACCGCGTACGCCGTCTCCGAGGGGGAGGCCCGCGCGGTGAACGCGCTCGACGGCAGGCAGCTGTGGAGCGTGAAGCCCGAGGGACAGCCCATGGACCGCGTCGTCTTCGGCATCGAGGACATCGCCGCCCCCCGCCTGGTCGAGGTCGGCGGGAAGCGCGCCCTGCTCGCCGCGTTCACCATCACCGAACCCGGCTCCGGCACCACCCCCGACCGGCACCTCGTCGAACTCACCGCCATCGCCGCCGACTCCGGCCAGCGGCTGTGGACGACACGGATCGCTCGGCCGGCGGGCCAGGAGGACGGCGAGCTGTACTTCGCCGGCGCCGACGCCGGCACCGCGGTCCTCACCTTCGGCTCCGAGATCGACCCGGTGACGGTCGGCGTCTCCCTGAGCAGCCGCAAGACGGCCTGGACGGAGAAGGGCTTCCAGGCCGCCTTCGTGGACGGCGGCGTCGCCGTCGGCCGGGGCGGCGCCGACCCCGAGGGCGGCGGCGGCACCGGCACCGTGGAGGGCCGCAGAGCGGCGGACGGCACCAAGGCGTGGACGTACCGCAGCGGACTCGACACGGCCGAGGTGAAGCAGGCCGGCGAGGGCCTGTTCACGGCCGTCGTCGACGTGCCCTCCCCGACCGGGGGGGAACACCGCCACGCTGCTCAGCGCGGCCACCGGCAAGGAGCCGGCCGGTCTGGACGCCGCCAAGGCGCTCGGTGCGCCGTCCGGCCTCACCTGCTGGACCGGCGAGGGCACCGCCGTCGTGTGCGACGCCGAGACGGAGTCCACGGAGCAGGTCGTCGCGCTCGACCCCGCGAACTGGACCCGATTGTGGGCCATCTCCGAGGACGACGAGAGCCGGCTGATGCCCAGCGTCTCCGCGGTCTTCCACGGGGCGGTGTACGGCGAGACCGAGAACGGCTACGCGGTCCTCGACGCGCGGACGGGCAAGGACCGGGGGTCGGGCCCCGGCTCCCCGCCCTTCTCCGTGAACGAGTACGCCGGCCTCTTCCGCGCGACCCTCGGCACGATCGAGGTCCACCCGGCGGTCGGCTAACCGGCCCGCGTGGGCGGAGTCGGGTCGAGGTAGACCCGGCGCACGATCGGGAACAGCTCGCGCAGCCGCCGCTCCGCCCGCTCACAGGCCCACTCGACCTCGGCCGCCGTCGACGCGTCCCCTTAGGGCCTGTCTGACAATTCCCGCCTGCCCGGCGACGCCTGGCACGCACGCTCGCCGCGTTGCCGGAGCGCCCACGTGGCTCCGCCACGTGGGCGCTCCGGCGCCTTGCGATCGCACGCACCAGACGCCGCCGGGCCCGCCCTTCGGGCGGACGACGGGAATTGTCAGACAGGCCCTGGATCGATCTTGGCCGCGACCAGCGCCTCCCGCGGCCCCTGCACCAGCGTGGTCAGCTCCAGTACGGCCTCGATGTGCTCCACCGCCGCCAGCTCCGCCCGGATCCGCTCCCGCACGGAGGCCGGCAGGGGGCGGCCGATGAGGAACTCGGCGTTGGAGCGGCCGAGCACCCAGGCGACGTAGAGCAGCAGCGCGCCGATGCACAGGGAGGCGACGCCGTCCCAGACGCCGGAGCCGGTGAGCTGGCCGCCGAGCAGGCCGCCCGCCGCGAGCAGCAGGCCGGCCAGGGCGGCGGAGTCCTCCAGGACGACGGCCTTGACGGCGGTGTCGGGGGTGCGGCGCAGGTAGCGCCCGAAGGAGACCCGGTAGCGGGCGGCCTCGCCGCGGGCCTGCTTCAGGCCGGTGCGCAGGGAGTAGCCCTCCAGGAGGAAGGCGACGGCCAGCACCAGGTAGGAGGCGAGCGGGTCGCCGGGGTCCTCGCCGTGGGTGAGGGTGTGGAAGCCGTCGTAGAGGGAGAAGACCGCGCCGCCGACGAAGGTGGCGACGGCGGCGAGCAGCGCCCAGATGTAGCGCTCGGGCCCGTGGCCTAGGTGTATTGACCCGCAGCGTTGTTCACACGGCTGATCGGTGGCTTGCCTCCGAGTGCGGTGTGGCCGCGGTGGTGGTTGTAGGTGTGCA
>NZ_JBIDAQ010000024.1:0-51897 GCF_043202555.1 Streptomyces sp. NPDC048182 | reverse complement strand
CCCGCCCACGACCGGGCATCAGACAGTTCCCCACCCATGACCAGACCAACGAACCACCTGCCCAACCGTCACGACAAAGACCGTTGCAGTACTAGCGGGGTGCGGGGCCGCAGGAGCCGTGGGCGGCAGGGGCGGCGGCGCCGGGGGCCGCCGGCGTCGGCGGAGCCGGGCTCACCGGGGGAAACGCGGTCGACCGGGGGCGGGGAGGCGGCCTACGTTGACGCGATGACGGAGATACGTACCGAACGGCTGCTGCTGCGCTCCTGGCGGGACTCCGACCTGGCTCCGTGGGCGGCCCTGAACGCCGACCCGGTGGTGCGCGAGTACTTCCCGGGAGTACTCACCCGGGAGCAGAGCGATGCCTCGGCGGCCCGCTTCCAGGCGGACCTGGACCGGCGGGGCTGGGGGTGGTGGGCGGTGGAGGTGCGCGACACCGGGACGTTCGTCGGGTTCGCCGGGCTCGATCCCGTCGAGCCGGGCATGCCGTTCACCGGGGTGGAGGCCGGCTGGCGGCTTGCCCGGGCGGCCTGGGGCCGCGGCTACGCCACCGAGGCCGGGCGCGCCGCGGTCGGCCACGCCTTCGGGGAGCTGGACCTGCCTGAGGTGCTGGCGGTGACGGCGGCCGGCAACCTCCGTTCGCAGGCGGTGATGCGCCGCCTCGGCATGACCCGCGACCCGGCCGACGACTTCGACGACCCGACGGTGCCGGCGGGGCCCCTGCGCCTCAGCGTGCTCTTCCGGCTGCGGGCCGAGTGACGCGCTCAGGCGTCGTCGGCCAGGCGGATCCGGGCGGTCGTGCGCTTGCCGACCGCCTCCCGGCGCACCTCGAAGTGGTGGCAGACGGCCTTGACGATCTCCAGACCGTGCCGGCCGATCCGGGCCGGGTCCGCGGGCTGGGCCACCGGCAGCGCCGGCGCGGTGTCCCAGACCGTCACCTCCACCTGGCCCCCGGAAAGCTCCAGGTCGACCAGGGCGGGGCCCGGCGCGTACTTGCAGGCGTTGGTCAGCAGCTCGCTGACCACCAGCTGCACCAGGTCTCCCGCCCGGCGCGACACCGGCGTGCCCTGCCGCGCGCCCACGCGCGCGAGGAAGTCACGGGCCAGTTCCCGGCCCCTGGCGATGTCACCGGGTCGCCCCTCGTACTGCGCCGACGTCCTGATCAGCGCCATTTCCAGTCGGTACCCGTTGCGGGCAGCCTCGTTCATCCGATCCGCCCTCTTCCTGAGCCTCGACCGTCACGCCAGCCCGTCTACCCCGTTTGGCACGAAAACACCAGCGGGGCACCCCCGGGCCTCATCGAGGGTGCCCCCGCTCGGCAGGTCAGCCGCCGAGGGCCGCCAGGACGACGCCCTTGGCCTCCTCCTGGACCTGCCTGAGGTGGTCCGGGCCCCGGAAGGACTCGCCGTAGATCTTGTAGACGTCCTCGGTGCCGGACGGCCGCGCCGCGAACCAGGCGTTCTCCGTGCTCACCTTGATGCCGCCGATGGCCGCGCCGTTGCCCGGGGCCTCGGTGAGCACGCCGGTGACGGGCTCGCCGGCGAGCGTGTCGGCGGTGACCTGGGCCGGGGAGAGCTTCGCCAGGCGGGCCTTCTCCTCGCGGGTGGCCGGCGCGTCGATGCGGGCGTAGGCGGGCTCGCCGAAGCGGGCGGTGAGGTCGGCGTAGTGCTCGGAGGGCGTGCGGTCGGTGACGGCGGTGATCTCGGAGGCCAGCAGGGCCAGCAGGATGCCGTCCTTGTCGGTGGTCCACACCGAGCCGTCCCGGCGCAGGAAGGACGCGCCGGCGGACTCCTCGCCGCCGAAGCCGATCGTGCCGCCGATCAGGCCGTCCACGAACCACTTGAAGCCGACGGGCACCTCCACGAGCGGGCGCCCGAGGTCGGCGGCGACCCGGTCGATCATGCCGGAGGACACCAGTGTCTTGCCCACGCCCGCGTCGGCGGGCCACTCGGTGCGGTGGGCGTACAGGTAGGCGATGGCGGTGGCCAGGTAGTGGTTGGGGTTCATCAGGCCGGCGTCCGGGGTGACGATGCCGTGCCGGTCGGCGTCGGCGTCGTTGCCCGTGGCGATCTGGAAACGGTCGCGCTGGGCGATGAGCGAGGCCATGGCGTGCGGGGAGGAGCAGTCCATGCGGATCTTGCCGTCCCAGTCCAGCGTCATGAACCGCCAGGTGGGGTCGGCCAGCGGATTGACCACGGTGAGGTCGAGGCGGTGCTGCTCGGCGATCCGGCCCCAGTACCCCACCGAGGCGCCGCCCAGCGGGTCCGCGCCGATCCGCACGCCGGCCGCGCGGACGGCGTCGAGGTCGAGGACGTTCGGCAGGTCGGCGACGTACGCGCCGAGGAAGTCGTGGCGGCCGGTGCCGGGGGCGGCGAGGGCGCGCGCGTAGGGCACGCGGCGGACGTCCTTCAGGCCGGCGGCGATGATCTCGTTGGCCCGGTCCTGGATCCAGGAGGTGGCCTCGGAGCCGGCCGGGCCGCCGCTGGGCGGGTTGTACTTGAAGCCGCCGTCGGCCGGCGGGTTGTGCGAGGGGGTGACGACCACGCCGTCCGCGAGGCCGGTGGTGCGGCCGCGGTTGTGCGTGAGGATGGCGAGCGAGACCGCCGGGGTGGGGGTGTAGCCGTCGGCGCTGTCGATGAGGACGGCCACGTCGTTGGCCGCGAACACCTCCAGCGCGGTGACGCGCGCTGGCTCGGACAGGGCGTGGGTGTCCGCGCCGAGGAAGAGCGGCCCGTCGGTGCCCTGGGCGGCGCGATACTCGCAGATGGCCTGGCTGGTCGCGGCGATGTGGTCCTCGTTGAACGCCGCCGCCAGGGCCGAGCCGCGGTGTCCTGAGGTGCCGAAGGCCACGCGCTGCCCGGGCTCGGCGGGGTCCGGGTGCAGCGCGTAGTACGCCGTCACCAGCCGGGCGACGTCGATCAGGTCCTCGGGGCCGGCCGGCTCGCCGGCTCGGTCATGCTGCATGCGCGCACTCCTCCACTTGGGTCAGGCATGGACTCGCGGTCCCATCTTCCCCCGTCGGGGGGAGTGCTACCTGGAGATCCGTGCGGGGTCGTGGAGGAGGTGCGGGACGGGGTGCTCGCGGGTGACCGGGCTTCAGGCGGCCCGGACGTGGCCCGTACGCGCCCGGGCCCGACCGCGCGCGACGTGGTGCGGTCGGCGTGCCGGGCCCGGGGGCGTGGCGGGTGCGCGCGGTGCGGGCACCGCGGCGGTACTCAGATGCGGCCGCTGGTCAGCCGGGTCAGGGGACCCTGCGCCTGGCGGCCCGAGCGGCGTCCCACCGCGTAGGACGCGGCGGTCAGTCCGGCGAGGCCGGCGGCCGCGCCCGCGGCGACGAGCTTGCGGTTCGCGATGATGGTCCAGGCCGTCTTGGCGGTGGCCGCGACATGGCCCGAGGCGGTGATGACCGCCTGGCGGCCCGCCTCGACGCCCTGAGCCGCAGACTGCACGGCTCCCGTGGCGACCTGGGCCGAGCGCTCCACGCCGGACTTGGCGGCCGACGCCGCGTCACCGGCCTTGTCCGCAGCGGCCTGTCCGGCCTTGGAGGCCGGCGCGGTCGCCTTGGCGGCGGTCTCGCGGGCCTTGGTCTCGGCCGCCCGCGTGCCGGCGGCCTTCTTCGTGTCGTTGTTCGGATCGCTCATGGACACCGCTTTGCCCCTCGCTCCGCCGCCAAACACGCGCCGGACCGCCGGACTTCACCCGGACGTACGGCGGGAGCGGCGGGGTCGTGGCGCCCGCCGCTCCCGGGGTCCGCACGCGGTGTCAGTCGGTGTCGACGTCCTCGCGGAGCACCTTGCCGTTGGTGGCGTCGACGTCGACGGTCGCCTTGTCCCAGGTGTCGGTGGAGACGATGTCCACGGCCCACATGAGCTGCTGGTCGTCCTCGTCGAGCTTGGCCGCCGTGACGGTGCCCTTGGCCCGGCCCATGGCGGCCTGCACGGCCTGCTGGGGCGTCTGCTTGGCCTTGGACAGCCGGTCGGACCACTCGCTCTTGTCGTCGGCGTCCTGGTCGGGGTCGGTCTGGCTGCGCAGGACCTTGCCGCTGACCGCGTCCACCCAGACCAGGTGCAGGGTGCCGTCGGAGGTGGCGACCTTGTTCTCCCAGACCGGGGAGCCCTGGCTCGGCATGGGGCTCGCCATGGAGGGGCTGGCGGAACCGGCCGACGCGCTGGCCATGGCGGGGGCGCGCTTCAGCTCCATCTCCACGAGCTTGCCGCCCGACACCTCCTTCACGGCGGTGCCGGCGGCCTTGTCCCAGCTCACCTTCGCCATCGGGACCAGGGCCTTGCGGTCGGCCTGGTCCTCGGTCAGCGACTGGGACGCCGAGGGCGAGGTGGAGCCGGAGGGGGAGGCGGACGCGGATCCCGAGGGGGACTCGGTCTGCGCGGCCTCGGCGACACTGGAGCGTGTCGTGTCGGCGTTGGTGCAGGCGGTCAGCAGCAGCGCGGAGCTGCCCAGGGCGCAGGACACCGCCAGCGAACGAAGAGTCGTAAGACGTCGCACAGAGCTCATGGTGCTCTCGTTAACCCTGCAAGCCTTTTGTCATACCGGATGCGCGGACACATCATCCCGATGGCCGACAAAACGGGCGACGGGGGCGGGGGCTGCGGCGGGTTGCGGTGCGGTGCCCTCCAGCCAGATCCGGTACGCGGGCGACTGGCGGGCCGCCTCCCAGTACGCCTCGGCCAGCGCCGGGTACACGGCGTCCAGTTCGGCCCGGGTCCGCGCGGCCAGCAGCAGGCGGACGCCGAGCGGGTCCCCGGACAGGCGCCGTACGGCCGTGTCGGGGCGGGAGGGGGAGCTGGGCTGGCAGACGGTCACGACCTCGCCGGTGGCGACCAGCGAGGCGGCCGTGTGGTAGTCGCCGTGCAGCACCCGGGGGTCGAGGCCGGCGGCGCGCAGCATGCGGTGCACGCCGTCCCACTCGCCGTCCACGGTGGGGTCGACCATCCAGCGGTCCTCGGCCAGGTCGGCGAGGCGGACGACCGGGCGGGCGGCGGCCGGGTGGTCGGCGGGCACCATGACGAACTGCGGCTCCCGCTCCAGGAGCACCCGCAGCCGCAACCCCTCCGGGACGTGCAGCGCCGAGCCCTCGACCTCGTGCACGAAGGCGACGTCGAGCTGGCCGTCACCCACCCGGCGCAGCAGCGCGTTGGCGGAGACGTCCATCTGGAGGGCGGGCTCCAGGCCCGGCCGTCTGAGCCGGCGCAGCCAGCCGGCCAGGGCCCGGCTCGCGGTGGAACCGATGCGCAGCCGGCTGTCGCCGCCGGACGCGGCGGCGCGGGCCTCGCGGACCAGGGTGCGCATGTCGGCGAGGAGCGGACGGGCCCGGCCGAGGACGGTGCGGCCGAGCGGGGTGGGCCGGCAGCCGGTGCGCTCCCGTACGAACAGGGGCCCGCCCAGGGTCTGTTCGATGCGGGCCAGCTGGGTGCTCAAGGTGGGCTGGGTGACGCCGAGTTGGCGGGCGGCGCGGTGCAGGCTGCCGGCGTCCGCGATGGCGCACAGCGCGCGTAGGTGCCTCACCTCTAGCTCCATGGCGGGAGCGTAGGACGGAACAGTTGGTTGCGCCAGGTGAACAAATGGCGTCGGAACAGGGCGAGTTCTGCTCCCCCGAGAAGGTGCTTCCAGGCGGTGATAGCCCGGGCCTATCCCCCGTTGCCATCATCACAGCGCGCGCACAGCCGCCGCACACTCACCGGTGACGACTTCTCCCCACTCCCCCACACAAGGAGTCATCGATGCGCATCACCCTGCCCATGCTCTCCGCCACGGTCGGTCTCGGCCTGACCGCGGCCGTGCTCGGCGGCGCCCCGGCCGCCACGGCCGCGGCTCCGTCGGCGCAGGCGGCCCCCACCGCGCGTGCCGGCTACCTGCCGGGCGCCGGTTCGGGCGAACAGGCCCAGGACAACCAGGCGTTCTTCCAGGCGGTCCTCAAGTCCGTCGCCGAGCGGCAGGCCGCCTCGCCGTCCGCGGCGGCGGCCGTCACGGTGTACTACAGCACCGCGAACGCGCCCAGCTTCCGCTCGCAGATATCGCGCAGCGCGCAGATCTGGAACAGCTCGGTCACCAACGTGCGGCTCCAGGAGCGGAGTTCGGGCGCGGACTTCCAGTACTACGAGGGCAACGACTCGCGCGGCTCGTACGCCTCGACCAACGGGCACGGGCGGGGGTACGTCTTCCTCGACTACCGGCAGAACCAGCAGTACGACTCGACCCGGGTGACGGCGCACGAGACCGGGCACGTGCTCGGGCTGCCCGACCACTACTCCGGGCCGTGCAGTGAGCTGATGTCGGGCGGGGGGCCGGGGCCGTCCTGCACCAACCCCAACCCGAACGCCGCGGAGCGCAGCCGGGTGAACCAGCTGTGGGCGAACGGGCTGGCCGCCGCGATGGACAAGGCGCTGGCGAAGTCCGGGCAGCGCTGAGCGTTCGTGTCCGGCGTGCGCGGGAGTGGCCCCGAGGGTCTCTCCCGCGCACGTGTGCGTTCCGGCGGGGTATGCGCGTACCGAACTTTGCGGGTCTCTCTCGAGGAGTCGGAGGTGTCGGGCGTGGACGAGCAGAACGTGGCCGATGGGGGTCTCGGCGAGCTGGAGCGGGGGACGCGGCAGCGGGCGCAGTTGCGGACGCGGCTGTCGGACATCGCGTGGACGGCGCTGTGCGTGGTGCTGGCGTTGTGGGCGGTGTGGAGTGCGGTCGGGGTGGTACGGGGGTCCTCGGCCTGGGCGTACAGCCTGGTGGCGTGGGTGCTGCTCGCGGCGGCGCTGACGTTGCGGGTGGCGGCGGTGCGCAGGCGGGGGCCGGTGTGAGCTGAGTGTGCCCGGGGCCCGGGGCGGGGGGCGTGCATTGCAAGGGGCGGTTTGGGCACTTTGACTGGAGTCGGCCTCGCCGTCGGGCGAGGGAAACGGAGGGCGTCATGCTGTCGCACAGCCTGGAGCACGGAGTGCTGGTCGTCACGGTTGACCAGGACCCGGGGGTCGACGGGCGGGCCGCGCTGGCCGCGCACATCAACGACCTGGTGGACGCCCACCGGCCGACCCCCGTCGTCGTGGTCCTCGGTGAGCGGGCGGCCTGCGCCGCCGCGGCCGGCGCCGTGCTCCGGGCCCACCGGCGGTGCGCCCGCCTCGGTGTCCTGATGTGCGCGGTCACGCACAGTGCTCCCGTGCGGCGGCTGCTCGAGGACAACGCCGACACCTCCGTACCCCGACTGGTCGTGCACGCCCGGATCGACACCGCCATCACCACCGCCTTCGCCGCGGCGGCCTGACCCCGGGGCGAGTGGCGCCGCGTTTGCGCCCGGCCCAGCGGGTAACTCCGAAAGCTCCGATTCCCGACGCCGCCCAGCGGCACCCCGGGAGGCGCCATGTGGTGGAAGCGCAAGGTCAGGAAGGGGTCGCCGACGGGCGCCGGCCCCGTGGAACTGTGCGACCTGTGTGCCGCCGTCTTCCCCGAGTCCCTGGCCGTGCGCGGCTGGGTGCCGGACTCCTCCGCGGTGCACGCGGGCGAGGACCGCTTCGACGGGCTACGGCTCGTCACCGCGTGTTGCTACGACCACTTCGACCTGATCGGCGAGGGTTACCGGTACCGGCCCTACGTCGAGGAGGAACTCTGGGCGGCCAAGCTCACCCGGGCGCTGACCGCGGGACCCCCGGCGCTCTCCGTCGAGCAGCTCGCCCGCCGCACCGGCCTGCTCGACGCGCAGATCCGCGCGGCCATCGCCTGGCACAACCAGCGCCTGCGGGAGCAGCCGCACACCGATCCCTGAGCACGGCGGGAGCGCTCGTGTGAACCGGTTCCTGCGCCCGTTCCTCCGCGCCTGGGACCGGTTGGCCGCCTCGGCGCTGGTGCGGCGCGGCCGGGAGCTGGAGCTGATGCACCGGGCGATGGGGTTCGCCACCATCGCCCTGGTCACCCTGGCGCCGCTGCTCATCGTGGTGGCCGCCGCCGACCCGCTGGGGCGCGGCGGCTTCGCGTCGTGGCTGGCGGACGGCATGGGGCTCTCGGGCCGCTCCGCCAAGGCGCTGACCGACATCATCAGCCCGCCCACCGAGGTGATCGGCACCACCAGCATCTGGGGTGGCCTGCTGCTCGCCGTGTTCGGGGTGTCCTTCGCCGGCAGCGTGCAGAACGGTTACGAACGGATCTGGGGCCTGCCCTCCGGCCCCTGGCACCGGGTGTGGCGGCAGCTGACGTGGATCATCGCGCTCACCGCCTACCTCTACCAGGAGGTGCAGACCCGCACCGCGCTGCACGGCTCGGCGCGCATCGCGCTGTCCACGGCGACCGGGCTGCTGTTCTTCTGGTGGGGACAGCACTTCCTGCTCGGCAGCCAGGTCCGCTGGCGCGACCTGGTGCCCGGGGCGGTGGCCACCATGGTCGGCCTGGTCGGGCTGCGCGGCTTCTCCTACCTGGTCTTCACCCCGCTGATCCTGGACAACGCCATCAGCTACGGCACGGTGGGCATCGTGCTGGTGGTGGAGTCCTGGCTGATCGGGGTGGGGTTCGTGGTGTTCGGGGGCGCGATGGTCGGCCACTGGTTCTGCGAGCACCACTGGTGGGTGCGGGCCATCGACCGGGAGTGAGGGCCACGGCGGGGCCCCGTAAGGGCAACTGGGCTTTCTGGTCCGGGACATGGCAGATACCGCGGGGCAGTACGATGATCGCGAAGTACGGCGCTGCTGCCCTCCCGGACCTCGGAGCCTGCCATGACGACGGACCACTCCCAGCCCACTCCGATCGACACCGGCCGGGCGCATCCGGCCCGGGTCTACGACTGGCTGCTGGGCGGCAAGGACAACTACCCGGTCGACGAGGCGGTGGGCCGGACCCTGCCGCCCGAGGCGCCGGTGGGGGCGCGGCAGAACCGGGCCTTCATGCACCGCGCCGCCGCATACCTGGCCGGGCGGGGCGTGGACCAGTTCCTGGACATCGGCACGGGCATACCGACCGAGCCCAACCTCCACCAGATCGTGCAGCGGACCGTGCCGTCCGCCCGGGTCGTCTACGCGGACAACGACCCGATCGTGCTGCGGCACGCCGAGGCGCTGCTGGTGAGCACCCCCGAGGGCGCCACCGACTACATCCAGGCCGATGTGCGGGAGCCCGAGGAGATCGTGCGGCACGCCCGCCGGGTCCTGGACTTCGACCGGCCGATCGCCCTTTCGCTGATCGCGCTGGTGCACTTCCTCCCGGACGAGAAGGAGGCGCACGACATCATCCGCGGTCTGGTGGCCGCCCTGGCGCCGGGCTCCCACCTGGTCTTCTCGCACGCCGCGCGGGACGTCTTCCCGGAGCTGGCGCAGCGGACGATCGACCAGTACGCCAAGGGCGGCATCCACCTCGCCCTGCGCTCCCGCGCCGAGGTGGCCCGCTTCCTGGATGACCTGGAGCTGGTGGAGCCGGGCCTGGTGACGGCGACCGAGTGGTACGGCGCCGGCCAGGAGCGGCCGGCGCCCGAGACGAGCGGGATCTACGCCGCGGTCGCCCGCATCGGCTGATCCCGCCCGTCCGCCGCGGTGCCGGTCAGCGTCTGCGGCCCCGGCCGCCCCAGCCGCTGCCGATGCCGGCCACGTGCAGGGCCAGCAGGGTCAGGCCGACCAGCATGAAGTTGACCGAGGTGAAGGTGTCGTTGGTCGAGATGTCCGCGGCGTTGATCAGGAAGGCGATGAAGAACAGGACTGCCGCGCCGATGGCCAGCATGGGTGTCTCCCGGGGTCGGGTGGAGCCGAACAGGTGACAGCCGTATGCCCTCAACGGACGGTGGAACACCGCCCGTTGAGAACGCCCGACAGCTGATCACCGGGCGTGTGCGTGCGGTGACGGGCCGGGTGCGCGCCCTCGCGTACCGTGGAAGCCATGCACCACCCGTCCCCGCCCCCGGACGACGGCTCCGGCACCCTGTTCGGACTCGACGCCCTCGCCCCGGCGACGCCCGGCCGGCCCGGCGCCGGGGACCCCGAGCCCGACCGGCCCTCCTTCCGCGACTCCCCCGCCGCCCGCCGCCTGCTCCCGGTCCGCGAGATCCACGCCGAACCGGCATCCGCCGCCTCCCCGCGCGGCCGGCAGATCCGCGCCCGGTTCCCCGCGGCCCGGCTGGTGGAGGTGGACTCCCACTGGGGCATCCCCGGCCTGCACGGCAACGAGGGCAACGTCGAGCGCTGGGTGCGGGTCAAGGGCGAGACGCTGGTCCTCGGCGAGCGCAAGACGCTGACCACACGGCCCAACGGGCGGTCCGCCGACTGGATCGCCCCCGGCGCCTCCAACGGCTGCGCCATGGCCTGCGCCTACTGCTACGTGCCGCGCCGCAAGGGGTACGCCAACCCGGTCACCGTCTTCACCAACATCGAGAAGATCGTCGCGCACATCGGCCGGCACGTGGCCCGGCTCGGCCCGAAGACGGAGCCGAACCAGTGCGACCCGGCGTCCTGGGTGTACGACGTCGGCGAGAACGGCGACTGCTCGGTGGACGCGCTGATCTGCGACAACACCGCGGACCTGGTGCACGCCTTCCGGCAGTGGCCGACGGCCAAGGCGTCCTTCGCGACCAAGTTCGTCAACCCCGACCTGCTCGCCCTCGACCCGCGCGGGCGCACCCGGATCCGATTCTCGGTGATGCCGCCGGACGACTCCCGGCTCCTGGACGTGCGCACCTCGCCGGTGGCCGAGCGGATCGCCGCCGCCGGGGACTTCCTGGACGCCGGGTACGAGGTGCACTTCAACCTCTCCCCCGTCGTGCTGCGCCCCGGCTGGGAGGCGGACTGGACCGAATTGCTGCGTCACCTGGACGACGTGCTGCCGGACCGGGTGAAGCGGCAGGCGGCGGCCGAGGTGATCATGCTCACGCACAACCGGGAGCTGCACGAGGTCAACCTGGGCTGGCACCCGCGGGCCGAGGAGGTCCTGTGGCGCCCGGACCTCCAGCAGGGCAAGCGCTCGGAGAACGGGGCGCTCAACGTCCGGTACCGGAACGAGGTCAAGGCGGGGGCCGTGGCGCGGCTGCGGGAGCTGGTGGACGCGCACGCCCCGTGGCTGCGGATCCGGTACGCGTTCTGACCAGCGGAACGATCACCTCCGGAGGCGTTAGGTAAGGCGTACCTAACACCCGGGTAAGGTCATCTCCGGCCCGCCCGCGAACCGCGGAGACACCGAGACCAGGGAGACCGCCGTGCCCGAGACGACCGTCGCCGAGGAGGGCTGGGTCGCGCTCGGCTCACCCGCCGAACTCCGCGAACTGCTGGGCGAGCCCTGGCCCGTCGTGATCGACAAGGTCCACGACCGGCTCACCGACGACGACGTGGACCTGCTGTCCCGGTCCCCCTTCTGCCTGCTGGCCACCTCGGACGACGAGGGCAACTGCGACGTCTCCCCGCGTGGCGACGCCCCGGGCTTCACCCACGTCCTCGGTCCTGGCACCCTCGCCCTGCCGGACCGCCCGGGCAACCGGCGCGGCGACAGCTTCCACAACATCCTGAGCAACCCGCACGCCGGGCTGCTGTACCTGATACCGGGCTCCAAGGAGGTGCTGCGGATCAACGGCCGGGCCCGCCTCCTGACCGACGCGCCCTTCTTCGACGCGCTGGCCCGCGACGGCCGCCGTCCCCAGCTGGCCCTGGTGCTGGACATCGACGAGATCTACCTGCACTGCCCGCAGTCCCTCAACCGGTCCGGACTCTGGAAGTCCGGCTCCTGACGCCCCGGCGCTACCAGCACTTTTTAGGTTAGGCTAACCTTCGCCTCGTGAGATCAGGTGAAGACACAGCCGGCACCTCGCGCCTCGAGGGCCATCAGCTGACGGCCGCGGACGTGACCGTGTCGTACGACGGCGTCGACGTCGTCCATGACGCGGCGCTGGCGCTGCGCCCGGGCGAGGTGACCGTCCTGGTGGGTCCGAACGGCAGCGGGAAGTCGACGCTGCTGCGCACGATCGCCCGGCTCCAGCGGGCCCGCACCGCCACCCTGCGCATCGACGGGGACACCGACGGGCTCGCGCTGACGTCCCGTGAGTTCTCGCGGTGCGTCGCCCTGCTGACCCAGGGCCGGCCCACACCGGGCGGGCTCACCGTCCGGGACGTGGTCGAGTTCGGCCGCTACCCCTACCGGGGGCGCTGGGGCCGGCCCGACCCGGACGGGCCGGCCGCGGTGGAGCGGGCGCTCGCCCTCACCGGCGTGAGCGACCTCGCCGACCGCGGCGCCGACCACCTCTCGGGCGGCCAGCTCCAGCGGGTGTGGCTGGCGAGCTGCCTGGCCCAGGAGACCGGCGTACTGCTCCTGGACGAACCGACCACCTACCTCGACCTGCGCTACCAGGTCGAACTGCTCGACCTGGTCCGCGATCTGGCGGACCACCACCGGATCGCCGTCGGCGTGGTCCTGCACGACCTCGACCAGGCGGCGGCCGTCGCCGACCGGATCACGCTCCTCGAAGCGGGGCGGATCGTCGCCGACGGCCCGCCCGAGGAGGTGCTGACGCCCGAGCGGCTCACCGCCGTCTACGGCATCCGGATCGACGTCGACACCGACCCCCACACCGGCCGGCCGCGCACCCGCGCCATCGGCCGCCACCACATACGAGACACTCGGACCGAAAGGCTCGGCACCACCTCATGAGACGCCTCCTGCTCACCGCGGCCGCCACCACCGCCGCGGCGCTCACCCTCGCCGCCTGCGGCACCACCGAGCCCGCCGAGGACTCCGCGGACAAGAAGCCCGCCGCCGAGGCCATCAGCCTCACCGACGGCACCGGTGCGAAGGTGAAGCTCGACGGCCCCGCGAAGACCGTCGTCGCCACCGAGTGGAACGTGGTGGAGAGCCTGCTGACGCTCGGCGTCGAACCGGCCGGCGTCGCCGACGTCAAGGGCTACAGGACCTGGGACACCGCCGCGCCGCTGAAGGGCACGCCGAAGGACATCGGCACCCGTGGCGAGCCGAGCATGGACACCGTCGCCGCGGTCCACCCCGATCTCATCGTGGCCACCTCCGACCTCAAGCCGGAGGCCGTGAAGCAGCTGCGCAAGGTCGCCCCGGTGCTGTCGGTGACCTCCGCCGACGGCACCGGCCAGATCGAGCAGATGCTGGAGAACCTCGACCTCATCGCCAAGGCCACCGGCACCGAGGACAAGGCGAAGACGGCCCGCGAGGAGTTCGAGGCCAAGCTCGGCGAGGGCAAGAAGGCCCTGGCCGACGCCGACCTGGCGGGGCACCAGTACGCCTTCGCCGACGGCTATGTCGCCTCCAACCAGGTCTCGATCCGCCCCTACACCGCCACCTCCCTGATCGGTGAGGTCAACGAGGCGCTCGGCCTGAAGAACGCCTGGAAGGTGAAGGGCGACCCGGCCTACGGCCTCGGTACCACCGACGTCGAGGGGCTGACCGCCCTGCCGAAGGACACCGAGTTCGCCTACATCGGCAACGACGACGACCCGAGCGCGACCCCCTTCAGCGGCGTGCTCGCCAAGAACGCGGTCTGGAAGAACCTGCCGTTCGTCAAGTCCGGCAACGTGCACCGGCTGCCCGACGGCGTCTGGATGTTCGGCGGCCCCGAGTCGATGAAGGCGTATGTCGACGCCGTCGTCGGCGCGCTGACGAAGTAGCGGCGGTCATGGCCGTCACCGCGACGAAACCCGCCACCCGTCCGCAGGCGGAACCCCGGTCCCGGTCGGGGCCGGCCGCGGTGGCGGCCGCGCTGGTGCTGCTGGTCGCCGTCCTCGCCGTCGTCGACATCACCCAGGGCACCGCCGCCGTCGGCCCCGGCGAGGTGGTCAAGGCCCTGACCGGCCGGGCCGATCCGGGCGACGCCTCGGTGGTGGTCGCCTCCCGGCTGCCGCGGATGGCCGCCGGCGTCCTGGTCGGCGTCGTCCTCGGCTTCGCCGGCGGCGTGCTCCAGGCGGTCAGCCGCAACGTGCTGGCCGCCCCCGACACCCTCGCGGTGAACGCCGGCTCCTACCTGGCCCTCGGGGTGGCCGGCGCCACCGGCCTGACGCTGCCGCTGCTCGCCTCCTCCGGCGTCGCCTTCCTGGGCGGCCTGGCGGCGGCGGCCGTGGTGCTCGGACTCTCCGGCCTCGGCGCCGGCACCGTCCGCCTCGTGCTGGCCGGCACCGCGCTGATGCTGGGCCTGAACTCCATGACGGACGGCCTGCTGCTGCTCTTCCCCGAGCAGACCCACGGCCTGTACCAGTGGAACCAGGGCAGCATCAGCCAGAACGGCTTCGGCGGGGTGCTGCAGATGCTGCCCGTCGCCCTGGTCGGCGTGGTGGGACTGCTGCTGACGGCCCGCCGGGTCGACGCGCTCGCCCTCGGCGACGACGCCGCCCGCGGGCTCGGCGTGCCGGTGCGGGCCACCCGGGTCACCGTGGTCGTGCTCGCGGCGCTGCTGTCCGCGGCGGCGGTCACGCTGGCCGGACCCATCGGGTTCGTCGGCCTGAGCGCCCCGGCCCTGGTGCGCCCGCTGGGACAGTGGCTGCGCGGCTTCGGGCGGTCCCGGACCTTCCTGCCGGTGGCCGGGCTCACCGGCGCGGCCCTGGTGCTCGGCTCGGACGTGCTGCTGCGGGCGCTGGTGCCGGACGATCTGGCGGTGGCGGTGCCCACCGGCGTGGTGACCAGCCTGGTCGGAGCGGTGTTCCTGGTGGTCATGGCGCTGCGGCTGCGGGACTCCGAGCAGTCGGGTCCGCCGGACCGGCTGCGCATCCCGAGCCCCGCGGTGTTCCTCGCGACCCTGGTGGTCCTGGTGGCCGTCGTGGTGGGCCTGACCATCGCCGGCGTGCTGGTCGGCGACAGCAAGCTGCTCCTCGGCGACGTCGCCAACTGGGCTCAGGGCCGGGCCGGGCGCACCGTCTCCTTCGTCCTGGACACCCGGGTGCCCCGGGTGCTCGCCGCCCTCGCGGCGGGTGCGGCCCTCGCCCTGTCCGGCACGCTGACGCAGGCCGTGACCCGCAACCCGCTCGCCGACCCGATGGTCCTCGGCGTCACCGGCGGCGGGGCGCTCGGCGCCGTGCTGCTTGTGACCACCGTGCCCTCGGTGAGCGGCTGGGGCGTGGCCGGCGGGTCGTTCGCCGGCGCGGGCGTCGCGGCGGTCGTGGTCTTCGGCCTCGCCGCCCGGGGCGGCTTCCGGCAGAACCGCCTCGTCCTGGTGGGCATCGGGGTGGCCTCCGCGACGACCGCGCTGATCAGCCTGCTGATCGTGCTGACCGACCCCTTCAACGCGACGAAGGCGCTGACCTGGCTGTCCGGCTCCACGTACGGGCGTACGCTCCCCGACGTCGTGCCGGTGGCGCTCGCGCTTGCGCTGGGCACCTTCGTGGCGGTGGCCCGGCGCGCGGAGCTGGACCTGGTCTCCCTGGACGAGGACACCCCGCGGCTGCTCGGCCTCAGGCCGGCGCCGGCCCGGTTCGGGTTCCTGGTGGTGAGCGTCCTGCTCAGCGCCACGGCGGTGGCCTGCGCGGGCACCATCGGCTTCGTCGGCCTGGTGGCACCGCACGCGGCCCGCGCCCTGGTGGGCCGGCGGCACGTGCGGGTGGTGCCGGTGGCGATGCTGCTCGGCGCCGCGCTGGTGTGCGCCGCCGACCTGCTCGGCCGCACGGTGATCGCGCCGGCCCAGCTGGGCGCGGGGCTGATGACCGCGGTGATCGGGACGCCGTACTTCCTCTACCTGCTGGTCCGCAGCCGCCGGTAGTCACACGGGCAAAGTCACCCGGGTGCCCCATGTCACGAGAGTGAAGAGTGTGACATGCAAGAACCCGGGCAACAGCTCTGGCATGCGCCGAAGGAACGTTACGGCGCACAATTCGCTCAAGCGCATTCTCGGGCGAAGTGTGGCAGAGCAACAGAAAGGCAGCGTGGTGAACGCGAAGCCTGACGGACGGCACGGCTCACTGGGCCGGGGCCGGGTCAAGATGCCGAAGTCGGTCGCGGAGCTGCCGCGGCAGGTGCGGGAGGAGCTGTCCCACCGGCTGCGCCGCAACAAGCGGGCCTTCCGCGAGGACGACGTGCAGGTGGTGGAGGCGCCGCTGCTCAAGCGGGCGGTCGGCGCCTCGGCGCTCGGCAACTGCATGGAGTGGTTCGACTTCGGCGTCTACAGCTACCTGGCGGCCACCATCGGCAAGGTGTTCTTCCCGGGCGCCTCCCCCGCCGCCCAGGTCATCTCCTCCTTCGCCACCTTCGCCGCGGCCTTCGTGGTGCGCCCGCTCGGCGGGCTGGTCTTCGGCCCCCTCGGGGACCGCATCGGCCGGCAGAAGGTGCTCGCCACCACCATGATCATGATGGCCTGCGGCACCTTCGCCATCGGCCTGATCCCGAGTTACGCCACCATCGGCGTGGCCGCGCCGATCCTGCTGCTGCTCGCCCGGATGGTCCAGGGCTTCTCCACCGGCGGCGAGTACGGCGGCGCCACCACCTTCGTGGCCGAGTACTCACCCGACCGGCGGCGCGGCTTCCTCTCCAGCTGGCTCGACTTCGGCACCTTCGTCGGCTACGCGCTGGGCTCGGCCCTGGTCACCCTGCTGAACCTGTGGCTGACCGACGACCAGATGCTCTCCTGGGGCTGGCGCCTGCCGTTCCTGATCGCCGGCCCGCTCGGCGTCATCGGCCTGTACATGCGGCTCAAGCTGGAGGAGTCGCCGGCCTTCCAGCAGCAGCTCGACGAGCACGAGAAGAGCATGGCGCAGGAGTCGGTGGGCGGTGAGTTCAAGACGATCGTCAAGAACCACTGGCGCCCGCTGCTGATCTGCGTGGGCCTGGTGCTGCTGTACAACGTCACCAACTACATGGTCACCGGCTATCTGCCCACCTACCAGACCGAGACCCTGGACCGCTCCAGCAGTTCCGCGGACATCCTGGTGCTGATCGGCATGGTGTGGATCGTGGTGCTGATCACCTTCATGGGCCGGCTCAGCGACCATGTCGGACGACGTCCGATCTACGCCGTCGGGGCCGCCGCGATGATCGTCCTGGCCGTGCCCGCGTTCCTGCTCATCAAGTCGGACGGCACCTGGCCGCCGATCTTCGGGGTGCTCATCCTCTCCACCCTGCTGGCCGCCTTCGCCGCGCCGAGCGCCGCGACGCTGCCCGCCCTCTTCCCGACCGCCGTGCGCTACGCGGCGATGGGCATCGGCTTCAACTTCGCCGTGGCGGCCTTCGGCGGCACCACGCCGCTGGTCACCGAGGCGCTGGTCAGCATCACCGGCGACAAGCTGATGCCCGCCTACTACCTGATGCTGGCCGGCGTCATCGGCCTGGTGACGGTGAAGTTCCTGCCCGAGAGCGCCCAGGTGCCGCTGAACGGCTCGCAGCCGATGGTGGGCTCGGAGGAGGAGCAGCGGGAGCTGATCACCACCTCCAAGGACCTCTACAGCTTCTCCAAGGAGCGCTCCGCGGCGGGCGGCACCGGCACCGGCACCCGCTGACCCGCTCCGCCCCGCCGGCCCCGGCCGGACCTCGGCACGGCTCCCGACCCGACGGCGACCCCCGCGCAGACCAGGGCACTGCCCACGGCCTGCGCGGTGCCGTAGGAGCCGGTGCCGGCCAGCGGGGCGGTGCAGGCGGCGGCGACCGGGATCAGCCCCGAGAAGAGCGTGGCGCGCTCGGCGCCGATCCGCTGCATCCCGATGTACCAGCACACGAAGCCGACGACGGTGACGACCACCGCCTGCCACAGCAGCGCCCCGGCCTCGACCGCGTCGGGCCGGCGCAGCCATCCCGCGCCGTCGGCGAGCAGCCCGGCCGCCGCCGACTCCAGGGCGGCGCACCCGCACACGGTGGCCGACAGCAGCCGCGGGCCCAGCGGGCGCAGCACGGGCACCGCGAGCACGGCGAACCCGACCTCCCCGGCCAGGGCGCCCGCCGAGAAGGCGAGCCCCGCACCGTCCGTGCGCCCCCAGCCCTGCACCGCGAAGGCGCCGAGCGCCACGAACGAGGCGCCGTACAGCACCGTCCGCCGCGGACGGCGCCCTTCGAGGAGCGGCAGGAGGACGGCGACGGCGACGGGCGCGCACCCCACCAGCACCCCCGGCACGGCCGGCTCCGCCGTGCGCTCGGCGGCGAGCACGGCCAGGTTGAAGCCGACCATGCCGACGGCCGCGAGCAGCGCCAGGCGCAGCCAGGAGCCGGCCCCCAGCGCGCGCAACCGGGCCGCCGAGCCGCGGCCGGCGAGCGGGACGAGGAGCAGGAAGGCCAGCCCGTAGCGGAGGAACTGGCCGCCCGCGTACGGGTAGTGGCCGAGCAGGCTGTTGGCCGTGAAGGAGCCGCCGACGAGGACGCAGGCGAGGGCGGCGAGCAGGGCGCCGCGCGCGGTGGTGGCGTTCATGGCGACGACGCTAGGCGGCACCGTGGTCCGCCGAGAGGTCCATTTCGGGGGCCTCATCGGGGACCACTTCGGAGGAGGTACCAGCCACCGGAAGGTCACGAATCCGCCATGGTGTGAAGAGAGACGATCTCGGGGTATGCGGACCGCCCAGCGCCAATTGGCGCGGATAGCAAGGGGATTGACCGTGTACGGGAGGGGATCGACAGTGCGTATCAGCAGTGTGGCGGCGGCCGTGGCGGCAGCGAGCGTGTCCATCGTGCTGGTGGCGGGGTGCGGGGGCGGCTCCGACGACGACGAGGCGTTCGAGGGGCAGAGCGCCGACGCCATCGCGGCCAAGGCGGTCGACGCCACCAAGCAGGCCAAGTCCGTGCACATGAAGGGCGACACCCGCACGGAGGACGGCAGCACGGTCAGCATCGACGTCTCCGCCGACCAGGAGAAGAACTGTCAGGGCACCGTGGGCTCCCAGGGCGCGAAGGCCGACGTCCGGCACGTCGGGAGCACCTTCTACCTGCGCGCGGACGAGAAGTACTGGCAGCAGTCGATGAAGGGGCAGCCCGCGGCGGCGCAGAAGGTGGTGCCGAAGCTGCAGGGCAAGTGGGTGAAGATGCCGGCCACCGACGACCAGCTCGCGGGCATCTGCGACAAGCAGGGCGTCCTGACGGCCATGGACGAGGACAAGTCCGAGCGCAAGGGCATGAAGCGCGGCGAGACCACCGAGGTGGACGGCGAGCAGGCGATCAAGCTGACGAAGCAGGGCTCCGCCGGCGAGACGATGGAGCTGTACGTCGCCACCGAGGGCGAGCCGTACATCCTCAAGACGACCACCCAGGGCGGCAAGAACCCGGGCAGCATCACCTTCGGCGACTACAACGAGCCGGTGAAGCCCGAGCAGCCGCCGGCCGGCGAGACGGTCGACCTGCAGGAACTGGCCGGCGGTCAGCAGACCTGACGGCTCACCGGGGCGCCTCGGGGTCCCGGTCGGAGGGCGGCCACACGTAGGGCAGGTCGTCCGGGACCCCGGGGAACAGAGCGGCGTACGTCTCGGGGTCCTTGCGGAGCAGCGCCGAGCGGTGGCTGCGGTGGAAGGCGGCGTCGCCCAGCCAGGGCGGCAGCTCCCCCGCCGCCGCCAGCCCGGCCTGGTCGCGCACCGGGGTGCCGGGGCGTTCCGCCTCGAAACCGGCGACCAGGGAGGCGGCGCAGCTGTCCTGATGGCCCGCCTCCCGCCAGACCCGGCAGATCTCCAGGCCGTAGCGGACCATCGCCTCCTCGTACCCCCGCCACATGCGCACCGCCGGGTGCCGGCGCCAGCCGTAGCCGGGGACAATCAGGCCGCGCAGCACCTGGAGCGCCTCGACCCGCTGCTTGCCGAGCCGGCGGCGGTCCAGGGCGAGCGCGGACTCCCGGAAGCCGGGGTGGGGCAGGAACGTCTGCACGCCGGTCCCCTCCCGCTCAGCCCGGGAAGCGGCCGGCGTCGCGCAGCCGCCACCGCCGTTCCGCGTAGGCGAGGTCGTCGCGCCACAGCCGCCCCGCGGCGGCCCGCATCAGCGGGCGCAGCGCCGGTGCCAGGCCCCGGGCCACGCCGAAGCCGGCCCGCTCGGAGGTGGCGACGACCGCCTCGACGACCTCGGTGCGGGGTCGGCCCCGCTCGTCGGGTCCGAGCGGCGTGGCGTGGCTCTCCACGACCGAGCCGACGCCCTCGCCCCCGGTGATGCGCATGACCACGGTGCGGGGGCCCGGCGTGGTGAACTCCGCCCGGACCGGCACCACCAGGCGCCCGGCCAGCTTGAAGGAGACGTCCACGACGAAGCGGTCGTCCGCGTCGCCGTCGCCCGGGGTGTCCAGGACGGTGAGGTCCACGAAGGAGTACGGGTGGAACCAGGCGCCGTGCCAGGGGTCGAGGCGGTTGGCCACCACGTCCTCGGGCTCGCAGGTGCCGGTGCCGCGCCAGACGGCGGCCACGGCGGGGCCGAGCGACGGCCGGACCGGCACCAGCGGGGCGTCGGTGGGCTCCTCCGCCCCCACGGCGTCGAGCCGCACCCAGACCAGCAGGCCGTCGTCGTGCACCGGCAGCGGCTCCCAGCCGGCGAACGGGCGGCCGTCCAGGGCGAGTCCGTGCCAGTGGCAGACCAGGGTGCCGCAGCGCACCGGGCTGTCGGCGAGCGGCGCCCCGAGGTGGGGGCAGGTGCCGGGGCCGCCGACGAGCCGGCCGTCGGAGTCCCGCCAGACGACGACCTCGACGCCGGCCGGCGTGCCGGACAGCGGCCGGTCGCTCCGTACGTCGGCGGCGGCGCCCAGGACGTACCAGTTGCCGGAGGGCCGGGCCTGGGCGCGTTTGAGGGCCCCGGCGATCAGCGCGGGGCGGGCCGCGCGCCAGGTCGGGGTCTGCCGCTGCCAGGGGACGGGGTGCCTGCGCAGCCGCAGCGGGTAGCGACCGCGGCGGGGCGGCCGCGGCGGGGGCGGGGTCGGGCTCATCCGGCCTCCTTCGCGTCGTGGACGGGCTTGCCGTACGGCACCGGCAGGGCCGTCGGCGCCGGCGCGGTGCCGCGGGCCCGGAGCCGGGCGGTGAGCACCCGGGCCAGGCCGTCGGCGGCGACCACCGCGCGCCGACTGCGGGAGACGACGGCCCGTCGGTGCAGTACCGCGTACCCGTCCGCGGCGATGGCATCGAGGATGTTCCGGTAGAGGACGAACGCGGCGCGGATGCAGGGCCGGGCGACCGGGTCCAGCATGGCCAGGCCGGGCGCGGCCTCCCGGTAGACGCCCCGGGTGAGGTCCTCGGCGGCCCGCAGCGCGGCGGTGACCCGCGGGTCGGGGCGTCCGGTGCGCCGGCTCCACTCCAGGAGGGCCCGGTCGGCGCCGTGCGCGGCGAGCAGGTCGGCGGGCAGGTAGACCCGGCCCCGGTCCAGGTCCTCGCCGACGTCGCGCAGGAAGTTGGTCAGCTGGAAGGCGACGCCGAGCGCGGCGGCGTGCGGAGCGGCCTCGGCGCGGGGGGTGACGGTGCCGAGGACCGGCAGCATCTGGAGGCCGATGACGGCGGCCGAGCCGTGCATGTAGCCGCGCAGGTCGGCGTAGGTGGGGTAGTCGGTGACGGTGAGGTCGTCGCGCATCGAGGCCATGAAGTCGGTGAAGTGGCCCACGTCGATGGCGTACCGCCGCGCGGTGTCGGCGAGGGCCATCACCACCGGCTCGCCGTCCGCCCCGCCGCCGGCGAGGGCCCGGCGCAGCCGCCCGTCGAGCAGGTCGAGGGCGGCGGCCCGCTCGGCGTCGGTGGCGTCGGCGCCCATGTCGTCCACGATGTCGTCCGCCCAGCGCGCGAACCCGTACAGGGCGTGCACGGCCGGTCTGCGCTCGACGGGCAGCAGGCGGGTGGCGAGGAAGTAGGTGCGGCCGTGGGCGGCGTTGAGCCGGCGGCAGCGGGTGTAGGCGTCGCGCAGCGCCGGGTCGGTGACGCCGGCCGCGTCCAGTTCGCGGCGGGTCACCGGCCACCGCCACCGGTGATCCGGGCGGCGGCCAGCTTCCCGGAGATCAGCACCGTCGGCACGCCGACGCCCGGGGTGGTGCCGCAGCCGGCCAGGACGGCGTTGTCCGTGCCGCGCACCAGGTTGCGGGGGCGGAAGGGACCGGTCTGGGCGAAGGTGTGGGCGACCGAGAAGGGGGTGCCGGCCGCGTGGCCCTGCGCGGTCCAGTCGGCCGGGGTGACCAGGCACTCCTCCTCGATGGCGGCGGCGATGCCGGTCATGCCGCGCCGCTCGAGGGTGGTGAGGAGGCGGTCGCGGTAGCGGGGCCCGAGGTCGGCCCACTCGCGGGCGCCGGGGCCGAGGTCGGTGTTGGGGCAGGGCGCGAGGACGTAGTGGACGTGGCGGCCGTCGGGGGCGAGGCCCGGGTCGGCGGCGGTGGGCCGGGTGATCAGCAGGGACGGGTCGGTCATCAGGGTGCCGGTCCTCGTCAGTTCGTCGAAGGTGCGCCGCCAGGCGGCGCCGAAGGAGAGCGTGTGGTGCGCGAGGTGCGGCCAGGTGCGGGTGGTGCCGGTGTGCAGTACCACGGCGGACGGCGCGTGGGTGAGGGCGAGCGGGCGGCGCGGGCGGCGGCCCAGCAGGCGGTGCACGACGGGCAGGTCCGGGGTGAGGACGACGGCGTCGCAGGGGATGCGCTCCTCGGCGGTGACGACGGCGGTGATCCGGCCGCCGGACCGCTCCAGGCGGGTGACGTCCCGGCCGAGGCGCAGGTCGGCCCCGGCTTCGACGGCCGCGTCGGCCATCGCGCGGGGCAGGGCGTGCATGCCGCCGCGCGGGAAGTACACGCCGGCCACGGTGTCCATGTAGGCGATGACCGCGTAGGCGGCCAGCGCCCGGGCCGGGGCGACGCCGGCGTACAGCGACTGGAAGGAGAAGACCCGCTGGAGCCGTTCGTCACCGAGGAAGCGGCCGATGCGCCCCTCCAGGCGGCCGAAGCCGCCGAGCGCGGCGAGCCGGGCCAGGTCGGGGGTGAGCAGGCCGAGGGGCGAGTCGAAGTTGGCGTCGATGAAGCGGCGCATCTGCACGGCGTACAGCTGCCCCAGCCAGGTGCGCAGCCGCCGGTACCCGGCCGCTTCCCGGGCGCCGGCGAACCGCTCCACCTCGGCGGCCATCCGCTCGGCGTCGGTGTGCACGTCCAGGGTGGAGCCGTCGGCGAAGCACGCCCGGTAGGCGGGGTGCAGCGGCAGCAGCTCCACCCGGCTCTTCAGGCTGTCGCCGACCGCCGCGAACGCCTCGTCGGCCAGCTCGGGCATGGTGAGGACGGTGGGCCCGGTGTCGAAGTGGTAGCCGCCCTGCTCGCGGCGTCCGGCCCGGCCGCCGGGCAGCGCCTCGCGCTCCACGATCGTCACCCGCCGGCCGGCGCCGAGCAGGTGCAGCGCGGCGGACAGGCCGGCCAGTCCCGCGCCGACGACCACGACGTGGTCGGTGCGGCCCGGCAGTGTCCGCGTCACCGGGGCCCCTCCCCCGCCCGCGGCGGGTACCTGCCGTCGTCGGCCCTGCTCAGGCGCATCCCGGGTCCGTCCTCTCCTCGTCGGTGTGCCGTCGGTGTGCCGGTGCCGCGTGCGGCCCGCCGGGCACGTGGACTCATTCCGCCGTACGGGAAGCGGCGGATGCAGCACGGTCCGCCCGGCGGCAGCCCGTGGGTGACACGGCGTCAGCCTTTCCCCGCCGCGGGACCCGAGTCCCCGCTTCGGGCCTCTTCCACGCGTGGGCTCACCCGCCCGGCGGGTACCCGGTCCGGCACGTTCCGCGTGCCGTGCATCCGGGCGCGGCGCCGAGGCGGAATACTCCGCCGAACACGGGGGCGGAAGGAGACGGGCGTGGTCGACGCGGACATCGTCATCGTCGGTGCCGGGGCGGCCGGGCTCTCACTGGCCCACCGGCTGCCGGCCGGCGCGCCGCACACCGCGGACGGCTCGGTGGTCCTGGTCGACCCGCCCCCCGGCCCGCTGCGACCGCCGCGACGCACCTGGTGCTACTGGGAGGCGGGGCCCGGCCGCTTCGACGCGGCGGTGACCGCGTCCTGGGAGTGGGTCCGGGTGCGGGGCCGGGACGGGGCGGTGGTGCGGCGGCACATCGCGCCGGCCCATTACAAGATGATCCGCTCCGACGACTTCGAGGCGCTGGTGGAGCGGGATCTGAAGGACCGCCCGGGGCTGCGGCGCCTGACGGCCACCGTGGGGGCCGTCACCCCGCTCGGGGACGGCACCGCCCGGGTGACGGCCACCGACCCGGCGGGGCGCCGGGCCGACCTGCGGGCCCGCTGGGTCTTCGACTCCCGCCCGCCCGAGCGGACGCCGGCCGCCCGCACCCGGCTGCTCCAGCACTTCCGCGGCTGGTTCGTGCGCGCCGAGCGGCCCGTCTTCGACCCGGCGGTGGTCGACCTGATGGACTTCCGCACCCCCCAGCCCGCCCGCGGCCTGTCCTTCGGCTACGTCCTGCCGACCGGGCGGCACACCGCGCTGGTGGAGTACACCGAGTTCGGCCCGCGGCCGCTCACGGCCGACGCCTACGACGCCGCGCTGGAGGAGTACACGCGCGGCGTGCTCGGCACGGGCGAACTGGCGGTGCTCTCCACCGAGCAGGGTGTGATCCCGATGACGGACGCGGTCTTCCCCCGTCAGGCCCCCGGCGGCGGCCCGGTGTTCCGCATCGGGGCGGCCGGCGGGGCGACACGCGGCTCCACCGGGTACACCTTCGCCGCCGTGCAGCGCCAGTCCGACGCCGTCGCCCGCGCCGTGCGGGCCGGGCGGCCTCCGGTGCCGCCGGCCCCGCACCCGGCGCGGGCCCGGTTGATGGACGCGGTGCTGCTGCGCGCCCTCGACACCGGCCGCGTCGACGGGCCCGAGCTGTTCTTCCGGCTGTTCGAGCGGGTGCCCGCCGGGCGGCTGCTGCGCTTCCTCGACGGGCGCTCCCGGCTCGCCGAGGACCTGGCGGTCGGCGTGCGCACCCCGGTGCTGCCGATGCTGCGGACGGCGGCGGAGCTGCCGTGGCTGCGGCGCCGGGCGCTGCCAGAGCACTGATCGCATCTCACACCCACCCCCCTCACCACCTTCAGGAGTTCGCCGATGCCCCTGCTGCACGACGACGCGCTCGCCGCCGCCTTCGACCGCGGTGCCGACCGCTACGACCGGCTGGTCGGGCTCAGTCCGAGCTACCACGCCCATCTGCGGCGCTCCGCCCGGCGCCTGGGCCTGCCGGACGGCGGCGCGGGGCACCGGGTCCTGGACCTGGGGTGCGGGACCGGCGCGTCGACGGCGGCACTGGCCGCGGCCTTCCCGGCGGCGGAGATCACCGGGGTGGACGCGTCGGCGGGCATGCTGCGGCGGGCCCGGTCCAAGCCGTGGTCGTCGCGGGTGCGTTTCGTCCACTCGCCGGCGGAGGCGCTGCACCGGGCGGGGGTGGAGGGGCCGTTCGACGCGGTGTTCGCCGCCTACCTGTTCCGCAACCTGGCCGACCCCGACGCCACGCTGGCCGCGGTGCGCGGGCTGCTGGTGCCGGGCGGGCGCCTCGCGGTGCACGAGTACGCGCTCAGCGGGCGGCGGGCCGACCGGGTGCTGTGGTCGGCGGTGTGCCGGGGTGTGGTGCTGCCGCTGGGCACGGCGACCGGGAACGGGGACCTCTACCGGCATCTGTGGCACAGCGTGGCCTCGTTCGACGCGGCGCCGGCCTTCGGCGAACGGCTGCGCCGGGCCGGGTTCACGGGGGTGCGGGTGCTGCCGCTGCCGGGCTGGCAGACGGGCATCACCCACACCTTCACCGGCCGCCGCGCCACCGGGGACGCGCGGTGAGCCCGCGGCGCGGGACGGCGGATGTGCCGGGGCGGGACCGGCTCGCGCAGGCAGTGCGTCCCCGGCCGGGGCGGGAGCGGGTCGCGGGCGAGCCGCCGTCCGTGGCAGTAGTGGGCGGCGGCATCGCGGGGCTCGCCGCGGCCACCGTGCTCGCCGAGCGCGGGGTGCGGGTGGTGCTGTACGAGCGCGAGCCGGTGCTCGGCGGCCGGGTATCCGGGTGGGCGGCCCCGCTGCCCGACGGGACGCCGGCCACGATGAGCCGGGGCTTCCACGCCTTCTTCCGCCAGTACTACAACCTGCGCGCGCTGCTGCGCCGGGTCGACCCGGAGCTGGGCATGCTGACCGGGCTGCCCGACTACCCGCTGCGGCACAGCGGCGGCCTGCACGACAGCTTCCGCCGGGTGCCGCGCACCCCGCCGTGGAGCGCGGCCGGCTTCGTCGCGCTCAGCCCCAGCTTCGGCCTGCGCGACCTGCTGGCGCTGCGGCCGGCCGCGGCGCTGCCGCTGCTCGACGTGCGCACCCGCGAGGTGCACGAGCGGCTGGACGGCGTCAGCGCGCACGACTTCCTGGACGCCCTGCGGTTCCCGGCGGCGGCCCGGCACCTGGCCTTCGAGGTGTTCTCCCGCAGCTTCTTCGCCGACCCGCGGGAGCTGTCGGCCGCCGAGATGGCGCTGATGTTCCACATCTACTTCCTGGGCTCCAGCGAGGGCCTGCTGTTCGACGTGCCCCGCGAGCCGTTCCCGCAGGCGCTGTGGGACCCGTTGGCCGGGCGGCTGGCCGGGCACGGGGTGGAGCTGCGGACGTCGACGCCGGTGGCGGCCGTCCGCCCCGGTCCATCGGGCGGTGCGCTGGTGGCTGACGGGACGGGCGAGCGGCCGTACGACGGTGTCGTGCTGGCCCTGGACACCGGCGGGCTGCGGGCGGTGGTGGGTGCCTCGCCGGAGCTGGGCGACGCCGGGTGGCGGGAGCGGGTGGCCGGGCTGCGGACGGCGCCGCCGTTCCTGGTCTCCCGGCTGTGGCTGGACCGCCCGGTGGCGCCCGGCCGGCCGGGGTTCCTCGGCACCAGCGGCTACGGGTCGCTGGACAACGTCAGCGTGCTGTCCCACTGGGAGGGCGAGGCCGCGCGCTGGGCGGCGCGGGCCGGCGGGTCCGTGGTGGAGCTGCACGCCTACGCGGTGCCCGAGTCGGCGGTGCGGGACGTCGAGGAGAAGCGGCTGGTGGAGCAGTTGTACCGGGTGTACCCGGAGACGCGGGCCGCGCGGGTGGTCGCGGTGCGGCACGAGTGGCGGGCGGACTGCCCGCTGTTCACCGTCGGCGGCCACCGCGACCGGCCCACCGTGCGCACCCCCGACCCGTCGGTGGTCCTCGCCGGCGACCTCGTCCGCACCGATCTGCCGGTGGCCCTGATGGAGCGGGCCGCCACCTCCGGCTTCCTCGCGGCCAACGCGCTGCTCGAGCGGTGGGGGGTGCGGGGCGAGACGGTGTGGACGGTCCCGGACCGGGGCAGGTCGGCGCCGCTGCGGGCGCTGGCGCGACGGTTCGGGGACGGCCGGCCCCGGGCGTCCTAGGGCCTGTCTGACAATTCCCGTCGTCCGCCCGAAGGGCGGGCCCGGCGGCGTCTGGTGCGTGCGATCGCAAGGCGCCGGAGCGCCCTCGTGGCGGAGCCACGTGGGCGGTTCGGCAACGCGGCGAGCGTGCGTGCCAGGCGTCGCCGGGCAGGCGGGAATTGTCAGACAGGCCCTAGGTTCGTACCTCGTCCGCCGGCAGCCCGGCCGGGTGGTCGGCCTGGCCGCCGGCGCCGAGCGGGCCGGTGGGGCGCAGGCCGCCGAGGGCCTCCAGGCGGGGCAGGTCGCGGCGGGAGACGCGCAGGACGACGGAGGGCAGGGCGGCGCGGGTCGCCTGGACCAGGCGCAGCCAGCCGGGGACGTAGACGGCGGTGCGGCGGCGTTCCACGGCGCGGGCCAGGCGGTCGGCGACGACCTCGGCGGGGTAGGTGCGGCGGGCCGGCGGGGGCATGTGGGCGCGCAGTTCGCGCAGCACCGTGTGGCGCTCCGCGTCGCGGATCATGTCGGTGTCGGTCCAGTTGATGTACGCGACGCCGACGGCCACCCCGTGGTGCGCCACCTCGGCGCGCAGGGAGTGGGCGAAAGCCTCGACGCCGGACTTGGAGGCGCAGTACGCGCTCATCATCGGGGCGGCGCCGAAGGAGGCGAGGGAGGCGACCTGGAGGTGGTAGCCGGCGGTCTCCATCAGGTCCGGCAGGAAGGCGCGGGCCGTGTGGGCGCTGCCGGTCAGGTTGACCTCGATGACCCGGGCCCATTCGGCGGGGTCGGAGGTGGCGAAGGGGCCGCCCTCGGCGATGCCCGCGTTGGCGATCACCACCGACGGCGGCCCGAGCCGGGCGCGCACGGCGCCGGCCGCCTCCTCCAGGGCGGGCGGGTCGGTGACGTCGGCCTCGATCGCCAGCGCCGGGGTGGGCAGCTCGTCCGCCAGGGCGTCGAGGAGCGGTTTCTCGTGGCCAAGGAGGGCGATCCGGGCGCCGCGGCGGGCGCAGGCGCGGGCGAGGGCGGCACCGAGGCCGCGTGCGGCGCCGGTCACCACGACGGTGCGGTGCTGGAGGGGACTGGCGGTCACGGGTCGCCCCTTTCCTCGGGGTCGGGGTCGGTGTGCTGAGGTCGTCCTCAGGTCATCTTCGGTGCGCGGCGCGATGCCGTCATCTCTTGGTGCCGGTCCGGTCACGCCGGGTGAGGGCGCGCTGCACGCGGGTGAGGCCCTCGATGCGGTGCCGGCGCAGCGCGGCGCGGGCCGCGTTGGCGCCGGGGGCGCCGTGCACGCCGCCGCCCGGATGGGCGCCGGCGGAGGCGAGGTAGAGGCCGGCCACCGGGGTCTCGGGGCGGCCGGTGCCGGGCACGGGACGGAAGACCAGCTGCTGGTGCATGGCGGTGGTGCCGCCGTTGATCGCGCCGCCGCGCAGGTTGGCGTCCAGGGACTGCAGGGTCGGCGGGGCGAGCACGCGCCGGGCGCGGACCAGCGCGCGGAAGCCGGGTGCGAACCGCTCGACCTGCTGCTCCACCCGGTCGGCCATGAGCCGCTGCTCGCGCTCGTCCCAGCTGCCGGTGATGCCCTGGTCGCCCGCGTCGGCCCGGACGTCGTGCGGGACGTGGGTGTAGGCCCAGGCCGACTCGGTGCCGCGCGGTGAGCGGGTCGGGTCGGTGGTGGTCATCTGGCCGAACAGGGCGAACGGGCGGTCGGGCACCTCCCGCATGGCGAGCTGCGCGGCGAACCGGGTCAGCTCGTCGACCCCGTCGGCCAGGTGCACGGTGCCGGCCAGGGAGGCCGGTTCGCACCGCCAGGGCACGGGTCCGTCCAGCGCCCAGTCGACCTTGAAGGTGGCGAAGTCCCACTGGAAGCGCCGCAGGTCGGCGAGGACCTGGTCGGGCACGTGGGCCGGTTCGATCAGGTCGCCGTACAGGGCGGGCACGGACACGTCGGCCAGCACGGCCCGCTGGGCGGCGACCGTCTCGCCGTCGGCGGTGCGCACGCCGACGGCGCGCCCGTCGCGGACGGCGATCCGGTCCACCCGGCGCCCGCAGTGCAGGGTGCCGCCGCGCGAGCGCAGCCGGGCCACCAGGGCCGTGGTGAGGGCGCCGGCGCCGCCGACCGGCACCGGGAAGCCGTAGGTCTGGCCGAGCATCGACATCAGCCAGCCGAAGCCGCCGCTGCCGGCCGCCTCGGGCGCGAGGTCGGCGTGCAGGGCGTTGCCGGCCAGGAGCAGCCGGCCGCCCGCGCCGCGGAACTCCTCCTCGCCCAGGCGGCGCACCGGCAGCACCAGGGTGCGGGCCAGGCGCAGCCCGCCGCCGGCCCGGAGCCGCAGGGCGAGGCGGGCGGTGGCCCGGACCGGCGGGAAGGGGGTGAAGAGGGCGTCGAGGATGTCGGCCCGGTAGGAGTCCCACACGTCGTGCAGTCGCCGCCAGGCGTCGCCGTCGCCCTCGGCGAACCGGTCGAGGGAGGCGGCCGTGGTGCCCACGTCGCGGTCGAGCACCGCGCAGGTGCCGTCGGTGAGCGGGTGGGCGAGCACGTGCGGGGCGTGCGCCCAGCGCAGCCCGTGGTCCTGCAGCCGCAGACCGGCGAGGACCGGGGAGGCGGCGGCGAGCGGGTAGAAGGAGCTGAACAGGTCGTTGGCGAAGCCGGGGGCGACGCCCTCGTCGTGGCGCACCGCGCCGCCCGGCTCGGGCTGCTCCTCCAGGACGGTGACGCTCCAGCCGGCGTCGGCCAGCAGGTTGGCCGCCACCAGGCCGTTGGGTCCGGCCCCGACGACGACGGCGTCAGGCACGGCCGGCCTCCGGCGAGCGGTGCGCGGTGCGGGCCCGTTCGGGCCGGTGCCCGGACGTGGCGCCGCCGGTCTCGCAGAGCCGCGCGAGGCGGGCCAGCATGGCGCGGTGGCGGAGCTGGATCAGCACTTCGACGCCGACGTTGTGCAGCGTGCCGCCGACGCCGCGCAGGGGGTGCTCGTCCACGACGACCAGGGTCTGGTCGCCCCAGGGGCGCAGTTCGATGGCGATCCGGTCGGTGCCGAGCGGGCCCGCCTTCGCCTCCAGTTCCAGCACGCTGCCCTCCTCGCAGCGCCGGACCACCGTCTCGTTGCCCAGCCGCAGCGGCCCGAGCCCCACCTCGTAGGCGATCGTCGCGCCGACCCGCGGCCAGTGTCCGCGGCGCGGGGTGACGTCCGCGGCGCCCACGACCCAGGCCGCGTAGCTGTCGCCGTCGGCGAGGACCTCCCACACCCGCGCGGGGCTCGCGTTGATGACCCGATGCCGTACGGCCACGTCTGCTCCCGGTGCCTCGAAGTGTCGGACTGAGCACTGGGTGCCCCTTGCGGGGGCGGCCAACCCGGTGGGCCGATCCGGCCGGAAAGCATCGCTGCATTGGCATGGACCTGACCGCTCCGCCACCGCTACGCTCGGCGCAACCCGGTGAGAGCGCTCTCAACCTCCGGTTGTTCCACCCCCACCTTGCTGGAACGACGAAGGGCAACCCCCATGAGACGCAGCAGACTCAGGCACGCCTGTCTGGCCGCACTCCTCGTGCTCGGCGGCTGGGGCGCGACCGGCGCCCTGCCGGCCGCGGCGGCCGACGCCGGCTCCCCCACCGCCGGCTCCGCCACCGCCGCCGACCGCGCTCCCGCCTCCGCGGGACTCCTCGCCGCCATGCAGCGCGACCTCGGCCTCGGCCCCGCGCAGGCCGAGGCCCGGCTCGCGGCCGAACAGCGCGCCACGAAGCTCGCGCCCACCGCGCAGCGGGCCGCGGGCGCCGCCTTCGGCGGCTCCTGGTTCGACGCCGCCCGGGGCCGGCTGACCGTGGCCGTCACCGCGGACGCCGCGCCCGCGACGGCCGCCGCCGTCCGTGCCACCGGCGCCGAGGTGCGCACCGTCGCGCACAGCGCACGACGGCTCGACGCCGCCAAGACCCGCATCGACGCGCTCGACGCGCCGGCGGGCGTGCGCGGCTGGCACGTCGACCCGGCCGCCTCCACGGTGGTCGTGGACGTGGTCGAGGCCCGGCGGGCCGACAACGATGTCCGGGCCTTCGTGTCCCGGGCCCGCGCGACCGGCCCGGTCACCGTGCGCGCGGTGCCGTCGGCGCCGCAGACCTTCGCCGCCGGCACGGTGGGCGGCGACCCGTACTACACGGGCAACGTCCGCTGCTCCATCGGCTTCTCGGTCTACGGCGGCTTCATCACCGCCGGGCACTGCGGGCAGCCGGGCGCCGGGGTGAGCGGCTGGGACCGGTCCTACATCGGCACGTTCCAGGGGTCGAGCTTCCCCGACAACGACTACGCCTGGGTGAGCGTCGGCAGCGGCTGGTGGACGGTGCCGGTGGTGCTGGGCTGGGGCCAGGTCCCGGACCAGCTGGTCCGGGGCTCGGCCGAGGCGCCGGTCGGGGCGTCGGTGTGCCGGTCGGGATCGACCACCCACTGGCACTGCGGCACCGTGCTGGCCAAGAACGAGACGGTCAACTACGCCCAGGGCGCGGTGCACCAGATGACGAAGACCAACGTGTGCGCCGAGGGCGGCGACTCGGGCGGCTCGTTCATCAGCGGCGACCAGGCGCAGGGCACCACCTCCGGCGGCTGGGGCAACTGCTCCAGCGGCGGGGAGACCTGGTTCCAGCCCGTCAACGAGGTCCTGAACCGCTACGGGCTGCGGTTGCACACGGCCTGACGGCCCCACAGACCCGTCAGGTAGGCCCGTCAGGCAGGACCGTCAGAGGCCCGGCTCCCCCGCCCCGGAGCCGGGCCCCGCGCCCAGCCGGCGGTAGGCGGCGCGGGCGTGCGCCACGCGGGCCAGCGCGGTGCCGACGAGTGCCGCGCCGAGCAGGCAGGTCAGCCAGAGGGCGTCGCGCCGGCCGGCCCAGGTCAGGGTGCCGGCCGGCGGGATCGCGAAGCCGTTCAGGGAGAGCCAGCACAGCAGCGCCGTGCCGGGCGCGGCGGCGAAGCGGGCGCAGAGGCCGAGCAGGGCGGCCAGCAGGGAGAGCGCGGTCAGCGCGAACGCCGGACGGCCCGCGCCCACGGTGCCGTTGAGCACGGCGACCAGGGTCAGCGCGCCGGCGAAAGCGGCGGCCCAGACCAACGGATCGGCCACCGGCCGGGGAACGGGCCGGGCCCCGCTGCCCAGGGGCACCCACTCGACCATGCTGACGACTCCCTCCGCTCGCGGGGGGCGCCGGTCTCGGCACCCGCCCCCGGGCAGATTGTCCCACCGCGACCCGTCGAGCCGGCCGCCGGTTCCGGTCGCTCAGCCCACGTAGTAGGTGGGGTTCGGCAGCTTGTAGGTCTTGTCGGCGTAGCCGCCCTCCAGGTCGGAGTACTGGTCCCCGAAGCTGCCGATGATGTCGTAGCCGGTCGACTCGATGTGCTTGCGGGTGCCCTCCTTGTACTGCACCGTGGTGCACTTCCACGCGCCGACGGTGGCGCAGCCCCGCAGGTAGGCCGGGGGGTCGGCCTTGTCCTTGAGGAACAGGTGCGCGGCGTCGAGTTCGGTACGGACACCGACCTTCGCCAGGTTCTCGGCCGCGGCGGCACGCCGCTCCGCACCCAGGCCGGTGACGAAGAAGACCTCGACGCCGTGGCGCCGGGCGTACTCGATCAGCTGGGGGACGCCGAAGACGGCGGGGCGGTCGGCGCGGTCGACGTAGGCGTTCCAGGTCGCGTCGTTGTAGGTGTAGTTGGTCCGCTTCTCGTAGTCGAGGCTGAGCAGGACCGTGTCGTCGATGTCGAGGACGACGGCGGGCCTGGTGTGCCGCGAGGAGTGGGAGGCGGCGGCCCGGTGCCTGATGTCCCGCTCGGCCCGGGCCAGGACGTCGGCGACGTCCTTGGCGTAGTCGCTGTCCGCGGACGCCCGGTAGACGCCGTCGGCGCCCTGGGTGGTGCCGTAGTACTGGTCGATCTCGCCGACGAGCTGCCCGATGTTGTGGGGCTCGTGCCCGCTGCGCGCCTCCGTGACCGTGGTGGTGCGCACGTGCGGGTCGGTGCCGGCCCCGGCGACGCCGCCGCCCCACAGGGCTCCGCCGGCGAGGGCACAGGCGGTCACGGTGCCGGCCGCTTTCAGGGACTTGCGCATGGATGACGCCTCCGGTTCCGGTCTCGGCCGGGGCGGGGGCGCCTCGGCAAGAGCCTCATGTCTACGCGCGTCACTCGGCGCTGACAAGACCCTTTGCCCATCCGTGTCGTGACGGGGTGTCGGCTTCGCGGGGCCGGTCGTCCCCCCTCTTGCCCGGCGGGCGGCGGGAGGGTTACGGTCCCGGCGATCGTGATCTACGCGCGTCGCGACCGCCGGAACGACCAGGAAGAGGTGCATCCCCATGCCCAAGGCCACGCTGGCCGCAGTCGCCCTGCTCGGTGCGGTGAGTGCCATGGCGTCCATGACGGGCGCGACGGCGGACCGGCCGGACGGGGCACGCCCGGCCGCGGCGTCGGCCACCGGCTGGCAGCAGGTGGGGCGGGACATGAAGAGCGGCGTGAGCGGTATCGCCGTCGACCCGGGCCCGGGTGGCGCACGCCGGTTCCTGGTCGTTCGCGACAACAAGCGGCCCGGGGAGAACCGGCTGGCCCGCGTCACCCCCGCCGCCGGCCGGGGGCGGACTCCGGCCGTGGAGCCGCTCGACTGGCGGGGCGGCGCGGAGCCGGTCGACCTGGAGGCACTCGCCGCGGTGCCGGGTGCGCCGGACGAGTACCTGGCCCTGGCCAGTCGCGGCCTCGTCTATCACCTGAAGGTCGGCGAGGCGGGGGCGGTCGAGGTCCTGGACCTCTCGCCGCTGCCGGCGATCGCCGCCGGCGACAACTTCGAGAGCCTCGCGCTCGTCTCCCGGCACGGCAGGACGGCGGCCGTCTGGGCCGACCGGGGCGCGGGCGCCGGCCGCCCGGCGACGCTGTCCGCGGCGCCGCTGGCGTTCGACGCGTACGGCGCGCCGGTGTTCGGGACCGTGACCCATGCCGTCTTCCGTGCGTCCTCTCCGCGCGGGAACATCCGGCACGCCTCCGACATCACCGTCACCGGCACGGGGCGGCTGCTGATCGCCTCGGCGGCGGACGAGGGGGACGACGGGCCGTTCGCCTCGTCGGTGAGCGACGCGGGCCGGGTGTCCGTCGACCGCTCGGGCCGGGTGCGGCTGTCCACGGCGTCTCCGCGGCTCCTGAAGACGTACCCGGCCGACAAGATCGAGGCCCTGAGCTGCATGGCCGGATCCGGCACGGCGGTGCTCGGCACGGACAACGAGAACGCGGGCGGTGGGGTGGGGATCGCGCGCCTCTGCGACTGAGCCGGTGACGAGCCACCGCGCACGGGGTGCGCCGCGGCCGACTCGGGGATACCGGCCGCGGCACAGCCACCGCGTACGACTTCCCAAGGGGGTCACCGCGACACTGCGCCGGTCGGGTGAACGGGCGCGGACCCGGCGGACGCGTCTCGGCTGCGGGGGCGTACCGATCCGGGCGCCGGGTCGAGCGCTCGGGCTCGCGGGAGCGTCTCCGCGATCCGCGCGGCCAGGCCCTGGGGTCCGGGCTGGATCAGGAGTCGCGGCGGGTCATCGCCAGGGCGATGTCGCGCAGTTGGCGGGCGGCGTCGTGGGAGGGGTGGGCGCGTTCCAGCGAGCGCAGGGCGGCGGTCAGGTGGCGCTGGGCCTCCGCCTCGGCGGCCCGGCGCCCGCCGGCCTCCGCGACCAGGCGGCCGGCCAGCTCGACGTCGGCCTCCGTCGGCGGGTGCGGCGCCCGGTACAGCTCACGCAGCCGGGCGGCGGACGCGCCCGGGGCGGCGAGGGCCGCGACCACGGGCAGCGACTTCTTGCGCGCGGCCAGGTCGGCGCCGACGGGCTTGCCGCTGCGGGCGGTGCGGCCCCAGATGCCCAGGACGTCGTCCGCACACTGGAAGGCCACGCCGAGCCGCCGGCCGAACTCCCGGAGGCCGGCCACCCGGTCCGCGCCGGCCCCGGCCAGGACGCCGCCGAGCGCGCAGGCGCAGCCGAACAGGGCACCGGTCTTGCCGGCCGCCATGCCCAGGTAGTCGGCGACGCTGACCTCGGGCGTCCGTTCGAAGGCCACGTCACGGCTCTGGCCCTCCACCAGTTCCCGCAGGGCGCCGACGAGTTCGCACACCGCCGAGCCGGTCCCCCCGACGGGGGCCTCCGCCAGGGCGCGCAGCGCGGCGACGAGCAGCGCGTCGCCGGTCAGCACGGCCGCCGGGGTCCCGAACCGCGACCAGGCGGCGGGCCGGTGCCGGCGCAGCGCGTCGCCGTCGATGACGTCGTCGTGCAGCAGCGTGAAGTCGTGCACCAGCTCGACCGCGACGGCGCCGGGCACCGCCACCGACGGAGCCGCCCCCACGGCGACCGCGGACAGCAGGGTGAGCGCCGGACGGACCGCCTTGCCGCCACCGGACGCCGCGGCGCGCGGCGTGCCGTCGGCCTCGCACCAGCCCCGGTGATACCCGGCGACCAGGCGCTCGGCGGCGGGCAGCGTCGCGACCGCCGCGCGCAGCGCGGGCGCCAGCTCGGCCTCGACCCAGTCGAGACGGGGGAAGACGCCTGCCGGAGCCGGGTCGGTGGTCTGCGACACGTGCAACTCCTCGCGGTTGACGGACCCCCGCCCAGTCAACCGGTTGCCGGGGCGCGGGCCGGTGGCCGGTGCGCGTCACCGGCCGAAGATCACCGAACCGGCGGAGCCGGATCCCGGCCGGCCGCGGCACGTCGTCCGCCCCGTCGCGGCGGGCGGCGGGGCGGGCGGCGGCGCGGACGGGGCGTCAGCACGGTGTGGTCTCCATCAGCCGCTCGAACGACGCCATGCAGTCCGGGCAGTGCCGCGCCCGTTCTCCGTCGGCCGCCGCGCGGCGCTGCCGCAGGGCCTGTCCGCACAGGGTGGCCTCGGCCCGCTTGGCCATCACGTGCCACACCAACGCCTCACCCGTCTTCTCCGGTCCCACGCACATCTCGTACATGATCGGCCTCCCAGCCTGGACGCCGCTGACACCCTCCAGGAGACACCGGATCGGGTGTCACCCCCTACCGCGCGGGGGCCATTCGGGTGACGGCGGCGAGGGCGGCGGCGGGCGCCCGTGGCGGGGGCGCGGCACCCGGACGACTGGTATCGCTCAGCCAACCGGCCGCACCTGACCGGGTGCCTGACGTGGCATCGCCACCCCGGGACGGCTTTCGTATGCTCTGGCCCGATGGTGACTCAGACCGAACCGGCCACCCCGGTCCCGGCGCGCACCGCCCGCGGCGGGCGGGTGGTCGTCTCCTGGCTGACCACGACCGACCACAAGCAGATCGGCCGCCTCTACCTCGTCACGTCGTTCGGCTTCTTCCTGGTCGCCGGGGCGCTGGCGATGCTGATCCGGGCGGAGCTGGCCCGGCCGGGTCTGCAGGTCCTCTCGCACGAGCAGTACAACCAGGCGTTCACCATGCACGGCACGATCATGCTGCTGCTCTTCGCCACACCCACCTTCGCGGGCTTCGCCAACGCGATCATGCCGCTCCAGATCGGGGCGCCCGACGTGGCGTTCCCGCGGCTGAACATGCTGGCGTACTGGCTCTTCCTGTTCGGCGGCCTGATCGTGCTCGGCAGCTTCCTCACCCCGGACGGGGCGGCCGACTTCGGCTGGACCGCGTACACCCCGCTGAGCGGCCCGGTCCGCTCGCCCGGTCTCGGCGGCGACCTGTGGATCATGGGTCTCGCGCTGTCCGGGTTCGGCACCATCCTCGGGGCGGTCAACTTCATCACCACCATCATCGGCATGCGCGCCCCCGGCATGACCATCTTCCGGATGCCGATCTTCGTGTGGAACGTGCTGCTGACCTCGGTGCTCGTGCTGCTCGCCTTTCCGGTCCTCGCCGCCTCGCTGCTGGTCCTGGAGGCCGACCGGCGGTTCGGCTCGCACGTGTTCGAGCCGCAGAACGGCGGGGCGCTGCTGTGGCAGCACCTGTTCTGGTTCTTCGGCCACCCCGAGGTGTACATCCTGGCGCTGCCGTTCTTCGGGGTGATCACCGAGATCATCCCGGTCTTCGCCCGCAAGCCGGTCTTCGGGTACATCGGCCTGGTGGGCGCGACCATCGCCATCACCGGTCTGTCGGCGGTGGTGTGGGCGCACCACATGTTCGCCACCGGGGCGGTGCTGCTGCCCTTCTTCTCCTTCCTGACCTACCTCATCGCGGTGCCCACCGGGGTGAAGTTCTTCAACTGGATCGGCACGCTGTGGAAGGGCTCGCTCTCCTTCGAGCCGCCGATGCTGTGGGCGGCGGGCTTCCTGGTCACGTTCCTCTTCGGCGGTCTGACCGGGGTGGTCCTCGGCTCGCCGCCGCTGGACTGGCATGTGACGGACTCGTACTTCGTCGTCGCGCACTTCCACTACGTGCTGTTCGGCACCATCGTCTTCGCGATGTTCGGCGGGTTCAGCTTCTGGTGGCCGAAGATGACGGGCCGGATGCTCGACCACCGGTTGGAGAAGGTGCACTTCTGGACGCTGTTCGTCGGCTTCCACACCACGTTCCTGGTGCAGCACTGGCTCGGCGCGGAGGGCATGCCGCGCCGGTACGCCGACTACCTGGCCGCCGACGGCTTCACGGCCCTGAACACGGTGTCGTCCATCGGGGCCTTCCTGCTCGGCCTGTCCACGCTGCCGTTCCTGTACAACGTCTGGAAGACCGCCCGCCACGGGCGCCCCGTCGAGGAGGACGACCCCTGGGGGTACGGCCGCTCCCTGGAGTGGGCCACCTCCTGTCCCCCGCCCCGCCACAACTTCCACGCGCTGCCCCGGGTGCGCTCGGAGTCCCCGGCCTTCGACCTGCACCATCCGCAGCTGGTCCAGCTCGACCAGGCGGAGTCGTCCGGGCAGCGCGACGCCCTGGAGCCGTCCGGCGGCCACAAGGGCGAACGCGCTCCGTAGGGCATGCGGGGTGCCGGTGGCGGTGCCAGACTGCTGACCGAGGCGTCCGGTGGGGACGGGCGCGGCCACAGGAGGGAGTGAGGGTGTCGACGTCGGAGGCGTCCGATTCACTGCTGCAGGACTTCCTGGCCGATCCCGCCCATCTGACGCTGGACCTCGGCACCGCCGTCTCCCGCTGCGCCAAGGCGCTGGAGCTGCGGCACGCCGTGGTCTACCTGGTCGACATCCAGCAGCGCAGCCTGGTCCCGCAGACCGACGTGGCCTCGGTCATCCCGGTGGACGACTCGCTGGCGGGGTGGGCGTACCGCACGCAGTCGCTGCGGGTGGAGGAGTCGGACACCGGCGGGGTCACCGCGTGGCTGCCGCTGCTGGACGGCGCCGAGCGGCTCGGCGTGCTCGCGGTGCACACCGGGACGCTCACGGCCGCCACGCTGGCCCGCAGCCGGGCCCTGGCCTCGCTGCTCGCCATGATGATCACCTCCAAGCGGGCCTTCGAGGACTCCTTCGTCCGGCACACCCGCACCGAGCCGATGCACCTGCCCTCGGAGATGCTCCGGGCCTTCCTGCCGCCGCGCACCATCGGCAACGCCGCGGTCGTCTCCACGGCGGTCCTGGAACCGGCCTACGAGATCGGCGGCGACGCCTTCGACCACTCGCTCACCCCGAGCACGCTGCACGTCGCCGTGATCGACTCCATGGGGCACGACCTCGCCTCGGGGCTGACCAGCGCGGTGGCGCTGGCGGCCTGCCGCAACGCCCGGCGCAACGGGGCGGACCTGCCCTCCCTGGTGGAGTGCGTGGACGACGCGCTGGCGCGCTGGCTGCCCGACCAGTACTGCACCGCGGTCTTCGCCCAGCTCGACTTCGAGTCCGGCCGGCTGCGCTGGAGCAACTGCGGCCATCCCGCGCCGCTGCTGATCCGGCGCGAGCAGGTGCTGATGGACGCCCTGGAGCGGGAGTCCGATCCGCCGCTCGGGGTGCCGGGCCGGCTGGCCGGCCAGCCGCGGCAGATCCACGAGACGAACCTGGAGCACGGTGACCGGGTGCTGATGTACACCGACGGGGTCACCGAGGCGCGCACCCAGGAGGAGAAGCTGTTCGGGCTGGAGCGCTTCGCGGACTACGTCATCCGGGCCACGGCCGGCGGGGAGCTGGCCCCGGAGACGCTGCGGCGCCTCATCCACTCGATCCTGGACGGCCAGGCCGGCCGGCTCCGGGACGACGTGACGATCCTGATGTTCGAGTGGCGGCCCCCGACCCAGCCGCCGCCGGTGTCCAGCGGACGGCCCGGTTAGGGCCGGGCCAGGCCCCCGAAGACCTCGGAAGACCCTCGGACGGCCCTCAGACGGCGTGGCCCCGGTCGCGCAGCCAGTGGTGGACGGTCTCCTTGTCCGCCGGGGTGATCCGCACCGGGGCCTCGGTGTAGGGGCCCTCGTCCTCGGTGAAGGCGGTGTCGGTGATCCGGGCCGTGGTTCAGGTGGCCAGATCCTGGGCGGCCCGCTCGGACAGGGCGCCGCGCTCCCAGCCCGCGCGGGCCTCGCGGGCGGCTCCGGCGTCGTGGCGTTCGGTCTCCGCCAGCCACGCCGCCACGAGCCGTTCCACGGTCCGGCGGTCCTCGGACTCGCTGTGCTGATGCCGCTGGTGGTGGTTCATGCCGCCCGGGTGCCCAACCGGACGGCTGCGATCCGCATGTCCCGTCCCGGCGCTCCCCCGACCGTCGCGCGCGGTGGGCGGCTGTGTCGGCGCGGGTACTCCGGGTACCCGGACGCGGGGACGGCCGGCGCGGATCGCGGCCCGGCCGCTGCAGGGGATCAGCCCGTGAGAAGGGGACAGTGATGACCGAGCCCGCCGACGACCGCACGCTCGACCAGGGTGCCGGGGTGTCCGAGCTTCGTCTGGCGGCGGGGGATCCTTCGCTGGTCCCCCAGAACGAGATACTCCGCGACGACCTGCCGCTCGACCGCAACCAGGCGATCCTGGAGGCCGCCAAGCAGGTGGGCGCGATCCTCAAGCGCGCGGAGCATCCCTTCGCGCTGGCCGGCAGCGTCGCCGTGTACGCGCAGGGGGGCACCCAGAACCTCCAGCACGACGTCGACTTCTGCATCCGGCCCGAGGACGCGGACGCCGTCGCAGGGACGCTGCGGGAGTCGGGCCTCGCGGTCTACACGCCGCCCGAGGACTGGCTGTTGAAGGCCACCTGCCTGGGGCAGCAGGTCGACCTCATCTTCGAGCTCGCGCACCGGCCGGTGAGCACCGCGCTCCTGGAGCGGGCGCAGCGGCTGTCCGTCGACTCGGTGCTGATGCCGGTGCTCTCGCCGACCGACCTGCTGCGCGGCCGGCTGGCCGCCTTCTCCGAGCACCACTGCGACTTCGGGGCGGTGCTGCCCATCGCGCGCATCCTGCGGGAGAAGATCGACTGGGACGAGCTGCGCCGGGACCTCGGCGAGGCGCCGCTGCCGGCCGCGTTCTTCTTCGTGCTCGAACGCCTGGAGATCGTCCCCCCGGCCGCCGCGTCTGCCCCGTCCGCCGCGTCCGTGAAGGAGGAGTCCCGATGAGCGAGGCCGCCGAGAACGTCGAGTACCGCGTGGCCCATCTGCACGACCGGTTCGCCGCGGAGGAGCTGGGCGAACTGGGCGTACGGGCCGAGATCCGGGCCGGTGCGATCGTGCTGAGCGGCACCGTGCCCTCCGCGCATTGCCGCGAGAGCGTGCTGCGCGTCGCCCGCGAGGAGCTGTCCGGACTCACCGTGCACAGCGACCTCGTGGTGGCGGAGACCACCCGTCCCGACCACGCCGAGGAGCTGTGATGATCCGCGTCGCCGCCGTCGGGGACATCCACATGGGCCTCGACAGCCAGGGGCTGCTGCGGCCCGCCTTCGAGACCCTGCCGGACTGCGCCGACCTGCTGCTGCTCGCCGGTGACCTGACCCGGCACGGCACGCCCGAGGAGGCCCGGGTGGTCGCCCAGGAGGTGCGCGACCTGCCGGTGCCGGTGGTCGCCGTGCTCGGCAACCACGACCACCACGACGAGCAGCCCGAGAAGGTCACCGCGATCCTCCAGGACGCCGACGTGACGGTCCTGGAGGGCGAGTGCACCGTCGTGGAGTGCGCCGGCACCCGGGTCGGCATCGCCGGCGCCAAGGGCTTCGGCGGCGGGTTCGTCGGCCGCAGCGCCGGGGAGTTCGGCGAGCCGGTGATGAAGGAGTTCGTCCGCACCACCCGGCGCTCGGCGGACAGTCTGCGGGCCGCCCTGGAGGAGCTGGCCGGCCGGGACTGCGCAGCGCGGGTCGCGCTGACCCACTTCTCGCCGGTGGCCGACACCCTGGCCGGCGAGCCGCCGGAGATCCACCCCTTCCTCGGCAGCTACCTGCTGGCCGAGGCGATCGACACGGCCGGCGCCGACCTCGCCGTCCACGGCCACGCCCACCTGGGCTCGGAGCACGGCATGACGGCGGGCGGGGTACGGGTGCGCAACGTGGCCCAGCCGGTGATCCGCCGGGCGTTCAACGTCTACCAGCTCACTACGGAGTGACGACGGTGTCCGTGTCCGGTGCCGTGCCGCGGCCGAGGCAAGTGGAGTCCGTGAACCCCGGCACCTCGATCTCGTGGAAGCCCATCCGGTCGTAGAAGGCCCGCGCCGGGGTGTTGGCCGTCGCCATGACCAGGTGCACGGCCGGCACCCCCCGCGCGTGCAGGGCGTCCAGGAACGTCCGCATCAGCTCCCGTCCGTGCCCCCGGCCCTGCCACTCGGGCAACAGGTCGATGTGCAGGTGGGCGGGGTAGGCGGCGAGCCGCGGGACGATCATGCGTTCCGGGTCGTGCAGCAGCCGGGCCATGTGGGCGTCCGGCGTGGCGGGCGCGCCGTCGGACGGCGCCGGGTACCGGTCGGCGACCCGGGGCAGCCAGCGGGTGCGGAAGTCGGCGGCGAAGCGCGCGGTGTCCGCGGTGCCCAGGACGTAGCCGACCGCCCGGCCCGCGCCGTCGTCCAGCACGAAGGCCAGCTCCGGGTCCAGGTGGACGTAGGGCGCGGCGAAGATCGCGGGCAGCACGGCCGGGTCGGCGTACACGGGCCGGCTGTCCCCGCCGTTGTGGCCGGTGCGGACGCAGATGTCGTCGAGGTCGGCGGCGTCGGCGGGGCGGTACGGGCGTACGGCTGCCGCGGCCGGGGCCGTGCGGGCGGTCTTGGCGGTCTCGGTCACCGGAGCATCCTGCCGCCCCGGGGAGCGCTCTCACAAGAGGTCCGTGACGTCCGCACCGAATGGCGGCGACCGTGCGGGGCACCTGATGATCCCAGTAGGCACCACACCCTGGCACCCCCTGGCACCCGTGGAGAGAGAGCGCCATGAGTCTTCTGCGTACCGTCGGCCGCCCCATGCTCGCCTCGATGTTCATCGCCGGCGGCCTGCACTCCCTGCGCCGGCCCGGGGACGTGGCCCCCGCGGCGGAGCCCATCGTGCGGCCCGTGACCGAGCGCGTGACGGCGCTGCCGGACGGCACCGAGCAACTCGTCCGGCTCAACGGCGCCGTGCAGGTGGCGGGCGGCGTGCTGCTCGGCCTCGGGCGCTTCCCGCGGCTGGCCGCGCTGGCCGTCGCCACGACGCTGGTGCCGACCACGCTGGCCGGGCACCGCTTCTGGGAGGCCGAGGACCCGGCCGAGCGGGCCCAGCAGCGCATCCACTTCCTGAAGAACCTCTCCATGCTGGGCGGCCTGCTGATCGCCGCCGACGACACGGGCAGCGCCCCCTCGCTGCTGTGGCGGAGCCGGCACGCGGCGCGGGGCGTGCGGCACGACGCGCGTCTGGTGCGCCGCTCGGTGCGCGCGACGGCCCGCCCGGCGGCGACGGCGGGGGGCGTGCGGGCCAAGCTCGGCCGGTGACGCCCGCGGGACTCGGACCCAGGCCCGCCCCGGTGCCGTCGGCACCGGGGCGGGCCGGTCATGTCTGATTCACCCTCGTAAGTCCTTTACGGGGTTCTTGTGATCAACCCCACTCGCAGGCCCAACCAGCTTGCACGTACGGGAACTTGCCCTGCTCGCAGGTCCCTCGGCGGGATGTGCCACTACGGACCGGCGGGGCCGCTCTGCCACGATGGTCGCCGCCGCAACCCCGGCCCCCGGGGCGGTCGCGCAGCGCTGCCGGCCTCTCGCCCCCGTTCCCCGTACCCCCCGGGTCCCCGCGACCCGCGTTCGAGTGGCGCACCATGTCTTCTCCCTCCCCCGCCGCCCCGTGGCGGTCCCTGCGCCACCGCGGCATGCGGTGGTGGTCGGTGGCGAACTTCGTGTCGAACGCCGGTACGTGGATGCAGCTCACGGTGCAGAACCTGCTGGTGCTCCAGCTCACCGGGTCCGCCGCCACGACCGGCCTGTCGATGTCCGTGCAGGCCGCGCCGGCGCTGCTGATCAGCGTGTTCGGCGGGGCGGCCGTCGACCACTGGCCGCGCAGGCTGACGGCCTCGGTCAGCCAGGCGCTGCTCGGCGCGGTCGCCTTCACGACGGCCGTCCTGGTGGCACTCGGGCGGCTGGACGTGCCGACGCTCATGGCGCTCGCGGCCGTGACCGGTGTGATCGCCACGGTGGACGGCCCGGCCTGTGCTCTGCTGGGCAACGACCTGGTCCCGCCGGAGGACGTGCCCTCCGCCATCGGGGTGGGCGCGCTGGTGCACCAGGCGGGCCGGCTCACGGGCGCCGCGCTCGCGGGGGTGACGGTGGGCTTCCTCGGCACGGCCGCGGCGTACGCCGCCAACGGGCTGTCGTTCCTCTTCGTGGCCTCGGTGATCCCCTTCCTGCGCCCGGCGCGGGACGCGGTCCGCGCGGCCGGGCCGGCGGTGCGGGGCGTGTCCCGGCGCCGGGACGCGGAGGACGGCATGACCGTCCGGGAGGGGCTGGCCTTCTTCGTCCGCCGCCCCCGGCTGCTCGCGCTGGCCGGTGTCAACGGGATCAGCGCCGTCTTCGGGCGCAACTACCAGCTGACCCTGGCCGTGCTGGTCACCGGGCCGCTGGCGGGCGGGGCCGGTTCGTTCGGCACGGTCTCCACGGTGCTGGCGGCCGGCGGCATCCTCGGGGCGGTCCTCGGGGCGCGGCTGCGCCGGCCGTCGGTGCGGATGGTGGGCGTGCTGGCGGCGGCCGGCGGGCTGCTCCAGGCGGTGGCGGGGCTGTCGCCCTCCCTTGGCGTCCTGCTGGTGATGGTGCTGCCGATGGCCGTGGTGGAGTCGGTCTCCGACACGGCGGGCACAGCGGTGCTCCAGACCGACCCGCCCACCCATCTGCGGGGCCGGGTCCTCGGCGTGTGGGGCAGCGTGGGCACGGTGTGGAGCCTGGGTGGCCCGCCCGCGCTCGGCCTCCTGATGGAACTGGCCGGCACCCGCGGCGCCCTGATCGTCGGCGGCCTCCTGATAGCCGCCTCGATCACCGCCGGCCACCTGCTGCACACCCGCCGCCGCGCCGCCCCCGCGCTGAGCCGCGCGGCGCTGCAGACGGCCGCGTGAGCGGGGCGGGCGGCGCGGCGGCGGGCCGCGCAACGGCGCTACCAGGCCGTGCTGAGCACCGGGCGGCGGACGGCTTCGGCGGCGTCTCTGAGGTGCAGGGCGACGGTGATCAGGGCGCGCAGGGCCGAGGGGCGCAGGCTCTGGGCGCTCTCGGCGGCCAGGACGAGCAGGCATCCGGCGGCCTGCTCGACCACCGACACCGGGAACGCGTGATCGTCGTCCGCCCGGCGGAATGCCTGCCAGGGGGCCGCGGCTCCGTCGATGGCCTTCTGGACTGCCTGCTCCAGATGGTGTGCGGCCTGCTCGCACACGGCGGCGGGCAGCATGATCGTGCGATGGAAGGCTGAACTGGTCATAGTCCCACTGCTCCCCCGTCCGCCGGGTCTTCCCTCGGCGCCGGGGGCGGATTTCACCGGGTCGGCGGCGCGCGGGGCGATCGCACGCCCTAGGCTGCCGCCATGAGCCGCGGCCCCCTCCCCGCCGTCTCCCCCGCCGCCTCGGCCGCGGCCCGGTTCAGCGGACGGGCGGTGGCCGGTGAGCGCCGGCTGTCCGGCTCCCTCGCGGAGGTCACGCTGGACGACGGCCGGACGGTGATGGCCAAGCGCGCGGAGGGCGACGGCGCCACCCCGGCGGAGGCGGCGGGACTGCGCTGGCTGGCCGCCGCCGGGGCGGTGCGAATCCCGGCGGTGCTCGGCCACGACGCGCACTGGCTGGTCACCGACCGGGTGCCGGAGGGGCCCCCGGAGCGGGGCGCGGCGGCCCGGTTCGGGCGGGAGCTGGCCGCGCTGCACGCCGCCGGGGCGCCCGCGTTCGGCGCCCCGCCGCCCGGCGGACCCGAGGAGGCGTTCATCGGCCTGGCCCCGATGCGCAACGCCACCGGCGGCGGCTGGCCGAGCTGGTACGCCGAGCACCGGGTGCTGCCGTACCTGCGCCGCGCGGTGGACGACGGCACCGTGCGGGCGGCGGAGGCCGCCGACGTGGAGGGGGTCTGCGACCGGCTCCCCGAGCTGGCCGGCCCCGCCGAGCCCCCGGCGCGGCTGCACGGCGACCTGTGGAACGGCAACGTCCTGTGGGGCGCCGACGGCCGCGTCCACCTGATCGACCCGGCCGCGCACGGCGGGCACCGGGAGACCGACCTGGCCATGCTGCGCCTCTTCGGCTGCCCGCACCTGGAGGACGTCCTGGACGCGTACGAACGGGCCGCGCCGCTCGCGCCCGGCTGGGAGGCGCGCGTCGGCGTGCACCAGCTCTTCCCGCTGCTGGTGCACGCCGTGCTCTTCGGGCGTGGCTACGCGGAGCAGGCCGTCGCGGCGGCCCGGGCGGCCCTGCGACAGGACTGAGTTCCACCCCGCCGAGCGTCGCGTCCCACTGAGTCACATGTCTCGCCGGGTCACATGTCCCCATGGGACATTACAGGTGTACTCTCGGAGGCATGACGGCAGCGAACCCCTCCCCGGCTCCCTCCCCGGCCCCCGAGGACCGGCGCCGGCGGCAGGCGCGGCGGACACGTGACGCGCTCGCCGAGGCCGCCTGCGACCTGCTCCTGGAGCGCGGGATCGCGGCGACCACCGTGGAGGCCATCGCCGAGCGCGCGGACGTCACCCGCCGCACCTTCAGCCGGCACTTCACCGGCAAGGAGGAGGCAGCACTCGACTTCGTCCGGCGCGACGCCGACCGCATCAACGCCCTGCTGCGGGCCCGCCCCGCCGGCGAGCCGCCGCTGCTCGCCTACCGCAGGGCCGTGCGCGCCTGGCTGGTCGACCCCGTCGACCCGGCCTGGCACGCGCGTCCCCGGATGCGCCGGCTGCTGGCCCTGGCCGACAGCGAGCCGGCCCTGTTCGCCGCCTACCAGCGCATCCGGGTCGACGCCCAGGAGGAGTCGATCCGCATCGTCGCCGCCCGGCTCGGCGCCGACGGTGTCCGGGACGTGCGCCCGGCCGCCGTCGTCGACGCCGCCGCCGGTGTCCTGCTCGCCGCCCTGCGCCTGTGGGCGCGCGGCGGCGAGCGGGACGCGGGAGCCGCAGACCTCGCCGCCCTCGTGGAGCGGGCCTACGACGCCCTGACCACGGAGGTCGCAGCCGCGGCCCCCGAGAGCACCACCGAAGAGTGAGAGCACCATGAGCACCACCCCTGCCCTGCCCGTCCTTCCCGACCCGGCCGCCGAGTTCGCCGGCCGCACCGCGCTGGTCACCGGCGCCGCCTCCGGCATCGGCCTGGCCACCGCCCGCCGCCTCGCCGCGGGCGGCGCGCAGGTCGCCGTCGCCGACTTCGACACCGAGCGCGCCGAGCGGGCCGCCGCGGAGCTGCGGGAGGCCGGCGCGCGGGCCGTGGCCGTCGAGGTCGACGTCACCCTGCCGGAGTCCGTCGCGGAAGCCGTACGCGTCGCCGTCGACACCTTCGGCGGCCTGGACCTCGCCGTGAACAACGCCGGCGTCGGCGGCCCGAGCGCGCCGACCGGCGAGTACGACCTGGAGGGCTACCACCGCGTGGTCCGCACCAACCTGGACGGCGTCTTCTACTCGCTGCGCCACGAACTGCCCGCCATGCTGGCCGGCGGCCGGGGCGGCGCCGTCGTCAACGTGGCCTCGATCCTCGGCTCGGTCGGCCTCGCCGGCTCGCCCGCCTACGTGGCGGCCAAGCACGGCGTGGTGGGGCTGACCAAGTCGGCCGGCGCCGAGTACGCCGCCCGCGGCATCCGCGTCAACGCGGTGGGCCCGGGCTTCATCGACACCCCGCTGCTGAAGGACATGGACCGCGCCGCCTACGACGGCCTGGTCGCGCTGCACCCGGCCGGGCGGCTCGGCCGCGCCGAGGAGGTCGCCGAGCTGATCGCCTTCCTGCTGTCGGACCGCGCGTCCTTCGTCACCGGCAGCTACCACCTCGTCGACGGCGCCTACACGGCCGTCTAAGGAGTACGACCATGAAGGCATTGCAGTACCGCACCGTCGGCGCCCCGCCCGAGGTGGTCACCGTCCCCGATCCGGAGCCGGGTCCCGGGCAGGTGCTCCTGAAGGTCACCGCCGCCGGCGTGTGCCACTCCGACATCGGGGTGATGAGCCGCCCCGCCGAGGACTTCCCGTTCCCGCTGCCGCTCACCCTCGGCCACGAGGGCGTCGGCACGGTGGCCGCGCTCGGCGCCGGGGTGCGCGGGGTCGCGGAGGGCGACCAGGTGGCGGTGTACGGGCCCTGGGGCTGCGGCACCTGCCCCAAGTGCGCCGAGGGCAAGGAGAACTACTGCCTGCGCGCCGCCGAGCTGGGCATCTTCCCGCCCGGCCTCGGCCGGCCCGGGGCGATGGCGGAGTACCTGCTCGTCGACGACCCGCGGCACCTGGTGCCGCTGGACGGGCTCGACCCGGTCGCGGCGGTGCCGCTGACGGACGCCGGGCTGACGCCGTACCACGCGGTGAAGCGGTCGCTGCCCAAGCTGGTGCCGGGGTCCACGGCGGTGGTCATCGGCGCGGGCGGCCTCGGGCACGTCGCGATCCAGCTGCTGCGCGCCCTGACCCCGGCGCGGGTGGTCGCCCTGGACGTGAGCGCGGAGAAGCTGCGCCTGGCCCGGGCGGTGGGCGCGCACGAGGCCGTGGTCTCGGACGCGAAGGCCGCGGAGGCGGTGCGGGAGCTGACCGGCGGTCGTGGCGCCGAGGCCGTGTTCGACTTCGTCGGCGCGGCGCCCACCGTGCGGACGGCGGGCGCCGTCGCCGCCGTGGAGGCCGACGTCACGCTCGTCGGCATCGGCGGCGCGGGGCTCCCGGTCGGCTTCGGCCTGCTGCCGTACGAGGTGTCGGTCAACGCGCCGTACTGGGGCACCCGGAGCGAGCTGATCGAGGTGCTGGAGCTGGCCCGCGCGGGAGCGGTGTCGGTGCACACCGAGACGTACTCCCTGGACGAGGCCCCGCTCGCCTACGAGCGGCTGCACGCCGGCCAGGTGAACGGGCGGGCGGTGATCGTGCCGGGCTGAGCCCGCCCGGGCGCGGGCCGCGGGAACGCGACCGGTCCCCCGTTCCGGTCGTGCCCCCGCGGCGCGTCGAAACCTATGCGGGCCACGGCCGTCCTGTGAACCGTGGTCGTGCCCGTTGCCGGGCCGTCCGGACTCACCCGTGCACAGGTGCGTCCGGATGGCCCGGTTTCGTCCCCTCCAGGTCCGGCCGGCCGAGGTCGCCGACGGCCAGGTGGGCGAGGACCACCTCGTACAGGTCGCCGCCGCCGGCCAGGAGCTGGCGGGCCAGCACGGGCTCCGCGCCGCGGACGTGCTCACGGACGGTCTGCGCGTGCAGGCCGAGGATTCCGGCGGCCCGCTCGGCGTTGCCGCCGGCGGCGATCCAGGTGCGCAGGGTGCGCCTGAGGTCCCGGGCGTCCGGGTCGAGGCGGCCCAGCAGGTCGGCCCCCCAGCCGCGCAGGGCGGGCGTGTCCAGGAGGTCGGTCAGGCAGACCCGGGGCACCCCGGGCGGCGCCTGGCCGGGGCGCTCGGCGAAGGCGGCCTCCGCGTTCAGGGCGAGGTGCACGGCGGCCCGGACGGGCAGGTGCGTGAAGTCGGTGCCGAGCAGCTGCTCGACCCGGTCCATGCGGGCCCTGACGGTGTTGCGGCTGACGCCGAGCACCTTGGCGGCGCTGACGGCGGTGAACTCCAGACCGAGGCGGGTGGTGGCGAGCAGTTCGGCCCGGGTGTGCGGCGGCAGCGCGTCCAGCGGGCGCAGCACGCGCGCCGTCCAGCCGTGCAGGGCGGCCGGGTCCATCAGCCGCTCGGGGCGGGTCCGTTCGGCGTACACGGCGGCCCGCTCCGGGCGGAACCGGGCGACGGCCAGGGCGCTCACCGCCTGGCCGTAGGCGGTGGCGGTGCGCACCAGGCTCTGCCGGGCGCTGCCGCCGAGCGTGGCGCCGGGGAAGCGGCCGACCAGGGAGCGCAGCGACTCCTCGGCCCCCTCGCCGGGGGTGACGACGATGACGTGCCCGTCCATCGCCGGGCAGCGCACGACCAGCGCCCTCTCCCGAGTGGCCGCGAGGCACTCCTCGGCGAGGTGATCGCGTTCGGCGGGGCGGCACTCGGCGACGTAGACGCAGGCGGTGTCGGTGTCGAGCAGGCCCGGCCAGAGTCCGGCGGCCACCCGGCGGGCGGAGACGATGTCCTCGACCATCAGCAGCTGCAGGATGGCCAGCCGCAGGTCGGCGGTGGCCCGTCGCAGCCGGTGCCCGGCGACCGCCGACTCCCGCCCGGCGAGCAGGAGTTCGAGGACCCGGGCGGTGTGCGCCACGATGTCGGAGTCACGGCGGTCGAACGGGGCGGTGCGCACCACCGCGAGCACGGCGGCCGGTGCCGGGTGCGGCCGGTCCACCCGCACCAGGCAGAGGTGGCGCCCGTCGTCCTCGCGGGCGGCGGAGGCGACCCGCCCGGCGGCGAGGTCCGCGACGAGCCCCTCGTCCAGCGGGGTGCGGAAGCCGGCCAGTACCCGGCCGCCGACCTCCCGCAGCGAGACGGCCGCGTGCACGGTGGCGGCGAGCCAGCTCACCACCCGGCCGGCGTCCCGCCCGGAGGGCCGCAGGTGGCCGAGGAGTTCCCGGGCCCACTCGGCGTGTCCGCCGGGTTCGCCGCCCTGCCGCATCCCGTCCGCTCCGCCGGCCATCTCGGCCATCTCCTCGTTGCTCTCGTCCCATCCGTTCCGGCTCCGACCTGCGACGTTACCTCACCGGCCGCCGGGGGTGCCGGGTGTGCGGCCACGGGCGGCATAAGCTCGACGGATGGCGAAGTACTACGACGTGCACCCCGACAACCCGCAGCCCCGCAGCATCGCCCAGGTCGCCGAGAGCATCCGCTCGGGCGCCCTGGTCGCCTACCCGACGGACTCCTGCTACGCCCTCGGCTGCCAGCTCGGCAGCCGCGACGGCGTCGACCGCATCCGGTCGATCCGCGCCCTGGACGCCCGGCACCACTTCACACTGGTCTGCCAGGACTTCGCGCAGCTCGGGCAGTTCGTGCAGATCGACAACGACGTGTTCCGGGCGATCAAGGCGTCCACGCCCGGCAGTTACACCTTCATCCTGCCCGCGACGCGCGAGGTGCCGCGCATGCTCCAGCACCCGAAGAAGAAGACCGTCGGCGTGCGCATCCCCGACCACGTCGTCACCCAGGCGCTCCTCGCGGAGCTGGGCGAGCCGCTGCTGTCCAGCACGCTGCTGCTGCCGGGCGAGGAGGAGCCGCTGACCCAGGGCTGGGAGATCAAGGACCGCCTGGAGCACCAGGTGGACGCGGTGATCGACTCCGGGGAGTGCGGCACCGAGCCGACCACGGTGGTGGACTTCTCCGGCGGGGAGGCGGAGATCGTGCGGTACGGGGCGGGCGACCCCACCCGCTTCGAGTGACCCGGCCGGGGCGGGGCAGGATGCGGGGTGACCGACGTCGATCCGCGGCCGCACCCCGTGGACCCGTCCGATCGGACCCGACTGGAAGGCGCACCACGTCATGACCGCCGTACAGGGCATCACCGTCGACGTCGACACCGACGACGGCATCGCCGACTCCTACCTCGTGCACCCCGCCGAGGGCGGACCGTACCCCGGGGTCCTGCTCTACATGGACGGCTTCGGGCTGCGGCCCGCGCTGCGGGACCTGGCCGACCGGCTGGCGGGCGCCGGCTACACCGTCCTGGTGCCGAACGTCCTCTACCGGCACGGCCGCGCCCCTGTGGTGCCGCTGCCGCCGTTCATCGACCACGAGTCGCGCCCGGAGATCTTCGAGGACCTGGGCCCGATCATGCGGTCCCTCACGCCCGACCAGGTGGTCCAGGACGCCCGCGTCTACCTGGACCGGCTGGCGGACTGCCCGGCGGCCGCGGACGGACCGGCCGCGGTCACCGGCTACTGCCTGGGCGCCGGGCTCGCGCTGCGTACCGCCGGCGCCTACCCGGACCGGGTGGCCGCGGCGGCCGGCTTCCACGGCGGAGGGCTGGCCACCGAGGACCCGGACAGCCCGCACCTGGTGGCCGGGGACGTGACCGCGGAGCTGTACTTCGGTCACGCCGACCAGGACGCGGCGATGCCGCCGGAGCAGCAGGAGCGCCTGGAGGCGGCGCTGACCGAGGCGGGCGTGCGCCACCGCTGCGAGGTGTACGCGGGCGCGGAGCACGGCTACACGCAGGCGGACACGTCCTCGTACGACGAGGCGGCGGCCGAGCGGCACTGGGCGGCGCTGCTCGACCTGCTGAAGCGGACCTTCTGAGTCAACGCGGCAGATGTGGCGGGGGGGGGGGGGGGGGGGGGGCCCCCCGCCCCCCCCCCCGGGGGGGGGGGGGGGGGGGGGGGGGGGGGGGGGGGCGGCCCCCCCCCCCCCCCCCCCCCCGGCCGCCCCCCCCCCCCCCCCCGCGGGGGGGGGGGGGGGGGGGGGGCGGGGGT
>NZ_JBIDAQ010000023.1:0-53303 GCF_043202555.1 Streptomyces sp. NPDC048182 | reverse complement strand
TACTGCAGGGGGGACCCTGTGGGAGAGTAGGACGCCGCCGAACAATCATTAGGGGAAGGCCCCGCACCGTTTATGGTGCGGGGCCTTTCTGCGTTGTACTACCGTTGCCGCATGGTTGACGAATATCAGGTCCGCTCCATACGCGCCGACGAATGGCCCGCCGTCAAGGAGCTGCGGCTGCTGGCGCTGCAGGACCCGGTCGCGCATCTGGCCTTCTTCGAGAGCTACGAGCAGGCCGTCACCCGGCCCGACTCCTTCTGGCGGGACCGGGCGGCCGGCGCTGCCGAGGGGGCCGAGGCGGCGCAGCAGATCGTCGCCGAGGGGCCCGGCGGGGAGTGGCTCGGGTCCATCACCGTGCTGGTGGAGGAGGCCGGAACGACGGACTGGGCGGGTCATCCCGTCGAGCGGCGCCAAGGGCACGTCGTCGGCGTGTACGTGCGGCCGGAGGGGCGGGGGAGCGGGCTGATCAAGGCGCTGCTCGACGCCGGGGTGACGTGGGCCTGGGGGAAGGGGCTGGCGCGGGTGCGGCTCTTCGTGCACGTCGACAACGGGCGGGCGCAGGGCGCGTATCGCAAGGCGGGGTTCGTGCCCAGTGGGCGGACCGTGCCGTTGGGGGACACCGGTGTGCCGGAGTTGGAGTTCGTGGTGGAGAGGGCCGGCTGACGTCAGACGGGGAGTTCGTCGTGCGGCCAGCGGGCGCGGCCCTGTTCGCGGGAGCGGAGCAGGGCGAGGGTCGGCAGGCCCCGGTCGGCGCCGGTGGCGAGCAGTTCGGGGAGCTGGGCGAGCGGGGCGACGGCGGCGACGTCGTCCAGGACCAGCGTGAGTGGTGGGTCGAGCCGACCGGAGGATGACCGTTCGGCCATGCGCCGGCCGTGCTCGACCACGTGTGAGACGAGCGCCGTCAGCAGCGGCATGGCGCCGGGGCTCGTCCGGGGATCCTCGATTGATTCACCCACCACGTAGAGGGTGCCCTGTTCGTCGACGAAGGAATCCAGGGCGAGCGCATCTGACCGGTTGTGGGTGCAGGACTCGCGGATGTTGACCATGGAGAGGACGGCCAGCGCGTGGGTCGTGAGCTGCTGGGCCATGTCGCGGCGGTCGGGGTGGGCGGTCAGGGCCGCCTCCAGTTCGCCGGCGGCGCCGGGCGCGGCCTTGGGGCTGGTGCGCAGGACGCGTACCGCGTCCTGGAGGCCGGCGCCCTGGGACCAGCGGTGGACGTGCCGGACGGTGCGGCCGTCGACGGCGGCGGCGTGCAGGTAGCTGCGCAGCAGGAGTTCGGCGGTGTCGGCGACGGCCTCGTCGAGGCGGGCCGTGGGTCGGACCGGCGTGAGCAGGGCGGCGGCGCGGGCGACGGCCGTCTGCTTGTCCTCGCAGCCCGCGGTGGGGGACCAGTGCAGGCGGGCCGGGGTGTCGCAGCGGTGCGCGGGGTCGTAGAGGTGGACGGGGCCCAGTTTGGCGCGGGCGTCCTTGGTGTCCAGCCAGAGGGCCGGGCTGGAGGTGACGACGAGGGCGGCGCCCTCGGCGTCGCGTACGGCGCGTACGGCGGCGGCGTGCCGGGTGTCGGGTGGGCCGTAGTGGACGGTGCCCAGCGGGGTGTCCAGGGGGCCCGTGACGGGGTCGGGGCGGGGCGGCGCGAAGGTGGCCGCCGGGACGTCCGAAGGAGCGACCGTCGCGGCGACCGGAGCGGGCTCGGGGGCTGGGCGCGGGGCCGGTACCTCCTCGCGTACCTCCGCAGGGGCCGGGGCGGGCTGCTCCATGGCCACCGCCGGCGGGGCCACCAGCACGTTCCGCTCCGCGCGTCGTCGCTGCCGTACCGCGCGCCAGCGGGCCACCGTGCCCGCGACGAACACCGCAAGGACGACCAGGACCATCAGCTGGCCGATGAACAGGCCCCAGAACAGGCCGTACCCGGAGAGGGCGTCCTCGGGGGCGTCCGGCCAGGCGCCGGGGAGGTCGTGGGGCTGGCCGGCGAGGTGGCGCATGGCCGGCGGGGTGCCGCCGAAGGGGACGCCGGCCGGCCAGGCGCCGTGCGCGAACAGGCCGGCCAGGCCGGTCGCGGTCCACACCAGCAGGGTCATGCCGAGCAGGAACGCGAGCAGGCCGATGAGCAGGCCGTCGGGGATGCCACCCTGATGCTCCCGACGCCGTTCGTCCATCACGCCACCGTCGATTCGGACGAGTCGCCCAGATGCTGCTCCACGAAGGCCGCCGCCCGTTCCTCCGCCTCCAGTTCGGCGGCGCGCAGCGCGTCGTCGGCGAAGTCGCTGGCGGACTCGGTCATCGCGCGGTCGGTGAAGACGAGGGGGCGTTCGGTCTCGGTGATGAGGTGCTTGACCACCTGGACGTTGCCGTTGACGTCCCACACCGCGATGCCCGGGGTGAGGGAGGGGATGATCTCCACGGCCCAGCGGGGCAGGCCGAGGACGCGGCCCGTGGCGCGGGCCTCGTCGGCCTTCTGGGCGTAGATGGTTCTGGTGGAGGCCATCTTGAGGATGGCCGCGGCCTCGCGGGCCGCCGCCCCGTCCACGACGTCGGATAGGTGGTGCACCACCGCCACGAAGGACAGGCCGAGCCGGCGGCCGAACTTCAGCAGCCGCTGGAACAGCTGGGCCACGAAGGGGCTGTTGATGATGTGCCAGGCCTCCTCGACCAGGAAGATGCGCTTCTTCCGGTCGGGGCGGATCCAGGTGTGTTCCAGCCACACGCCGACGATCGCCATCAGGATGGGCATGGCGATGGAGTTGCGGTCGATGTGGGACAGGTCGAAGACGATGAGCGGCGCGTCGAGGTCGATGCCGACGGTGGTCGGGCCGTCGAACATGCCGCGCAGGTCGCCGTCGACCAGCCGGTCCAGGACGAGGGCGACGTCCAGGCCCCAGGCGCGCACGTCGTCTATGTCGACGTTCATCGACTCCGCCGACTCCGGCTCGGGGTGGCGCAGTTGCTCCACGATGTCGGTGAGGACGGGCTGGCGCTCCAGGATGGTCTCGTTGACGTAGGCGTGCGCGACCTTCAGGGCGAAGCCGGAGCGCTCGTCGAGGCCGTGGCCCATGGCGACCTCGATGATGGTGCGCAGCAGCGCGAGCTGGCCGGTGGTGGTGATCGCCGGGTCCAGCGGGTTGAGGCGGATGCCGTGGTTCAGGGCGGCGGTCGGGTCGAGGCGGATGGGGGTTATGCCCAGCTCCTCGGCGATGAGGTTCCACTCGCCGACGCCGTCCTCGCCCTGGGCGTCCAGGACGACGACCTGGCGGTCGCGGAAGCGGAGCTGGCGCAGGACGTACGTCTTCTCCAGCGCCGACTTGCCGTTGCCGGACTCGCCGAGGACCAGCCAGTGGGGGGCCGGGAGCTGCTGGCCGTAGAGCTGGAAGGGGTCGTAGATGTAGCCCTTGCCGGAGTAGACCTCGCGGCCGATGATCACGCCGGAGTCGCCGAGGCCAGGGGCGGCGGTGGGCAGGTAGACGGCCTGGGCCTGGCCCGTGGAGGTGCGGACGGGGAGGCGGGTCGTCTCCACCTTCCCGAAGAGGAAGGACGTGAAGGCGTCGGTGAGGACGGTCATCGGGTCCCGCATCAGGCTCAGCCCCTACCTTCGGATGCCGGTGGCGAACGGAAGTGTGTTCACGAAGGCGCGGTGGTGCTCGCGGTCGCACCACTCCAGCTTCAGGTACGACTTTCCGGCCGAGGCCCTTATCGTCCGCTTGTCGCGGGCCAGCGCCTCCGGGGAGCGGGAGGAGACGGTGATGTAGCCGACCAGGTTGACGCCGGCGGCGCCGCTCGCGAGGTCCTCGCCGCGCTGGTCGAGGCGGGAGTGCGCGGCGATGTCGCGGGGGTCGACGGTGCGGTTCATCTTGGCGGCGCGGGAGGCGTCGGCGACGTCGTTGGTCTTCTCGGTGAGCATGCGCTCGATGGCGATCTCGGTGGGTTCGAGGTCCATGGTGACGGCGACCGTGCGGATGACGTCGGGGGTGTGGACGAGCAGCGGGGCGAGGAAGTTCACGCCGACCGGGGTCATCGGCCACTCCTTGACCCAGGCGGTGGCGTGGCACCAGGGGGCGCGGGTGGCGGACTCGCGGGTCTTGGCCTGGAGGTAGGTCGGCTCCATGGCGTCCAGCTCGGCCGGCCAGGCGTTGCGCCGGGTCATCGCCTGGATGTGGTCGATGGGGTGGTCCGGGTCGTACATGGAGTGGATGAGGGAGGCGAGCCGGCCCTGGCCGAGGGGCTGGCGGACCCGGATGTCGGCCTCCTGGAGGCGCGAGCAGATGTCGGTCAGCTCGCGGGCCATGACGACGGCGAGTCCGGCGTCGCGGTCCACCTTGCGACCGCCCTGGGGGCGGGCGGCGCGGGCCATGGTCTGGGCCTCGGCGGCGAGTTCGCGGTTGAAGTGCATGCAGGCGACGAGGTAGGCGCGGTGCTGCTCGCTGCTGGTGGACACCATGGACTGGAGCTGGTCGTACGAGTCCTGGAGCCAGGGGAGCGCCTTGACGTCGCCGCGCTGGGCGACGTCCTTGGCGTGCGCGTCGGGGTCGGCGGGCAGGGTGCGGGCGAGCATCTGGATGCGGGTGACGAAGCCGTCGCCGTTGGCCACGTGCTTGAGCAGGGTGCCGAAGCGGTCGACCAGGGCCTCCTGGTCCTCGGAGTCGCGCAGGCCGACGCCGGGGCCCTCGATCTCGATGGCGGCGGTGACGGTCTTGCGGTCGGCGTGCAGCAGGACGGCGATCTCGTCGGGGCCGAAGGGCGCGGCGAGCCAGGTGATGCGGCCGATGCCGGGCGGCGGGCCGACCTCGACCTCGCGGCCGTCGAGGCGGACGCCGGCCTCGGCGGCGGTGGAGCGGTAGGCGGTGCCGCGGCGCAGGGAGCGCTTGTAGCTGCGGTTGATCTCGAACCACTTGTAGAACGTGCGGTGCTTGTAGGGCACGTAGACCGCGGCGAGGGCGAGCAGGGGGAAGCCCATGAGCAGCACGATGCGCAGGGAGAGGACGGGGACGAGGAGTCCGCACATCATGCCGAGGAACGCGCCCACGATGATCAGGGCGATCTCGCCGGTCTCGCGGTTGCGTCCGACGATCGCGTTCGGCCGGGCGCGGCCGATGAGATACGTACGGCGGGGCGTGACCGGATGGGACAGGTGGGACTCGGTCGTCAACGCCCTTCACCTCCCGTGCTGTTGTTGCTGCTGTTGCGGGTGCGTCCGGCGTGCGGGCTGTTGATGGGGCTGCCGGAGCGGGGTGCGGGTGCGGCGGAGGGGACATTTCCGCCGCCGCCGCCGTTCGAGGCGCGCGTGCTGTGCGCGGCGACGCCGCCGGAGGCGGGGTTGGCGGGGCGGGCGCCGGAGCCTCCGGTGCTCTGGGCCGGCTGGCCGCTGCCGTTGTGGCGGGTGCTGTGGGTCTTGATGCCCTGGGCGACGAGGGTGGCGGGGCTGCTGATCGCGGCGGCGGCCTTGCTCTCGGCGCCCTGCATGATGCGGTTGTTGCGGCCGCCGGCGATGTCGTCGCCGAAGCCGGGGACGAAGCGGTAGATCATCGCGGAGGCGAAGATGGCGAGCAGGATGATCGCGAGGCCCGAGACGACGGCGGAGAAGGCGTCGGGGCCGTCGTCGGCGGAGAGGGCGCCGGCCAGGCCGAGGACGATGACGATGACCGGTTTGACCAGGATGACGGCGATCATGATGCCGGCCCAGCGGCGGACGTGGCCCCACAGGTTCTTGTCGACGAGCCCGGCGTAGACGACGGTGCCGAGGAGGGCGCCGACGTAGAGCAGGGCGGCTCTGATGACGAGTTCCAGCCAGAGGACGCCGGCGGCGAGGATGGACACCATGGAGACGACGACCAGCATGATCGGGCCGCCGCCGATGTCGTTGCCCTTGGTCAGGGCGCCGGAGAAGGTGCCGAAGAAGGTGTCCGTCTGGTCGCCGGTGGCCTTGGCGAGGACGTCGGTGACGCCGTCGGTGGCGGAGACGACGGTGTAGAGGATCAGGGGGGTGAAGGCGGAGGCGAGGACGGTGAGCCAGAGGAACCCGACGGCTTCGCCGACGGCGGTGGTGAAGGGGACGCCGCGGACGGCTCGCTTGGCGACGGCCAGGAGCCACAGGAGGAGGGTGAGGATGGTGGAGGCCGCGAAGACGACGGCGTACTGCTGGAGGAACCGGTGGTTCGTGTAGTCGACCTTGGCGGTGTCCTGCACGGCGTCGCTCAGCTTGCCGATGGTCCAGGCGGCGGCGTCGGCACAGCCCCTTGCGAGGGAGCCGAGCGGGTCGAGGGCGCTGGTGGGGTCGGAGGTGACACCGCCCTTGAGCCCTTCACGCGCGCCACTGGAGCCGTTGCGTTCGCAGTACTTCCTAGCGGGGCCTGCAATGAGGGAGCAGGGGTCGTCCTTGGTCGGCTTCGGGCTGGGAGCTGCGGCGGCACGTGTGGCCACCAGGACAGCAGCTGCTTGAAGGCCGGTCACCAAGCCGGTGAGCTTGAGCGCGCGGTGCTGGCTACCGGGCATACGTGAAGCCTCCGAACTCCTGGACCGCCTTGCCCATCTCGTCGGATCCCGACACGGGGCTGTCTCCCGGGACGGGAGTGGGGCCGGCCTTCTGACTGGTCTCTCGGACCTTCCAGCCCCCGCCGTTCCAGGCCAGGGTCATGGTGACGGTGAACCAACTGTTCGACACGGGGGTGGTCGACTTCTCGCCCGTGAGTCCGAACAAGCCGTTGCACCACACTTCGACGGTGGCGGCGGAGTCGGTGAAGGACGTGACCTTGGTGCCCGCCGGCAGCGTTCGGCTGACGAAGGTGACCCCTGCGGGAGCCGCACCCGACTCGGTCAGGCCGATCTTCTTGAGGAAGTCCACCGAGTAGTCGGCGTCGAATCCGGACTGCAGACGGTTGACCGCGCCGGAATCTGCGATGCCCTGCACCAGGTCGTCCCGCTTGCCCTTGTCGAACATCTCCGCCGAGCCCAGGGCCACCGCATAGTTCGCCGCCGCGCTCTGTGCCCCCTGGTCGTCGTGGGCGTAGCCGGAGGAGACCGGGCGGGTGCCTGTGGGGGATGTTGAGGTGGAGCTGGGCTTGTCGGCCGTGGTCGGTTTGGAGGGGGAGTCCTCGTCGTCGCCCCGGTTCGCGAAGGCGATCGCGGCGATGAGGAGGACGACGACGCCGACCACCGTGATGAGGCTGCGGGAGGAGGAGCGGGGGGGACGGCGGGGGTCGCCGGGGGGGTCGGGCAGGCGGGTCCGGGTTTCGCCGTAGCCGCCGGAGGTCTGGTCGTCTCCGAGACTCATGCCGCCAACGCCCCCTCGACGTCGTGCCTGTCGTGTGCGTACGACAGTAGTGGTGTGTGGTGACGGGACATCAGGGAGCGCAACCTCAGCAGGCTAGACGGCCATGCCGTACACGATGGTGAAGAGCGTGCCGAGCGAGCCGATGATGAACACGCCCGTCAGGCCCGCGATGATGAGGCCCTTGCCCTGCTCCGCGCTGAACGTGTCGCGCAGCGCGGTCGCGCCAATGCGCTGTTTGGCGGCGCCCCAGATGGCGATGCCGAGGCAGAGGAGGATGGCGACGGCCATCACCACCTCGATCATGACCTTGGCCTCGTTGCCCAGGCTGCCGAAGGGGCCCCAGTCCGGAGCGATCCCCCCGATGATGGTGTTGATGTCTCCCTCGTCGGCCGCAAAGAGCATGTAAGTCACCGCCCCTAGTGGGTAGTTCCGCGCCCCCTGCGGTGCGCAGAGGTCAGACCCCATTGTCGCCGACGACGGCGCTGTCGTATGTCGACTTGGCGCCATCGTGTGGGCGGGTTTCGTGCAAAGGGTCGTATGGTCACTCTGTGTATCACGTGAGGTTACGCCGGGCAATGAGGCGGACCGGAACCTGACGGGTTGTCGCGTCGTTGTGCCCTCTTGCGGTTACAGCGGCCGGGAGATGGGGGAAGGTGGAGCCGTGCGGAAGGTGTGGGTGGGCGGTGGCGTCGCGGTCGGGCTCGGCCTGAGCTTCGTCATGCTGCTCGTCGTGGGTGTGTACGTCGTCGCCGGGAACCTGACGAACGGGGTCGGCGGGGGCGTCAGGAAGCTGGCCAAGGGGGCGGTGCCGGCCGCGTACCAGCCGCTGGTGGCGCAGTGGGGGAACCTGTGCCCGGCCATCAACCCAGCGCTGCTGGCCGCGCAGTTGTACCAGGAGAGCGGCTGGAAGCCGGACGTGGTCAGCGGCGCCGACGCGCGTGGCATCGCGCAGTTCATCCCGGGCACCTGGGCGGCGCACGGCATCGACGGGGACGGCGACGGGGACCGGGACATCTGGGACCCGAAGGACGCGATCCCGTCGGCGGCGTCGTACGACTGCGAGCTGGCGAAGTACGTCAAGGACGTGCCCGGCGACACCACGAACAACATGCTGGCCGCCTACAACGCGGGGGCCTACCGGGTGATAAAGGCCGGCGGCGTGCCCGGGATCAGCGAGACGCAGAACTACGTCCGGATCATCCGTTCGCTGGAGGAGAGCTTCGCCGCGCCCGTCAGCCGGGTCGACCCCTCCGAGCAGGCGGCCGGGGCGATCGCGTACGCGCAGCAGAAGCTCGGGACGCCCTATCTGTGGGGCGGCAACGGGACGGCCGACCAGGGCGGGCGGTTCGACTGCTCGGGGCTGACCAAGGCCGCGTACGAGAGTGTGGGGGTGAAGCTGCCGCGGGTCGCCAACGACCAGTACAACGCGGGGGCGCACCCGGCGCGGGACGAGCTGCTCCCCGGGGACCTGGTGTTCTTCTCGGACAACCTGACCGACTCGCGGACCATCCGGCACGTGGGGATCTACGTCGGCGGCGGGTACATGATCGACGCGCCGCGCACCGGCGCCGTCATCCGGTTCGACCCGATCGACACCCCGGACTACTTCGGGGCGACCCGGGTCACCGCGGAGGGCGCGAAGGCGTTGCCCGCCGCTGTCTGAAACAGGCCGCTGAACCGAGCGTGAACCCCTGCCCTGAGCTGCGTGGACGCGTATCTCTTCGATAACGTCTGCGTGATCTTTCGGTGGAGCCTGGAACGGAACGGCGGGACTCGTGCGTTCCTGTTCAGGAGATAGGTGTGCGTACCACGCGCGCCGCGGAGATGACGAAGAAGGGGCCGCTGCGCCATGGCTGGACTCGCCGAATCCGGGTCGAACCCCGACGTCGAGCTGCTCTACGACATCAACGGCCTGGCCAAGGACGCTCCGCACTGGGTCGACCGGGTGATGGAGTTCACCGGCGAGTACGGGCTGCTGCTGGCGATCGTGCTGCTGGTCCTCGGGTGCTGGTGGTCCGTGCGGCGCCGGGGCGGCGAGGAGGCGGCCCCGACGGTCGCCGCGCTGCTGTGGGCGCCGCTGGCGGCCGGCGTCGCGGTGCTGGTGAACGTGCCGATCCGGGGGTTCGTCGAGCGGCCCAGACCCTTCAAGGACCACCAGGGCCTCGAGGTCCTCGTCTCCGGCAAGGACGACTTCTCCTTCGTCAGCGACCACGCCACCCTCGTCATGGCGCTGGCCGTCGCGCTGTTCGTGGCCAACCGGCGGTTCGGCGTCGCCGGGATCGTGCTGGCGCTGCTCGGCGGGTTCTGCCGGGTCTACATGGGCGTGCACTATCCGACGGACGTCGTCGGCGGCTTCGCGCTCGGCACGGCGGTCGCGCTGCTCCTTTCGCCGGTCGCCATGGCGCTGCTGACGCCGCTGGTCCGAGCCGTCGAGCGGTCGCCGCGGGCCGGGTGGCTGGTCAGCGCGCGCGGCCGGGCGGCGTACACCGGGCGGGACGCCCTGATCCCGGGGGCGCGTCAGGAGACCGCGGGGGCGGCGGAGGAGCGCGACCTCGCCGCCTGAGCCGCCATGAGCCCGGCCACGCCCGCCCCCCCTGAGCCCCGCTACAGGGACTGGGCGTAGGTGAAGACGCGGTCCGGGTCGTACTGGTGCTTCAGCTGGGCCAGGCGCGGGGCCGCGTCGCCGTAGTAGGCCGTGCGCCAGTCCGTCAGGTCCGGGTCGGCGTAGTTCTGGTAGGCGGCGCCGGAGGCGTGCGGGCGCATCGCGCGGTGCGCCGAGGAGAGCCAGGCGCGGGCGGCGGCGCCGTCGGTGCCGGGGCGCCAGGAGGCGAGGTACTGGGCGAGCATCCGCGAACGCCGGTGGGTGAAGGCGGTGGCGGTCGGCGCGACCCGGTTGACCGCGCCGCCCAGCGCGGTGAAGGCGATGCTGCCGGTGCCGCCCCGCAGCGGGCGCAGCTGGGCCAGCAGGGTGCGCAGGCCGGCCGCCGACAGGGAGCGGTCGAAGAAGTCCGAGCGGGCGGCGTACGTCTCCCGGCCGAGGGCGCCGTGCGGTGAACGGCCCGGGGTGGACCCCGGCAGATGGCAGCGGGCGTCCCCGCCGAAGGAGGCGCAGCCGGCGTACGCCTCCATGGACTGCTCGTAGCCGTTGCGGCGCAGCGAGACGTGGCTCGCGGAGGCGCCGGCGCGGCCGGCCAGGCGGTCGAGGGCGTTCTGCAGCTCGCCGTAGGTGCCGAGCGAGAAGGCGGCGACGGAGAGGCGGGGGGTGCCGCCGGGGTGGGTCTCCAGATGCAGGGAGGACCAGATCTCGTCGGGCTGGGCCGGGCCCCACTCCTGCCAGGCGCGCAGCACCGCGGCGGCCTTGGCCCACGGCCAGCTCAGGTAGGCGGTGACCGCCTGCGGGGCGGGGTGCGTCTTGAAGCGCAGCTCGGTGACGACGCCGAAGTTGCCGTTGCCCGCGCCGCGCAGCGCCCAGAACAGGTCCTTGTTCTCCCGGGCGTCGGCGGTCAGCTCCTTGCCGTCGGCCGTGACGAGGCGGGCGCGGGTGAGGCTGTCGCAGGTCAGTCCGTAGGCGCGGGAGACCACGCCGTGGCCGCCGCCGAGGGTGAGCCCGGAGATGCCGACGGTGGGGCAGGAGCCGGCCGGGACGGTGACGCCCTTGGCGGCCAGGGCCCGGTAGACGTCGATGAGTTTGGCGCCGGCGCCCACGACGGCCTCGCCGCCGCTCGCCCGGACGGTGTTCAGCCTGGAGACGTCGATGACCAGGCGGCCGTTGCCCGAGGACCAACCGCCGTAGGAGTGGCCGCCGTTGCGGATGGCGACCGGGACCTTGTGGGCGCGGGCGTAGGACAGGGCGGTGCGGATGTCGGCCGGGTGGGCGACGTAGGCGACGGCGGCCGGGGTGAGGGTGTCGAAGCGGGTGTTGTAGAGCTGGCGGGCCGTACCCCAGGTCGCGTCGCCGGGGCGGATCAGGGAGCCGTCCAGGGACTTCGCCAGCGCGCTCCAGGAGGCGGGGGCGGAGCCGGCGGTGGCGGTGAGGCGGGGGGTGGCCGGGGAAGTGCGGGCCGCCGTGGTGGCGTTGGGGGCGTTCGCGCCGGGGGCCGAGTCCGGCGCCGGGTCGGCGCCGCCGCCGGTACAGGCCGTCGCGGTCGCGGTGAGCACGGCCGCCGTGGTGCCGCCGAGGAACGTACGCCGGTCCATGTCGCCTCCGCCTCGCGTGGGTTCACGGGGACAGACGGGCCGGGCCGGTCAGGGGTTCCCGGGGTCAGCCGGACGTGTGGCCCGCCGCGTCCGTACGGGCCTGGCTCCTGGCCCTGCGGGCCGGGCCGCGCCAGCCGCAGGAGCAGCGGGCGAGGCAGAAGGGGCCCTGCTCGACCGTCGTGGTGTCGTGTACCGGGGCGTCGGGGGGAGCTTCACTGCCGTCCTGCTGCGCCACGCCTCCACGTTACCGGCCCCACCCGAGCGTCGTTCACCGGGCAGGCAGAGGAACCGTAGCGGGTGTGAGCGCTGGGGCAGGTGGCGATGGGCGGGCGGGCGAGGCGGCGGCCGGGGACCAGGACGGGCGGCGGGGTCGCCGTCGCCGGGACGGTGGTGTGCGTCTGCCTGGCGGGGAGCGGGTGCGCGGAGCAGGGGGCCGCCGCGCAGGGGGCGCCCGCCGGGGATCCGGTGGCGGTGCTGCGCGGGGCGGCCGGGCGGCTGGTGGGCGCCGGCAGCGCGCAGACCCGTACCGCGATGGAGATGGCCAGCGGCGGGACCCGGGTGACCGTCCGCGGCCAGGGCGTCTACGACTTCCGGGCGCGGCGCGGGCGGCTGAAGGTGCTGCTGCCGCAGGACCCGGCGGGCGCGAGCGAGCACCGGCCGATCACCGAACTCCTCGCGCCGGGCGCGCTGTTCATGAAGAACCGGGGCGCCGGGGTGCCCGACGACAAGTGGGTGCGGGTGGACACCGGCTCGCTGTCCGACGGAAACCTGGTCACCGGCGGCGCGACCGACCCGCTCGCCGCGGCCGAGGTGCTGCGCGGGACGCGTACGGCGACGTACGTGGGGCGGACCGAGGTGGCCGGCACCGCCGTCACGCACTACCGGGGCACCGCCGACCTGGCAGGCGCGGCGCGGGCGGCCACCGCCGCGGGCCGGCCGGCGCTGGCCGCGGCGGCCGAGGGGTTCGCCACCGCCGAGGTGCCCTTCGACGTCTATCTGGACGACGCGGGGCGGGTCCGCAAGCTGCGGCACCGGTTCAGCTTCGTCAACGGGCAGCGGGCGGGCACCGTGGCGGTGGCCTCGACGACGCTGCTGTACGACTTCGGCACGGCGGTGCGGGTGCGGCTCCCGGCCGGCGGCGACATCTACGAGGGCACGATCGCGGACGGCGCGGACGCGATGCCGGGTGGCGGTGGGGAGGGGGACAGCGGCGGTGGCGGTGGCGGTGAGGACTAGCCCGTCCGTGCCATGCGCGGTCGGTAGCCGCTCCCTACTCTAGGAAGTCGCATGGGGCGGAATCCGGCAGAGGAGAGGTGACGCGTGTGGCTCCGGTCGGCGGTGGGGCGGTCATGGACCACGTGGATCACGTGGCCCTCGCCGAGATCGAGCTGTGCGGGGAGCTGATCATCGCGGCCTCGGCCGCGCGGGGGCCGCTGAGCCTGGCGTGCATCGACGAGGTGCTGCGGGTGGGCGAGGAGCCGGCGCCCGGCGACGACCGCTAGCCCGGGCTCAGGTGCGCAGCAGGCGGGCGATGGCCTTCGTCGCCTCCTCCACCTTGGCGTCGATCTCGTCGCCGCCCTTGACCGCCGCGTCGGCCACGCAGTGCCGCAGGTGCTCCTCGAGGAGCTGGAGGGCGAAGGACTGCAGGGCCTTGGTGGAGGCGGAGACCTGCGTGAGTATGTCGATGCAGTAGACGTCCTCGTCGACCATCCGCTGCAGCCCCCGGATCTGCCCCTCGATGCGGCGCAGGCGCTTGAGGTGCTGGTCCTTCCGCTTGTGGTAGCCGTGCACGCCCTCCGTGTGATTGCTCACGGCCTCGGTGGTCGTCATGGCGTCGCCCTCCTGGTACTGGTAAGCCGGACATATACCCCTGGTAGGTATATGTTACTCAATCCTCCCGGGCCTGGGAGCCCCGGTACGGGCCCGCGTCGCCCCCCTGCTCAGTACTGTGCCCGATGGGCGACACTGGGGGACGGCCCGTTAGCCGTGGCCGGATGATGCGCCTAGCATCAGCCTGACCGAAACCGATGCATCCCGAGGACCCCACGTGCGCTTTCGTCTGACCCCCAGGGAGACGAGCTTCTACGACATGTTCGCCGCGTCCGCGGACAACATCGTCACGGGCTCCAAGCTCCTGATGGAACTGCTCGGGGCGGACGCATCCGCCCGGGCCGAGATCGCAGAGCGTATGCGGGCCGCCGAACACGCGGGTGACGACGCCACGCACGCGATCTTCCACCAGCTGAACTCCTCCTTCATCACGCCGTTCGACCGCGAGGACATCTACAACCTCGCCTCGTCGCTCGACGACATCATGGACTTCATGGAGGAGGCCGTCGACCTGGTGGTCCTCTACAACGTGGAGGAACTGCCCAAGGGCGTCGAGCAGCAGATCGAGGTGCTGGCCCGGGCCGCCGAGCTGACCGCCGAGGCGATGCCGAACCTGCGCACCATGGACAACCTCACCGAGTACTGGATCGAGGTCAACCGACTCGAGAACCAGGCCGACCAGATCCACCGCAAGCTGCTCGCCCACCTCTTCAACGGCAAGTACGAGGCCATCGAGGTGCTCAAGCTGAAGCAGATCGTGGACGTCCTCGAAGAGGCGGCGGACGCCTTCGAGCACGTGGCGAACACGGTGGAGACCATCGCGGTCAAGGAGTCCTGAGCTTCTCCATGGACACCTTCGCACTGATCCTGACCGTCGGGGTCGCGCTCTTCTTCACGTACACCAACGGTTTCCACGACTCGGCGAACGCGATCGCGACGTCCGTGTCGACGCGGGCGCTGACGCCTCGGGCGGCGCTCGCCATGGCGGCCGTGATGAACCTCGCCGGCGCGTTCCTCGGCTCCGGGGTCGCCAAGACCGTCAGCGAGGGGCTGATCGAGACGCCGCACGGCTCGCAGGGGATGGGAATCCTCTTCGCGGCGCTGCTCGGCGCGATCGTCTGGAACCTCGTCACCTGGTACTTCGGGCTGCCCTCGTCCTCCTCGCACGCGCTGTTCGGCGGCATGGTGGGGGCGGCGCTGGCCGGTGGCACGGAGGTGTACTGGGACGGGGTGCTCGACAAGATCGTCATCCCGATGTTCGTGTCGCCGGTGATCGGTCTGGTCGTGGGTTATCTGGTGATGACCGCGATCCTGTGGCTGTTCCGGCGGGCCAATCCGCACAAGGCGAAGCGCGGGTTCCGCATCGCGCAGACCGTCTCCGCGGCCGGGATGGCGCTGGGGCACGGCCTCCAGGACGCGCAGAAGACCATGGGCATCGTGGTGATGGCGCTGGTCATCGCGGATGTCGAGGACTACGGCGATCCGATCCCGGTCTGGGTGAAGATCGTCTGTGCCGTGATGCTGTCGCTGGGCACGTATGCCGGTGGGTGGCGGATCATGCGGACGCTGGGGCGGAAGATCATCGAGCTGGATCCGCCGCAGGGGTTCGCGGCGGAGACGACGGGGGCGTCGATCATGTTCGGGTCGGCGTTCGTGTTCCACGCGCCGATCTCCACCACGCATGTGATCACTTCGGCGATCATGGGTGTGGGGGCCACCAAGCGGGTCAACGCCGTGCGGTGGGGGGTCGCCAAGAACATCGTGCTGGGGTGGTTCATCACCATGCCGGCCGCGGCCGTGGTGGCCGCGTGCGCCTTCTGGATCATCGACCTGGTGGTGCTGTAGCCGCCCGCTCGGACGTGGAAAGGGCCCGCCCCCTGCGAGAGGGGGCGGGCCCTTTTGCCTCGCGATGGCACCGCCATGCAGCACCGCGAGGGGCCTGGTTTCTAGCCGAAGCGGCCGGAGATGTAGTCCTCCGTGGCCTGGACGGACGGGTTGGAGAAGATGCGCTCCGTGTCGTCCAGCTCGATGAGCTTGCCGGGCTTGCCGACCGCCGCGAGGTTGAAGAAGGCCGTGCGGTCCGAGACGCGCGCCGCCTGCTGCATGTTGTGCGTCACGATGACGATCGTGAACCGCTCCTTCAGCTCGCCGATCAGGTCCTCGATGGCGAGGGTGGAGATCGGGTCGAGGGCCGAGCAGGGCTCGTCCATCAGCAGCACGTTCGGCTCGACCGCGATGGCGCGGGCGATGCACAGGCGCTGCTGCTGGCCGCCGGAGAGGCCGGAGCCCGGCTTGTTCAGGCGGTCCTTGACCTCGTTCCAGAGGTTCGCGCCCTTCAGGGAGCGCTCCACGACGTCGTCCAGCTCGGACTTCTTGAACTTGCCGTTCAGCTTCAGGCCGGCCGCGACGTTGTCGTACACCGACATGGTCGGGAACGGGTTCGGGCGCTGGAAGACCATGCCGACCTCGCGGCGGACCGCGACCGGGTCGATGCCGCTGCCGTAGAGGTTCTCGTCGTCCAGCATCACCTTGCCGTCGACCCGGCCGCCGGGGGTGACCTCGTGCATGCGGTTCAGGGTGCGCAGGAAGGTGGACTTGCCGCAGCCGGAGGGGCCGATGAAGGCCGTCACGGAGCGGGGCTCGACCGTCATCGAGATGTCCTCGATGGCGAGGAAGGAGCCGTAGTAGGCGTTGAGGCCGCTGACATCTATGCGCTTGGCCATGTCACTCACTGCTTCTTTCGGGGTCCGGATCGCTGACTGCTACCGCTGGCCGCGTCAGCGACCGGCCTTGGGGGCCTTCCAGCGGGCGATGCCGCGGGCCACCAGGTTGAGGATCATGATGAAGGCGATGAGGGTGAGGGACGCCGCCCACGCCCGGTCGTACGCCGCGCCGGAGCCGACGCTGTTGGAGTACTGGAGGTAGATGTACATCGGCAGCGACGCCTGCGGGTCCTTGAAGGGGTCGGTGTTGATGAAGTTCGTGCCCCAGACCAGGAGCAGCACGGGCGCGGTCTCGCCGGTGATGCGGGCGACGGCCAGCATCACGCCGGTGGTGATGCCGCCGATGGAGGTCGGGACGACCACCTTCAGGATGGTGCGCCACTTCGGCACGCCGAGGGCGAGGGACGCCTCGCGCAGCTCGTTCGGGACGAGCTTGAGCATCTCCTCGGTGGAGCGCACGATCACCGGGATCATCAGGATGCACAGGGCGAGCGAGCCGGCGAAGCCGGAGTAGCCCATGTCCAGGATGACGATCCACAGGCTGAGGATGAACAGGCCGGCCACGATGGACGGCACGCCGGTCATCACGTCGACGAAGAAGGTGACCGCCTTGGCCAGCCGGCCCCGGCCGTACTCGACCAGGTAGACGGCGGTGAGCACGCCGATCGGTACGGCGATGACGGTGGCGATGCCGACCTGCTCCAGGGTGCCGAGCAGGGCGTGGTAGATGCCGCCGCCGGGCTCGGTGTCGGCGACGACGCCCATGGAGTGGGAGAGGAAGTAGCCGTCGAGGACCTTCACGCCCCGCTTGGCCGTCGTCCAGACCAGCGAGGCCAGCGGGATCAGGGCCAGCAGGAAGGCGACCCACACCATGCTGGTGGCGACGCGGTCCTTGGCCTGGCGCCTGCCCTCGACGCGGGCGGCGACGGCGTACGTCCCGGCGACGAAGAGCACCGCGGCGATCAGCGCCCACTGGATGCTGCTGCCGAGCCCGGCGGCGGCGCTGATGCCGAGGCCGAGGGCGACGGAGCCGGCGGCGACGGCCCAGGGGAACCACTTGGGCAGGGTCGCGCCGCGCAGCGAGCCGGCCGGGCGCCGGCCGGTGAGGGATGCGTGGCTCATGCGTTGGCCCCCGAGTACTCCTTGCGGCGGGCGATGATCGCGCGGGCCGCGCCGTTGACCAGCAGGGTGATGACGAAGAGCACCAGGCCGGAGGCGATCAGCGCGTCGCGTCCGGCGGGGCTGGCCTCGTTGAACTTGCTGGCGATGTTCTGGGCGAAGGTGCCGCCGCCCGGGTCGAGCAGGCTGGCGTTGATGTCGAAGGTCGGGGAGAGCACCATGGCCACGGCCATGGTCTCGCCGAGCGCGCGGCCGAGGCCGAGCATCGAGGCGGAGATGACGCCGGAGCGGCCGAAGGGCAGCACCGACATCCGGATGACCTCCCAGCGCGTGGCGCCGAGGGCCAGCGCGGCCTCCTCGTGCATGCGCGGGACCTGCCGGAACACCTCGCGGCTGACGTTGGTGATGATCGGCAGGATCATGATGGCCAGCAGGATGCCGACGGTGAGCAGCGAGCGCGGCTCGCCGCCGTTCCAGGCGAGGACGCCGGTCCAGCCGAGGTAGGCGTCCAGCCAGCCGTAGAGGCCGTGCAGGTGCGGCACCAGGACGAGGGCGCCCCACAGTCCGTAGACGATGGAGGGGACGGCGGCCAGCAGGTCCACCACGTACGCGATGGCGCCGCCGAGGCGGCGCGGGGCGTAGTGCGTGATGAACAGGGCGATGCCGACGGCGACCGGCACGGCGATCGCCATGGCGATCAGCGACGAGACGACGGTGCCGAAGGCGAGGACCGCGATGCCGAAGCGCGAGGGGATCGCGCTCGGGTTCCATTCGAAGCTGGTGAGGAAGTTGGCCTCGTCGTCGCCGATGGCTATCGCGGCGCGGTAGGCGAGGAAGCCGGCGATGGCGGCCATGATGACCAGCACGAGGATGCCGGAGCCGCGGGAGAGGCCGAGGAAGATCCGGTCGCCGGGGCGGGTGGCGCCGCGGGCGGCGCGCCTGGACTCGGCGTCGAGGGGCTGGAGGGCGGGCGGGTCGGTGTTCTGGTGGCGCTCAGTGGTGGTGTCCATCGGGGTTCTCCGGTCTGCGGAGTCCCGGTACGGGACTCCTGGCGGCGGTGCACCGGACGGTGCGGGCCGGCCCCCGGGAGCCTGGGGGCCGGCCCGCACGCTGGGGTCAGCTCAGGGTCGCGATGTTCTCGCGGACCTTGGTGATGATCTCCTGGGGGATCGGCGCGTAGCCGGCCTCCGTGAGCTGCTTCTGGCCGTCCTCCGAGGCGATGTAGCCGAGGAAGGACTTGGCGGCGGGCAGGGTGTCCGCCTTGTTGCCCTTGTCGCAGGCGATCTCGTACGTCACCAGGACGATCGGGTAGGCGTTCGCGGCGGTCGGGGTGTAGTTCAGCTTCAGCGCGAGGTCCTTGCCGGTGCCGACGACCTCGGCGGCGCCGATGGCCGCGGTGGCGTTCTCGACGCTGGCCTTGACCGGACCGCCGGCGGTCTTGACGTCGACCGTCTTGATGCCGTCCTTGGCGTAGGACAGCTCGAAGTACGAGATCGCGCCGCTGGTCTGCTTGACCTGCTGGGCCACGCCCGAGGACTGCGGGGCGGACTGGCCGCCCTTGGCCGCCCACGCCTTGGCCGGCTCGTACTTCCAGTCCGCCGGGGCGGCGGCCTTCAGGTACTTGGTGAAGTTGTCCGTGGTGCCGGACTCGTCCGAGCGGTGGAACGCCTGGATCTTGAGGTCCGGCAGCTTGGCGTCGGGGTTGAGCTTCTTGATCGCGTCGTCGTTCCAGTTGCTGATCTTGCTGTCGAAGATCTTGGCGAGCGTCGAGGCGTCCAGGACCAGCGTGTCGACGCCGGGGACGTTGAAGCCGACCGCGATCGGGCCGCCGACCATCGGCAGGTTGATGCCCTGGCCGCCGGAGCAGACCTTCTTGGACGCCTCGACCTCTTCGGGCTTCAGCGCGGAGTCCGAGCCGGCGAAGGCGGTCTGGCCCTGGTTGAAGGCCGTGATGCCGGCGCCGGAGCCGTCGGGGCGGTAGTTGATCTGCACGGACTTGCACGCCGCGGTGTACGACTTGACCCAGGCGTCGATCGCGTTCTTCTGCGCGGAGGAGCCGGAGGCCTGGAGCTGGCCCTTGGCGTCGTCGCACTTCACGTCGCCGGCGCCGGCGCCGCTGGTGGCCGAGCCGTTGCCGGCGTTGCTGGTGTCGCCGGTGTCGTCGGAGCCGCACGCCGTGAGGGCCAGGGCGCCGGAGACGGCGAGAGCACCGAGAGCGAGGGCTCGCCGGTTCATGCGCTGAAGCTTCACTTGAGGGAGTTCCTTCCAGGAGCCGCCGTCCTGAACCGGCGGCGTGCGAGGAGTTCTGGGGCGTGGAAGGCGTTGTCGTTCTGTCGGCCTTCCGTGCCGGGTAAGGCCGAAATTAGGCAGAACAGGTGAAGGCGTTGACGGACGTGCGTGAACGGGGGGTGAACCTGTGCCGTCGGTGCGGTGCGGGGTGCTGCGCGGCTATGCCAGGAAGGTGTCCAGCAGGGCTCGGTCCCTGGGCTGGGTCAGCTTCGCTCGGGCTGCCGCGGGGGTGAGCCAGAGGATGCGGTCCACCTCGTCGTTCGGGGTGAAGGCGCCCTCGGTGGGGGTGGCGGACCAGTAGCGGACCTGTTTGGGGCGGCCGTCCACCTCGTAGTGCGAAGAGGGGAGTTCCTCGAACGGGGTCGCCGTGTAGCCCGTTTCCTCGGCCACCTCTCGGAGGGCGGCCGTCAGGGCGGTCTCGCCCAGCTTCAGTTTGCCCTTGGGGTGGGACCAGTCGTCGTACTTGGGGCGGTGGACCAGGCAGATCTCGAGGCCGGCCGGGGTGCGGCGCCACAGGACACAGCCCGCTGCCTGGATGGTGGTCATCGGGTCCCGGGCCTCCTCGCGCGCCAGCTGTGCTGGAACGCGTACCTCGCCGCCTCCACCTCATGCCGCTGGTCCGCGTGGAGCACGCCCAGCGCGTACGCCGTCGCCGGGGCGATCCGCGGCGTACGGGCCGCCTGCGCAGCCGCCGCGGCGGCCTCGGCGGCGTCGCGGTGGCGGTCCAGGGCCTGCCCTGCGGGGTCGTGGTCCGGGGCGTCGGGGGTGGCGTCCTGGCCGGCCAGCGCCTCGCGCGCGTAGCGGTGCAGGCGCAGCAGGAGGCGGACCTGGTGCCAGGGGGCGTCCTGGGGGTGCGGCGCGGGGTCCGGGGCGAGGCCGTGGACCAGCGCCTGCGCGTTGTACGGGTGCCCCGCGGTGTGCAGCGGCAGCGCGGCGACCGCGTCGGCCAGGCGGGCCTCGGCGGCTGCCGCCAGGGGGCGCAGATCGGCGCCGGCCGCGCTGCCCGGGCACAGCGGGACCTCGCTGGCCAGCAGGGCGATCCGGTCGGTGACCGCGTGGAAGCGGCTGCTGCCGAGGGCCTGCAGGGCGGTGGAGTGGGCCCGGGTGCGGGCCAGGGTCAGCTGGCGGTCGAGGAGCGCGGCGGCCCGGGCCGCGCCGGGGACGACGGTCTGGGGGCCGGTGCCGGGGGCGCCCGACGTGCCGGACAGCCGGTGCAGGGCCTGGAGCAGGCGTTCCAGGCGGTCGGCGTAGGCGTGCTCCAGGGCGAGCATGCCGGAGAGCCAGGCCAGCTCCGGGCGGGTGCCCTCCGTCCACTCGGCGTCCAGGAGCGGCCGGAAGGTGTGCAGGGTGCCGCTCAGGCGGCGGGCGGCGCGGCGCAGCGGGCGGTGCGGGTCGGGGGCGGGCGCCGGTCCGGCCGGGTCGCCGGCGGTGCCGTCCTCGCGGTGGCGGCGCAGGGCGCGGAGGAACTCCGTGGCCTGCGCGCGCAGGTACGTCTCCAAGGTGTCCGCCGGCAGCGGGCCTGCGGCGGTGTCCGTCGTCGGGTCAAGGTGCTGCTGGGCCACGCCGGCGCCTCCGGGCGTCTATGAGCATCTCCTGGATGTTGCGCAAGGGCCTGCCCTCCGGGTCCGCCGCGTGCCGCGTCCACTCGCCGTCCGGGCCGAGGTGCCAGGAGGCGGTGGTGTCGGACATGCCGGTCTCCAGGAGCCGGTTCAGGGCCGCCCGGTGGGCCGGGTCGGTGACCCTGACCAGCGCTTCTATCCGGCGGTCGAGGTTGCGGTGCATCATGTCGGCGCTGCCCAGCCAGACCTCGGGCTCGCCGCCGTTGCCGAAGGCGAAGACGCGCGAGTGCTCCAGGAAGCGGCCGAGCACCGAGCGGACCCGGATGTTCTCCGACAGGCCGGTCACGCCCGGGCGCAGCGCGCAGATGCCGCGCACCCACACGTCGACCGGCACGCCGGCCTGGCCGGCGCGGTAGCAGGCGTCGATGACGGCCTCGTCGACCATCGAGTTGACCTTGATCCGGATGCCGGCCGGGCGGCCCGCGCGGTGGTGCTGGATCTCCTTGTGGATGCGGGAGACCAGGCCGTCGCGCAGCGACTTCGGGGCGACCAGCAGGCGGCGGTAGGTCTCGCGCCGCGAGTAGCCGGAGAGGCGGTTGAACAGGTCGGACAGGTCCGCGCCGACCTGCGGGTCCGCGGTGAGCAGGCCGAGGTCCTCGTAGAGGCGGGCGGTCTTCGGGTGGTAGTTGCCGGTCCCCACGTGGCTGTAGCGGCGCAGCGTGTCGCCCTCCTGGCGGACCACGAGCGACAGCTTGCAGTGCGTCTTCAGGCCGACCAGGCCGTAGACGACGTGGCAGCCGGCCTCCTCCAGCTTGCGCGCCCACTTGATGTTGGCGTGCTCGTCGAAGCGGGCCTTGATCTCGACCAGGACCAGCACCTGCTTGCCTGACTCGGCGGCGTCGATCAGGGCGTCCACTATCGGGGAGTCGCCCGAGGTGCGGTACAGCGTCTGCTTGATCGCCAGCACGTCCGGGTCGGCCGCGGCCTGCTCCAGGAACGCCTGCACGGAGGTGGAGAAGGAGTCGTACGGGTGGTGCAGGAGGACGTCCCGGTTGCGCAGCGCCGCGAAGACGTCCGGCGCCGACGCGGACTCGACCTCGGCCAGGTCGCGGTGGGTGCCGGCGACGAACTTCTTGTACTTCAGCTCCGGGCGGTCGAGCCCGTGGATGCGGAAGAGGCCGGTCAGGTCCAGGGGGCCGGGCAGGGGGTAGACCTCGGCCTCGCTGATCTTCAGCTCGCGGACCAGGAGGTCCAGGACCTCGCGGTCGATGGACTCCTCCACCTCCAGGCGCACCGGCGGCCCGAAGCGGCGCCGCATCAGCTCCTTCTCCAGGGCCTGGAGGAGGTTCTCCGTGTCGTCCTCCTCCACCTCCAGGTCCTCGTTGCGGGTGAGGCGGAAGGCGTGGTGCTCCAGGATCTCCATGCCCGGGAAAAGCTCTTCCAGGTGCGCGGCGATGACGTCCTCGATGGGGACGTAGCGGCCCGGCGCGGCCTCCAGGAAGCGGGTCAGCAGGGGCGGCACCTTCACGCGCGCGAAGTGGCGGTGGCCGGTGACGGGGTTGCGGACGACGACCGCGAGGTTCAGGGAGAGGCCCGAGATGTACGGGAAGGGGTGCGCGGGGTCGACGGCCAGGGGGGTGAGGACGGGGAAGATCTGGTGCCGGAAGAGGGTGAAGAGGCGGGCCTGCTCCTTCTCGGCCAGCTCGCTCCAGCGGACCAGGTGGATGCCCTCCTCGGCGAGGGCGGGGGCGACGTCCTCGTGGAAGCAGGCGGCGTGGCGGGCCATGAGCTCCCGCGAGCGGGCCCAGATCATCTCCAGCACCTCGCGGGGCTGGAGGCCGGACGCGGAGCGGGTGGCGACGCCGGTGGCGATGCGGCGCTTCAGTCCGGCGACGCGGACCATGAAGAACTCGTCCAGGTTGCTGGCGAAGATCGCGAGGAAGTTCGCGCGCTCCAGGAGGGGGGTGTCCGGGTCCTCGGCGAGTTCGAGCACGCGTTCGTTGAAGGCCAGCCAGCTGCGTTCGCGGTCCAGGAAGCGGCCCTGGGGGAGGGCCCCGGCGCCGCTGGCCCGCGCCTCGGACGCGGACTCCTCGGACTCCTCGTACGGGTCGAGGTCCGCGTCGATGTCGGGCTCCAGGTCGGAGACCGTGGCGGCCACGGTGGCGGGGCGGTGCGCGGCTATGGAGCCCACGGAGGGCTGCGCGGGCTGGATCTCGGCCTGGCTGTTCGGCTGCCTCATGGAGACATTCTTCCGCGCCATGCGCAGGACAGGCGCGTCGGAGGGCTCTGGCGCGGTCGGCTGCATTGGCCGAGCGTGGCAAGCTTCGCTGAATCGACGGTTACGAGGACATGACGTCTGGGCGTGCGCCTATGGGGGTGCCGGTGGATCGCCGTGCGCGGGTGCGGGTACGTCGTGGCTGGTCGCGCAGTTCCCCGCGCCCCTGGGTCGGCATAGCTGCGGGCAGTCGTGCCGCTGGGGCGGCACGGGTGGGCGCTGGGGGTCCCCCCTGCTCGAAGAGCTTGGGGGAGGCACCCCGCTGCGCCGGGCTGCGCCACGCCCCGCCCCGCACTGGACCGGCGCTCACGTCTCCGTGCGGTACATCAGGTCCACCTCGTGCGTGACGAACCCCATCCCCTCGTACACCGCCACCGCCGCCCCGTTGTCCGCGTCGACGTACAGCATCGCGGTCGGGAGGCCGAGCCCCGCCAGATACCGCAGCCCGATCCCGGTGAGCGCCTTCCCCAGCCCGCCCCCCTGCGCGTCGGGACGGATGCCCAGGACGTACACCTCGCCGAGCCCCTCCTCCGCGTGCACCTTCGTCCAGTGGAAGCCGATCAGCTCCCCGCCCCGCTCGGCGAGGAAGAAGCCGGACGCGTCGAACCACGGCTCGGCGACGCGGGCGTCGAGGTCGCCCCGCGACAGCGACCCCTGCTCGGGATGGTGCGCGAAGGCCGCCGCGTTGACGGCCAGCCACGCCTCCTCGTCCTGTCCGACCACGAAGGGGCGGACTGTCACGCCCGGCGGGAGGACGGGTTCGGGCAGCGACAGGTCGGACAGCGGCATCCGCAGCTGGCGCAGTTCGCGGAAGAGGGTCAGCCCGAGCACCTGCGCGAGATGCCGCGCGGCGGCGTGCCCCCCGTGCGCCCACAGCCGCAGCCGCTTGCCGGAGGCGGCGAGCAGCGCCGAGCCGAGCGCACGCCCGTGCCCCCGCCCCCGGTGGGAGGGGTGGACGACCAGCTCCGCGGCCGGCGGCTCCACCGGGTCGGTGTCCTCCAGCTGGGCGTAGCCGACGAGTTCGCCGGACGAGGTCAGCAGCAGGTGCGAGATGCCCTCCCGCGCCCCGCCCCTCAGGTGCAGCCTGCCCTGCTCGGAGACGGCCTGCTGCCCGTCCGCCCGGGCGGCCTCGGCGAGCAGGGCGAGCACGGCCTCGCTCTGCTCCGCGGTGAGTTCGGTGAGAGTGTCGATCGCGCTGGTCATGCCTAGGAGAGTAATGGGCGGGACCCCGCCGAGGTCGGCAAGCTAAACCAGGATGTAACCCGGAACCCCCTGTCGCGCTACGCGCGTTGACCCTAGGCTGCGCGCCGACGGGCCGAACCGACCTCCAGGGGAGCGCATGCCAGCCAGAGCACCGCACCGATCACGCCGTCCACTCGCCGCCGCCGCGGTGGTCGTCGCCACCGCAGGGGCGCTCGCCGCGGCGGCGCTGCCGGGCTCGGCGAGCGCGCACGAGCGCCACGGCGGGCACCACCATCCGCACGCCCCCAGCCGCTACCAGGACGTGCAGCTGCTGTCCTTCAACGACCTGCACGGCAACCTGGAGCCCCCGGCCGGCTCCTCGGGCCGCGTCACCGAGACGCAGCCGGACGGCACGACGAAGACCATCGACGCGGGCGGCGTCGAGTACCTCGCCACCCACCTGCGCCAGGCCCGCAAGGGCAACCCGTACTCCATCACCGCCGCCGGCGGCGACATGGTCGGCGCCTCGCCGCTGATCTCCGGGCTCTTCCACGACGAGCCGACCATCGAGGCGCTGAACAAGCTCGACCTGGACGTCACCTCGGTCGGCAACCACGAGTTCGACGAGGGCGCCACCGAGCTGGCCCGCCTCCAGAACGGCGGCTGCCACCCCACCGACGGCTGCTACACCGACAAGCGCTTCAAGGGCGCCGACTTCCCCTACCTGGCGGCCAACGTCCTCAAGGAGAAGACCGGCAAGCCGCTGCTCAAGCCGTACTGGGTGTGGAAGAAGAACGGCGTCAAGGTCGGCTTCATCGGCGTCACCCTGGAGGGCACCCCCGACATCGTCTCGGCGGAGGGCGTCAAGGGCCTGAAGTTCAAGGACGAGGTCGAGACGATCAACAAGTACGCCAAGGAGCTGCAGCACCAGGGCGTCAAGTCGATCGTCGCCCTCATCCACGAGGGCGGCTTCCCGGCCTCCGCCTCGTACAACTACGACTGCGACTCCCCGGGCGCCGGCGACGGCATCTCCGGCCCCATCGTCGACATCGCCAAGCACGTCTCGCCGTCCGTCGACGCGCTGGTGACCGGGCACACGCACAACGCCTACGTCTGCTCCATCGACGACCCGGCCGGCCACCCCCGCATGGTCACCTCCGCCGCGTCCTTCGGCCGCCTCTACACGGACACGACGCTGACGTACGACCGCAAGACGGGTGACATCGCCCGTACGTCGGTGAAGTCCGCCAACCGCGTCGTCACCCGCGACGTGCCGAAGGCGCCCGACATGACGCGGCTCATCACCAAGTGGAACGCCCTGGCCGCGCCCATCGGCGACAAGGCCATCGGCTACATCTCCGGCGACATCGGCAACACCGGCACCGAGTCACCCCTCGGCGACCTCATCGCCGACGCGCAGCTCGCCCACGGCAAGACCCTCGACCCCGGGACCGACCTCGCCCTGATGAACCCGGGCGGCATCCGGGCGCCGCTCACCTACGCCGCCAAGGCCGGTGAGGGGGACGGTGTGGTGACGTACGCCGAGGCGTTCACCGTCCAGCCCTTCGCCAACACCGTGAACCTCCAGGACTTCACCGGCGCGCAGCTCGTGCAGGCGCTCAAGGAGCAGGTGAGCGGCCCGAACGAGGCCGCGCCCAAGGTGCTCCAGGTCTCCGGCGGGCTCACCTACACCCTGGACCTGACCAAGAGCGGGGCCGACCGGGTGGTCGCCGCCTCGGTGAAGCTCGACGGGGCGCCCATCGACCCCGCCGCCACCTACCGCGTCGCCACCAACAGCTTCCTGGCCGGCGGCGGCGACGGCTTCACCACCCTCGGCCAGGGCACGAACGACCTGGTCGGCGACGACGACCTGGCCGCCCTCGAGCAGTACCTGACGGCCAACTCCTCGGCCGGCGACCCGATCGCGCCGCCCGCGGCCGACCGGATCACGGTTCTGAGGTAGGCGCCTCCGGCGGCGGTGTCGGTGCCCCCGGCAGCCGTACCGTCGCCACCGTTCCCCCGGCGTTGTCCGGCGCCGGGGAGAGGGTCACCTCGCCGCCCGCCTGGTGGATCGTGCGGGCCACGATGGAGAGGCCGAGGCCCGAGCCGGGGAGGGCGCGGGCGGTGGGGGAGCGCCAGAAGCGGTCGAAGACGTGGGGGAGTTCCTCGGCGGGGACGCCGGGGCCGTGGTCGCGGACGGTGAGGGTGCCGTCGGCCAGGCGGACGTCGATCGTGCCGCCGGGCGGGCTGAACTTCACCGCGTTGTCGAGGACGTTGACGATCGCGCGTTCCAGGGACGCCGGTTCCGCCCGTACGTACCAGGGGGTGACGGCGGCGGTGATGGTCAGGTCGGGGCCGCGCAGGCGGGCCCGGGACAGGGCCGCGTCGACCGCCTCGTGCCAGGGCAGGATGCGGGTGCGGCCGGTGTGGTGGCCGGTGTCGGGGCGGGAGAGTTCCTGGAGGTCGCCGATGAGGGTGGCCAGTTCCGTCATCTGGGCCTTCACCGAGGCCAGCAGGGCCTTGCGGTCCGCCTCCGGGATCGGGCGGCCCGTCTCCTCGCTGCGGGTCAGCAGCTCGATGTTGGTGCGCAGGGAGGTGAGGGGGGTGCGCAGTTCGTGGCCCGCGTCGGCGATGAGCTGCTGCTGGAGGTCGCGGGAGCCGGCCAGCGAGGCGGTCATGGAGTTGAAGGAGCGGGACAGCCGGGCGATCTCGTCGTCGCTCGCGTCCTCCACCGGGATGCGCACCGCCAGGTCCTCGGTGCGGGCGACGTGTTCCACGGCCTCGGTGAGGCGGTCCACGGGGCGCAGTCCGGTACGGGCCACCGCCAGGCCCGCGGCGCCCGCGCCCACCACCCCGATGCCCGACACCAGGAGCAGGATCAGCGCCAGGTCGTTCAGCGTGGCCTGGGTGCCCTTCAGGTCGACCGCCGAGACCAGGGCCGCGCTGGAGGGCTCGCCGGTGGCCGGGTTGGTCAGCGGGACCGGCCAGGTCAGCACCCGGACCTCGGTGCCGTCCCGCGCCGTGCCGGTGCGGTAGACGCCCTGGCCCGGCGTGCCCTGCTCGATGACCTTGCGGTCGGTGCCGGTGGCCTTGATCTCGCCCTTGGAGGTGGCGAACAGGCAGGTGGTGCCGTCCTCCGTGACGACCTGGGAGTACGTGGTCCGCGCGCCGGTGACGCCCTCGCGGGGCGTGCGGGTGCAGTGGGCCAGCGCCTCGTTGATCTGGCTGATCTGCCGCTGGTCGATGGGCAGCGTGGCCTTCCTGAGGTCGCTGTCCACCTGCTCGTACAGCCGGCCCCGCACGATGAACCAGCAGGTCACCGAGACCGCCGCCACCGCGAACGCCACGGCCGCCGCGACCAGCAGGGAGAGCCGGGCGCGGATGGGGAGGGTGCGCAGTCGGCGGCCGAGCCGGGTCACTCGGGGCCGCCCTGCCGCAGCACGTAGCCGACGCCCCGGACGGTGTGCACCAGGCGCGGTTCGCCGCCCGCCTCGGTCTTGCGGCGCAGGTACATCACGTACACGTCCAGGGAGTTGGACGACGGCTCGAAGTCGAAGCCCCAGACCGCCTTGAGGATCTGCTCCCGGGTGAGGACCTGGCGCGGGTGGGCCAGGAACATCTCCAGGAGGGTGAACTCGGTGCGGGTCAGCTCCACCGTCCGCCCGGCCCGGGTGACCTCCCGGGTCGCCAGGTCCATGGTCAGGTCGGCGAAGCCGAGCGTGTCGGAGTCCTCGGCGGTGGCGTCCACGGCCGCCGCGTAGGAGCTGCGGCGCAGCAGGGCCCGGATGCGGGCGAACAGCTCGTCCAGCTCGAAGGGCTTGACCAGGTAGTCGTCGGCGCCCGCGTCCAGGCCGGTGACCCGGTCGCCGACCGTGTCGCGGGCGGTGAGCATGAGGATCGGGGTCGTGTCGCCCGCCGCGCGGATGCGGCGGGCGGCGGTCAGGCCGTCCATGCGGGGCATCTGGACGTCCAGGACGACCAGGTCGGGGCGGTGCGCCGCCGCCTTCGCCAGGGCGTCCACGCCGTCCACGGCGACCTCGGTGGCGTAGCCCTCGAAGGCGAGGCTGCGCTGGAGCGCCTCGCGCACGGCCGGCTCGTCGTCGACGATCAGGATGCGCTGGGGGTCGCCTTCTGCGGGGCTCATGGCTGTCGGGGTTCCTCGGGGTAGGGGCGGGACGCGGGCGGGTGCCTTCAGCGTCCCACGGCGGCACGCGGGTCCGCGGCTCAGCCCGTCGAGCCCGCCCGCAGCGTCGCCAGGTCGGCCTTCAGGGTGTTCACCGGGATCGCGAAGCCGAGGCCCACGCTCCCCGCCGAGGAGGACTGGGACGAGGACGCGTCGGCCGAGGAGTACATCGCGGAGTTGATGCCGACGATGTTGCCGTTCATGTCGATCAGGGCGCCGCCGGAGTTGCCCGGGTTGAGGGAGGCGTCGGTCTGGATCGCCTTGTACGTCGTGGTGGACGACCCGGTGTCGCCGTTGAACTGCCGGCCGCCGAACTCGAACGGCCAGCCGCCGCCCTGGCCCCGCTGCTGTTGCTGCTGCCCCTCGTCCGTGGACACGGTGACGTCCCGGTCGAGCGCGGAGACGATGCCGCTGGTCACCGTGCCGGTCAGGCCCTCGGGGGAGCCGATCGCCACGACCTGGTCGCCGACCTGGACGCCCGCGGAGTCGCCGAGGGTCGCCGCCTTCAGGCCCGAGGCGCCGGACAGCTTGATCAGCGCCAGGTCCTTCTTGCTGTCGGTGCCGACGACCTCGGCGCGGTACCGCTTGCCGTCGCTGGTGGTCACCTTCACGGAGGAGGCGCCGGCGACCACGTGGTTGTTGGTGACGATCTCCCCGCCCGAGGTGATGATCACGCCGGCGCCGGTGGAGGAGCCGGCGTTCGACTCGGCGTTGACCTCCACGATGCTCGGGCTGACCGCCTTGGCCACGCCGGAGACCGTGCCCTTCTGGCTGGACGGCACCACCTGGGTGCTGGTCGCGCTGGAGGCGACCGTGTCGCTGCCGGTCAGCTCCTGGATGCCGTAGGCGGTGCCGCCGCCGACGGCCGCCGCGACGACGGCGACGGTGGCCAGCAGGGCGAGCGGGCGGCGGCGCCGGGGCCGGTGGTGCCCCCCGTCCGGCGAGACCGGGGGGACGGGCGGCTGGGCCGGCGGGGGCGGCCACTCCGGGTTCACCGGGTTCGCCGGGTTCGCGTGCGAGGACGCGTACGGGTCGTACGGGGCGTCGTACTCGTGGTGTTCGCCGCTGCGGCGGAGGCTCTCGGTCATGACACAGAGCCTTCCGCCGGTGCATGAGAGCTTCCTGAGTCCCGCCTGAGAAGCCCGGCAGAAGCTCGTATGCCCGATATAAAGGCGCCCCGCCGGAAGCCGGACGCATGGGTCACCGGGATCCTCAGCGGCTTCGGCCGATGTCCTGGAGGCCGACGACGCGCAGCAGTTCGAGCCGCTCGTACGTCGGGGTGCCGGGGCGCGCCGAGTGCACGACGAGCTGCTGGCTGTGGCCGTCGCTGAGCAGTACCTCGCAGTCGAGGTCGAGCGCGCCGACGACGGGGTGCAGGAAGCGCTTCGGCGACGGGCGGCGGACCATGACGTCGTGCTCGGCCCAGACCTCTGCGAACTCGGCGGATCCGCGGCGCAGCTCGGTCACGAGTGCGGCCGGGCCAGGTTCGTCGCCGCGGGCGGTCGTGACCGCGCGCAGGCTCGCGACGTGGGCGCGGGAGTGCTGCTCGTGGTTCTCCGGCGGGGCCAGGTCCCGTGCGCCCGGTGTCAGGAACCAGCGGCGGATGATGTTCGTCCCGGTGTGGTCTCCGGTCAGGGCCACCGACATCGCGTTCTGGGCGAGCATCTGCCCCCAGTCGCTCAGCACCGATGCCGGCAGGTCGTTCAGCCGGTCGAGGATCATGAGCAGTCCCGGCCGGACGTGGTCCGACGAGCCGCCGGACCGGGGTGGCTCGTCGCCGGCCAGGTGGAACAGGTGATCGCGCTCGGCGTCCGTGAGGCGCAGGGCGCGGGCCAGGGCGGTGAGGATCTGGCGCGACGGGTGGGAACCGCGCCGCTGCTCCAGTCGCGTGTAGTAGTCCGGGGACATCCCGGCGAGCTGCGCCACTTCCTCCCGGCGCAGGCCGGGGGTGCGACGCCGGGGGCCCGAGGCCAGGCCGACGTCGCCGGGGGCCAGGCGGGTACGGGCTCGGCGCAGGAAGTCGGCGAGTTCGGTGCGGTCCATGGTCCGAGGGTCTCTCGGACCCGGGGGCGTTGCCAGGGAGCGCCGGTCCCTGGATAACCGCGTCTCTGCCGCCGCTTCCGCCGCTCGCGCAGCCTGGGGGCATGGCTCACGACATGAGGAGGCAGCCATGCTGACATTGGTGACCGGGGCGACGGGCCAGGTCGGGCGGCGCTTCGTGCCGAACCTGCTGCAGAGCGCGGCGGCCGGCGACGAGGTGCGCGTGCTGGTGCGGGACCCGGCGCGCGGCGATCACTTCGCCGCACTGGGAGCGCAGGTCGTGGTCGGTGATCTGCGGGACGCGGAGGTGCTCGGCGGCGCGACGGCCGGTGTGGACGCCGTGGTGAACGTCGCGGCCGCGTTCCGCGGGGTGCCGGACGAGGAGGCGCGGGCGGTCAACCGGGACGCGGCCGTCGAGCTGGGCAAGGCCGCGGTGTCCGCCGGGGTGCGACGGTTCGTGCAGGTCAGCACCGGACTGGTGTACGGCGCCGGGCGGGGCAGGGCGCTGGTCGAGGGCGACGAGACAGTGCCGGGCACGCACCTGTGGGGCGCCTACCCCGAGTCGAAGTGGCAGGCGGAGCGCGCGCTGGGGGCGCTGGACGGGCTGCGGGACCTGCGTATCGGGCGGCTGCCCTTCGTGTACGGCGACGGAGACCCGCACCTGGTCGACGTCATGAAGTGGGCGCCGGCCTGGCCCGCCATGCAGCGCCTGCACATGGGCCATCACCTGGACGTGGCGCAGGGCCTGAAGCGGCTGCTGTACGCCGACGGCGCGCACGGCGTCTACAACATCGCCGACGAGGCCCCGGTCACCACCGTCGACCTCTTCGACGTCCAGGACCTGCCCGTACCGCGGGAGGTCTACGACAAGGAGGCACCGGACCCGTGGCACAGCGTGATGTCGACGGCGCGCATCCGTCGGGAACTGGGCTACCGCCCCCTGGTTCCGTCGGTGTGGACGGCGCGGGACGCGGGGTTGCTGTGATCGCCGGGCGGCACGGTGGAGACGGAACCTACCCGCAGCCGCAGGACCGCCGGACCACCAGCCGGGACGGGAACACCTTCAGCCGCTCCCGCCGCGAGCCCGCCACCCGCAGCCCGTCGTCCAGGACCAGGTCGACCGCGGCCTTGGACATCGCCGAGCGGTCGGAGGCGACGGTGGTCAGGCCCGGGTCGGCGAGGCCCGCCTCCTTGATGTCGTCGAAGCCGGCCACCGCCAGCTCGCCCGGCACGTCGATGCGCAGCTCGCGGGCGGCGCGCAGCACGCCGATGGCCTGGTCGTCGGTGGAGCAGAAGATGGCCGGCGGCCGGCGCGGCCCGGCCAGTAGCTCCAGGGCGACGTCGTAGGCCGCGTAGCGGTTGTACGGCGCCTCGAAGAGCCGGCCCTCGGTCGGCAGCCCGGCCTCCTTCATGGCGCGCTTCCAGCCCTCGACGTGGTCGGAGACCGGGTCGCCGACGGAGGGCGTCTCGGCGGTGCCGCCCATGCACGCCACGTACGGGTAGCCGTGCTCCAGGAGGTGGCGGACGGCGAGCTGGGCGCCGCCGAGGTCGTCCGTGACGACGGCGACGTCGTCGATGGCCTCGGGGCGCTCGTGCAGCAGCACCACCCGGGCGTCCCAGGCGTCGATCTCGGCCGCCGCCATGTCGTTCAGCGCGTGGCTGACCAGGATCAGGCCCGAGACCCGCATGCCGAGGAAGGCGCGCAGGTAGTGCACCTCGCGCTCGCCGACGTAGTCCGAGTTGCCGACCAGCACCATCTTGCCGCGCTCGGCGGCGGCCCACTCCACCGCGTGCGCCATCTCCGCGAAGAACGGCTGGCGGGCGTCCGGCACGATCAGACCTATGAGGTCCGTGCGCCGGGACGCCATCGCCTGCGCGACCCGGTCGGGCCGGTACCCCAGCTCCTTGATCGCGGCGAGGACGCGCTCGCGCGTGGCCGGGGCGACCGGCCGGGGTCCGTTGTTGATGACATAGCTGACGACGGCGGTGGACGTCCCCGCCAGCCGCGCCACATCATCCCTGGTTACCTTGGCCACGCGCGGAGTCTACGCGGATGGACCCGTATTCGGGCAGGTCCGTGTCACGCCCCGGACGAGGCCCGCGCCTGCTCCGGCTGGTCCACTTCGGCCCGGGCCTCGCGCTCGCCCTTCTCCGCCGGACGCTGCTCCGCCCGCTCCGGCTTCTCCGGCGTCACGAACCGGTACCCCACATTGCGCACGGTCCCGATCAGCGACTCGTGCTCGGGGCCGAGCTTGGCCCGCAGCCGCCGCACGTGCACGTCGACCGTGCGGGTGCCGCCGAAGTAGTCGTAGCCCCAGACCTCCTGGAGCAGCTGGGCGCGGGTGAAGACCCGGCCCGGGTGCTGCGCGAGGTACTTGAGCAGCTCGAACTCCTTGAAGGTCAGGTCCAGGACCCGGCCCTTGAGCTTGGCGGAGTAGGTCGCCTCGTCCACCGACAGGTCGCCGTTGCGGATCTCCATCGGGGAGTCGTCGGCGACGATCTGCCGGCGGCCCATGGCGAGGCGGAGCCGCGCCTCGACCTCGGCCGGCCCCGCGGTGTCGAGCAGGACGTCGTCGATGCCCCAGTCGGCGGTGACGGCGGCCAGGCCGCCCTCGGTGACGACGAGGACCAGCGGGCAGCTGAGCCCGGTGGAGCGCAGCAGCTGGCACAGGCTGCGGATCTGCGGCAGGTCGCGCCGCCCGTCGACGAGGATCACGTCGGCGCCCGGGGTGTCGACCAGGGCGGGGCCCTCCGCCGGGGCGACGCGGACGTTGTGCAGCAGCAGGCCGAGGGCGGGGAGCACCTCCGTCGACGGCTGGAGGGCGTTGGTCAGGAGCAGCAGAGAACTCATCGCGCCCCACCTGCCTGGGCCTGGATCGTCCTGCGGTCGTGCACGGTTCGCTCGCCCATAACGTCGGTTCCTCCTCGGTCCCTGCGAGGACGTTTGCGGCACTGCTTCGTACGCGTGGCCTCCCCCGCGCCCGCGGGGTCCGCCGCATGTCCGGGAGGTGAACGTGCGTGCACGCTCCTGGAAGCACGAAAGGACCCGGGGGCTACGTCGCCCGAGTCCTCTGCCGAGCAGAATAGCCGACATGGGCAACGGTCGGGCAGGTCATGCGTCACGTTCCATCGATCGTCCACAGGGTGAGACGCCGCGCCGGACACCCGCGCGGACCTTCCTGCGGACGCCGGACGGGGTGCGCGTCGACGCCGTATACGAGCCGGGCGCGGCCGGCCGGGACGCCGCTGACCTGGTCTTCGTCGTCGCCCACGGCTTCACGGGGGACGCGGACCGGCCGCACGTGCGGCGGATCGCCGCCGCGCTCGCGGAGTACGGCGCGGTGGTCACCTTCTCCTTCCGCGGCCACGGCGCGTCCGGCGGCCGGTCCACCGTCGGCGACCGCGAGGTGCTCGACCTGGCGGAGGCGGTGGCCTGGGCGCGGGGCTTCGGGCACGCGCGCGTGGTGACCGTCGGCTTCTCGATGGGCGGCTCGGTGGTGCTGCGGCACGCCGCGCTCGCGGAGGACCCTCCGGACGCCGTGGTGTCGGTCAGCGCCCCGGCCCGCTGGTACTACCGGGGGACGGCGCCGATGCGCCGGCTGCACTGGCTGGTGCTGCGCCGCACCGGCCGGGTGGTGGGCCGCTACGGGTTCCGGGTGCGCATCCACCACCGCGCCTGGGACCCGGTGCCGCTGTCCCCGACGGAGGCCGCGGCCCGGATCGCGCCCGTGCCGCTGCTCCTCGTGCACGGCGACCGGGACGGCTACTTCCCCCTCGACCACCCCCGGATGCTGGCCGAGGCCGCCGGTGAGCACGCGGAACTCTGGCTGGAGCCCGGCATGGGCCACGCCGAGAACGCCGCGACCGAGGACCTGCTGCGCCGCGTCGGCGACTGGGCGGCGGGCGCGGCCGGCGCGGCGGGCTAGCCTGTGGTGTTCGTACCAGCCGGATCGACGACGACGCGAGGCGACGAAGGATGGCAAGGGTCACGGTGCGCTACTGGGCCGCCGCGAAGGCCGCGGCCGGGGTGGCGGAGGAGCCGTACGAGGCGGCCACGCTGGCCGGCGCGCTCGACGCGGTGCGCGAGAAGCACCCCGGCGAACTGCGCCGGGTGCTGCTGCGCTGCTCGTACCTCGTCGACGGCGACCCCGTGGGCACCCGCCCGCATGAGACCGTACGGCTGGCCGAGGGCGGCACGGTCGAGGTGCTCCCGCCGTTCGCAGGAGGGTGAGCGATGAGCGACCAGCAGCCGTACCCGTACGGCCATGACCAGCGGCAGGCGTATCCCGACCCGGCCGCCGACCCGTACACGCAGCACTGGCAGGGCCAGACGTGGGAGACGTCGACCCAGCCGCCGGTGCCACCCGCGCAGCCCGCGGAGCCCGCCCCGGAGCAGACGGCGATCCTGACGCCGCAGGCGTACCGGCACCCGCCCGCGCAGCAGCAGCAGCCGCAGCCGCAGCCGCAGCCGCAGCCGTACGCCCAGCCGCAGCCCTACGCGGCCCAGCCGCACCCCCACCCGGCCCAGCCGCAGCCCCACCCGGCCCCGCCCGCCCCCGCACCCCCCGCCGACACCTCGGGCTACGGCCCCGCCACCCTCGCCGGCAACTCCCGCGTCACCGACGCGCAGCGCGCCCGCGCCGAGGGCCGGTCGCCGATCATCGACCCCGGCATGCAGCCGGCCCTGCTCACCGCGCTGCTCGGCCTGCTCCTGGCCGGCGCGGCGGCGGTCGGCACGTACGCCCTGCTCGTCCCGCTGGTCGCCCTCCAGGGCCTCACCGCGGCAGGCTGGTTCCGCCTGAACGGCATGTGGCCGGCCCGCCAGGGCATCGCCCTCGGCTTCCTCGGCGCACTGGCCGCGGACGCCGCGCTGCTGCTCTCCGACCGCTCCCCGGCGGCGATCCTCGGCACCCTCGGCGTGTGGGTGCTGCTCTCCCTCGTCCTGCACCTGCGCTCGCACGCCGAGCCGGACGAGCGGCTGTACGGCCTGACGGCGACCGTCGTCGCGGCGGCCCTGGCCGTCGTGGCGGGCGGCTATCTGGCCGCCGACATGGACGCGGTGACCGTCGGCGCCCTCGCCGTGGCGGTCGCCGCCGTGGCCCGGGCGCTGCCGCTGCCGACGCCGGCCGCGGTGGTCGTCGCGCTGCTCGCGGCGGCCGGCGCGGGCTTCGCCGCCGGCTCCGCGACCGACCTCGGCGGCAAGGGCGCGCTGCTCGGCGCCGGCGCGGCGGTGTGCGCGCTGATCGGCCACCGGGTGGCGGCCTACGACTACCCGTCCCGCTTCGTCCACTTCACGGCGGGCGTGGCCCTGCCGCTGGCGGCGTCCGCGCCGGCGGTGTACGCGCTGGGGCGCGCGCTGTCCTGAGCGTTCCCGCCTGTCACAGGTGCTCGACAGAATCCCGGCGGCCTCTCCCGCGCGCGTTACGCTCGCGAAGGACGGCCGCCGGTCGTCGTCCAGGCCGCCGTCCCCGACCGCTCAGGGTGGAGAAACCGCAGATGCGCGCAGTGCGAATACTGGTGGTCCTCGTCGTGATCCTCGGCGGTCTCTTCGTGCTCGCGGACCGCCTCGCGGTGAACTGGGCCGAGGACAAGGCGGCGGACCAGATCCGCACCACCGAGAACCTGCCGGGCACCCCCGACGTGTCCATCAACGGCTTCCCCTTCCTCACCCAGCTCGCCGGCGACGAGTTCCACGACGTCGAGGTCGGCATCGCGGACTACCCGGCCGACACCGGCGACGGCAAGAAGCTGAAGATCTCCGACCTGAAGGCCCACCTCAAGGGCGTCCGCTTCTCCGACGACTACTCCACCGCCACCGCGGACAGCGCCACCGGCACCGCGCTGATCACCTACGACGAGCTGCTGAAGGCCACCCGCTCCGAGCCCACCGAGGTCGGCCCGGGCATTAACGCCAAGGTCACCGGCCTCGGCGACGGCGGCGACGGCAAGATCAAGGTCACCCTGGACGTGACCGTGCTGGGCATCGACCTGCCCCAGCCCGTGCAGGTCCTCGGCTCGCTGAAGGTCAAGGACGACCATGTCGACGTCACCGCCGACGGGCTGCCGGACATCGCCGGGCGCGAGCTGGCGGAGCAGCGGCTGCGGGCCATCACCGACTTCGACCAGACGATCAAGGAGCTGCCCGGCGGGGTGAAGCTCGACACGGTCCGGGCGGCGAAGGACGGCGTGGCCGTCACGGTGAAGGGCACGGACGTGCGGCTGGAGCCGCAGGCGTAGCCCCGCCGCCCACCTCCCCCGTCCCGCATGGCGGACGGTCGCGTCTCACCATCCGACACGCCGGTGACACGCCCCGCCGTCCGTCCCTACGATCGAAACCATGAAGCGACAGGCGGATCTCACGAAGCGGCGGGCAGTGGACCTGTGCCGCGTTGCCGCCATGCTCTGTCGCGCCTTCTGAGCGGACGGCCCCGCCTCCGCATCCCCGGCCCCGCCCGTGCGGGGCACTCCGCGCGCCGCGCCGCCCCCTGGCCGCGTCCGGCCCGCACCCTCGCCTCACACGCACACCCCGCCGTACCTGCCCCGGAGGAGAAAGCATGAGCCGCAGCGACGTCCTGGTCGACGCCGACTGGCTTCAGGACCACCTGGACGACCCGAGCATCGCGGTCGTGGAGGTGGACGAGGACACCTCGGCCTACGACAAGAACCACATCAAGAACGCGATCCGCATCGACTGGACCCAGGACCTCCAGGACCCGGTGCGCCGCGACTTCATCGACCAGGAGGGCTTCGAGAAGCTCCTCTCCGCCAAGGGCATCGGCAACGACACCCAGGTGATCCTCTACGGCGGCAACAACAACTGGTTCGCGTCGTACGCCTACTGGTACTTCAAGCTCTACGGCCACGAGAACGTCAAGCTGCTCGACGGCGGTCGCAAGAAGTGGGAGCTGGACGCCCGCGAGCTGGTCGACGGCACCGAGGTCCCCGAGCGCGCCGCCACCCAGTACCAGGCCAAGCCGCAGAACAAGGCCATCCGCGCCTTCCGCGACGACGTGGTCTCCGCGATCGGCGCGCAGAACCTGGTCGACGTGCGCTCGCCCGACGAGTTCTCCGGCAAGCTGCTCGCCCCGGCCCACCTGCCGCAGGAGCAGTCGCAGCGCCCCGGCCACGTGCCCTCGGCCCGCAACATCCCGTGGTCGAAGAACGCCAACGACGACGGCACCTTCCGCTCCGACGAGGAGCTGAAGCAGCTCTACGCCGACGAGCAGGTCGACCTGGCCAAGGACACCATCGCGTACTGCCGCATCGGCGAGCGCTCCGCGCTGACCTGGTTCGTGCTGCACGAGCTGCTCGGCGTGGAGAACGTCAAGAACTACGACGGCTCCTGGACCGAGTACGGCTCCCTGGTCGGCGTGCCGATCGAGCTGGGCGCCAACAAGTAACCGGCCCCAGCCTCCTCCCGACCTCCCCCAACCCCTCAGGAGTACGAACATGTGCGGTGCGAAGGCCGGCGGCCCCGACGCCTCGACGATCAAGCCCGGTGAGACCACCATCCAGGGCCAGGTGACCCGCGGCGGCGAGCCGGTGACGGGCTACGTGCGGCTCCTGGACTCCACCGGCGAGTTCACGGCGGAGGTGCCGACCTCCGCGACGGGCCAGTTCCGGTTCTACGCGGCCGAGGGCACCTGGACCGTCCGCGCCCTGGTGCCGGGCGGCACGGCGGACCGCACGGTCGTCGCCCAGCAGGGCGGTCTCGCGGAGGTCGCCATCGCCGTCTGACGGCGGGCTTTTACGACGAGGGGGCCGCTCCCACCGGGTTGGACGCCTGGGGAGCGGCCCCTTCGGCGTGTCCGGCCTACGCTGGAGTCATGTACGCACGCCGGCGGCACGTCTACTTCGCGATGATGGCGGTCTGCATCGGCCTGTTCGTGCTGGCCTGGGGCGTCGTCCGGATCTGGTCGATCCCGGCGGCCGTCGCCATGTGCGTGGTCGCCATGGTCATCCCGCCGCTCGCCGCGATGGTGGCGAACCGGCGGGGCCCCGAGGACCGCTGGTGGGACGACCCGTCCGGGGACCCGAAGTCCGACGAGTGGTGGGACGAGCTGGACGGCAAGAAGAAGGGGCCGCGTCCCTGAGGTCCCTGAGGTCCCCCGCGTCTCAGTAGACGAGAGCCTGCGTCTCGTCCCCCATCGCCTCCTGCACGAAGACCTGCGCGCCGGCGATCCGCACGCCCTCGATGACGTCGTTCTCCGTGATGTCCCGGCGCACCGCGCACTGCGTGCACAGCGTGACGCGGCCACCGGCGAGGATCGACTCCAGCAGGTCCGGCAGCGGGGCCGCGTGCGGCAGCTCGAACTCCGCCGCGCGTCCCGGCACCGCGAACCACGCCGACTCGCCGGTCAGCCAGAGCGAGACGTCGACCCCGCTGGCCACGGCCACGGCGGCCACGGTGAACGCCTGCGAGCACCGCTCCGGGGCGTCCGTCCCCGCCGTCACCTTGATCACGAGCTTCTTCGCCATATGGGCAGCGTAGCCCGGCGGGGTGTCAGGGGTGCGGGCGGAGCAGGGCGACGGTGAGGGTGGTGAGCAGGGTGGCCACGCAGAGGACGGTGAGGACGCCGCTCACGGTGGCGCCGTCCGGGCGGCGGCGGCGCCGACGACGACGGGGGCTGGGCGGGTACGCCGGGTGGAACGGGGGCATCCCGAAGCCGGGGGAGAGGCGGGGGCGGTCGTCGTCGTGCGTCATCCGTCGTGCTCCTTCCGCTGGTGCTCGCGCATGAGGACGTTCGCGTCCGTCACGGCGCTGTGGTCGAACGAGGCCCGAGCGGCGACCCGGCGGTCGGCCAGCCAGAGGCAGGTCGGGCACCCCTCCACGGGCTCCGGCGGGCGGCTGACGTCGCCGGGACCGGGGGGCGTGGCGAGCGTGCGCTCGTTGGCGGCGCGGACGCTCGCGCTGAGCCGCTCCCGGTCGGTCGCCGGCCGCAGCGAGCCGGGCTCCGCCTCCCACTCCCGGCCGCCGCCGAGGGGGCGGAGCATGGCGCGGGCGCCGGCCTGGCCCCGGTACTCGCCGACGCGGTCGGTGGCGGGGTCGTAGAGGGCGGTGCCGGGGTCGTAGGTGGCCGGTTTCGGACTCATCGGGCCACTCCCTTTCGTCAACGTCTATACGGAATGCGACAGTTGCGCTACTTTGCGTAGCGGTGGGTATTACGAGCATGACCCAGATCGAGGGCCGCCAAGCGCGCAACGGCGGCTATGTCCTGCCGGAATCGGCAACCAACCACAACGTCCACACCCGGGAGGATGCGGTGCCTCAACGAAGGGCGATCACGGGTCGGAGCCAGGAGCCGAGGGCTCGGTTCGCGGAAGAGCTGCGGTTCCTGAGGCAGGAACGGGGCGTGTCCCTGCGGGCCTTGGCGGAGGCGTTGGGCTGGGACGCGTCCCAGCTGTCGAAGATGGAGAAGGGCCAGATGCTGGGCGGCCCGGAGATCGTGGAGGCGCTGGACCTGTACTACGGCACGGGCAGGCTGCTGCTCACGCTGTGGGAGCTGGCGGTGGCCGACCCGACGCAGTTCAAGGAGCGGTACCGGCGGTACATGGTGCTGGAGTCGGAGGCGGTGAGCATGTGGCAGTACTCACCGAGCATCGTGCCGGGCCTGCTTCAGACGCCGGAGTACGCCACGGAGTTGCTGAGTCAGGGCGGTTGGAGCGGGGCCGAGTTGGACAGGCAGGTGACGGCGCGAATGGGCCGCCGCGAGCCCCTGCTGGCCGAGGGCGGGCCGCACTTCCGCGCGCTCCTCTCCGAGGCGGTGTTGCTCAGCCCGCTGAGCAACCCCAGTGAGTGGCATGCGCAATTGGGCCATCTTCTCGCTATGGCGCAGCGTCCCAACGTCGTCGTCCAGGTCGTTCCGGGGGCGGCGGGGCTGCACGCGCTCACGAACACTCACACCATGTTCTTGCACGGCGCCGGTCGAATTGTCGCCTGGGTCGAGACGGGCTACTCGGGCGAGCTGGTCCAGGAAACTGCGGCGGTCGACCAGCTCCAGCTCCGATACGATCGGGTCCGTGATGTTGCCCTCTCTCCGGTCGCATCACGGGAGTTCATCGAACGGATGCTGGAGGAAGCGCCATGCGAGCCATCGACCTGAGCACTGTCACGTGGCGCAAGAGCAGCTACAGCAACCAGGACGGCGGCGAGTGTGTCGAGGTCTCCGACGATCTCCTCCGCGCCGCCGACTGGCACAAGAGCAGCTACAGCAACCAGGACGGCGGCAACTGCGTCGAGGTCGCCGCCAACACCCCCTCCCTCGTCCCCGTCCGCGACAGCAAGGACCCCGCTCGCGGCGCCCTCCTCTTCGGGGCGTCGGCGTGGGGGGCCTTCGTGGACGGCGTCCGGCGCTAGGCGACCATGGCCAGTACGTCGCGGACCAGCCGGCGCGCGTACTCCAGGTCCACCGGCAGCGCGAAGACGACGTGGTAGTACAGCGGCGCGACGACGTGATCGAGGATCTGCGAGGCCGTCGGCGTCGTCTCGCCCCGCTCGCGCGCGCGCCGCACCATCTCTGACGCCTGCCCGCGCCGCGTCTCCGTGACCGGGCAGTCCGCGACGGTCTCGGCGCGGGCCGCCACCATCGCGCGCAGGTACCGGACCCGCTCGGGGCGGGTGATGTCGCGGGCGATGACGGTCGCCCACTCCGTGAGGTCCTGCTCCAGCGACCCGGTGTCGGGTGCCGACTCCCCGTCCCGCGTCAGGGCAGCCGCCGCGACCTCCTCCAGGAGCGCGTTGACGCTGTCCCACCGCCGGTAGAGCGTCGTCGGGTTGACCCCGGCCCGCTCGGCGATGACGGGGAAGGTGATCTTTTCGGCACCCTCGCCCACCAGCTCGCCGACCGACGTGTAGATCGCGGCCAGGACCCGTCCGCTCCGCCCTCCGGGGCGACTGACAGCTGCATGAGAAGGCACACCACCACCCTACGCAAAGACCTTTGCTTTAACCAGGCGCCGTGCTCTACGGTGGTTAAAGCAAAGACCATTGCTTTATGCGGGAGGTCTCGTGCTCAACCGTCCAGTCTCCTTCTTCGTCGCCGGGGCGACGGGCGCCGCGACGCTCACGGCCGCCTCCGCGCCGTCACCGCTGTACCCGGTCTACCAGCACCTCTGGGGCTTCTCCGCGTTCACTCTGACGGTCGTCTTCGCCGTGTACGTCTTCGCGCTGCTGGCCGCCCTGCTGACCGTCGGCTCGCTCTCCGACCGGGTGGGCCGGCGGCCGGTCGCCTCCGGGGCGCTGGTGCTGCTCGCGCTGGGCATGCTGCTCTTCGCGATCGCCGGCGGCACCGGGGGCCTCATGGCGGCGCGCGTCGTGCAGGGCTTCGCCGTGGGCGCCGCCGCCGGCACGACCACCGCCATGATCATGGACTCGGCGCCGAACCCGCGGCGCGGATCGATCGTCAGCAGCGCGGTCCCGGCGCTGGGCATCGCGACAGGGGCGGTCCTGGCCGGCGCCCTGGTGGAGTTCGCGCCCCACCCCCGCCAACTGGTCTTCTGGATCCTGGCCGCCGCCTACCTGGCACTGGCGGCGCTGGTATGGCTGGTCCCGGAACCCGCCCGCCCCGGGTCGGCGACGACGCGAACGCCGCTCTGGCGGTCGCTGCTGCCGAGCGCCGGGCTCCCCCGGGCCACCCGCCCGGCCTTCTTCGCCCAGGTGCCGTCGATCGGCGCGACGTGGGCGCTCGGCGGCCTGTACCTGTCGCTCGGGTCGTCGATCCTCGGCACCGTCCTCGGTGTGCGCAGCCACTTCGCCGTGGGCGTCGTGCTCGGGGTGTTCTTCGCCGCGGGGACGGCGGGCACCGCCCTCTCGGCGGCGCTGCCGGCCCGGCTGCGCGAGTGGTTCGGCCACGGAGCCCTCGCCGCCGGCGTGCTGGTCACGATCGCGGCGCTGCTGACGAGCGCGGCGCCGCTCTACGTGGCCGGCTCGGTGGTCGCGGGACTCGGCTTCGGCGCGGCGTTCCGGTCCACCGTGAACGCGCTCGGCGAGGCCGCGCCGGCCGACCGGCGGGGGCAGGTGTACGCGACGATGTACATCGTCAGCTACCTCGCCTTCAGCGTGCCGGCGCTGGCGGCCGGGCTCGCCGTCGAACGGTTCGGGCTCAAGCCGACGGCCGTCGCCTACGGGGTGCTGGACGTCGCGCTGGTGCTGATCGCGACGGCCGCCGGGATCGTACGGGCGAACCGGGGAGCCGGCGGGCACGAGCGTCGGCCGGACGCGCCCTCGCCGGCGGCGCCGCTGACGTCGCACACCTTCAGCACGCCTCGGCAGACGACGCACTACCTCGAGTCCGGCCCGGCCGACGGACCACTCATGATCTTCCTGCACGGCTGGCCGGGCATAGGTCTCCTCTGGCGCGCCCAGATGGAGGCGTTCGCCGCCGACGGCTGGCACTGCGTCGCCCCCGACCTCCGCGGCTACGGCGGGTCCTCCGCCCCGGCGGCCAAGGACGCCTACACCGTCCGCGAAGTCGTCACCGACATGGCGGAACTCCACGACCACCTCGGCGGCGAGGCCGCGATCTGGGTCGGCCACGACTGGGGCAGCGTCGTGACCGGCGCGCTGGCCGCACACGAGCCCGCGCGCTGCCGCGGCGCCGTACTGACGTCGTGGGCGTACTTCCCCGACGGGAACAGCCTGGCCACCCTCGTACCGCTGGTCGACCGGACGCTCTACCCGGCCGACCGCTACCCGGACGGCCAATGGGACTACTACCGCTACTACACGACGCACTTCGAGGCGGCGGTCACCGACCTCGACGCGGACCGGGCGGCGACGCTGGCCTCGGTCTACCGGCCCGGCAGCCCCGCCGCGACCGGCGAGGTCTCGCCGACGGCGACGGTCACGCGCGACGGCGGCCGCTTCGGCGCCGCGCACCGCGCCGAGCCGACCCCGCCCGACCCGGCCCTGTGGCCGCCGGCCGACTTCGACGAACTGGTCCGGGCCTTCAAGGCGCACGGCTTCCGCGGCCCCTCCGCCTGGTACACGAACGACGCCGCCAACACCGCCTACGCCCGCACGGCCCCCGACGACGGCCGCCTGTCGCAGCCGGTCCTGTTCGTCAACGGTGACTGGGACGCGATCTGCACCATCACGAACAACCACCAGGGCGCCCCCATGCGCGCGTCCTGCCCCGACCTCACCATCACCCACCTCCCCGCCGGCCACTGGCTCCCCCTGGAACGCAAGCCGGAACACATCCAGACCATCCGCACCTGGCTCCGGAACAAGAACCTCGACGCGGCGGTGAGCAAGGGATCATCCGAGGTGAGGCCGTAGCGGCTGCCGAGGGCCTGTGCTTTCCAGCGCATACAGCTCGTGAAGGACGGTTCCGGCCCCCGTGTCCCGGTCGGCCGTGCCGACGCGGACGAACCCGGCGTTGACCAGGACGCGGCCGGAGGCGGGGTTGTCGGGGTGGTGCATGGCCTCCAGCCGGTTGAGGCCGGCCGTGGTGAAGGCGACGGTGACGGCTTGCCGGGTGGCGTGGGTTGCGTACCCGTTGGCCCAGCTGTCCTCCCGGAGGATGTAGCTGATGGTGCCCATGTTCGGGGTGCGTCGACGCAGGGAGATCAGTCCGATCAGATCGTTCCCGTGAAGGATGCCCCAGCTCCACTGAGCGCGCGGGGTCTCGGCGGCTCGGGCGAGGGACGCGCGGATCTTGTCGTGGGCCTGGTCGAGCGTGAGGGGCCTGCCGGTGGTGTACCGGAGGGAGGCCCCGCTGTAGACGCGGGTGAGGGCGGGGCGTCGTGACCGCGCCGGACGGCACCCGTACCCGGATCTACCTGCTCCAGTTCGGCACGGCCGCGCTCACCGACGCCCTGTTCGAGGAGTTCGCGGCGGCTGCGGCACCCACGCACGCCCTGGCCGGGGCCGAGCTGGAGGCGTTCGACGACGGCTTCCCCGTCCGGGCGCACGTCGACGACGTCGACGCGCTGCCGTACGAGGAGCCCGCCCCGTACGGCAAGGAGCAGAACCGGCACGCCTACCTCGGCGCCGGTGACGTCCTCGCCCTGGTCGCGCAGGACCGCGCGGGCGGCGCGCGGGACGTGCCCTTCCGGCAGACGGTCGTGCTGCAGAGCCAGCTGCTGCGCTGACCCGTCTGCGCCGACCCGTCCCCTGAGGAGGGCCGGGTCCCGGCCGCGTAAGCTGGGACCCGGCCCTGTCGTACGCCCACCCCTGCTCAAGGAGCACCTCCGTGGAGATCTTCTTCGAAATCCTGCTGGTCCTGGTCTGCGTCGGCGTGCTCGCCTTCGCCGGGCTGACCGTGAAGAAGCTGTTCCAGGGCCAGCGCTGACCCATACCTAGGAAGCTCCGCTCATGATCGAGATCCCGTCCGACCTCCACAAGGACCTCGTCCCGCTCGCCTTCCTGCTCGGCAACTGGGCCGGCGCGGGCGTGCACGACTTCCCCGGGGCCGAGAAGTGCAACTTCGGGCAGGAGGTCTCCTTCACCCACGACGGCCGCGACTTCCTGGAGTACCAGTCGCACACCTGGGTCCTCGACCAGGACGGCAACAAGGTGCGCCCCCTGGAGTCGGAGCACGGCTTCTGGCGCATCGACCCGCAGCGCAAGGTCGAGGTCACGATGGTCCGCGACGACGGCGTCATCGAGATCTGGTACGGCGAACTGGCCGACCAGAAGCCGCAGATCGACCTGGTCACCGACGCGGTGGCCCGCACGGCGGCCTCGCAGCCCTACACCGGCGGCAAGCGCCTGTACGGCTACGTGAAGAGCGACCTCATGTGGGTCGGCGAGAAGCAGACCCCCGAGGTCGAGCTGCGCCCCTACATGTCGGCCCACCTGAAGAAGGCCGTCACCCCGGAGGACGTCGAACGCTGGGCGAAGGCCCTCCCGGACGACATGCCGGACGACGGGATCGCGTTCTTCAAGTGAGCGGGTGCGTCTCGCCCGTGATGGCCAGGGCGAGGCGCCACATTCCGGTGGACGGGTTGGCTTCCGGGAGGTGTTCCGTGCCTTCCGGCGCCAGCACGCGGGCCCGCTCCACCGCCGCCTTCCACCGTTCCCCGCCGTAGTCCCTGGCGAAGTCGACGGACTTGTCGGCGGGTACGTCGACGTACTTGCCCAGAAGCCTCTTGAGCGCCTCGTAGTCGCGTACCCATCCGCGCTGGTCGGCATGGTGCAGCAGGAGCCACAGCTCGAAGCACGGATTCGAGACGGCGATCTCGACACGCCTCCGTCGGGCGAGACGGACGGCTTCGTCCAGGTCCGGGAATTCATCGACGTCGACCACGCACCACACCTGGTCGAACTCGTCCCCCGCTCCGCCCCAGCGGTCCGCCGCGTACTGCACTACTTGAAGTGGTGAGCCGGGCTTCCTGGTGACCTTGACCGACAGGTTGGGGCGCTTGAGATGGGCTTTGAAGTCCCTCAGGTACTCGTACTCCGTGGTCTCGGCGCCACACACCACCATGATCTGGTCCGCGCTGTCCCGCACGCCTGCCCGTCGGGTCAGATCAGTGTCGCGACGAGGCCGTTTCGGAGTCCGTCCCGGTTCGGGCCTGCCGCTGGGCTTCGGTGTCCTGGCCAGTGGCCCCCCCACCCCTTCGCAGCAGTGCCTCGGTGAAGCTCTCGTCGATGAACGGGACGCCACCGTAACTACCGCCCAGGTACCGGCGCTCCCGGTTCTCGTCCTTTCGCGGTTTGAAGTCGGCGAGTGAGTAGAGCGAGCTCTCCCCGAAGCTGTCCTTCTCCACGAACCAGACCTGGTCGCGTTTGAGGATGTCCTCGCCGTCGCGCCGTCCGAGCAGGCTTGGATCGTGGCTGGTGAACAGCAGCTGGGCGCCGTTCGGATTCGTCTCAGGCTGCTGGAAGAGGCCGATGAGCCGGGCGGTGAGTACCGAGTGCAGGCTGGCGTCGATCTCGTCCACCACGAAGGTGCCCCCCCGGCGCAACACGGAAAGGAAGCGCGGGGCCTGCTGAAGCAGGGCCTGCGTGCCGGCCGACTCGTCGTGCAGATCCAGTTGGACCATGCCGTTCCGCCCCCGGTGTCCGACCCAGGGCCTCAGCAGTTCGCGCGGCCCTTCGTCTTCCAGCTCCCGCAGCAGGCGGGAGGGGATCCGGCGGCTGCCGTACTGGCGGCGCAGGGTCTCCTCGTCCATCACGAGCCGTTCTGTACCGCACCCCTCGATACCCAGGTCGGCGGCGCGAAGCAGGAGCATGATCTCTGGATACCTGTCGGCGTCCTCCAGCGCGCGCATGGCCGACAGCGCGTAGGAGCGCGTGTCGTTGGCCCGGCGGAACTGGAGATGGTGTGCGAACCAGTCGTAGACGGGTCGGAAGTCCCGTTGACGGGAGCGGGCGGCCAGGGAGAGGAACAGAACGTTGGGCTCCGTGATGCTCTCCACCAGTTCCAGCTCACGGGTGTCCTGTGAGGCTCCGGGCTTGACACGGTCGTCACCGCGGGAGAAGAGCTGGCGCTTTTTGCCCATGGGGTAGCTGTCCAGCCACTCCTCCGTGACCCGGGTGTCGTCCACGGCGAATCCGTAGGTGTACCGCACACCGTCCAGCAGCAGATCGGCGATGTACCACGAGGGCTCGTCCCGCGCTGCGTCGTCCAGGAGGAAGGGGTGCCGACTGATGCCCCCGTCCGGTTCGGCGTCCCGATGGGAGGACACCACCATGTGGGCCATGTACTGCAAGGCGTCGAGCAGGTTCGTCTTGCCCGAGGCGTTGGCTCCGAAGATCCCCGCGACGGGAACTGCCGCCCAGTCGGTGCCGACCGGGCGGTCGTCTTCGTAGACCGGGTTCAGGTTGAGCTGTTGCTCCTCGCGGATGGAGCGGTGGTTCGACACGCGGAAGCTGAGCAGCACGGTCACACACCTCCAGCCCTGGAACTAGGTTCACACTATTACTTCTCCTTGCCAGTGAACAGCGCGAATGCCCAACAGGCAACGCCTGGGGAAGCCGCTGAGGCTCTTTCGTGTGGAAAACTCGCACAGACGGCGGCTCTACACTGGGCGTGTGGTGAGCACCGACTGGAAGAGCGATCTCAGACAGCGCGGCTACCGGCTGACCCCGCAGCGGCAGCTCGTGCTCGAAGCCGTCGACGCGCTGGAGCACGCGACGCCCGACGACATCCTCGGCGAGGTGCGCAAGACGGCGTCGGGGGTCAACATCTCCACCGTCTACCGGACGCTGGAGCTGCTCGAGGAGCTGGGGCTCGTCTCGCACGCCCACCTCGGGCACGGGGCGCCGACGTACCACCTGGCCGACCGGCACCATCATCTGCACCTGGTGTGCCGGGACTGCACCGAGGTGATCGAGGCCGACGTGTCGGTGGCCGCCGAGTTCACCGACAAGCTGCGCGAGCAGTTCGGCTTCGAGACCGACATGAAGCACTTCGCGATCTTCGGCCGGTGCCGGGACTGCACCCGGAAGGCCGGGGGCGCGGGGTCGTAGGCTGGGGGCCATGAAGAGCCCCCTGCTGTCCCTGCCCGGCGCCGTGCCCGCCGAGGGCGTGGACGAAGGCGTCGCCGCGCACTACGGCGACCTGTTCCGCGAGCAGCGCGCCCTCGCCGAGGGCGCCGGATTCGTGGACCTCTCGCACCGCGGCGTCGTCACCGTGACCGGCGAGGACCGCCTCGCCTGGCTGCACCTGCTGCTCACCCAGCACGTCAGCGAGCTGCCGGCCGGCCGCGCCACCGAGGCGCTGATCCTCTCCGCCAACGGGCACATCGAGCACGCCCTGTATCTGGTGGACGACGGGACGACGACGTGGGCGCACGTCGAGCCCGGCAGCCAGGAGGCGCTGCTCGCCTACCTGGAGTCGATGAAGTTCTTCTACCGGGTCGAGACCGCCGACCGGACCGCCGACACCGCCGTCGTGTACCTGCCGGCCGGCTCCATCGCCGAGGTCCCCGAGGGCGCGGTCGTCCGCGAGACGCCGTACGGCCGTGACGTCTTCCTCCCGCGCGACGAGCTGGAGCCCTTCGCCGCCGAGGCCGGGCCGCCCGCCGGGGTCCTCGCCCACGAGGCGCTGCGCGTCGAGCAGCACCGCCCGCGGCTCGGCTTCGAGACCGACCACCGCACCATCCCGCACGAGCTGGGCTGGATCGGCAGCGCGGTCCACCTCCAGAAGGGCTGCTACCGGGGCCAGGAGACCGTCGCCCGCGTCCAGAACCTCGGCAAGCCGCCGCGCCGCCTGGTCTTCCTGCACCTGGACGGCAGCGAGGTGCACCTGCCCGGGCCGGGGGCGGAAGTGCGGCTCGCGGACGACGGCCCCGACGGCCGCAAGATCGGCTTCGTCACGACGTCGGTACGCCACCACGAGCTGGGCCCGGTCGCCCTGGCGCTGGTGAAGCGGAACGTGCCGGTGGACGCGCGGCTGATGGCCGAGGCGACGGCCGCGGCGCAGGAGACCGTCGTAGAGCCCTAGAGCCCTAGATGTCCAGCAGCACCGTGAACGGGCCGTCGTTCGTCAACGACACCCGCATCTGGGCGCCGAAGCGGCCCGTCGCCACCGTCGCGCCCAGCGCGCGCAGGGCGGCGACCACCTCGTCCACCAGGGGCTCGGCCACGTCGCCGGGGGCCGCCGCGTTCCAGGTGGGGCGGCGGCCCTTGCGGGCGTCGCCGTAGAGGGTGAACTGGCTGATCACCAGGAGCGGGGCGCCGAGGTCGCTGCACGACTTCTCGTCCGCGAGGACGCGCAGCGACCAGAGCTTGCGGGCCAGCTGGGCCGCCTTCTCCTTGGTGTCCTCGTGCGTGACGCCGACCAGGACGCACAGGCCCTCGCCCTCGATCGCCCCCACCGTCTCGCCGTCCACGACGACGCTCGCGCCGTCCACCCGCTGTACCACTGCACGCATGCCGCCCATGATGTCAGGCGGCCGAGCGCTCCCCTGCGGGGCGGCGGCGCAGCGGGGCGTGCTGGAGCGCCGGCGGCTGGTAGGCCATGTCGAGCGCGCCGACGTCGGTGCCGGGCGGCACGATCGCGTCGATCTCGTCCATCACCTCGTCGCTCAGCACGGTCTCCGCGCCGGTCAGCAGGTCGTCCAGGTGGGCCATGGTGCGCGGGCCGAGGATCGCGGAGGTCACGCCCGGGTGGGCGATGGCGAAGGCCATGGCGAGGTGCGTCAGCGGCAGGCCCGCCTTCTCGGCGAGGGCCAGCAGGCGCTCCACCGCGTCCAGGCGCCGCTCGTCGCGCAGGTGCTGGAAGCCGAAGGCGGAGCGGTGGGTGTCGGCCGGCCGGTCTTTGCGGTAGCGACCGGTGAGCAGGCCGCCGGCCAGCGGGCTCCACACCAGGGTCCCGACGCCGTACCGCTCGCACACCGGCAGCACCTCGCGCTCGACGCCCCGGTTGAGGATCGAGTACGGCGGCTGCTCGGCGCGCGGGCGCAGGAGGCCGCGCCGCTCGGCCGTCCACTGGGCCTCGACCAGGTCGGAGGCGGGGAAGGTGGAGGTGCCGAAGGCCCGGATCTTGCCGGCGCGCACGAGGTCGGTCAGGGCGGAGAGGGTCTCCTCGACGTCGGTGTCCGGGTCGGGGCGGTGGACCTGGTAGAGGTCGACGTGGTCGGTGTCCAGGCGGCGCAGGGAGTCGTCGAGCGCGCGGGTGAGCCAGCGCCGCGAGTTGCCCCGCCGGTTCGGGTCGTCGCCCATCGGCAGGTGCGCCTTGGTGGCGAGGACGACGTCGTCGCGACGGCCCTTCAGCGCCTTGCCGACGATCTCCTCGGACTCACCGTGCGAGTAGGCGTCGGCGGTGTCCACGAAGTTGATCCCCGCGTCCAGCGCCTTGTGGATGATCCGGACCGACTCCTCGTGGTCCGGGTTGCCGACGGCGCCGAACATCATCGCGCCGAGGCAGTACGGGCTGACCTTGATGCCGGTGCCGCCGAGCGTGCGGTACTGCATGGGTGCCTCCATGGTGCTCGAACGTTATGCTCGTCGTACGAAGCGGAACAGTGTTCTGGTTCGTTGTCACCGACGATACGGAACATTGTTCCGGTTAGCAAGGAGGGGTGCCGTGAGCGAGGGCCCGACGGGCGTGCCGGCGCCCCCCAGGCGGGTGCGCGCCGACGCGCGGCGCAGCATCGACGCGCTGCTCACCGCCGCCGCCGAGGTCTTCGCGGAGTCCGGCGTGGACGCCCCCGTGCGGCAGATCACCGCCCGGGCGGGCGTCGGCGCCGGCACCCTCTACCGGCACTTCCCGCAGCGCTCCGACCTCATCGCCGCCGTCTTCCGGCACGAGGTCGACGCCTGCGCCGAGGCCGCCCCCGCGCTCGCGGAGCGGTACGAGCCGGCCGAGGCGCTGACCCGGTGGCTGGGGCGCTTCGCCGGGTTCGTCGCGACCAAGCGGGGCCTGAAGGCCGCCCTGCACTCCGGCGACTCGGCCTACGCGAGCCTGCCCGCGTACTTCACCGAGCACTTCGTGCCCGTCCTGACCGACCTGCTCGACGCCGCCGCCGCGACCGGGGCCGTGCGCGGCGACGTTCCTCCCTACGACCTGCTGCGGATGCTCGGCGACACCGTGTCGCCGGACGACCCCGATTACACGGAGCGGGTGATCGGACTGCTGGTGGACGGGCTGCGGTACGGCGCCGGCCGGCCGGGTGCCGATTAGTACGCCGATACTCCGTTACCGGCTATCCGGGGCCGATCGGGGGCACTTGGTCACATAGCGACCACGTGGAGTGGCACCATGCTCTCCACACGCCGGTCGAGGGGACGGTCGAGACAGATGAAGACACCGAGTACGGGGCAGCCCACCGGACCCGTCGCCGGTTCCGTCGCGGACGCGGCGCCGCGACCGCCCGTGCAGCGCACCGACAGCCCGGAGCTGCCGGACGGGCCGGGGCCCGACCTGGCCGCGCCCGGCCTGCCCGAGCTGCGCGCCCTGCGCCGGGACGCGCAGCGCGACGAGGCCGACCTGAGCTATCTGCGGCGGCTCCTCCAGGGGCGGATCGACATCCTGCGCGCCGAGCTGGCCCGGCGGGGGGCCACCGCCGGCCTCGAGGAGGCGTCGGTCGTGCGGCGGCTGCCGGAGATCCTCACCGACGCCCCCGCCCGGCACCGCTCCTCCGCCCGGCATGTGACGCTGGGCACGCCGCGGGGCGAGGAGTACCGGCGGCTGGCCGACGAGATGCTCGGCGAGGTCGAGCTGTCCGACCTGACCGCCCGCACCGACCTGGAGCTGACCACGGCCATGGGCCGCCTGGTCCGCTACGAGCAGCAGGTCTCCCGGCGCCGGCAGCGGTTGCAGCGCACGGCGGACGACTGCAGCGCGGAGATCGCGCGCCGGTACCGTGAAGGGGAAGCACAAGTCGACGACCTGCTCATGTGACCGAACATGTCCTGCCGGGCGGGCCGTCCCGTCCGGAAGGCCACCGCCGATGTCCGAGCCGATCCCCGACCCGACCCAGGGCGCGCCCACGTCCGCCATGGCGCCCGCCGCGCCGCCCGTACTCGCGGAGGTGGTGCGGTCCGGCTTCGTGGAGGGGCGGCACCGGGGCAGCCTGGTCGTCCTGGGCGCCGACGGGGCCGTGGAGCTGGCGCTCGGGGACGTCACGGCGCCGGTCTTCCCGCGCTCCAGCAACAAGCCGATGCAGGCGGCCGGGGTGCTGCGGGCCGGGCTCGACCTCGCCGGTGAGCGCCTCGCGCTGGCCGCCGCGAGCCATTCGGGCGAGCCGTTCCACCGGGACCTGGTCGGCAAGATGCTCGACGAGTACGGGCTGGACCCGGCGCTGCTGCAGTGCCCGCCCGACCTGCCGCTCGACCCGGTGGAGCGGGACAGCTACCTCGCGTCGGGTGCCGTGGCCGACCGGGTCACCATGAACTGCTCCGGCAAGCACACCGCCATGCTCGCGGTGTGCGCGCGGCGGGGGTGGCCGCTGGACAGCTACCTCGACCCGTCGCACCCGCTCCAGCGGCTGATCCACAAGGTGGTGGAGGAGGCCGCCGGTGAGCCCGTCGCGGCCGTGGGGACGGACGGGTGCGGGGCGCCGCTGCTGGCGATCAGCCTGGTGGGGCTCGCGCGCGCCTTCCGCTCCTTCGTCCTCGCCTCGCCGGGGACGGCGGAGCGGCGGGTGGCCGATGCGATGCGGGCGCATCCGGAGTACGTCGCCGGTACGCGGCGGGCCGACACGTGGCTGATGCGGGAGGTGCCGGGGGTGCTGTCCAAGATGGGCGCGGAGGCCGTGCAGGCGGTCGCCCTGCCGGACGGGCGTGCGCTCGCCTTCAAGGTCGACGACGGTGCGGGGCGGGCCCTCGGGCCGGTGCTGTCCCGCACGCTGGGCCTGCTGGGCGTGGACGCGGAGGTCGTCCGACGGATCGGCGAGGCCCCGCTGCAGGGCGGTGCGCGACAGGTGGGCGAGATCCGAGCGGCGTTCTGACCGTCGCCGTCCGCGGGTGCGTCGTGGCTGGTCGCGCCCGCGTGGCGGAGCCGCACATCGACACAGCCCCGCGCCCCTGGGCCGGCCCAGCTGCGGGCAGCCGCACCGCACCCGCCCACCCCGCCCGCGTAGCTGCGGGCATTCGTGCCGCACCCGCCCCCACCCTGCGTAGCTGCGGGCAGCCGCACCGCGCCCGCCCCCACCCTGCGTAGCTGCGGGCAGTCGTGCCGCGCCCGCCCACCCCTCCCGCGTAGCTGCGGGCAGTCGTGCCGCTGGGGCGGCACGGGTGGGCGCAGCGGCA
>NZ_JBIDAQ010000022.1:0-53680 GCF_043202555.1 Streptomyces sp. NPDC048182 | reverse complement strand
ACAGCACCAAGCCCGGATCAGCCACTACAAACGACGCGGCCACACACCACCAGAAGCCGATAAACCATCACGAAAAAGACCGTTGCAGTACTAGGCCGTTGCCACCCCCGGTGGGCTCAGTTGGGCCGCCAGCCAGGTCGGGACGCCGCCGAGCAAGCGGAACAGGCGGCGGGCCTCGTCGCGGAGGCGGGTCGCCTCCGGTTCGGACTCCGCGTCGGCGAGGGAGGCGAGGGCGGGAGCCGTGCCGACCAGGTAGCCCAGCTCCTCCCTGATCCGCAGCGACTCGGCGAACCCGTGCCGCGCCTCCGCCAGTTCGCCCTCGCGCAGCGCGAGTCCGGCCAGGTGGCGCCACGTGAAGGACTGGAGCAGCGCGTCGGCGTGCGCCGTGGCGCCCGCGTGCGCCCGCCGGTACGCCGCGCGGGCGCCCTGCGGGGAACGCGTCAGGTTCTCCGCGACGAGCCCGCGCCGGAAGTCGAGCAGCGCCCGCCCCCGCGCCCCCGGCGCGATCAGCGCCGCCGCCCGGCCGAGCGCCGCCCGCGCCTCGTCGGCCCGGTCGCGCACCCCGTGCACGGTGGCGGCGTAGGCGAGCTGCCCCCGCTCGCAGGCGGCGGCCCCGCGCTGGTCGTCGCCCTCGGCCAGCGCCTCCGCGGTGCGCAGCGCGTCCTCCGCCTCGGGCCAGCCCCGTTCGGTGTACAGGCACCGCTCCACGAGCAGCGCGGCCCGCTGCAGCGCGGTGGCCGCGCTGACCGGCTCCAGGAGGGCCGCCGCGTCGGCCCAGCAGGCGCGCGAACGCAGCCGCCACACCGCGGTCTGGAGCGGATCGTCGCCGTCGGTCGTCCCCCCACCGGAACCAGCCATGGCGGAATACGCCACCTCGCCCTCCCCTAGCACGCCATCGAGCCTCGAGCGGTCGCCTGATCTCAGCACGGATCCAGGGGCAGGGCCAAGGGGGGTGAGTGAAGGAATTCACAAAGTCGGGGCAGAGCCCGGGGCTCAGCTCATCCGCAGCGCCAGGAAGAAGTCGAGCTTGTCCTCCAGGCGCGACAGGTCACGGCCCGTCAACTGCTCGATGCGCCCCACCCGGTAGCGCAGCGTGTTGACGTGCAGGTGGAGCCGGGTCGCGCAGCGCGTCCAGGAGCCGTCGCTGTCGAGGAACGCCTCCAGGGTCGGGATCAGCTCGGCCCGGTGCCGGCGGTCGTAGTCCCGCAGCGGGTCCAGGAGCCGCGCGGTGAAGGCGCGGCGCACGTCGTCCGGGACGAAGGGCAGCAGCAGGACGTGCGAGGCCAGCTCCTGGTGGCCCGCCGCGCACACCCGCCCCGGCCGCGCCGCCGCCACCCGCCGCGCGTGCCGCGCCTCCTCCAGCGCGCCGCGCAGCCCCTCCGCCGAGTGCACGGCCGCGCTGACGCCGATGGTCACCCGGCCGTCGCCGTCCAGGCCGGCCGCGAGCGGGTCGCGTACGGAGGCCAGCAGCGCGTCGGCGAGGACCCCCGACTCCGCGCCGTCGTGCTCGCCGGCCACCGCCGGCAGCGGCACCAGGGCGACGGCCTCGTCCCCGGTGTGCGCCACGGCGATGCGGTCGGCGTGGTCGGGCCCGGCGGCCAGGCGGTCGACGAGGATCTCCTCCAGGAGGGTCTGCGCGACCGGCCCGGTCTCCGCCTCGCCGTCCTGCCACTCCACCCGGGCCACCACGACCTGCCAGTGCGGGGCCGTGCCGAGCCCCGGCAGCAGCACCGGCGCCGCCACCCGCAGCCGGGCCGCGATCTCGGCGGGCGCGGCGCCGGTCTGCACCAGCTCCAGGACCTCCTGCGCGAGGCGCCGCCGCACCGTGCGCGCCGCGTCCCGCCGGTCCCGCTCCACCGCGATCAGCTGGGTGACGCCGTACAGCAGGTCGAGCCGCTCCTCGGCCCAGTCGCCGGCGTCCGCCTCCACCGCGAGCAGCCAGTCGGACAGCACCGTCTCGCGCACGTCCCGGCCGGAGCGCGGTCCGCGCCCGCCCTCGCCCACCGGGAAGAGGCTGTACGTGGTGGCGTCCAGGGTCACCCGGTGCGGCGCCCGGCGCCCCGTCCGGGTGGCGGACAGGTGCTCGGCGGCCAGCGCGGCGCACGTCTCCGGCGGCAGGAGAGCGGGGCCGGCGGCCCGGGAGCCGGCCACCGGCCGCCCGGTCGGGGAGAGCACCCAGGCCCGCAGGTCCAGGTCGGAGCCGAGCAGGTCAAGGACCACATCGGGGCCGCCGCCGGCCGGGCCCGAGGTCATCATCCGGCGGTGCCGGTCCACCACGGCCGCCAGGTCCCCGGCCCGCTCGCCCGAGACCTGCCGTACGACGTGCTCGGTGACGGTCGCGAAGGCCACCGACTCGTGCACGGCGAACAGCGGCAGCCGGTGCCGCGCGCACGCCACCACCAGGTCCTCGGGGACCGGCCCCAGCTCCGCCTCGCCGGCCGCCAGGGCGCTCACCCCGGCCTGCACCAGGAGGCGGACGAAGGGCTCGGAGTCCGCGGCGTCGCGGCGCCAGGCCAGGCCGGTCAGGACCAGCTCGCCCCCGGAGAGGTAGCGGCTCGGGTCGCGCAGGTCGGTGGTCATCACGCCCCGCACCGAGCGGTCCAGTTCGTCCTCGCCGCCGAGCAGCTTGAGGCCCAGCGCGTCGGTGTCCAGCAATGCGCGCAGCCGCATTCTCGTCGCCGCCGATCTTTGTCTCGAAGTGTTCTCGAACGCCCGGCCGGGTCGCCCGTCGTCCGAGGAGGACGAAGGGGACACCGGGGCCCGTTGTTCATACGAATCTACAAGATGCCCGGGTTGGCCAGCCAAGTCCTTCATGGTTTCTGCGACTGACCCCGGTGTCGCGCGGGGCGGTGTACTGAGCCCACTCCGCGTGAACAGCACATGAACGAGCCGGACCTCCACACACGGATCTGGCTTGAAAGACCTCCGGGCGGCGCATGGAACGTCACATTCTCCGCGCCGCCCGGAGCACTTCCCACCCGCTCATCCGTCCCACCAGCTCCACCCCATATGCGTTCGTCTCGGGCCGTCCCCCGGGTCAGGACCATCCCAAATCCCGGCGCCGCCCAGAGCGCGGAGCCGGGTGCCCCTTTGAACCTTGGGAGACGGCACCATGACCCAGCAGTCACTGGAGCCCACGAGCACTGCCGACGACGCGGGCGCGGGTTCCCGCGTCCCGGCCGGCAGATCGTGGCTCGACCGCTACTTTCACATCACCCACCGTGGCTCCACGGTCTCGCGCGAGGTGCGCGGCGGCATCACCACCTTCATGGCGATGGCGTACATCCTCCTGCTCAACCCCCTGATCCTGTCCGGCAAGGACGCGGCGGGGGACACGCTCGTCGCCAAGGCCGTGATCACGGCGACCGCCTTCGCGGCTGCCTTCACCACGCTCCTCATGGGCTTCGTCGGCAAGGTGCCGCTCGCGCTCGCCGCCGGCCTCTCCGTCTCCGGAGTGCTCTCCTCGCAGGTCGCGCCGCAGATGACCTGGCCGCAGGCCATGGGCATGTGCGTGATGTACGGCGCGGTCATCATGCTGCTCGTGGTCACCGGGCTGCGCGAGATGATCATGAACGCGATCCCGCTCGCCCTCAAGCACGGCATCACCATGGGCATCGGCCTGTTCATCGCCATCATCGGCTTCTACAAGGGCGGCTTCGTCCACCAGGGCAAGGCCACCCCGCTCAGCCTGGGCCCGGCGGGCGAACTGGCCGGCTGGCCGGTGCTGCTCTTCGCCGCGACCCTGCTGCTGATCTTCGCGCTGCAGTCCCGCAACATCCCCGGCGCCATCCTCATCGGCATCATCACCGGCACGGTCATCGCCGCGCTGCTGAACGCCGGCGGGGTCATCGACGCCAAGCAGTGGGCCAACGGCGCTCCGGAGCTGCACGGCAGCGCGGTCTCCATGCCCGACTTCTCGCTCTTCGGCGAGGTCGAGTTCGGCGGCTGGGGCGAGGTCGGCGCGATGACCGTCGGCATGATCGTCTTCACCCTGGTGCTCGCCGGGTTCTTCGACGCGATGGCGACCATCATCGGCGTCGGCACCGAGGCCAAGCTCGCCGACGACAAGGGCCGGATGCCGGGCCTGTCCAAGGCGCTGTTCATCGACGGCGCCGGCGGCGCCATCGGCGGTGTCGCGGGCGGCTCCGGGCAGACCGTGTTCATCGAGTCGGCCACGGGTGTCGGCGAGGGCGCCCGCACCGGCCTCTCCGCCGTCGTCACCGGCGCGTTCTTCGCGGCCTGCCTCTTCTTCACCCCGCTCACCGCGATCGTGCCCCAGGAGGTGGCCTCGGCCGCCCTCGTGGTCATCGGCGCCATGATGATGATGAACGCCCGGCACGTGGACTGGGCGGACCGCGCCACCGCGATCCCGGTCTTCCTCACCGTCGTCCTGATGCCGTTCACGTACACCATCACCACCGGTGTCGCGGCCGGCGTCATCTCCTACACCGTCATCAAGGCGGCGCAGGGCAAGGCGCGCGAGGTCGGCGCCTTCATGTGGGTCCTGACGGCGATCTTCCTCGTCTACTTCGCCCTCAACCCGATCGAGAGCTGGCTGGGCGTGCACTAGGCGCCCGGGCGGGAACCCGCCCCCTGACATCGCCGCGAGGAGACCGAGAGATGCTGGACATCGCCGAAGAACTGCACCGGTGGGTCGAGCGGGGGCGGGACTTCGCCGTGGCCACCGTGGTGGCCGTCGGCGGCAGCGCGCCCCGCATGCCGGGCGCCGCCCTCGCGGTGGACGCCGACGGCACGGCGATCGGCTCGGTCTCCGGCGGGTGTGTGGAAGGGGCGGTGTACGAGCTGTGCCGGCAGGCGCTCGAGGACGGGGAGACCGTCCTGGAGCGCTTCGGCTACAGCGACGACGACGCCTTCGCCGCGGGCCTGACCTGCGGTGGCGTCATCGACATCCTGATCATGCCGGTACGGGTGGGCGACCCCGCCCGTCCGGTGCTCGCCGGCGTCCTCGCCGCCGCCGCGCGGGGCGAGGCGGCGGCGGTGGCCCGGATCGCCGACGGTCCCGCGGAGCTGACGGGCCGCGCGCTGGTCGTCCGCCCGGACGGCTCCCACCAGGGCGGCTTCGGCGCCCACCCCGAGCTGGACCGCACGGTGGCCGCCGAGACCCGGGCCTTCCTGGACGCGGGGCGCACCGGCACCCTGGAGATCGGTGAGCAGGGCTCACGGTGCGGAGCACCGCTCACGCTGCTGATCGAGTCCTCGGTGCCGCCGCCCCGGATGATCGTCTTCGGTGCCATCGACTTCGCCGCGGCCCTGGTCCGCGCCGGCGCCTTCCTCGGCTACCGGGTGACCGTGTGCGACGCGCGCCCCGTCTTCGCCACCCGGGCCCGCTTCCCGGAGGCCGACGAGGTCGTGGCCGAGTGGCCGCACCGCTACCTCGCGCGCACCGAGGTCGACTCCCGCACCGTGCTGTGCGTGCTGACCCACGACGCCAAGTTCGACATCCCGCTGCTCCGGCTCGCCCTGCGCCTGCCGGTCGCCTACGTCGGGGCGATGGGCTCCCGCCGCACCCACCTGGACCGCAACGAGCGCCTGCGCGCGGACGGCGCCACCGAGCTGGAGCTGGCCCGCCTCAGGTCCCCGATCGGCCTCGACCTCGGCGCCCGCACCCCGGAGGAGACGGCCCTGTCCATCGTCGCGGAGGTCGTCGCCGCCCGCGGCGGCGGCACCGGCGTCCCGCTGGCCGGCGCCCACACCCCCATCCACCACGAGGACACCCCGGCCCGCCGGATCGGATCGGTGGCCTGAGGGTCCTCTCAAGCGGTGCGCAGCAGGCGGTCCACCGCGCGGCCGAACATGAACCGGGCCCCCGTCCGCAGCGCGCCGTCGAAGAGGGCGGGGAGGTACGGGGAGCCGACCTCCTCCCGCCAGCGCACATGGGCGCGACCCCCGGGGCGCGGGCCGACCTCGATCTCGGCCCAGCCCCTGACCACCCGGCCGCGCTTCTCCAGCCGGCACAGCCCCGCCTCGCCGTCCCGCGGCGGACGCCAGACGGTGACCTCCATGACGTCGTCGAAGCCGAGCGGGCCCGCGCCCGAGCGGGCGACGAAGACCGTGCCGAGGCCGGCCGGCGGGGGAGTGGTGACGGTGACCCGGGTCAGCGGCGCCACCGCCCCGTGGCGGGGCCAGTCGGTGAGCCGGCGCCACGCCTCCTCGGGGGGAAGCGGGGCCGTGCGGTCGATCGAGAAGGTGGCCACCCGACGATCGTAGGCAGTCGCGACCCCCCGTGCGCGGCGTGCCGGTCCGCTACCGGTAGACCTCGCCCGGCACGGCCTTCCCCGGCGCGAGGAGCTGCGGCACGGTCACGAAGACGTAGCCCCGCTCCTTCAGCGCGTCGATGATGCCCGGCACGGCGGGCACGGTGCCGTCGTAGAGGTCGTGCAGCAGGATGATGCCGTCCCGGGAGACCTGGTCCAGGACCCGCTTCGTGATCAGGTCGGAGTCGTCGGTCTTGTAGTCCTTCGCGGTCACGCTCCACAGCACCTCCGACATCCCCAGCTCGCGGCAGATGTCGTGCACCGTGTCGTCCGTGCGGCCCTGCGGCGGGCGCATCAGGGTGGGCCGGTGCCCGGTCAGCCGCGCTATCTCCCGGTTCGGGTGCTCCAGCTCCTCGCGTATCTGGTCCGGCGTGCTCTCGGTGAGGATCCGGTGCGTCCAGGTGTGGCTGGCGACCTCGTGCCCCTCGGCGGCCATCCGCTTCACCAGCTCCGGATAGGTGTCTATGTGATGTCTGCCGAGCAGGAAGAAGGTCGCCGGGACCTGCTTCTCCTTGAGGATGTCGAGCAGTCGCGCGGAGTGCTCGCTCGGCCCGGCGTCGAAGGTCAGCGCCACGCACTTGGCGCGGCGGCAGTCGGCCGTGCCGAAGGCGGCCCGCGCCTGGGCGGTCGCGGCGGCGCCGCGGGCGGAGCTGGGGGCGGTCGTATGGAGCTTCGCGCAGCCGCTCAGCGCCAGCGTCAGCGCGCCCGCCGCGGCGAGGGCGGCGGTGCCGCGGAACCTCGAGCGGGTGTTCGTCATCTTGATGGTCAGCGAAGGCATGCGAGGACTATACACAACGTGTATATATGGGGTGTATAGTCGATTGCGCATACCTGTTCGGGATAGGAACGGTTCCCTCCGGTTACTCAGCCGCCACGGCACATGACGGCGAGTGACAGGAGAGCCCGATGAGCGAGCGCCCCCCGAGCGGCCGGCCCTGGCGCCGGGCCCTGGTGACCGGCGGAGCCGGCTTCGTCGGATCCCACCTGTGCGGACGCCTGCTCGACGGTGGCACCGAGGTGGTCTGCCTCGACAACCTGGCCACCGGCTCGCACGCGAACGTCGCCGACCTGGAGCCGCACCCCGGCTTCCGCTTCGTCCAGGCCGACGCCACCGACCCGGCGGCGACGCGCGGCCTGCCGGGCCGGTTCGACCTGGTGCTGCACTTCGCCTGCCCCGCCTCGCCCGCCGACTACCTGCGCCTCCCCCTGGAGACCCTCGACGTCGGCAGCACCGGCACCCGCAACGCCCTGGAGCGCGCCCGCGCCGACGGCGCCCGCTTCCTGCTCGCCTCCACCTCGGAGGTCTACGGCGACCCGCTGGAGCACCCGCAGCGCGAGGAGTACTGGGGCAACGTCAACCCCATCGGCCCGCGCAGCGTCTACGACGAGTCCAAGCGCTTCGCCGAGGCCCTCGTCACCGCCCACCGCCAGGTGCACGGCACGGACACCGCCATCGTCCGCATCTTCAACACCTACGGCCCCCGCATGCGCGCCGGCGACGGCCGCGCCGTGCCCACCTTCATCGCGCAGGCCCTCGACGGCCACCCGCTCACCGTCGCCGGCGACGGCGGCCAGACCCGCTCCCTGTGCTACGTGGACGACACGATCGCCGGTGTCCTCGCCCTCGCCGCGTCCGGCGAGAGCGGCCCCGTCAACATCGGCGGCAGCGACGAGATCACCATGCTGGAGCTGGCCCGGCGCATCGTGGACCTCACCGGGTCCCGCTCCCGCATCCGCTTCGTGGAGCGCCCGGTGGACGACCCCGGCCGGCGCCGCCCCGACACCACCCGCGCCCGCGAGCTGCTCGGCTGGCAGCCGCGCACCGGATGGAGCGAGGGCCTGGAGCGGACGATCGGCTGGTTCACGGACCGGGCCGTCGCCGCCTGACCGCCGGGCGCGCCGTCACCCAGAGTGATTTGTCCGTGATTCACAGCAATTGAGCTGACTTCAAGCGTTTGAGCCAACCGCCTCGCGGGACCCAAGCCGTCCGGAGGCCCGCCCTCCGGATACCGACAGGAGCACCCATGCGCGTCCTTGGCGTCAACGCCCTGTTCCACGACCCGGCCGCCGCCCTCGTGGTCGACGGCCGGACCGTCGCGGCTGCCGAGGAAGAGCGCTTCAGCCGCCGCAAGCACGGCAAGCGGCCGCTGCCCTTCTCCGCCTGGGAGCTGCCGGAGCTGTCCGCCCGCTGGTGCCTGGACCAGGCCGGGGTGCGGCCCGAGGAACTGGACGCGGTCGCCTACTCCTTCGACCCGGCGCTCGCCCGGCCCGCGCGGGACATGGGCCTGGACGACCCCTGGGACCCGCTGCGCCTGGAGTACGCCCGCCGCGCGCCGGAGTTCCTCGCCGAGGCGCTGCCCGGGCTCGACCCCGAGCAGGTCGTCTTCGTGCCGCACCACGTCGCGCACGCCGCGTCCGCCGGGCCGGCCTCCCCGCACCCCGACAACGACGTGCTGGTCCTGGACGGGCGCGGCGAGTGCGCCTCCCACCTGGCCGGCCGCTACCGCGACGGCAAGCTCGACACCCTCGCCACCCAGGCGCTGCCGCACTCGCTCGGCCTGGTCTTCGAGGAGCTGACCGAGCACCTCGGCTTCCTGCGCAGCAGCGACGAGTACAAGGTCATGGCGCTCGCCTCCTACGGCGAGCCCCGCCACCTGGAGCGGCTGCGCGAGCGGGTGCACGCCACCGGCGACGGCGGCTTCCGCGCCCACGGCGTCGACTGGGCCGCGCTCGCCCCGGCCCGCGCCAAGGGCGCCGACTGGACGCGGGACCACGCCGACCTCGCCGCCAGCGCCCAGGCCGCCCTGGAGGAACTGCTCCTCGACCTCGTGCACTGGCTGCACCGCGAGGCCGGCGGCGAGGCCCTCACCATGGCCGGCGGCGTCGCCCTCAACTGCGTCGCCAACTCGAAGATCGCCGCGCGCGGCCCGTACCGGCACGTCTGGGTGCAGCCCGCCGCCGGCGACGCCGGCACCGCCCTCGGCGGCGCCCTGCACGTGGCCGGCCAGGACGCCGTGCCCGAGCCGATGTCCGGCGCCGACCTCGGGCGCGGCTGGAGCGACGCGGAGCTGCGGGCCTGGCTGGAGACGGCCGCGATCCCCTACGAGGAGCCCGACGACATCGCCGAGACGGTCGCCGAGGAGCTGGCCCGGGACGGGATCGTGGCCTGGTTCCAGGGGCGCAGCGAGTTCGGGCCCCGCGCGCTCGGCCACCGCTCCCTGATGTCGCACCCGGGCCGGGCGGCGAACCTGGAGCGGCTCAACCAGGTCAAGGGCCGCGAGGAGTTCCGCCCGGTCGCCCCGATGGTGCTCGCCGAGCGCGCCGCCGACATCTTCGACGGGCCGATGCCCAGCCCGTACATGCTGTTCGTGCACGATGTGGCGCCCGCCTGGCGGGACCGGATCCCGGCCGTCGTGCACGTCGACGGCACCGCCCGTGTCCAGACCGTCGAGGAGCGGCGCGAGCCGCTGGTCGCGCGGATGCTGGCCGCCTTCGAACGGCGCACCGGGCTGCCCGTCGTCGTCAACACCAGCCTGAACACCGCCGGGCGGCCCATGGTGGACGACCCGCGCGACGCGCTGGAGTGCTTCGGCTCCGCGCCGGTGGACCTGCTCGCCCTCGGCCCCTTCGCGATCCGCCGGGGCGACGCCTTCCGGGAGGCCCGCGGATGACCGGCTACGCCGTGGTGGTCCCCACCCTCGCCCGTGCCACGCTGGCCGACTGCCTGGCCGCGCTCGCCGCCGCCACCGGCCCGAAGCCGGAGGAGATCGTCCTCGTGGACGACCGTCCCGGCCCCGCGGCCGACCCCGGCGCCCTCGAACACGCCCTGAGCGTCCTGGGCGACCTGCGCGAGCGCACGACCGTGCTGCGCGGCGGGGGCCGCGGTCCGGCCGCCGCCCGCAACACCGGCGCCGCCGCCGTGGCCTCGCCGTGGATCGCCTTCCTCGACGACGACGTGCAGGTCGGCCCGCACTGGTGCGACCAGCTGGTGCAGGACCTCGCCGAGGCGGCGCCCGACACCGGGGCCGTGCAGGGCGTCATCGCCGTGCCGCTGCCCGGCGAGCGGCGCCCCACCGACTGGGAGCGCGGCACCGCGGGGCTCGCGCAGGCCCGCTGGATCACCGCCGACATGGCCTACCGCGCGGAGGCGCTCAAGCAGGTCGCCGGCTTCGACGAGCGCTTCACCCGCGCCTTCCGCGAGGACGCCGACCTCGCGCTGCGCGTCCTGGACGGCGGCTGGCGGATCCGGCAGGGCCGGCGCACCACCCGGCACCCGGTGCGGCCCGCCTCCCGCTGGGTCTCCCTGCGCCAGCAGCGCGGCAACGCCGACGACGCCCTGATGCGGCGCCTGCACGGACCCGACTGGTGGGCGAAGGCGGTGGCCCCCCGGGGCCGCATCCGCGTCCACGTCGCCGTCACCGCCGCCGGCGCCGCCGCGCTGGCCCTGGCCGCCGCCGGCCGGCCCCGTGCCGCCGCCCTCGCCGGCCTCGGCTGGGCCGCCGGCACCGCGGAGTTCGCCTGGACCCGCATCGCCCCGGGACCGCGCAGCCGGCACGAGGTGACGACCATGCTCGCCACCAGCGCCCTCATCCCGCCGGCCGCCACCTGGCACCGGCTGAGCGGGCTGTGGCGCCACCGGGCGGCGCCGGCGTGGCGGGAGGTGGCGGCATGAGCGGCACCGAGGACGTCCGGCCGACCCGGACGAGGACCGACCGGGCGACCGGCGCCGGCCGGCCGAGCGGGGTCGACCACCCCCGGGCGAGCCGTGTCGAGGACGGCCGGGCCGTCCGCGCCGGGGATGCCGGAGGGAGCCGCCGGGGTGAAGCCGGCCGGCCGAGCCTCGTCGCGGGCGGCGCACCCGGCCCCGTCGAGGGCGGCGCCCTGGGCCACGTCGCGGGCAGCGCACCGGGCCCCGTCGAGGGCGGCCTACCCGGCCCCGTCGACGGAGATCCGGCGCGCCGGGTGCGGGCCGTGCTGTTCGACCGGGACGGCACCCTCGTCCACGACGTCCCCTACAACGGCGACCCCGACCTGGTCCGCCCCGTCGCCGGGGCCCGCGAGGCCGTCGCGCTGGTGCGCGAGCGCGGCGTCCGCGTCGGCGTCGTCACCAACCAGTCCGGTGTCGCGCGCGGGCTGCTCACCGAGGCCGACGTGCGCCGGGTCGACGCGCGGGTGGACGAGCTGATCGGCCCCTTCGACGTCTGGGAGATCTGCCCGCACGGCCCCGACGACGGCTGCCCCTGCCGCAAGCCCCGCCCCGGCATGGTCCGGCGCGCCGCGGAGAGGCTGTGCGCCGACCCCGCCGACTGCGTCGTCATCGGCGACATCGCCGCCGACGTCGAGGCCGCCGCCCGCGCCGGCGCGCACGGCATCCTCGTACCGAACCCGCAGACCCGCCCCGAGGAGACCGCCGCCGCACCCCAGGTGGCCCCGGACCTCCTGACCGCCGTCCGCGCCGCCCTGGCCGGGCCGCCCCGCTGGCGGGCTCCGGCGGACGAACGGCCGTCGCGGCCGGCGTACGCCACCCCGCCGGACACCACGGGGAGGCCCCGATGAGAGCCCTCGTCACCCGGCTCGACAGCTTCGGCGACGTGCTGCTCGCCGGGCCCGCCGTGCGGGCCGTCGCCGCGCGGGCCGATCACGTCGCCCTGCTCTGCTCGCCGCGCGGCGCGCCCGCCGCCCGGCTGCTGCCCGGCGTGGACGAGGTGCTGGTCTGGGACGCCCCCTGGGGCGGCTTCGACCCGCCCCCCGTCGACCGCGCGGACCTCGACGCGCTGGTGGAGCGGATCGACGCCGACACCGCGCTGGTCCTCACCTCCTTCCACCAGTCCCCGCTGCCCACCGCCCTCGTACTGCGCCTGGCCGGCGTCGGGTACATCGCGGCGGACTGCGCCGACTACCCCGGCTCGCTCCTCGACCTGCGCCACCAGCGGGCCGAGCACGCCCACGAGGCCGAGGCCGCGCTGGAGTTGGCGGCGGCGGCCGGCTTCCCGTCCCCCGACGACGGGCGGCTGCGGGTGACCGACCCACCCGCCGCGAGCGACCTCACCGGAGCAGGCCCCTACGTCGTCCTGCACCCCGGCGCCAGCGTCCCCGCCCGCGCCTGGAGCCCCGCCCGGTGCGCCGAGGCCGTGCGCGAACTCGCCGCCGCCGGGCACCGCGTGCTGGTCACCGGCGGTCCCGGCGAGCGCGAGCTGACCGCACACGTGGCCGGCGCGCACGGCACCGACCTCGGCGGTCGCACCGAGGCCCCGCAGCTCGCCGCCGTCCTCGCCGGCGCCGATGCGGTCGTCACCGGCAACACCGCGCCCGCCCACCTCGCCGCCGCCGTCGGCACCCCGGTCGTCTCCCTGTTCGCGCCGGTCGTACCGGCGGAGCGCTGGGGGCCCCACGGCGTGCCCCACGTGCTGCTCGGCGACCAGTACGCGCCCTGCGCCGGCAGCCGGGCCCGGGACTGCCCCGTCCCCGGCCATCCCTGCCTCGACACCGTCACCGCCACCGACGTGGTCGCCGCCGTCGACAAACTCCTGGGGGAGCGTTGAGGATCCTCATCTGGCACGTGCACGGCTCGTGGACCACCGCCTTCGTGCAGGGCCCGCACACCTACCTCGTCCCGGTCACCCCCGACCGGGGCCCCGACGGCCTGGGCCGCGCCCGCACCTGGGACTGGCCCGAGTCGGTGGTCGAGGTCGCACCCGAGCGGCTGCGCGAGGAGGACATCGACCTCGTCGTGCTGCAACGCCCGCACGAGATCCACCTGGTGGACCAGTGGCTGGGCCGCCGCCCGCCGCTCGTCTACCTGGAGCACAACGCCCCCGCCGGCGACGTGCCCGACACCCGGCACCCCGCCGCGGACCTCCCCGGCGTCACCCTCGTCCACGTCACCCACTTCAACCGGCTCATGTGGGACGCCGGAACGACCCCGGCGACCGTCATCGAGCACGGCGTCATCGACCCGGGACCCCGCTGGACCGGCGAGCTGGACCGGGCCGCCGTCGTCGTCAACGAGCCGGTCAGGCGCGGCCGTACCACCGGCACGGACCTGCTCCCCGAGTTCGCGCGGGCCGCCCCGCTCGACGTCTTCGGCATGCGCACCGAGGGCCTCGCCGAGCACATCGGCGTCGACCCCGAGCGCTGCCGCACCCGGGACGTCGTGCAGAGCGCCCTGCACACCGAACTGGCCCGCCGGCGCGTCTACGTGCACCCCGTGCGCTGGACCTCCCTGGGCCTGTCCCTGCTGGAGGCCATGCACCTGGGCATGCCCGTGGTCGCCCTCGCCACCACCGAGGTCACCGAGGCCGTGCCGCCCGGGGCCGGAGTGGTCTCCACCCGCGTCGACGTACTGACCGACGCCGTACGCGACTTCCTCGCCGACCCCGCGCACGCGCGGGCCACCGGCGAGGCGGCGCGCACGGCGGCCCTCGCCCGCTACGGGCTGTCCCGCTTCCTGGACGACTGGGAGCGGCTGCTGAAGGAGGTCGCCCGATGAGGATCGCCATGGTGTCCGAGCACGCGAGCCCGCTGGCCGCGCCCGGCGGCGTCGACGCCGGTGGACAGAACGTCTACGTGGCCCGCCTCACCGAGGAGTTGGCCAGGCGCGGCCACGACGTCACGGTCTACACCCGCCGCGACTCCCTCGACCTGCCCGACCGGGTGCCGCTGCCCGGCGGCGCCCACGTGGAGCACGTGCCGGCCGGACCGGCCGAGACCGTCCCCAAGGACGGCCTGTTCCCGCACATGCCGACCTTCGGCGCCCACCTCGCCCGGGCCTGGAGCCTGGAGCGGCCCGACGTGGTGCACGCGCACTTCTGGATGTCCGGCATGGCCGCCCAGATCGGTGCCGGACCGCTCGGCATCCCCCTCGTGCAGACCTTCCACGCCCTGGGCACGGTCAAGCGGCGCCACCAGGGCGAGAAGGACACCAGCCCGCCCGAACGCGTCGGCATCGAGCGGCAGACCGGCCGCACCTGCGCCCGCGTCCTGGCCACCTGCACCGACGAGGTGGTGGAGCTGGGCGAGTTGGGTGTGCCGCCGAGCCAGGTCTCGGTCGTCCCCTGCGGCGTCGACACCGCGCGCTTCACCCCGGCCGCCGACACCGGCCGCACCCCGCCCCGGCAGTACCGGCACCGGCTGCTCGCCTGCGGCCGGCTGGTCCCGCGCAAGGGCTACGACCAGGCCGTCCGCGCCCTGGAGCAGATCCCCGACACCGAACTCCTCATCGCCGGCGGCCCGCCCGCCGACGACATCCCCGCCGACCCCGAGGCCCGCCGGCTGCTCAAGCTCGCCGCCCGCGTCGGAGTCGCCGAACGGGTCCGGCTGCTCGGCGCGGTCGACCCGCACGACATGCCCGCCCTGCTGCGCAGCGCCGACGTGGTGCTGTGCACGCCGGTGTACGAGCCGTTCGGCATCGTGCCCCTGGAGGCGATGGCGTGCGGCGTGCCGGTCCTCGCCACCGACGTCGGCGGCCACCGCGACTCCGTCGCCGACCGGGTCACCGGCCGCCTGGTCACCCCGCAGGACCCCGGCGCCATCGCGGACGCCGCCCGCGAGCTCCTCGCCGACGAGGCGCTGCGCCGCCGCTACGGCGACGCCGGGCGGGCCCGGGTGCTCCAGCACTACACCTGGGCGCGGGTCGCCGACGGTGTCGAGCAGGTCTACGGCCTCACCCGCGCCGACCACGAGCTGTCCCTCTCCGGAGAGGTGGCCTGATGACCATCACCCCGCCCGCGACCGGTCACTGCGACCGCCTCCGGGACGCGCTCGGCGCCTTCCGCGGCTCCGCGCACGTCACCGAGCGCTGGGGCGAGGGCCTCGCCGCGGCGCTGTCCGGCGGCGCCCGGCTGCTGGCCGCCGGCAACGGGGGCAGCGCCGCGCAGGCCCAGCACCTGACCGCCGAACTCGTCGGCCGCTACCGCGAGGACCGGCCGCCGTTCTCCGCGATCGCCCTGCACGCCGACACCTCGAGCACCACCGCCATCGCCAACGACTACGGCGTGGACGAGGTGTTCGCCCGCCAGGTCCGCGCGCACGGCCGCGCCGGGGACGTGCTGATGCTGCTGTCCACCAGCGGCGCCAGCGCCAACCTGCTCTCCGCCGCGAGCGCCGCCCGCGCCGCAGGGATGCGGGTCTGGGCGCTGACCGGGCCCGCGCCGAATCCGCTGATGGCGGGCAGCGACGAGTCGCTGTGCGTGGAGGCGCCCAGCACCGCGACCGTGCAGGAACTCCACCTCGTCGCCGTGCACATGGTCTGCGCCGCCTTCGACGCCGCGGTGGCCCGCGGCGTGCGCGCCGCGCGGAACGGCAGGGGCACCCGGGGCCGGGGGGCGCGACGGTGAGCGGGCGCGGGACCGAGCGGACGCCGCTGGTCGTGGTCGGGGACGCGCTGCTCGACCGCGACCTCGCCGGCACCGCCGACCGGCTGGCCCCCGACGCGCCGGTGCCGGTGGTCGGCGAGTGCGCCGAGCGGGTCCGGCCGGGCGGCGCCGCGCTGGCCGCCTGGCTGGCCGCGCGCGACGGCCGCGAGGTCACGCTGGTCACCGGCGTCGGCGACGACCCGGCCAGCCGGACCCTGCGCGAACTCCTCGACCCCTGGCTGACGGTGGTCCCGCTGCCGCTCACCGGTGACCTGCCCGAGAAGACCCGCGTCCTCGCCCGGGACCGGCCCGTCGTCCGCCTCGACCGGGGCGACGGGCGGGCCCGCGAGGCCACCCGGCAGGCCCGCTCCGCGCTGCGCTCCGCCAAGGCCGTCCTCGTCTCCGACTACGGGCGCGGCACCGCCGACGCCCTGCGCGACGCGCTCGCCGCGCACCCCCCGCTGGTCTGGGACCCGCACCCGCGCGGCGGCCCGCCGGTGCCGGGCACCCGCCTGGTCACCCCGGCCGAGAAGGAGGCCCGCGCCTTCGCCCCGGCGGACGGCGAGCCCGCCGCGGGCCTGCGCGCCGCCGCCCGGGACGCCGCCGCGCTGGTCCGCGACTGGCGGGCCGCCGCCGTGGCGGTCACCCTCGGCGCGCGCGGCGCCCTGCTCTCCTACGGCGAGCACCCGCTGCTCGTCCCCGCCCCCGCCGCCCACCCCGGCGACTCCTGCGGCGCGGGCGACCGGTTCGCCGCCGGCGCCGCCGGGCTGCTCGCCGACGGGGCGCTGGTGGGCGAGGCCGTCGAGGGCGCGGTCGGCGCGGCGAGCGCCTTCGTCGCCGCGGGCGGGGCCGGCGCCCTCCCGCCCGCCGGCGCGGAGCCGGCCCCGGCCGCCCCCGACACCGACGACCCGCACGCCCTGGCCGCCCGGATCCGCGCCCGGCACGGCACCGTCGTCGCCGCGGGCGGCTGCTTCGACCTGCTGCACGCCGGACACGTCGGCCTCCTCCAGGCCGCCCGCGGGCTCGGCGACTGCCTGGTGGTGTGCGTCAACTCCGACACCTCGGTACGCCGCCGCAAGGGCGACGGCCGCCCGGTCAACCCCCTCGCCGACCGGGTCCGCGTGCTGCGCGCCCTGGCCTGCGTGGACGCCGTCGCCGTCTTCGACGAGGACACCCCGGAACGCCTCCTGGCCGACCTGCGCCCCGACGTCTGGGTCAAGGGCGGCGACTACGCGGGCGCGGACCTCCCGGAGGCCGCCCTGCTCCAGGAGTGGAACGGCCAGGCCGTCCTCCTGCCGTACCTGGACGGCCACTCCTCGACGGGGCTGCTGGCACGGGCGGCGGAGGGGGCGCGGTGAGCGTCCGCCGGGCTCCCGGCCGCCTCGCGGGCGATGCCGCCGCACCCGGCCACCCCGCCGCGCCCGGCCGCGTGCCGCGCGGCCCCGTACCGGAAGGCGCCGCCGTCACCGACCGTGCGTCGGACGACGCCGTGTCCCGAGGCGCCGCGTCCGGCGGCGTCGCGCCCGGCCGACCGGCGTCCGGGCTTGCCGTGTCGGGCGGCTCCGCGCTCTGGGACTGCGAAGTCGGGGGGCCTGGGTTCACGGGTTCGGTGTTCACGGGCCCCGCGTCCGGCGGCGTCGCGTCCGGCCGACCGGCGTCCGGGCTTGCCGTGTCGGGTGCCTTCGCGCCCTGGGGCTGCGGATCTGGGGGGCCTGGGTTCACGGGCCCCGCTTCCGGCGGCACCGCGTCCGAGGGCCCTGGCGGGCGACCGTGGGCGCGAGCCGGAGGGGGCGGTGCCGGCGTGTCCCGCCGGGCGGAGCCCGCAAGGGGGCTCATCGCCTACGCGCCGCCCCCGAACCCTGCCGCGCCCCTTCCCGACTCCCCCCTGGCCCGGGCCGGCTCAGTGCACGGTGCCGGGCGCCCCGGTGAAGGCTGGGGACACGAGGCGGGCGGACGGGAGCACGTGACCGGCGTGCCGTGTGCCGGGGGGCCCGTCACCGGAGACCCCGTGCACCCGGCGCACGCCGACGCGGGGCCGCCCCCGCAGGGCACCCGTCCCCGCCTGCTCGTCCTGCGGGCCCTCGGGCTCGGGGACCTGCTCGCCGGGGTGCCCGCGCTCAGGGCGCTGCGGCGGGCCCACCCCGGGTACGAGATCGTGCTGGCAGGCCCCGCCGAGCTGGCGCCCGTCGCCGCCGCGACCGGTGCCGTGGACCGGGTGCTGCCCGCCTCCGCACCCGGCCGCGCCGTCCCGCGCCACCTCGACTGGACCGGGCCGCCCCCCGACGTCGCCGTCGACCTGCACGGCAACGGGCCGCCCAGCCACCGCCTGCTCATGGACCTCCGCCCGGGCAGGCTGCTGGCGTTCGCGCACCCCGGCACGCCCGAGGTCGCCGGGCCGCCCTGGTACGCCGAGGAGCACGAACGCGACCGCTGGTGCCGCCTGCTGACGGCGTACGGCATCCCCGCCGACCCCGCCGACCTGCGGCTGCCCCGCCCGGACGGGCCGAGCCCGGCCCCCGGCGCGGTCGTCCTGCACCCCGGCGCCGGCGCACCCTCGCGGCAGTGGCCCGTCGAGCGGTACGCGGCGGTCGCGAGGGCGCTGCGCGAGGAGGGCCGGCGTGTCGTGGTGACCGGCGGGGCCGACGAGGGCGACCTCGTGGGCCGCCTCGCCGCGCTCGCCGGCCTGCCCGACACCGACGCCCTCGCCGGCGGCCTGCCCTACGCCCGGCTCGCCGCCCTCGTCGCCGACGCCCACGCCGTGGTCAGCGGCGACACCGGCGTCGCCCACCTCGCCGTCGCCCTGGGCACCCCCTCCGTCACCCTGTTCGGGCCCGTGCCGCCCAGCCGCTGGGGCCCGCCCCCTCACCCCCGGCACCGCGCCCTGTGGCACCCGGGACCGGACGGCGACCCGCACGGCCGCGCCCCCGACCCCGCCCTGCTGCGCATCACCGCCGACGAGGTCCTCGACGCCCTGCACACCCTGGACGCCCCGAGCGTGGCCCGGACAGTCCCGCGCCCCCCGCTCGACGCATGAGTCAGAACATAGAGGTCAGACCGTATAGGTCAGAACCTGTCCGCGATCCCCGCTACCGTGCCGCACATGGCGACCAAGGCACCCACCTCAGCCCCCGTCCTCGACACCCGCGCCCTCAACCGCGCGACCCTCGCCCGGCAACTCCTCCTGGAGCGCGCCCCGCTGACCGCCGAGGCCGCCGTCGCCCACCTGGCCGGCCTCCAGGCGCAGAGCGTCAAGGCCCCCTACTACGCCCTCGCCGCCCGCCTGGACGGCTTCACCCCGGACGACCTGGCCGCGCCGATGGCCGACCGCCGCCTCGCCCGGCTGGTCACCCTCCGCTCGACCATCCACACCCACACCGCCGACGACTGCCTCACCCTGCGACCCCTGGTCCAGGCCACCCGGGAACGCGAGTTGGACCGGTTCCGCGACGGCCTCGCCGGGGTCGACCCGGACCAACTGACCGCGTTCGTCCGCGAACTGGTCGAGGACGAGCCGCGCACCGTCGGCCGGCTCCGCGAGGAACTGACCGGCCGGTGGCCGGACGCCGACCCGCAGGCCCTGATCCTGGCCGCCCGCGCCCGGCTGCCGCTCGTGCAGGTCACCCCGCGCGGACTGTGGGGCCGCAGCGCCCAGGTCACCCTCACCACCGCCGAGCACTGGTTCGGCCGCCCCGCCGAGCCGGCCCCCGCGCCGGACGCCGTCGTGCGGCGCTACCTGGCCGCCTTCGGCCCCGCCTCCGTCAAGGACATGCAGACCTGGGCCGGACTCACCCGGCTCCGCGACGCCTTCGAGCGGCTGCGCCCCGACCTCGTCACCTTCCGGGGACCCGACGGCACCGAACTGTTCGACCTGCCCGACGCGCCCCGGCCCGACGCCGGCACCACGGCACCGGCGCGCTTCCTGCCGGAGTACGACAACCTGCTGCTCTCGCACGCCGACCGCACCCGCTTCTTCCCCCCGCGGCACAAGGGCCGCACCTGGCGGGGCAACGTGGCCTACCGCGTGCTGCTCGTCGACGGCTTCGTGGCCGGGCTGTGGCGGCTGACCGACGACGCCCTGGTCGTCGAGGCGTTCGACGCCCTCACCGCGGCCCGCCGGGCGGAGGTCGTCGCCGAGGGGGAGCGGATGCTGGCGGCGATGCACCCGGACGCCGCGTACGACATCCGGTTCGGGACCGTACGCGGCTGAGGGCATGGAGAGGGGGCGCTGCGGGCCGCTCGTGGAGGCCCGCAACGCCCCCTGGTCTACTGGGGCCCGTCGGCTACGAGTTGACCTGCGCGCTCACCAGGCCGGAGAACGTGGTCAGGCGGGTGTAGACGCCCGGGTAGCCGGCGCGGGCGCAGCCCTCGCCCCAGGAGGTGATCCCTGCCAGGACGCCCCCGAGGAGCAGGGGACCGCCGCTGTCGCCCTGGCAGGTGTCCACGCCGCCGGAGGGCAGTCCGGCGCACACCATGTCGCTCGCGACGAAGTCGGAGCCGTAGGAGGTGCGGCAGCTGGAGTCGGACACGAGCGGGACGGTCGCGGTCCGCAGCTGGTTGGAGGAGGAGCCGTTCTCCCGGGTGGTGCCCCAGCCGAGGATGCGGGCGCTCGCCCCGGTGGCGTAGACGCCGGTGTCGGACGCGGAGACGTACTTCACCGGCGCGTACGGCATCGAGCCGGCGAGGGTCAGGACGGCCACGTCGTCGCCGTTGGTGGCGTCCGTGTAGCCCGGGTTCACCCAGATCCTGCTGACCTTGGCGACCGTGCCGTTGGTGCCGTTCAGATTGGTGCGCCCACCGACCACGCGGACGCTGCGGGTGGTCTCGCCCACCATGCAGTGCGCGGCGGTGACGACCTTGGTGGGAGCCACCAGCGTGCCGCCGCAGAACTGGTTCTGCGAGGCGTCGGTGATCTGCATGACGAAGGGGTACGCGCTCGTCGTGGTGGTCGTGCCGCCGACGATGGGCTCGGGCGCGGCGACGGCGGAGGGCGCGGCCAGCACGGCGGCAGCGGCGGCGGACGCGAGGACGAGTGCGGCGGATCTGGCGCGGGTGAACCCGGACATGGGGTCTCCTCTGGACTGCCGGTGGGGGATCGCCCGGGCGTGGGGGTGACACGGGGGCCTCGGGACAGGCCCCCGTGTGCCCGGGCGAGCGGCACGCCCTCAAGGTAGGACCGGTGGCACCCGGTGCCCAATGAGGGAACCCCCTAGCGGCGCCGGGCAGGGAAAACCCTCGGTCTCCCTGGGTCCGGAGTGGGAGGACGGGTCAGTCGCCGTGCCGGCCCGCCGCGAGTCGGACGATGTCGACCCGCGAACGGATCCCGAGCTTGCGGTAGACCCGGGTGAGCGTCGCCTCGACGGTCTTGACGCTGACGAACAGCCGGGTGGCGATCTCCCGGTTGGTGGCGCCCTCGGTGACCAGCGCCGCCACCCGGCGCTCCATGGCGGCCAGCCGGTCCAGGCCCTCCGCCGCTCCCTGCGGGGCGACGGCCAGGGCGGGCGCGGATGCCGGCTCCGTCTGCGCCGCCGCGACCGCCTCCACCTGGCGCAGCCAGGGCAGCGCCCGGCAGCGCCGGAACAGCCGGGCCGCCTCGTCGAAGGAGACCGGGCCCGGGCGCTCCGCCCGCAGCAGCGCCAGCGCGAAGGCGCAGCGCGCCTCCTCCAGGCCGTAGCCGAGCAGCCGCAGCCGGTCGCGGGCCGCCGTCAACCGGGCGACGGCCGGGCGGTGTTCGCCCCGGGCCGCCCGCACCAGCGCCTCGGCCCGGTCCAGGACCGCGAGCACGCCCTCCCGGCCGAGCCGCCGCGCGTCCACCCGGGTGGCCTCCACCAGCTCCAGCGCCTCGGCCGGCTCCCCGGTGCGCACCAGCGCCTCGGCGAGGTCGCCCTGCCAGCGGCCCCGCGCCGGGTCGGTGATGCCGCAGCCGGCCTCCAACTCCCGCACCCGGCGCAGCGCGTGGACCGCCGCCCGGGCGTCGCCCGCCCGCAGATGGGCGTGGCCGAGGGCGGCCAGGGCGCGCGAGAGGTAGACCGCGTCGCCGTCCTCCTCCGTGCGGCGCACCGCCTCCCGGGCCAGCGCCAGGGCCCGCTCCACGTCCCCGCCGGCCGCCTCCGCGAGCGAGGTCTGCATCGCGCCCGCCCCCTCGCCGAGGCCGGCGTCACGCGCCAGCGTCAGGCTCTCCCGGGCCAGTTCCAGGGCGCGCCCGCAGTGCCCGGAGTGCAACTCGGTCTCGGCCAGGAAGCGCAGGTAGTGCACCTCGCTCTCGGCCATGCCGCGCCGGCGCGCCTCGCGGAGCAGCCCGGTCGCGGCGGTGCGCGCCTCGGCGAGGCGGTCGCCCATCACCAGCCAGCGGAAGCGGGTGGAGCCCGCCCCGTTGTGATGGCACGCCACCTGCGGATCCTGCGGCTCCTGGAGGGCCCGGCGGATGGTCGCCGGGGCGTCCGCGTGGCCCATCAGCGTCTCGGACTGCGCCTGGAAGGCCAGCGCCAGCACCTCGGTGCGCCGGTCACCGGCCCGCGCCGCCAGCCCGGCGGCGTGCGCGGCCTCCTCGCGGCCCTGCGCGAAGTCGCCCTGCACCACCAGGCCGCGCCAGGCCAACTGGTAGTGGACCAGGGCGAGCAGGCGCGGGTCGTCCCCGGCGTCGGCGAGAGCCTGCGGGAAGACGGCGTCGACGTCGCCGATCGCCTGCCCGGCCGCCTCGATCACCACCATCCAGGCCCGCACCCGCTCCCCGGGCACCCCGGAGCGGGCCAGCACCTCGCGGGCGACCTCCCGGGCCAGGTCCGCCTCGCCGGCGGTGATCGCGTCCTCGGCCGCTTGGAGCCGGCGCTCGTCGGGGGCCGGGCTGCCGTCCGCCGGGGTGTGCCGGGCGGCCAGCAGCCCGAGGGCGGCGGCCGTCGAGGGCGCCCCGCGGTCCCGGGCGAGGGCGGCGGCCCCGGCGAGCCGGGCGGCCACCTCCGGATCGGTGCCCTCGGTGGCCAGGGCCAGGTGACGGGCCCGCTCGATCGGGTCGGAGGCCGCCGTGGACAGCGCCGCGTGCGCGGCCCGCCGCTCGGCCGCCGGGGCCTCGGCATACAGCGCGGCCGAGATCAGCGGGTGCGCGAAGCGCAGTGCCGGGCCCTCCGGATCGGGCGCCAGCAGGCCCAGTTCGGTCGCCCGCGCCGTCTCCGCCCCGGCGTGCTCCCGGCCCGCCGCGCGCAGCAGCGCCGGGGTCGGCCGGGCGGCGGCGCCGGCCACCAGCAGGGTGTGCCGGGCCTCGTCGGAGAGCAGGTCCAGGCGGTCGAGCACCAGCGCCCGCAGCGAGGTCGGCACCGGCAGCGGCTCGCCCGGCCGTGGCGGGGTCGGGCGCTCGGCGAGCGCGCGGGCCAGCTCCAGGGCGAACAGCGGGTTGCCGCCGCTGGTGCGGTGGATGTCGCGGGCGACGGAGCGGGTCGGCGCCGGGTAGCCGCGGCGGTCCAGGAGCGCGGAGACCTGGTCGCGGGTGAGCGGGCCGAGCCGGAGCGCCAGGGTGTCCGGGGGAGCGGCGCGCAGGTGCCGGTCGTACCCGGCCGCCCCCTCGGCCCCGTCCGCCTCCGTGCGGGCCGCGCACAGCAGGCGTACGGGGGTGTCGCCGAGGCGCCGCGCGGCGAAGCCGAGCAGCTCGGTGCTGGCGGCGTCCAGCCACTGGAGGTCGTCGGCCACGACGAGGACGGGACCGGCGCCGGCCAGCGCGCGCAGCGCGGAGAGCACCGCGAGGCGCAGCGCAAGCCCGTCGCGCCGGAGCGTGGACTCGCCGCGCCCGGTGAGCGCGGACTCCAGCGCGGTGCGCTGCGCGACGGGCAGCGCGTCGGCCACCCGGTCGAGCACGGGCCCGAGCAGATCGGCCAGGGCCAGGAACGGCAGGTGCGACTCCGACTCGGTGGCCGAGCACCGCAGCACGGTGGCGCCTTGCCCGTACTCACCGGCCAGCGCCCGCAGCACGGTGGACTTCCCGATCCCGGCGGGCCCGTACACCAGCGCGCTGCCGCCCGCCCCGAGCTGCGCCCGCGCCGCCCCGAGCACCTCCTCCCGCCCCACGACCGACTCGGCCCGCCGGTGCACCCGCTGGTCCGGCACCGGACCGGGGTGCCCCGGGAAGACGTCCGGGCGGTCCGCGGCCAACCGCCCCAGCTCTCCGGCCAGGCCGGGGCCACCCGGGTGCCGCCCGGCCGCCGGCCCCGAACGATCCCAGACCGCCTCCACGCCGCCCGAAGCGGCTCTGCCGGTATTCCCGGCCGCCTCCGCGCCGCCCGAAGCGGCTCTGCCGGCGTTCCCGGCCGTCTCCGTGCCGCCCGGAGCGGCCCTGCCTGCGTTCCCGGCCGTCTCCGTGCCGCTCCGAGCGGACCCGCCGCCGCCCCCGGCTGCCTCTTCGCGGTCCGGAGCCGACTCCTCCCGGCCGCCTCCGCCCGACTCCCCCCGGCCCCCGGCAGGCTCTGTGACGTCCCGTCGCACGGTGGCCGCTCCTCCCCATGTCGTGTCCCGGCCAATGGTAGGCAACGCCGGGGTGGTGGGACCCGTCTCCGAAGCAGCAGGATGGCAGCGAGCAGCCCGACCCGGCCGGCGACGGCGGCACCGAGGAGGACGTGGATGACGGCGACCGAGGCGTTCCGCGACGCCCGTGACTTCCTGCTGGCCCACCGCGAGGACTACGCCACCGCCTACGAGGGCTTCCGCTGGCCCCGTCCCGAGCACTTCAACTGGGCCCTGGACTGGTTCGACGTCATCGCCGCCGGCAACGACCGCACCGCCCTGCACATCGTCGAGGAGGACGGCACCGAGACCCGGCTCTCCTTCGCGGAGATGGCCGAGCGCTCCGACCGCGTGGCCCGCTGGCTGCGCGAGCGCGGGGTCGCCGCGGGGGACCGCGTCCTCGTCATGCTCGGCAACCAGGCCGAGCTGTGGGAGACCGCGCTGGCCGCGATGAAGCTGCGCGCGGTCGTCATCCCGGCCACCCCGCTGCTCGGCCCGGCCGACCTGACCGACCGGGTGGACCGGGGCGAGGTGAAGCACGTCATCGCCCGGGCCGAGGACACCGCCAAGTTCGCCGCCGTGCCCGGCACGTACACCAGGATCTCCGTCGGCGGCCTGCCGGAGGAGGGCTGGGAACCGTACGAGGACGCCTACACGGCCCCCGCCGACCTCGTCGTCGACGGCCCCACCCTCGCCGACGACCCGCTGATGCTCTACTTCACCTCGGGCACCACCGCCCGCCCCAAACTGGTCGAGCACACTCACACCTCGTACCCGATCGGGCACCTGGCCACCATGTACTGGATCGGCCTGAAACCCGGCGACGTGCACCTGAACATCTCCTCGCCCGGCTGGGCCAAGCACGCCTGGTCCAACCTCTTCGCCCCGTGGAACGCGGAGGCGACCGTCTTCCTCCTCAACTACACCCGCTTCGACGCGACCCGCCTGATGGCCGAGATGGACCGCAACCGGGTCACCACCTTCTGCGCCCCGCCGACCGTGTGGCGCATGCTCATCCAGGCCGACCTGGGCCGACTCCAGCTCCCGCCCCGCGAGGTCGCCGCCGCCGGCGAGCCGCTCAACCCCGAGGTCATCGAGCGGGTGCGGGACGCCTGGGGCGTGAGTGTCCGGGACGGCTTCGGACAGACCGAGACCGCGGTGCAGATCGCCAACACCCCGGGTCAGCCCCTCAAGCCGGGCGCCATGGGCCGCCCCAGCCCCGGCTACCGCGTCACCCTCCTCGACCCGGTCACCGGCGCCCCCGACGCCACGGAGGGCGAGGTCGCCCTCGACCTCGCCGCACGCCCGGTCGGCCTGATGACCGGCTACCACGGCGACCCGGACCGCACGGCGGAGTCCATGGCCGACGGCCACTACCGCACCGGCGACATCGCACGCCGGGACGCCGACGGATACCTCTTCTACGTGGGCCGGCGGGACGACGTCTTCAAGTCCAGCGACTACAAGGTGAGTCCCTTCGAGCTGGAGAGCGCGCTCCTGGAGCACGAGGCGGTCGCCGAGGCCGCCGTCGTGCCGGCCCCTGACCCCCTGCGCCTCGCCGTCCCGAAGGCGTACGTCGTCCTCGCCGAGGGCTGGGAGCCGGGACCCGAGACCGCGAAGGCCCTCTTCGCCCACGCCCGGGAGGTGCTCGCCCCCTACAAGCGCATCCGCCGCCTGGAGTTCGCGGACCTGCCCAAGACGGTCTCCGGCAAGATCCGCCGCATCGAGCTCCGCGAGGCCACGGCGGCGGGCTCGGCGCACGAGTACCGCGAGGAGGACTTCCGATGACCGCGCAGCCCTCGGCCCCCCAGCCCTCGGCCGCGCAGCCGTCGTACAGCCACGGCACGGGGAGCACCGCGCTGCTCGGCGACACCATCGGCGCCAACCTGGACCGGGCCGTCGCCGCCTGGCCGGACCGCGAGGTGCTGGTCGACGTCCCCTCGGGCCGCCGCTGGACCTACGCCGCCTTCGCCGCCGACGTCGATCGGCTGGCGCACGCGCTGCTCGCGGACGGCGTCGCCAAGGGCGACCGGGTCGGCATCTGGGCGGTCAACTGCCCCGAGTGGGTGCTGGTCCAGTACGCCACCGCCCGCATCGGCGCGATCATGGTGAACATCAACCCGGCCTACCGCACGCACGAGGTCGCCTACGTGCTGCGCCAGGCCGGCGTCTCCCTCCTCTTCGCCTCCCAGGGACACAAGACGAGCGACTACCGGGCGATGGCCGCGGAAGTCAGCGACGACTGCCCGGAGTTGCGGCGGACGATCCACTTCGGCGACCCGGACTGGGAAGCACTGCTCGCACACGAGAGCACCGCTACGGCCCCGTTCCCCGAGCTGTCCTGCGACGACCCGATCAACATCCAGTACACCTCGGGCACGACCGGCTTCCCGAAGGGCGCGACCCTCTCCCACCACAACATCCTCAACAACGGATACTTCGTCGGGGAGTTGGTCGGCTACACCGAGCAGGACCGGATCTGCGTCCCCGTCCCCTTCTACCACTGCTTCGGCATGGTGATGGGCAACCTGGCGGCCACCTCCCACGGCGCCTGCATCGTCGTCCCCGCCCCCTCCTTCGAGCCCGGCGCCACCCTGGAGGCGGTCCAGCGCGAGCGGTGCACCTCGCTGTACGGCGTCCCGACGATGTTCATCGCGGAGCTGAACCTGCCCGGCTTCGCCGCCCACGACCTCTCCTCGCTGCGCACCGGCATCATGGCGGGCTCGCCCTGCCCCGTGGAGGTGATGAAGCGGGTTGTCGCCGAGATGCACATGCGCGAGGTCTCCATCTGCTACGGCATGACCGAGACCTCCCCGGTCTCCCTCCAGACCCGCCGGGACGACGACCTCGAGCACCGCACCGGCACCGTCGGCCGCGTCCTGCCGCACCTGGAGGTCAAGGTGGCCGACCCGGTCACCGGCGCCACCCTGCCCCGCGGCACCTCCGGCGAACTGCGCACCCGCGGCTACAGCGTGATGCTCGGCTACTGGGAGGAGCCTACGAGGACCGCCGAGGCCGTCGACGCGGGCCGCTGGATGCACACCGGCGACCTCGCGGTGATGCGCGAGGACGGCTACGTGGAGATCGTCGGCCGCATCAAGGACATGATCATCCGGGGCGGCGAGAACATCTACCCCCGCGAGATCGAGGAGTTCCTGTACGGCCACCCGGGCATCGCGGACGTCCAGGTCGTCGGCGTCCCGCACGAGCGCTACGGCGAGGAGGTCCTTGCCTGCGTCGTCCCCCGCGACCCGGCCGCCCCGCCCACCCTGGCCGACCTGCGTGCCTACTGCGCGGGCCGGCTGGCCCACTACAAGATCCCCAGCCGCCTGGAGATCCTGGACGCCTTCCCGATGACGGTCTCGGGGAAGGTCCGCAAGATCGCCCTGCGCGAGAGGTTCGGCGCCTGACCGGCCCGCGCCCGAACGGCCGGCGCCGCCGGCTCGTCGCGTCCAGGACGAAGAGCGGGACGGCCAGGTGGTCGGCGCCGGCGCGGGCGTCCGTCGTGTAGCCGGTGAGGGAGAAGTAGAGGGCGTCCGCGGACTCCGTCATCGCGGTCGGCCACAGGCACTCCAGGTCCCGGCGGGCCGTCGGGCCCGCCGTGGGGTCGACCTGCGCGCCCCAGGGGCGGCCGGCACGCACAGGACTGTGCCCACTCCTCGTCCCACACGCGCCGCACACCGTGACGCTCTCCGTCTCGGTCATGGCCCCCGTCTTCCTCCGGACACCCCCCGTCTGTCCGTCTCTTGACGGTCTTCGGCCCTCCACTTACATTACTTCCAGATCGTAGAAAATATATTCCGCTATGCGGAAAGTCGAATGCCTGAGCAGGAGTAGTCGATGGCTCGCATGACCGCTGCCCGAGCGGCAGTTGAGATCCTCAAGCGCGAAGGCGTCACGGACGCGTTCGGTGTGCCCGGGGCGGCGATCAACCCGTTCTACGCGGCCCTCAAGGCGTCCGGCGGCGTCAACCACACGCTCGCCCGGCACGTCGAGGGCGCCTCGCACATGGCCGAGGGCTACACCCGCACCCACCCGGGCAACATCGGCGTCTGCATCGGCACCTCGGGCCCGGCCGGCACCGACATGATCACCGGCCTGTACTCGGCGACCGGCGACTCCATCCCGATCCTCTGCATCACCGGCCAGGCGCCGACCGCGGTGATCCACAAGGAGGACTTCCAGGCCGTCGACATCGCCTCGATCGCCAAGCCGGTCACCAAGATGGCCGTCACCGTCCTGGAGGCCGCGCAGGTCCCCGGCGTCTTCCAGCAGGCGTTCCACCTGATGCGCTCAGGCCGCCCGGGCCCGGTCCTCATCGACCTGCCGATCGACGTCCAGCTGACCGAGATCGAGTTCGACCCGGAGACGTACGAGCCGCTCCCGGTCTACAAGCCGGCCGCCAGCCGCGCCCAGATCGAGAAGGCGCTCGGCATGCTGGGCGCCGCCGAGCGCCCGCTGATCGTGGCCGGCGGCGGCATCATCAACGCCGACGCCGGCGACCTGCTGGTCGAGTTCGCCGAGCTGACCGGCATCCCGGTGGTGCCCACCCTGATGGGCTGGGGCCTGCTGCCCGACGACCACGAGCTGAACGCCGGCATGGTCGGCCTGCAGACCTCGCACCGCTACGGCAACGCGACCTTCCTGGAGTCCGACTTCGTCCTCGGCATCGGCAACCGCTGGGCCAACCGCCACACCGGCAAGCTGGACGTCTACACCAAGGGCCGGAAGTTCGTCCACGTCGACGTCGAGCCGACCCAGATCGGCAAGATCTTCGCCCCGGACTACGGCATCGCCTCCGACGCCAAGGCCGCCCTGGAGCTGTTCGTCGAGGTCGCGGGGGAGCTGAAGGCGGCCGGCAAGCTGCCCGACCGCTCCGACTGGGCCGCCTCGGCGCAGGAGCGCAAGGCCACCCTCCAGCGCCGCACGCACTTCGACGACATCCCGATCAAGCCGCAGCGCGTCTACGAGGAGATGAACAAGGCCTTCGGCCCGGAGACCCGGTACGTCTCCACCATCGGCCTCTCGCAGATCGCCGGCGCCCAGATGCTGCACGTCTACCGCCCGCGGCACTGGATCAACTGCGGCCAGGCCGGCCCGCTCGGCTGGACCGTCCCGGCCGCGCTCGGCGTCGCCAAGGCCGACCCCGACGCGCAGGTCGTCGCGCTCTCCGGCGACTACGACTTCCAGTTCATGCTGGAGGAGCTGGCCGTCGGCGCGCAGCACAAGATCCCGTACGTGCACGTCCTGGTCAACAACTCCTACCTGGGCCTGATCCGCCAGGCGCAGCGGGCGTTCGAGATCGACTTCCAGGTCAACCTGGAGTTCGAGAACATCAACTCGCCCGAGCTGGGCGTCTACGGCGTCGACCACGTCAAGGTCGCCGAGGGCCTGGGCTGCAAGGCGATCCGGGTGACCGACCCCAGCGAGCTGGGCGCGGCCCTGGAGCAGGCCAAGAAGCTCGCCGCGGAGCACCAGGTGCCGGTCATCGTCGAGGCCATCCTGGAGCGCATCACCAACATCTCCATGTCGGGCACCAACGACATCTCCAACGTCGTGGAGTTCGAGGAACTGGCCACCGAGCCGGCCCACGCCCCGACGGCGATCCGCACCCTGAAGGTCTGACACCGACCTGCACCACGAGCGGCCCGTTCCCCCTGGGGGAGCGGGCCGCTTCGCGCTGTCAGCGCCCTGTGCTGGTGCGGCCCCGGCCGGTCGCCAGCCCCGTGGGCGCCGCTACGCCCTCACCCCGGCCTACGGGATGCTGATGACGGCGATGCCGGATTCGAGCGCGAGTGCCACCCGCCCGCCGCCGGGGTGGACGGCCGCGACCGGTGTCGGGATGTGCGTCGCCCCGTACGAACCCTGCCGCCGGGGCATGGCGAGGCGCGGCCACCGAGCGATCAGCTCGCCGGTACGGACGTCGAACAGGCGTGGATATCCGTACAGCGCGAGAACTGCTTCGCCGCAGCCGAGGATCGTGCCGACCGGCCCGGGGATGTCGTGGCGGTGGAGCCATGTCGACGCGGAGCCGGACCACACACCGAGCTGATGCGGTGCCCGCTCCCGCTCCTCGTCCACGTCGCGATCCCAGCCGACCTCGCCGGCGACCACGGCCAGCCGGTCGCCGTCGAGCCAACAGGCGGAGTCCACCTCGGCACCGCTCAGTGGCCGGTGGTCCAGGACGCCCTCTCCGTCCAGTGTGGAGGGGTCCGTCAGCGCCTGCTCCAGGTCGTACACGCGGCAGACCCCGTCCGGGTGCCACACCCAGCCGGCCGACATCAGCCACCGCCCGCCCGGACTGATCGCCGGGCGCGCGTGGAAGAGGCTCGACATCTCCTCCCCGGATCCCGTCGCCAGACTCTCCCCCGTGGCGACGTCCTCGACCCGGAGCCGATCGTCCCGCTCGGGGCAGTGCACCAGCACTTCTCTGCCGTCGGACAGTGTCCCCAGGCCCACCGGGTAGTCGAAGTCCCCGGCATGACCCTCGTCCCGAAGCAGTTCACGAACCACCCGCCGTCCGTCGAGCAACAGGCCGCGCGTGCCCCGCTCGCCGTACACCACGGTCCACCGGCCGGACGGCGACGTGACGGCTCGGTCATAGCCCCGGCCGAACCTCCGCCGCTCGCGCCGGTGTTCCGTCCCGTCCGCGGACCAGCGGCGCCGGCCACCCACCGGGTCCAGCAGATCGTCCCCGTCCCACACCAGCGAACGCACCTCGCCGGTCCGTACCCGGATCTCGCGCACCACCGCGCCGTCACTCATCGGATCGTCCCCTTGTCGCCGCGGGCGGGCGGCCGTCGGACGGCCGTGGCCCTTCCCGTTCCCTCGCTGCTCCTTGATACCGACTGCCTTGATCGCACATCGGAGGGACGTTCACCAGTCCACGCGGAACAGCGCCGGATGCGGGACCGTCCGCATCCGGCGCTGTCGGCCGGTGAAGCGTGTTCAGTTGGTGTCCGTCCGACGGCGCGAGGCTGGGCGCGACAGGTCGTTCGCGCCGCCGGACGGAGTCTGGGAGTTGTGGCTGGGACCGTGGCGGTCGCGATGGGTGCGGGCGGTTCCTCCCCTCAGGTCGTAGGAGGAGCACCCGCACCGTTCACCACCGCACTGGCTCGCAAGCCGCCACGGTCCTCGCCATGCCCGCGGCGCACACGGACGGCCACCCCTCATCCGGGCCGCTCTGGTGCCTCCGCGGGCCACGCGCGCGGGTCCGACCTCCCCGTCGGAATCCCGTGCGCGGGTCTCGCCGCGTCGGGTCAGTCCTCGCGCAGGGCGCGGACCGCCTCCTCGACGCGCTTGCCGTAGTCCGGGTCGGCGGCGTGGAAGTGCGCGAGGTTGCGCTCGACCACGTCGTCCCGGGAGACCTGGGACAGGCCGCCGGCGATGTTGGCGACCAGGCGCTTCTTCGCGTCCTCCGGCATGAGGCGGAACAGCTCGCCGGCCTGGAAGAAGTCGTCGTCCTTGGTGTGCTGCGGCGCCTCGTGCGTGCCGGTGTGGCCGGCGACCGCGAACGGGGCGGACAGCGGGCGGCCGGTCTCGGCCGGGCCGTCGTAGGAGTTCGGCTCGTAGTTCTTCGCGCCGCGGGCCTGGGAGTTGAGGGCCATCAGGCCGTCGCGGCCGTAGTTCTGCGCGGTCGTCGCCTTGGGGGCGTTGACCGGCAGCAGGGTGTGGTTGACGCCCAGCCGGTAGCGGTGCGCGTCCGCGTAGGCGAACAGGCGGCCCTGGAGCATCTTGTCCGGCGAGGGGCCGATGCCCGGCACGAAGTTGTTCGGGGAGAACGCGGCCTGCTCGACCTCGGCGAAGACGTTGTCCGGGTTGCGGTCCAGGACCAGGCGGCCCACGCGCTGCAGCGGGTAGTCCTTGTGCGGCCAGACCTTGGTCAGGTCGAACGGGTTGAAGCGGTACTCCGCCGCCTCGGCCGCCGGCATGATCTGCACGGAGAGCGTCCACGAGGGGTGGACGCCCCGCTCGATGGCCTGGAGCAGGTCGGTCTGGTGGGAGTTGGCGTCCTGGCCGGCCGTCTCCTGCGCCTGCTCGGTGGAGAGGCAGCGGATGCCCTGGTTCGTCTTGAAGTGGTACTTGACGAAGAAGGCCTCGCCGGCGGCGTTCGTCCACTGGTAGGTGTGCGAGCCGAAGCCGTCCATGTGGCGGTAGGAGGCCGGGATGCCGCGGTCGCCCATCAGGAAGGTCACCTGGTGGGTGGCCTCGGGGGAGTGGCCCCAGAAGTCCCAGACGTTGTCCGGCTCCTGCTTGCCCGTGAACGGGTCGCGCTTCTGGGAGTGGATGAAGTCCGGGAACTTGATCGGGTCCTTGACGAAGAACACCGGGGTGTTGTTGCCGACGAGGTCGTAGTTGCCCTCCTCGGTGTAGAACTTCACCGCGAAGCCGCGCGGGTCGCGCACCGCGTCCGCGCCGCCGAGCGAGTCGGCCACGGTGGAGAAGCGCACGAAGACCTCGGTGCGCTTGCCGACGCTGCTCAGGAACTCGGCGTGGGTGAAGCCGGTGACGTCGTCGGTCACCTCGAAGTGGCCGTAGGCACCCGAACCGCGGGCGTGCACGACGCGCTCCGGGATGCGCTCCCGGTTGAAGCGGGCCAGCTTCTCCAGGAGGTGCTGGTCCTGGAGCAGGAGGGGGCCGCCGATGCCGGCGGAGGCGGAGTTCTGGTTGTCGGCGACCGGGGCGCCGGACTCTGTCGTGAGCACGCGCTGCGACATCGTGGACCTTCCATGCGAGAAGTCAGCGGAAATTGCTTTCCGCTTTGTGGAGCCTAGGTTCGGGGCGAGAGGGCGTCAACAGTTTGTTGAAGAGTTCCGGGCGGCGCCGCCGCTCGGGCGCGACAGGACAGGTGTCAGCGGCGGCGCCACCCGGAGATCAGGGGCCCGGACCGGACCCGGCAGGGTCAGACCTGGGCGCCGGAGAGGCGCTCCACGGCGCGCAGCAGCGCCGAGTGGTCCAGGCCGCCGTCGCCCTGGGCGCGCAGCGACGCGACCAGCTGGGTCACCACGGCGCCCACCGGCAGCGCGGCACCCACGTTGCGGGCGGCGTCGGTGACGATGCCCATGTCCTTGTGGTGCAGGTCGATCCGGAAGCCCGGCTTGAAGTCGCGGGCCAGGAAGTTGTCCTTCTTGCGGGTCAGCACGGTCGAGCCGGCCAGACCGCCGTTGAGGACGTCGAGCGCGGCCTTCAGGTCCACGCCCGACTTCTCCAGGAAGACCACGGCCTCGGCGCACGCCTGGATGTTCACGGCGACGATCAGCTGGTTGGCGGCCTTCACCGTCTGGCCCGAGCCGTGCGGCCCGCACAGGACGATGGTCTTGCCCAGCGCCTCCAGGAGCGGCTTGGCCTCGTCGAAGTCGGCCTGCTCGCCGCCGACCATGATGGACAGCACGGCCTCGATGGCGCCGGCCTCGCCGCCGGACACCGGGGCGTCCAGGACGCGCACGCCCTTGTCCTTCGCCGCCTTCGCCAGGTCGACCGAGGTCTGCGGGGTGATCGAGGACATGTCGACCAGGAGCGCGCCGGAGCGGGCGTTCTCCAGGATGCCGTCGGGGCCGTAGGCGATGGCCTCCACCTGCGGCGAGGCGGGCACCATGGTGACGATGACATCGGCGTCGCGCACGGCCTCGGCGATCGATCCTGCCGCGGTGCCGCCGGCGGCGGACAGCCGGTCCAGCTTGTCCTGCTCCAGGGTGTAGCCGGTGACCTGGTAACCGGCCTTGACCAGGTTCTCCGACATGGGGGAGCCCATGATGCCGAGACCGATCCAGGCGACCTTGGGGAGGGTGCTCATAACGGGGGTGCCTCTCTGAAAGCTCTTGAAGCCCTGAACGCTCGTGGAGCGCGTGGCGGTCGTGAGGGGGCGGCGGGTCAGCGCGCCGCGCGGGCGCCGGGCGGCAGCCAGCCGAAGGACTGGGCGCTGCCGGCCTCGCCGGGCTTGTACTCCAGGCCGACCCAGCCGTCGTAGCCGGCCTTCGCCAGCCGGTCGAGCAGGTCCTCCAGCGGGAGCGAGCCGGTGCCCGGGGCGCCGCGGCCGGGGTTGTCGGCGATCTGCACGTGGCCGGTCTTGGCGGCGTAGGCGTCGATCACCTGCGGCAGGTCCTCGCCGTTCATGGACAGGTGGTACAGGTCCATGAGGAACTTGGCGTTGCCCAGCCCGGTGGCCTCGTTGACCTTGTCCACCACGGCGATCGCGGCCGGCGCCGAGACCAGCGGGTACTTCGGCGACTCGGGCGCGTTGAGCGCCTCGACCAGCAGGACCGCGCCGACCCGGTCGGCCGCGCGGGCGGCGAGGACCAGGTTCTCCAGCGCCAGTTCGTCCTGCGCGGCCGGGTCCACCCCCTCGACCCGGTTGCCGTACAGGGCGTTGAGGGCGGTGCAGCCGAGGGAGAGGGCGAAGTCCGCGGCCACGTCGATGTTGGCGCGGAACCGCTCGGACTCCTCGCCCGGCACCGACAGGGCGCCGCGGTCGGGGCCCGGGAGCTGCCCGGCGTAGAAGTTCAGCCCGGTGAGCTGCACCCCGGCGTCCTCGATGGCCGCCTTCAGGGCGTCGAGCTCGGACTGCTCGGGGGTGGGGGAGTCGGTCCAGGGCCACCACAGCTCGACCGCCGTGAAGCCCGCCGCGGCGGCGGCCGCGGGGCGCTCCAGGAGCGGGAGTTCCGTGAAGAGGATCGACAGGTTGACGTTGAAGCGCTGATCTGCGAAGCCCATCGGGGTGCCGCGCTCCCTTCCGTGTCATCGTGTTTCCGTATTACGGAAGTTCGTTTCTGCTTAACGGAAGATTGCCGCCGAGTCGCCGCCCTTGTCAAGAGGGGTCGGCAGAAACGGTCACCGCGCGTTAGGTTGACCGGGTGCGCCTGAGAGTGGAGTTCACGACCGAACCCTTCGACCTGGACGAGGCACCCCCGCACGCGGTGGTGGCCCGCCGGGTGGTCGAGGCCGCCGAGCTGGACGCGGTCGACGTCGGCCCGTTCGGCAACACCGCCGAGGGCGGCGCCGACGCGGTGCTGACCGCCGTGGACGCGCTGCTGCGCGAGACCCTCCAGGCGGGCGCCACCCGGATCTCGCTCCAGGTCAACGTGGTCGGGGAGGGCGAGCGGTGACCGTCGCAGGGGGAGAGCGGCCCTTCGAGGGGGAGCAGCCCTTCATCGCCGCCGTCAAACCGCTGATCGACGCCATCGGCGGCGAGCTGCTCCCGCCCGGCGAGGCCGGCCGGGACGACGTCGTGCTCACCTGGGAGGGCGCCGACCTCGTCGCCGTGCGGCTGCCCCAGCTCGCCGACTCCCTGGACCACATCCTGGCCGCGATGGAGCGCCGCCAGGGCCGGCCGCTGGCCGACCTCGACCGCCGGGCCAAGCAGGAGGTGGTGCGCACCCTGGAGGCGCGCGGCGCCTTCTCCGTCCGGCACGGGGTGGAGACCGTGGCCGGCGCCCTTGGCGTGTCCCGCTTCACCGTCTACAACTACCTCAACCGCGAGAAGGGCGCCTGACCTGCGCCGACGCCCTCCAGGCCGCCCCGCCCCCGCTGCCGCCGTCCGGATACCGGACGGCGGCTTCTGTTCGAACGAATTCTCAACAAACTGTTGACGCTTTGTTTCGGAAGGCGTTAGCTATCGGCACGCCCGTCCGGCACCCGGACAGCACACGTCGCAGCACACGTCCAGCACAAGGCCACGGAGGCTCCCGTGACGTCCACTTCCACGCCGGGCCTGGCCCGCTTCAACGCCCTGGAGGAGCCGGCGGCCCTCGCCGAACTCCACGAGGCGTGCGCCTCCACGGTGTGGGCCCGGCGACTGCTCGCCGCCCGCCCGGCGGCCACGCCCGAGGACCTGTACGCCGCCAGCGACGCCGCCATGGCCGAGCTGAGCGCCGCCGACCTCGCCGAGGCGATGGCCGGGCACCCCCCGATCGGCCGCCCCAAGCCGGGTGATCCGACCTCCGCCCGCGAGCAGGCCGGCATGGCCGGCGCCTCCGACGACCTGAAGACGGAGCTGCTCGAACTGAACCTGGCCTACCAGGAGAAGTTCGGCCACGTCTTCCTGATCTGCGCCACCGGCCGGACCGGCGAGCAGATGCGGGACGCGGTCAAGGAGCGTATCGGCAACGCGCCCGGGCAGGAGCTGGAGATCGTCCGCGCGGAACTGGGCAAGATCAACCGCATCCGGCTGGCCCGGCTGCTCGACGCGGCCTGACCGGCCGCCCGCACGACCATCGCCAGCCCGTCCGTCGCACGAGGGAACCGCATGAGCACCGAGACCACCGCTTCCGTGTCCACGCACATCCTGGACACCAGCGTCGGCCGCCCCGCCGAGCACGTCGCCGTCCAGCTGTCCGCCAGAAGCGGCCCGCAGGCGGCCTGGCAGGCGCTCGGCGGCTCCGCGACCGACGCGGACGGGCGGTGCAAGGACCTGCCGGCGCTGCCGGAGGGGACCACCCACGTACGGCTCGACTTCGCCGTCGAGGCGTACTTCGTCAACAAGCAAGCCGATGCGCAGCAGGACGCCCCCGCGAATCGGGACAGCGGACGGGGGGTGTTCTTCCCGGAGGTGACCATCACGTTCGCCGTCGTACCGGGCGAGCACTACCACGTGCCGCTGCTGCTCAACCCGTTCGGCTACTCCGTTTACCGAGGGAGCTAGCAGGCAATGCCCACCATTCTGGGACAGAACCAGTACGGCAAGGCTGAGAACCGAGTCGTCAAGATCACGCGGGACGGCGCCACCCACCACATCAAGGACCTCAACGTCTCCGTCGCCCTCTCCGGCGACCTGCACGAGGTCCACCTCTCCGGCTCCAACGCCAACTGCCTGCCGACCGACACCACCAAGAACACGGTGTACGCGTTCGCCAAGGAGCACGGCATCGAGTCGGCCGAGCAGTTCGGCATCCACCTCGCCCGGCACTTCGTCACCTCGCAGGAGCCGATCCACCAGGCCCGGATCCGCATCGAGGAGTACGCCTGGGAGCGCATCGCCACCTCCGACGCCAACTCCAAGTTCATCGGCGCCGACGAGGTCAAGCACTCCTTCGTCCGCAAGGGCCAGGAGACCCGGGTCACCCAGATCACCTTCGACGGGGAGAAGTGGGAGGTCATCTCCGGTCTGAAGGACCTGATCGTGATGAACTCGACCAACTCCGAGTTCTGGGGCTACATCAAGGACAAGTACACGACGCTCCAGGAGGCGTACGACCGCATCCTGGCCACCCAGGTCTCCAGCCGCTGGCGGTTCAACTGGACCGACGACGAGCAGAAGATGCCCAACTGGGAGAAGTCGTACGAGCAGGTGAAGAAGCACATGCTGCACGCCTTCGCCGAGACCTACTCGCTCTCCCTGCAGCAGACGCTGTACCAGATGGGCTCGCGCATCATCAACAACCGGAGCGAGATCGACGAGGTCCGCTTCTCGCTGCCCAACAAGCACCACTTCCTGGTGGACCTGGAGCCGTTCGGCCTGAAGAACGACAACGAGGTCTACTACGCAGCCGACCGCCCCTACGGCCTCATCGAGGCCACCATCCTGCGGGACGGCGTCGAGCCGCGTATCCCGCTCGACATGACCAACCTCTGACGCGGGACGCGCGCCCCCGGACCGGGGATCCGGTCCGGGGGCGCGCCACACCGGAGGGAACACCATGGCAACGCCAGCGAAAGGGCCCGCCGAAGGCCCCTGTTCCACCCCGCCGGTGCACACAGCGGACGACGTCACGTCCGTGCACCCGGTGGACGAGAAGCTCCACCCCTCGCGGCTCGTCCCGGCCGCGCTCCAGCACATCGCCGCGATGTACGCCGGAGTCGTCACACCCCCGCTCATCATCGGCCAGGCCGTCGGCCTCGACCTGGAGGCCCGCACCAGGCTGATCGCCGCCGGCCTGCTCATCGCCGGCGTCGCGACGCTGCTCCAGACCCTCGGCGTCAAGGGCTTCGTCGGCAACCGGCTGCCCTTCGTCAACGCCGCCTCCTCGGCCGGTATCGCGCCGATCCTCGCCATCGCCGAGACCAACGGCAAGAACGGCCAACTCCCCGCCATCTACGGGGCGGTGATGGTCGCCGGCGTTTTCTGCCTCGCCGTGGGCCCGTTCTTCGGCAGGCTGCTCCGCTTCTTCCCGCCGCTGGTCACCGGCGTCGTCATCACCCTCATCGGCGTCACCTTGATGCCGGTCCCGGTCGGCTGGGCGCAGGGCGGCGACAAGACCGCCGCCGACTTCGGCGCCATGCGCAACCTCGCGCTCGCCGCGTTCACCCTGGTCGTCATCCTGCTCTTCCAGCGCTTCGGCAAGGGCTTCCTGAAGCAGGTCGCCCTGCTCTTCGGGCTGTTGATCGGCACGCTGGCCGCCATGCCCTTCGGCATGGCCGACTTCAGCGGCCTCACCTCCGCGCCGGTCGCCGCGCTGCCCACCCCGTTCGCCTTCGGCACCCCCGTCTTCCAGCCGGCCGCGATCCTCTCCCTGTGCATCGTGATGCTGGTGCTGATGACCGAGTCGGCCGCCGGCATGCTGGCCCTCGGTGAGATCTGCGACCGGCGCGCCGACGCCAAGGTGATCACCCGGGGCCTGCGCACCGACGGCCTGGCCACCCTGATCGGGCCGGTCTTCGGCGGCTTCCCGACCTCCGCCTTCGCCCAGAACGTCGGCGTCGTCTCGCTGACCCGGGTCCGCAGCCGCTACGTCGTCGCCGTGGCCGGCGCGACCCTGCTGGTCCTCGGCGCCTTCCCGGTGCTCGGCGCGGTCGTCTCGCTGGTGCCGATGCCGGTGCTCGGCGGCGCGGGCATCGTGCTGTTCGGGTCGATCGCGGTCAGCGGCATCCGCACCCTCTCCGAGGCCGGCCTGGACGACAGCTCCAACATCATCCTGGTCGCCGTGGCACTCGGCGCCGGCATCATCCCGCTGGCCGCGCCGACCTTCTACGCCGACTTCCCGGCCTGGGCGCAGACCGTCCTCGGCTCCGGCATCAGCGCCGGCGCGATCGTCGCGGTCACGCTCAACCTGTTCTTCCATCATCTCGGCACCCGGAGCCGCACGGTTCCGGCACTCAAATCCTCCTAGGGTCCTGCCGTGCCCACCACCCGAGCAGAGAAGGACGCAGCATGGCAGCAACGGCAGCCGAGCGCGTGGTCATCGAGAACTGCGCGATAGCCACCGTCGACGAGGGCGGCACGGAGTTCGCCGCCGGGCACCTCGTCCTGGCCGGCAACCGCATCGAGTCCGTCGGAGCCGGCCGGGCCCCCGAGGACCTTCAGGGCGTGGTCCGCCGGATCGACGCGACCGGCCACCTGGCCACCCCGGGCCTGGTCAACACCCACCACCACTTCTACCAGTGGATCACCCGGGGCCTGGCCACCGACCACAACCTCTTCGACTGGCTGACCGCGCTCTACCCGACCTGGGCGCGCATCGACGAACCGATGGTGCACGCCGCGGCCCAGGGCTCGCTCGCCATGATGGCCCGCGGCGGCGTCACCACCGCCATGGACCACCACTACGTCTTCCCGCGCGGCGCCGGCGACCTGTCCGGGGCGATCGTCCGCGCCGCCCGCGACATGGGCGTCCGCTTCACCCTCGCCCGCGGCTCCATGGACCGCGGCGCGTCCGACGGCGGCCTGCCGCCGGACTTCGCGGTGGAGGGCCTGGACGAGGCGCTCGCCGCCACCGAGGCCACCGTCAAGGAGCACCACGACGCCTCGCCCGACGCCATGACCCAGGTCGCCGTCGCGCCCTGCTCGCCCTTCTCCGTCTCCACCGACCTGATGCGCCGGGGCGCCGAACTCGCCCGCTCCCTCGGGGTGCGGCTGCACACCCACGGCTCGGAGACGGTGGAGGAGGAGAAGTTCTGCCACGAGCTGTTCGGCATGGGCCCCACCGACTACTTCGAGTCCACCGGCTGGCTCGGCGAGGACGTGTGGATGGCGCACTGCGTCCACATGAACGACGCCGACATCGCCGCCTTCGCCCGCACCGGCACCGGCGTCGCCCACTGCCCGTCCTCCAACGCCCGCCTCGCCGCCGGCATCGCCCGCGTCCCCGACCTGATCGCCGCCGGCGTCCCCGTCGGCCTCGGCGTGGACGGCACCGCCTCCAACGAGTCCGGCGAACTCCACACCGAGCTGCGCAACGCGGTCCTGGTCAACCGCCTCGGCCCGCACCGCGAGGCCGCCCTGACCGCCCGACAGTCACTGCGGCTGGGGACGATCGGCGGCGCGAAGGTCCTCGGCCGGGCCGCCGACACCGGCTCCCTGGAGCCCGGCAAGCTGGCCGACCTCGTCCTGTGGAAGATGGACACGCTCGCCCACTCCTCCATCGCCGACCCGGTCACCGCCCTGGTCCTCGGCGCGCCCGCGCCGGTGACGGCCTCCTTCGTGAACGGCCGCCAGATCGTCGCGGACGGCCGGCTGACCACGGTGGACGAGGACGCCGTCGCCCGTGCCACGCGCGACGAGGCACGGCGGCTCGCGCGGATCGCCGCGCGCGGCTGAACGTGACCGAACCGGCGGTGCCGTAGGGCACCGCCCCTCGATCTCCGGCCGAGAGGGACGGCTCCCGGCCGGTGGCCGCGAACCCGAGCGGGGTCCGCGGCGGTCACTCCGGGGCGTGCGAGGACCGCACGCCCCGGAGCCGGCCACCCGTCCTCCCCCGACGGCAGCACCGTCAGATCCCGCACGATCGTCCGCTCCACCTCCCTGAAATCACGTCGGAGACGACGTGCAAAGCGACCGGAGGGCCACCGTGGCCGACCACCCCGTAGACGAGAAACTCCCGCCTCTCAAGATGGCGACGACCGGCCTCCAGCACGTGGCCGCCATGTACGCAGGAGTCGTCGCACCACCCCTGATCGTCGGCGCGGCCATCGGCCTGTCCGCCACCGAGCTGACCTTCCTCACCGGCGCCTGCCTCTTCACGGCCGGCCTCGCCACCTTCCTCCAGACCCTCGGCTTCTGGAAGATCGGCGCCCGGCTGCCCTTCGTCAACGGCGTCACCTTCGCCGGCGTCGCCCCCATGACCGCCATCGCGGCCTCGGCGGGCGACAAGGACGACGCGCTGCCGATCATCTTCGGCGCGGTCATCGTGGCCGGCCTCCTCGGCTTCCTCGCCGCCCCCGTCTTCTCCCGGGCGATCCGCTTCTTCCCGCCGGTGGTCACGGGCACGGTCATCACCCTGATCGGCATCTCCCTGCTGCCGGTCGCCTTCGGCTGGGCCCAGGGCCCGAACCCGGCGGCGAAGGACTACGGCAACGCCACCAACCTCGGCCTGGCCGGCATCACCCTGCTGATCGTCCTGGTGCTGCGCCGCTTCACCCGGGGCTTCGTCAAGCAGATCGCGGTCCTGCTCGGCCTGGTCGCGGGCACACTCGTCGCCATCCCGTTCGGCGTCACGGACTTCGGCCCGGTCGCGGACGCGGACGTGGTCGGCTTCCCGACCCCGTTCCACTTCGGCGCGCCCCAGTTCCAGGTCGCCGCGATCATCTCCATGGTCGTCGTGATGGTGGTCTCGATGACCGAGTCCACCGCCGACATGCTCGCCCTCGGTGAGATCGTCGAGCGCCCCGCCGACGAGAAGACCATCGCGGCCGGCCTGCGCGCCGACACCCTCGGCTCCGCACTCAGCCCGATCTTCAACGGCTTCATGTGCAGCGCCTTCGCCCAGAACATCGGCCTGGTGGCGATGACGAAGATCCGCAGCCGCTTCGTGGTGGCGGTCGGCGGCGGCTTCCTGGTCCTCATGGGCCTGTGTCCCATGGCCGCCTCGCTCATCGCGGTCGTCCCGCGCCCGGTCCTCGGCGGCGCCGGCGTCGTCCTCTTCGGCTCGGTCGCGGCGAGCGGCATCCAGACCCTGGTCCGCGCGAGCCTCGACAAGGACAACAACGTCCTGATCGTGGCCGTCTCGCTGGCCGTCGGCATCGTCCCGATCGCGGCGCCGGAGTTCTACCACGCGTTCCCGGAGAACGCGAAGATCATCCTGGACTCCGGCATCTCCACGGGCTGCGTGGCGGCGGTCCTGCTCAACCTGGTCTTCAACCACCTGGGCTCCGGCCGCGACGACGAGGACGTGACGCACCCGATGGAAGCGGGAGAGGAGATCAGCGAGGCATCCCGCACGGCCCCGGCGACGACGTGACGCCCGACGCCCCCCGCCCCTTAAGCAGGCCGGCGCCTCCTCCCCAGCGAGGCGCCGGCCTCTTCGTCCGCCTCCGTGTCGACCAGCGCGGACGGGGCAGTCGGACGGGGAACGTTTGGTATCCCAAGAGAGGCGCCACCATGGACTTCGCCCAGCGCACCATCGACCTCGCCCGGCGCAACGTCGAGGAGGGCGGCCGGCCCTTCGCGACCGTGATCGTCCGGGACGGGGAGGTCGTCGCCGAGAGCGCGAACCGGGTCGCCCAGACGCACGACCCGACCGCGCACGCGGAGGTCCTCGCCATCCGGGAGGCGTGCACGCGGCTCGGCACCGAGCACCTGACCGGGACCACGATCTACGTGCTGGCCCAGCCGTGCCCCATGTGCCTGGGCGCCCTGTACTACTGCTCGCCGGACGAGGTGGTCTTCCTCACCACCCGCGACGAGTACGAGCCGCACTACGTCGACGACCGCAAGTACTTCGAGCTGTCGAACTTCTACGACGAGTTCGGCAAGGACTGGCGCGAGCGCCGGCTCCCCATGCGGCACGACGGGCGCCAGGCGGCCGTCGACGTCTACCGCCGCTGGCAGGAGCGCAACGGCGGGGAGCGGCACGTCACGCAGTAGGCGGGCGGCTCACAGTCCGAAGAGGGCCGGGTCCGTCGCCAGGTCCTTGAACAGCTCGCGCGGGTCCGCGATCAGGCGGCGGGCCTTGAGGTCCATGATCCCGCCCACCGCCTCGACCTCCGCCGCGACCGTGCCGTCCGCCTTCCGCACCAGCTGGTGGATGCGGAACGTCTTCCCCTCGCCCCACTCGAAGGCGCAGGTCACCTCCACCTCCTCGCCGGCGAGGAGTTCGCGGCGGAAGCGGATGGTCGTCTCCAGCGCGACCGGGCCGACGTCCCGGGCGAGGAGGTCGGCCTGGCGGATGCCGGCGGCCTGGAGCAGGGACCAGCGGGCGTGCTCGGCGTAGTTCAGGTACACGGCCTGGTTGAGATGGCCCTGCGTGTCGGTCTCGTAGCCCCGGACGGTCACCGGGACGGAGAACGGTGCGGTCACCGTGGCCGCCTTTCCGTGAGAGACGCTGTCGCGGTCGATCTTGGCATGGCCCCGCCTCACACCTTGCGGGGGGAGGCCAGGAGGTAGCGGGCGCGGGTGCGCGGCTCGGTGTGCTCGCTCACCTGCCAGCCCGCCTCGGTCAGGGCCGCCGCGCAGGCCCGCAGCGCGGTCTCGTCCCGGGCGTGCACGGCGACCGCCTCCGGCTGCGGGGTCGGCCGTACCCGGTAGCCGGGGGCCGCGGGACCCTCCGGTGGCTGTCCGGACGCCTCCAGGGCCAGTGCCGCCGCCTCGGCCAGGTGCGAGCGTTCCCAGCCGCAGGGGCGGTCCGTGGCGCCGTCGGGTGTCGTCATGCGGCGCAGCTCCAGGAGGCCCTGCCAGGCGCTGCGCACCTCGCGGCGGCGGGCCGGGTCCGCCGGCCCCGCGGCCTCCTCGCCGCCCAGCCGGGCCGCGAAGACCCCGGCGGGGGCCGGAGCGGACGGCTCGGCGGCCCGAGCAGGCTCCGCGTCGCGTATCCGCTGACCCGCCGGCGTCAGGAAGTACGCGTGCGGCGGGCGCGGGTGCCGGAAGGCGAGCCCCAGCCGCACCAGCGCCGTGAGCTGCGCCGCCTGGCCGGTCAGCCGCCCGGTCACGGGGTCGGCGGCGTCGATGGCACGGCGCTGCGCCGCGGTCGGCCGTGGTGCCATGGTCCCGGCCCCCCTCTCCGCACGGAATCCCTCTGCGCACGGAATCCCGCCGCGCCGACGACCCTACGACGGGGGTCTGACATTCCACGCGGCGATCACCGGCCGCGCGTGCTCCGTGCTCAGCCGGCACAGCGTCCCCGTGGCCAGCTGGAACAGCGCCCCGTGCGTCGGCGGCAGCCCCAGGTGGCGGGCGGTGAGCACGCGCAGGAAGTGCCCGTGCGCGACCAGCACCACGCACCCCTCGGTGTCGGCGAACGCCGCCTCCACCTTGGCGAGGACCCGGTCGGCCCGCTCGCCGACCTGCTCCGGGGTCTCCCCGGGGTGCTCGGGCGGCCCGGGCGCGACGCCGTCCGTGAACAGGAACCAGTCGGGCCGGCTGCGGTGGATCTCGTGCGTGGTGACGCCCTCGTAGCCGCCGTAGTCCCACTCGTGCAGGTCCGGCTCGATGCGCACGCCGTGCAGGCCGATCAGCTCGGCCGTCTCCCGGGCCCGCTGGAAGGGGCTGACGAAGGCGGCACCGATCCGGTGCGAGCGGATCAGCGGCACCAGGGAGCGCGCCTGCTCCCGGCCGTGCTCGGTCAGCGGGACGTCGGTGAGGCCGGTGTGCCGTCCGGAACGCGACCATTCGGTCTCGCCGTGCCGGACCAGGAAGAGATCACCCATGGCCACAGGCTATGCCCGCCGGCCTCGCCCCTCACTGCCGGTACCCGCCCAGGAAGCGTCCGATCCGGCCGATCGCCGCCTCCAGGTCGTCCGCGTGGGGGAGGGTGAGGATGCGGAAGTGGTCGGGGGCCGGCCAGTTGAAGCCGGTGCCCTGGACGACCTGGATCTTCTCGCGCAGGAGGAGGTCGAGGACGAAGCGCTCGTCGTCGTGGATCTTGTGGACGGACGGGTCGATGCGCGGGAAGGCGTACAGCGCGCCCTTGGGCTTGACGCAGGAGACGCCGGGGATGTCGTTCAGGCGCTCCCAGGCCACGTCCCGCTGCTCGCGGAGCCGGCCGCCGGGCGCGGTCAGCTCGTGGATGGACTGGCGTCCGCCGAGCGCGGCCTGGATGGCGTACTGGGCGGGCGCGTTGGCGCACAGGCGCATGGAGGCCAGCATGGTCAGGCCCTCCAGGTAGTTCTTGGCGTGCTGCCGGGGTCCGGTGACCACCAGCCAGCCGGAGCGGAAGCCCGCCACCCGGTAGGTCTTGGACAGGCCGCAGAAGGTGAGGACGACCAGGTCGGGGGCGAGCGAGGCGGCCGAGTGGTGGACGGCGTCGTCGTAGAGGATCTGGTCGTAGATCTCGTCGGCGAAGACCATCAGGCCGTGGCGGCGGGCGAGGTCGAGGACGCCCTCGACGATCTCCTTGGGGTAGACGGCGCCGGTCGGGTTGTTGGGGTTGATGATGACGACCGCCTTGGTGCGGTCGGTGATCTTCGACTCCAGGTCGGCCAGGTCCGGGTTCCAGTCGGACTGCTCGTCGCAGAGGTAGTGCACCGCCTTGCCGCCCGCGAGGGTGGTCACCGCCGTCCAGAGGGGGAAGTCGGGGGCCGGGATCAGGACCTCGTCGCCGTCCTCCACCAGCGCCTGCACGGCCATCGAGACCAGCTCGGAGACGCCGTTGCCGAGGAAGACGTCGTCCACGTCGACCGCGAGGCCGAGGGCCTGGTAGCGCTGGGCGACCGCGCGGCGGGCGGAGAGGACGCCCCGGGAGTCGGTGTAGCCGTGCGCCTGCGGCAGCATGCGGATCATGTCCTGGAGGATCTCCTGAGGCGCCTCGAAGCCGAAGGCCGCGGGGTTGCCGGTGTTCAGGCGCAGCACGCTGTGGCCGGCCTCCTCCAGCGCGTTCGCGTGCTCGATCACCGGGCCGCGGATCTCGTAGCAGACCTCGCTGAGCTTGTTCGACTGCCGGAACTCCATGTGCCGCTTCCCCTCCGCTGGCTGGTGTTGCTTGGTTCTACCAAGTGAGGGCTTGGAAAGTCCAACGACTTGGCTAGACTGCGGCGCATGCCACCTCGCCGAAGCTACGACCAGTACTGCCCCGCCGCCCGCGCGCTCGACGCCGTCGGCGATCGCTGGACCCTGCTGATCGTCCGCGAGCTGCTCGCCGGGCCGCGCCGCTACACCGACCTGCACGCCGATCTGCCGGGCGTCAGCACCGACATGCTCGCCACCCGGCTGAAGGACATGGAGCGCGAGGAGCTGGCCGTGCGCCGCCGGCTGCCGCCGCCCGGCACGGTGTACGTCTACGAACTCACCCCGCGAGGACGCCGGTTGACCCCCGTCCTCGACGCCCTGGCCGCCTGGGGCGGGGACGCGCTGGGGGAGCGGCGGCCGACCGACGCCGTGCGCGCCCACTGGTTCGCGCTGCCCCTGGCGCGGGCGCTGCGGGAGGCGGGGGCCGGGGAGGGCGTCGTCGAAGTCCGGCTCGACGAGGGCGAGTTCCATGTCCTGCCCGGTGCGCAGGAGGGCCCGCTCTACGGGGACGGCCCCGCGCCCGCCGAGCCCGACGCCCGGCTCGTGCTGGACGCCGGCACCTGCGCGGCCGTCAGCCGCGGCGAGTCGACGCTGCGGGACGCGGTGCGCGCGGGGCGGGTCACGGTGACCGGGGACGGGACGGCGGCGAAGGCGCTGCGCGAGCCGTGAGCCGAACCGGTGCGGCGGGGAGGCCCGTTCGGAGCCGCCCCGCCGCCGGTCACGCGCCCGGCGGCACCCGGGACGGGCGGCCCGAGCTGCGGGTCAGGACGTAGCCGGCGATGCCCGCCAGGGCGGCGAGGACGGCGCCGACGCCGGTCCAGACCCAGCGGTCGGACCACCAGCCGGAGGACCAGCCGTCGCCCGGCCGGACCGCCGACAGCGCCGTGTCGTCGTCGGACTCCTTCGTGGCACGCGTCGCCACGCCCGGCACCAGCGGCTCGCCCAGCGAGCCGTCCACCGCCGCCGCGCCGCCCATGTCCTTCGACTCGACGCGCACCTCCGCGGCCACCTTCGCGCCGAGGTCGGCGGTCGGCAGGTCCACGGCCGTCAGCCGGACGTAGTACGTGCCGGGCAGCGGGTCGTTCGCCCACGGCTCCGACCAGGCCCGGACCGTGCGCAGCACGCACGCCAGCTCGATCGAGGAGGCGCCCGCCCCGGCGGTGCGGGTCTGCGCGCCCCACTGGCAGGACTGGCGGCGGCGCAGGCCGTCGTACACGTCGATCCGCCAGGTCTCGGCGGCGTGCGTGCCGGGCAGCTTCACCGTGGCGCGGACGGTGGGCCGCTGCTCGGCGTCGGCCGGGAAGGACCAGTACAGGTAGTCGCCGGCGGAGGCGTCCGCCGTGGCCTTCCCGCCCTGGTCGAGCTCGGTGGCGGTGCGGAAGGACGTGCCCGCCCGGGTCGGCGGCTCGGCGGCGACGGCGGGGACCGCGGGGGCGGCGGCCAGGCCGAGCAGCAGCAGGGCGGCGCTCAGGGGGCGTATGAACGGGGGTGTCAGACGCATCAGTTGGTCCTCCAGACCGCGAACCGCCAGCGGGACAGCCAGCCCCAGAGCAGACCGGCGACGAAGCCGGCCAGGACCAGCACGCCGAGCAGCCACCAGCCGCGCCCGAGGCCGAAGGCGGCCACGTCGTGCGAGCCGCCGGGACCGTCCACCACGTCGACCGTCAGCTCGAGCGGCAGACCGGGGCTGGTCTTCGTCCCGGGCGTGACGGAGAAGGAGTTGGTGACCTGGAGGCAGACCGCCTCGGCCGGCGCGTCCTCGTCGTCCAGCTCGGGCTTCGGGTAGCGCAGCCCGGTCGAGAGCACGTCGGTGCGGCCGTTGCCGGCGGCCTCACCGCGCACGATCTCCCGCCCGTGCGTCGTGACCGCCCGCAGCAGCACCCCGTAGGACGGGCCCACGGCCCGGTCGGCGGCCACGCTCACGGACGCGCGCAGCTCCTTGCCCGGCGCCACGTCCACCCGGTACCAGCGCTGCCGCCCGAACTCCTCGCGGTCGGTGTACAGACCGGACTCGAGCACCGGCGCCTTCGCGCAGGCGTCCGCGCCCCTGGCGGCCACCGGCGTCGCCACCGGGTCGGCCGCCCGGTCCACCAACTGGTTGACCCGGTCGGTGAGTTCGTCGGCGTGCTCGACGGAGGTGTACGTGCCGCCGGTGGCCTCGGCGATGCAGCTGAGCTGCTGCCGCATCTTGGTGTTGGGCACCAGGCCCAGCGTGTCGATGGTCAGCCCGATGCCCTTGGCGGCGATCTCGCGCGCCACCTCGCACGGGTCCAGCGGGGCGCAGGTGTCCTCGCCGTCGCTGATCAGCACGATGCGCTTGGAGCCCGCGCCGGACGCCGTGAAGTCGTCCGCCGCCTTCAGCAGCGCCGGGCCGATCGGCGTCCAGCCGGTGGGCGCCAGCGTCGCCACCGCCGTCTTCGCCTCGGTCCGGTCCAGCGGGCCGACCGGGTAGAGCTGCGCGGTGTCCTTGCAGCCGGTCTTCCGGTCGTCGCCCGGGTAGTCGGCCCCGAGGGTGCGGATGCCGAGCCGGACCTCCTGGGGCGTCGCGTCCAGGACCTCGTTGAACGCCTGCTTCGCCGCGGCCATCCGGGTCCCGCCGTCGATGTCGCGCGTCCGCATCGAACCGCTGACGTCGAGGGCCAGGTCGACCTGCGGCGCGTCCTCGCCGGTGGGTTCGCCGGCGGTCGCGCCGGCCGGGAAGGCGACCCCGGCGCCCAGCGCGGCGAGCAGGGCGCAGACACCCGCCGCCAGCCGTGTTCTTATGATCATCGCCGGATCCTATTGATCACGGCGGCGCGTTCCAAACCGGGCCGTGGTGTACTCCCCGCTCACCGCAGGGGGTTGGGCAGCTCCGCCCACAGATCGCCGCCGCTCCCGGGCGACATCCGCATCAGCGTCAGGGCCTTCACCGGCACCGGCTCCTCCCGCAGGGCCATCGCATCCTCGCTGTGCGGGAGTTCGCGTACGGCATCCACAAGTGCCGTACGCAGTCGGGCCGTCGAGCCCGCCGTCCCCGCCAGCGCGCCCGCCACCAGCGATCCGAACAGCTTGCGGCGCAGGGCCCCCACGTCGTCCGTGAGCACCCGGGGCGGCAGTTCGGGGACCGGGATCCCGTGCCCCGCCAGCCGGGCGGGGCTCACCCGGATGTCGGCCAGGTCGCGGTAGACCAGCCGCCGCGGCTCGCCGTCCGGCGCCAGCACCACCAGCAGGTTCTGGCCGTGCGCCTCCAGCGCCACCCCCAGCTCGAGCGCCCGCAGCCCCACGGCGAGCGCCAGCCGGGCGAACGCGGCCAGCCACTCCGGAGACCGCGCTGGCCGCGTCGTCGCCAGCGCCGCCACCGGGACGACCCGCTCGCCGGGGCCCGCGTACGCGCCCGGCGACTCCCGCAGTACGGCAGCCAGGTCGGGGGAGTGGGCGGTGACCGCGCCCAGTGCCCGGGTGACGTGCAGCAGCCCGTCGCAGCGGGCCGCCAACGCCTCCCCGAACGCCGACAGCGCGTCCGACGCGGCGACCGAGCCCACCGAGATGTCCCGCACCGAGGACGTCAGCCGGGCGCTCAGCGCCGTCTTGACGTGCGGGCCGCCGGGCACGGCGAGCGTGCGCAGCGACATCAGCGGGTGTGCCGCCAGCCGCTCGCCGTCCTCCGCCCGCCGCTTCAGCACGTGCGCCGCCTGCCACGGATGCACCGGCACGAGGAGCCGGTCCGCCGCCCGCAGGCCCTCCGGCCAGCTCCCGGAGACCAGGCACCCGGCCGCCGGCACCGGCACCAGGACCAGCTCCACCCGCGGCCCGTGCTCCGGGCCGTAGGCGAACTGCTCGGCCACCGAGAAGCCGGGCCGCGAACGGCAGTTGGGATGGAAGGGGTGCCCGTCGACCACCCGCCGCTCCCACCCCCAGTCGGTCTCCGGCCACTCCTGCCCGCCACTCTCCGGCTGCCCCGCCCGCGACAGCGCCATCGACGCCACGCTGTGCCCCAACTCGCCCGCGAAGCCCGCGCCGTGCGGCACCGCGAGGTCGGCGGTCAGCCGCGCCGGATCGCGGTACGGGCTCCCGTCGAGCCGTACGACGTCGACGTACGCGTCCGTGCGGTACGGGTCGGCGGCCGGGCCCGACAGGCGGCGGCCGTCGGCGAGGCGGACCACCAGCGCGTCCCCGGCGTCCTCCCGCCCCGTCACCCACGGCAGGGGTTCGAAGGCGAACGCCCGCCACAACCGGGTCAGTACGGCCGCCCGGGCGCCGGGCAGTTCGGCCTCGTACCGGGCGACCAGCCCCGGGCGCAGGGCGGCCAGTTCGCCGGCCACCTCGGTCTCGGCGGTGGGGGGACGGTGCACGGAAGGTCTCCTCGGGTGCGTGACGACACATGGACGGTACGTGTCGGACGGCACGGTGCGGGGACGGCGGCGGACACCCACATACTGGACGAGTGGACCGCGTGGATCTCCTGCCCCCGCCCGACGGCGCCGGCGCCGAGGCCGATGCCGGCCGCCCGGACGACCTCGCCGCGTACGCCGACGCCTGCGCGGCGGCCCCGCTGCTGAACTGCCTGCTGCGCGAGGTCGCCGAGCCGCTGCCGCCGGCCGGGTCCGCCGGGCGCCCGGTGTACCGGCTGCCCGGCGGACGCCTGCTGCGCGTCCGCGGGGGCCGGCGCCCGGCCGAACCCGAGCTGCGCACCCCGGACGGCTGGCGGCGCCTCGGCCACGCCGACCTGGTGCGCCTGGTCGACGAGGAGCTGCACCGGCACACCGGCCTGCCCAACGCCGAGCTGCCCGCCGAGATGACCGACAGCCGCGAGGTGGTCGCCGCCCTGCTCGCCGCCCGCGCCCGGGCCGTCCCGCCCGAGGACCCGTACCTGCGCTCCGAGCAGAGCCTGCTCACCGGCCACCTCCACCACCCCGCCCCCAAGGCGCGCGGCGGCGGCCCGCACGCCGCCTGGCTGCCCTACGCGCCCGAGGCGTACGCCCGCTTCCCGCTGGCGCTGCTCGCCGTGCGCGCGGACGCGGTCGTGGACGAGGGCGACACCGCCGCCCTCGACGCCCTCGGCGCCGCCCCGCCCGGCTACCGGCTGCTGCCCGCCCACCCCTGGCAGCTGGAGCTGGCGGCCGACGCCCTCGCCCCCGCCTTCGCCGACGGCCGGCTGCTGCGGCTCGGCACCACCGGCTTCCCCGTCCTGCCGACGGCCGCCGTCCGCACGGTGTACGCCCCCGAGCGCGACCTGTTCCTCAAGTTCAGCCTGGACGTGCGGATCACCAACGACGTCCGCCGGCTCTGGCGCCACGACCTGCTGCGGCTGCGCCGCACCGACACGGCCGTCACGGCGGCCTTCGCCGCGATGGCCGACCCGGCGGCGGCCTGGCTCGCGGACCGCGGCCACCGCACCGCCGACTTCGCCTACGAGGAACTCGCCGTCGTCGTCCGCGACGGCCTGCGCGGCGCCCTGCTGCCCGGCGCGACCCCGCTGCTGGCCGCCGCCCTGGTGGAGGGCCCGGACGGCCGCCTCCCGGCCGGCGCGGCGGACCCGGCGGCCTGGTGGGCGGCGTACCTCCGCGTGGTCGTCCCGCCCGTCCTCACCGCCTTCGCCGACGCCGGCGTGGTCCTGGAGGCCCATCTCCAGAACACCCTGGTCGCCGTCGACGGAGCGGGCATGCCGGTGCAGGCGCTGTTCCGGGACGCCGAGGGCGTCAAGCTGCTGCCGGAGACCTCGCGGGCGGCCGGGTGGGAGCGGCTGGTGTACTGCCTGGTCGTCAACCACCTGCGGGAGATCGCCGCGACCCTCGCCGAACGGCACCCCGGCTTCGACCCCTGGCCCGCCGTCCGCGCCGCCCTGGCCCGCCACGACCTCCCCGAGATCCCGGCCCTGCTCGGCGCCCCCCACCTCCCCGCCAAGACCAACCTGCTCCTGCGCTGGACGAACGCGGACGGCGCCGACGCCCGTTACCGCCCGCTGCGGTCTCCGCTCACGTGAGACCGCCGTTGCTGGTCAGCAACTGCCCGTTGACCCACTGCCCTTGGGGTGAGCACAGGAAGTCCACCAGACGCGCGGCGTCCCGCGGGGTGCCGAGCCGGCCGAGCGGGGTCCGCTCCCGCACGGTCTCGCGCAGCTCCTCGGACATCCAACCGGTGTCCACCGGACCGGGGTTGACGACATTGGCCGTCACCCCGAGGTGGGCCAGCTCGTGCGCGGCGGCCAGCGTGATGCGGTCCAGGGCGCCCTTGCTCGCGCCGTAGGGGAGGTTGCCCACGGTGTGGTCGCTGGTCAGGGCGATGACGCGGCCCGTGCCGTGGGCGCCGGTGAAGCGGCGGCCGTACTCGCGGATCAGCAGCCAGGTGGCGCGCGCGTTGACCGCGAAGTGCCGGTCGAAGCTCTCCACGGTGGTGTCGAGGAGGCCCGAGTCGACCGACTCGCAGTGGCACATCACCAGTGCGGTGACGTCCTTGCCCAGACGCCGCCCGGCCTCCTCGAAGACGCGGGCGGGCGCCTCGGGGTCCGCGAGGTCGGCCTCCACGGCGGCGCTCCGCGCACCGCGCGCGGCCAGCTCCCCGGCGATCGCGTCGGCGGCACCGGGCTCCTCGCCCCAGGCCATGCGCCGGTCGTACGGCGCCCAGTGGGTGAAGGCGACGTCCCAGCCGGACGCCGCGAGCGCGCGGGCCACGCCGGCCCCGATCCCGACGGCACGGCCGACGCCGGTCACCAGGGCCAGGGGGCGGGTGCCGTCGCCGGCGATGCTCTTCGCTTCGGTCACGGGGGCATGCTGCGCGACGGGGTGGACCGGGGCAACCACTTTACGACGCCGTGTCGTTGTCGGCGTCCGTGTAGAGGCAGAAGGGGTGTCCGGCGGGGTCGACTAGCACCCGGACGTGCTCCTGCGGCTGGTGCTCCGCCTCGCGCGCTCCCAACTCCCGGGCGTGGGCGACCGCCGCCGACAGGTCGGTCACCTCGAAATCGAGGTGCAGGGTCATGCGCCGGGCGCCCTCCCGGGCTGGCCAGACGGGCGGGGCGTAGTCCTCCGCGGTCTGGAAGCCCAGGTAGGCCACCCCGTCGGGCGGCACCAGGGTCGCCCATCCGGCGTCCTCCCCGCCCGTCTCCCAGCCCAGCAGGGCCGCGTAGAAGCGCGCGAGAGCGGGTCCGTCGGCCGCGTCGAGCACGACGCCCCACCAGTCCGACCGCGCCGATCTGTCCGCACCCGGCTCGTGTCCCGTCCGTCCGCGCATGGGCCGCAGCATGCCAGGCCCCGGGGGAGCCCGCGAGGGTGGCGGGTCAGCGGTGGGCGAGCAGGGCGTAGCGCTCGTCGGTCACCGGGCCGCCCCACAACGCCGGGTCGGCGGCGAGGGGTTCGACGCGCAGGTCGGTGACGAGCGGGCGTACCGCGTCGGCCAGGTCGGTCGCCGTGACGCCGCCGTGCCAGGGCAGGGCGTCGGCGCCGGTCACGTACGGCGCCGCGCCGGCCTCGCGCCAGCGGCCCTCCACGAGGATCAGCCGGCCGCCCGGGCGCAACCGGCCCACCCAGTCGGCGAGGGCGGCCTGCGGGTCGGGCAGGGTCCACACCAGGTGGCGGGAGAGCAGGACGTCGAAGCGCTCCTCGGGGTCTAGGGCGTGTCCGCAAAGTCGCGTCGTCCGCCCGTAGGGCGGGCCTGGCGGCGTCCGGTGCGTGCTCTCGGCGTGCCGGACGGACGCCCGCGTACTGGTTGTACGCGGGTGTTCGGCCGGTGCGGCGAGTGGGGGTCCCCCCTGCTCGAAGAGCTTGGGGGAGCGTGCCGGGCGT
>NZ_JBIDAQ010000021.1:0-61767 GCF_043202555.1 Streptomyces sp. NPDC048182 | reverse complement strand
GGGGGCGGGCGCGCGTTCTGACGTCGTCATGGCGGGTTCCTTAAAAAGGGGGGGTCTCGTCGCACGGGAAGGGGCCGTCCGCGGCCGGGCCCTTGAGGGCGTCCGTGGCCGCATGCGCTCCCGCGTGGCCCCCGGCTCGTGCCCAGTCAGGGGGCCACGCTAGGAATCAGGGCCGCCGGCTGTCCATCAACCGGCCGTGTTCTCCAGGGAAGTTCAAGCGGTCTTCGAATCGTCCTGGACGGCGAGCGGGTCGATGCCCATCTCCTCGGCCAGGCGCATCGCCTCCTCGATGAGGCTCTGGGCGATCTGCGACTCGGGGACGGTGCGCACGACCTCGCCGCGCACGAAGATCTGGCCCTTGCCGTTGCCGGAGGCCACGCCCAGGTCGGCTTCCCTCGCCTCGCCCGGCCCGTTGACGACGCAGCCCATGACCGCGACGCGCAGCGGGGCGGGAAAGCCCTCCAGGGCGGCGTTGACCTCCTCGGCCAGCTTGTACACGTCGACCTGGGCGCGTCCGCAGGAGGGGCAGGAGACGATCTCCAGGCCGCGTTCGCGCAGGCCGAGCGATTCGAGGATCTTGATGCCGACCTTGACCTCCTCGACCGGGTCGGCCGACAGCGAGACGCGCAGGGTGTCGCCGATGCCCTCGGCGAGCAGCGCCCCGAACGCCACGGCGGACTTCACGGTGCCCTGGAAGGCGGGGCCGGCCTCGGTGACGCCGAGGTGCAGGGGGTAGTCGCAGGCGGCGGCGAGCTGGCGGTAGGCCTCGATCATCACCACCGGGTCGTTGTGCTTGACGGAGATCTTCAGGTCGCCGAAGCCGTGCTCCTCGAACAGCGACGCCTCCCACAGCGCGGACTCGACCAGCGCCTCGGGGGTGGCCCGGCCGTGGCGGGCCAGCAGCCGCGGGTCCAGGGAGCCGGCGTTGACGCCGATGCGGATGGGGACGCCGGCGTCGCGGGCGGCGGCGGCGATGTCGCCGATCCGGTCGTCGAACTTCTTGATGTTGCCGGGGTTGACGCGCACCGCGGCGCAGCCGGCGTCGATGGCGGCGAAGACGTACTTGGGCTGGAAGTGGATGTCGGCGACGACGGGGATCTGCGCCTTGCGGGCGATCAGGGGCAGTGCGTCGGCGTCGTCCTGGGAGGGGACGGCGACGCGCACGATCTGGCAGCCGGCCGCGGTGAGCGCCGCGATCTGCTGGAGGGTGGCTTGGACGTCGGCGGTCACGGTGGTGGTCATCGACTGCACCGATACGGGGTGGTCGCCGCCGACGCCGACGGCGCCCACCTTCAGCGGGCGGGAGCGGCGCCGGGTGGCGACCGGCCGGTTCGGGACGTGCGGCAGGCCCAGGTCCACGTGCGGCACGGGGCTCGCCTCCTCTCAGGCGTGAAGGGGCAGGCGGGGCTCGCCCGCGCGGGTGGCGTCCAGGGCGCGGACGGTGTCGGCGAGGGTGCGGGCGAGGGCGGGGGCGCTCAGGCCGGCGGCGGCGAGGATCGCGTTGCGGTCGGCGTGGGCGAGGAAGGTCTGGGGGACGCCGAGGGTGGTGAGGGGGGTGGTGACGGCGGCGTCGCGCAGCAGCCGGGCAACCGCGTCGCCGACCGCGCCGACGCGCCCGTTGTCCTCGACGACGGCGACCAGGCGGTGGCGGCGGGCGGCGCCGGCCAGGGCGGGGTCCAGGGGCTTGGCCCAGCGCGGGTCGACGACGGTGACGGCCAGGCCCTGGGCGGCCAGCAGCCGGCCCGCCTCCACGCAGGCCGCGGCGAGGGAGCCGACGCCGACCAGCAGGACGTCGGCGGTGCCGGGGCGCGGGTGCTCTCCGGCCGGGCGGGAGAGGACGTCCATGGTGCCGATGCGGGCGACGGCCTCGAGGTCGGCGGCGGCCTCCCCCTTGGGGTAGCGCACGACGCTGGGCCCGTCGTCGATGTCGACGGCCTCGCGCAGCAGTTCGCGCAGCCGGGCGGCGTCGCGGGGGGCGGCGATGCGCAGGCCCGGCACGGGGTAGAGCATCGACAGGTCCCACATGCCGTTGTGGCTGGGTCCGTCGCTGCCGGTGACGCCGGCCCGGTCCAGGGCGAAGGTGACGGGCAGGCGGTGCAGGGCGACGTCCATGAGGACCTGGTCGAAGGCGCGGTTGAGGAAGGTGGCGTAGACGGCGACGACGGGGTGCACTCCGCCCAGGGCCAGGCCGGCGGCGCAGGTGACGGCGTGCTGTTCGGCGATGCCGACGTCGATGACGCGTTCGGGGTGGGTGCCGGCCAGGCCGGCCAGGCCGGTGGGGTGGGCCATGGCGGCGGTCAGGGCGACGACGTCGGGGCGTTCGGCGGCGATCTTCTCCAGTTCGTCGCCGAAGACGTCGGTCCAGGTGGTGCGGGGGGCGGCCTTCGCCGCGCCGGTGTGCGGGTCGAAGGCGCCGGGGCCGTGCAGGTGGTCCTCGGTGTGGTGCTCGGCGGGGGCGTAGCCGTGGCCCTTGCGGGTGAGGCAGTGCACGACGACGGGGCGGGCCAGGTCGCGGGCGGCTGCGAGGGCCGCTTCCAGGGCGGCGGTGTCGTGGCCGTCGACGGGGCCGAGGTAGGCCAGGCCGAGGTCCTCGAAGAGGGACCCGGCGGCGGGCTGGGGGGTGCGCAGGGCGGCCAGGTGGGTGGCGAGGCCGCCGACGGTGGGCGCGTAGGAGCGGCCGTTGTCGTTGAGGACGATGACCACCGGCCGGTCGGGGCCGGCGGCGAGGTTGTTCAGCGCCTCCCAGGCCATGCCGCCGGTGAGCGCGCCGTCGCCGACGACGGCGACGACGTGGCCCTGCTCGCCGCGCAGCTGCCGGGCGCGGGCCAGGCCGTCGGCGTAGGACAGGGCGGTGGAGGCGTGGGAGTTCTCGATGACGTCGTGCTCGGACTCGGCGCGGCAGGGGTATCCGGACAGTCCGCCGCTCTGGCGCAGCGCGGTGAACTTGCCGGCGCGGCCGGTGAGCAGTTTGTGGACGTAGGTCTGGTGGCCGGTGTCGAACAGCAGCCGGTCGCGGGGGGATTCGAAGACGCGGTGCAGGGCCAGGGTCAGTTCGACGACTCCGAGGTTGGGCCCGACATGCCCTCCGGTGCGGGAGACGGCGGCCACGAGGAACGCGCGGATCTCGGCCGCGAGGGCGGGCAGCCGCGACGCGGGGAGGCTGCGCACGTCGTGGGGGCATGTGATCTTCTCCAGAAGGCCCATGAACGGCTCCTCAGCGCAGGGTGAATCCGAAGGTGTGGGGGTCTTGGGGGGCGGGGCGCCCCCCCCCCGGCGGGGGCGGGGCGGGGTGTCAGCGGCCGGCGTCGGCCACGGTGGCGTGCATGTGGCTGGTCAGCCGCGGGCGCCACTGGTAGTAGGTCTGGATCTTGTAGTACTCGCCGCCGTCCTTCGGGGAGAGGGCGGCGTAGACGGCCTTGGGGGTGTCGTGGCCGTAGGGGACGGTGCTCAGGAACCGTTCGATCTCCGGTTCGGGGTGGGCGAGGACGGTGGTGGGGTCGACGGCGATCGCCGCGTAGCAGAACCGCTGGATGCGGGGCGAGTCCCAGGTGAGGGTGACGTAGAAGCCGAAGGCCCGTTCGGCGAAGTGCAGCAGCGCCTCGCTGGGTTCGGGCATGTCCATCTCGCGCAGCATCGCGCGGGCGGCGTCGCGCTGAAGGAGGGACTCCACCTCGCCGAAGTAGAGGTTCATGGTGCGCTGGGCGTAGTCGATGCCGATGAGGGTGACGTGCTTGTCCAGGCCGTAGCGGGCGAAGAAGGCGAGGTTGTCGGCGACGGCGCGCGGGGCGGAGGGCAGGTCGGCGATCTCGCTCAGGCGCTGCATGTCGTCGGTGGGAAAGCACGACCAGGTCTTCTGGAAGCCGCCGACGACGCCGAAGTCGATGCCGTAGCTGGCGACGGGGAAGCGGTCGGCGACCTCGGCGAGCAGCCGGGAGCTGGGGTGGTCGCTCTTTTCGGCCAGGCCCTTGGCGTGCAGCAGGGCGTAGGGGTCCCTGTCGCCCGGCAGCATCATCAGGTGCAGGTTGAGTTCGCCGGCGTGGCGCTGGTCGGTGGCGGAGCGAAAGAGGATGGCCGCCTGGGCGAGGTGGTCCTGGAAGGCGGTGACGATCGGCCGGGTGGTGGCGGGGTCGACGCGCACGTCCAGCAGGGCGGCGGTCTCCTCGATGGCCGCGTACAGCTTGTGCGCGGCGCGTTCGGGGGTGTCCGCGGCGGCGGGTGCGGCGCTCATGCGCTCTCCTTGGGGTCGAGGGGGTCGGGGGCGGCGTCGAGGTGGTGCTGGATGGCGGGGGCGAAGGTGTCGACGACGCGGTCCAGGGGCGCGGAGGCGACCGGTTCGATGGCCAGGACGTAGCGGGCCATGATCAGGCCCACGATCTGGGCGGCGGCCGCGCTCAGGTGCAGCCGGGGCGCGGGGACCAGGGTGCCCACCCGCTCCAGGTACAGGGCGGTGAAGTGGGCCCGCAGGCGGGCGGCGCCGTCCTCGGTGCCGGCGGCGCCGATCCGGGCCAGCAGTTCGGGTCGGGCGGCCGGGTTCTCCCAGGCCGTCAGCGTCATCCGCACCAGGCGTGCGGCGAGCCCGGCGGGCGGGCCCTGGGCGGCGGCGGCGAACAGGGCGTCGGCCTGGGCGGCCAGGTCGGGGCGGGCGGTGGCGGGCGGGGGTGGGGTCTGGGACACGGGGGCGCCTACCGCTCGGTGTGGGGGGCGGTGGTGAGCAGTTGCCGCTGCAGGGCGGAGAGCTGGTAGTAGGAGCACATCTCCAGGTACTCCTCGCCGGGCACCCATTTGACGGCGAACAGGTTGACCTGTTCGCCGTCGTAGCGGCGCGGGGCGCGGCGGGCGAACGCCTCCAGGTGTGCTCCGGTGCGCCCGGGCAGGGCGGCGGGGTCGAGGCCGCGCACGGGGGGCGGGGCGAAGGCGATGCGCAGGATGTCGGGGCTGTCCCAGCCCAGGGTGATGTTGCCGCGCAGCGAGGTGTGGGCGAACTGGAGGACCTCGCGGCGGGCCTCGGGCATGCCGGCCTCGCGCAGCAGGGAGCCCAGGGTGTCGGGCGTGAGCTGTCCGCCGGGGCCGAAGTGGAAGTACAGGCTCATGGTGCGGTGGCGGTAGTCGACGCCGATCATGGCGATCTGGTCCAGGCCGTGGCGGGCGAAGAGGTCGGCGTTGGCGGCGACGGCGTCGGGCACGCTGTCCAGGGCGGTGAGGTCGGAGACTTTCTGCAGGTGCTGGGGGAAGTGCGCGTACAGCTTCTTGAAGCCGCCGACGATGCCGGCGTCGACGAAGTACTCGGCCACCGGCCAGTGGTCGCGGACCTCGGCGAGCAGGGAGGCGACGGGGTGGTCGGTGGGGGCGGTCAGGTGGTGGGCGAGGGCGTGCGGGTAGGGGTCGGTGACGGTGGCGGGGACGGTGAAGCTGTAGTCGAGTTCGCCGACGTGCCCGGTGCCGGCCTGCACCCCGAACACGATCATGGCGTGGGGCAGGTCGTCGCCGAAGGCCTGAAGGACGGGCAGGACGTTAGCGCGGTCGCAGACCGTGCCGGCCAGGCGCGCCGACTCCTCGAGGGCCGCGCAGACCCGGTCTATCTCGGTGCTCTTGGACATGGGGTCCTCACGTTCGGGTGGGTCGTCAGGCCGTGGGGTAGCCGCCGAAGCGCCGCTCGCGTCCGCGCAGGTCGTCCAGGGCGGCGGTGAAGTCCTCGCGGGTGATGTCGGGGAACAGCACGGGTGAGAAGTGCAGTTCGGCGTAGGGGGAGAGCAGCGGGAAGAAGGAGGACATGCGGGTCGCGCCGCCGGTGCGGATGAGGTAGTCGACCTGGGTGGGCACGTAGGCGTGCTCGGCGAGGATCTCCTCGGTCAGGGCGGGGATCGTGCCGTTGAGGCGGTTGAAGATGCCGATCACCTCGCGGGTGAGGGACATGCCCAGGATGTAGTGGAGGGTGAATCCGGCGTCCTTGTTCGACTTGTCGCGCAGGGTCTCGAGTTCGCCGCGGTAGTGGTCGTCGACGAGGTCGAGGGAGCCGGAGAAGTCGAAGGAGAGGGTGTCGTGGACGCGGCGCACCAGGTCGGTGAAGGCTTCCAGGAAGGTGGTGACGGCCGCTTCGGGACGGCTGTGGTTGGCGGCGGAGGAGGCGGTCACGTAGAGGGTGGTGACGCCCTCCTGCTTGGCCCAGGTGAACAGGTCGATCAGTTTCTCGGCCATCGCGTCGTAGCCGTCGTCCAGGGAGACGCCGTTCTTCTTGGACCAGCGGCGCATGCCGTCGGGCAGCAGCATCAGGGTGGTCATCGTCTGCTCCTTTGCGGGTGGGGGGGTGCCGTCGCGGGCGGGGGTGTGCGGGGGGGGTCAGCCGGTCTTGGTGGCGCTGAGCAGGGCCTGGACGGGGATGACGTCGGGGGGGATGTCGGCGGGGTCGCGCACCAGGGCCTGGGTGACCTTGAATCCGGCCTGCTCCAGCAGGCTCTGGTAGACCGACAGCTTCTGGGGGCCGCCCTGGCCCATGGCGGCGCCGAGGAAGAAGGCGGGGAAGAAGTCGACGTTGTAGTTCTCGGCGTCGGCGATGTCCTCGGGGTAGACCGGTACCAGGACGTGGATCTGGCCGCCGGGCTCGAGTGCGTCGGCGACGTGGGTGAGGATCGTGAGGACCTCGTCCTTGTCGAACATGTCGAGGAAGTGCTTGACGAAGGCGACGTCGAAGCCGCCGGGCAGGGTGTCGAAGACGTTGCCGCCGACGAAGGACAGGTGGTCCTCAAGGCCGGCGGCGCGGAAGTTGGCCTCGGCCTCGGCGCGCTTGTCGGGCAGGTCGAAGGTGGTCACCGTCAGGCCGGCCGTGGGGTGGTGGCGCCAGGTGTGCAGGGCGCCCTGGCCGGTGTTGCCGGCCACGTCCAGGACCCGGGAGCCGGGAGGGATGTCGACGTGGGCGAAGAACCAGGGGTCGATGGTGGCGCTGACGGTGTTCATCGGCTCGAGCCAGGCGTCGTGCAGGTCCTGGTGGCCGGTGGCGGCGTCGTAGAGGGTGCCGTCCACGCCGTAGAGCTCCTTGAGGCCGACGACGGTGGCGGTGCGGGTGGACTCGGTGAGGTGGAAGAGCTGGCGCAGCGCGGTCACCTTGACCAGGTGCATGACGCCGCGGGCGCGGGCGAGGTCGGCGTCGGCGACGTCGCCGAGGGTGCCCAGCCGGTAGCCGCCGTCCTCGTCCTGGGTGAGGAAGCCTTCCTTGACGGGGAGGAACAGCAGCTGTTCCACGGCGTCGGGCCGGGCGCCGGTCGCCCGGGCGAGGTCGGCGGCGCCGAGCCCGGGCCGCTCGCGCAGCAGGTCGACGACGCCCAGCTCGAACACGGTCAGCAGGGTCATGAACCGGGTGGGTCCGACGATGTACTCGCGCAGGCGCCGAAGGGTGGCGTGGGACGTCATGGCGGTGATCCTTTTCGGTGGGGGCCGTTGCCGTGCGGGCCGATCACGTCCGGGGTTGGGGGGGCTGCTCGAAGCGGCGGGCCAGTGCCAGGCGCTGCACCTTCAAGGTCGCCGTCCGGGGCAGTTCGGCCTGCGGGATCTGCACGGGGTCGGCGAGCTGCGGGAACTCGGCCGCGGCCCGGCGCCAGCGCGCCGGGTCCAGCGGCTGGTCGTCGAGCGTGCAGATCACCGGGACGGCGCCGGAGTCGGGGCCCTTGACGACGACGAGTTCGCTCAGCTCGGGCAGCCGGCCCAGGACCACGTCCTCGATCTCCAGGGAGCTCTTGACGCCGGGGATCATGTCGATCTCGCGGTCGAGCAGGTGCAGGCAGCCCAGGCGGGTGCGGTAGCCGACGTCGCCGGTCCCCCACCACTGGCCGTCGCGGTTGGCGTCGTAGCGGTCCTGCTCGCCGTGGTAGGTCTTGGCGATGCCGGGCCAGGCGACCTCGATGCGGCCGGGGTTGTCCTCGCCGGGGGTGCGGCCGTCGCGGCTGACGACCCGGATGCGGGCGGCGCCGTGCGGCATGGGCCAGCCCACGCAGCGGCCGTTGGCCTTGTGCGCGCTGGAGCGGAAGTAGGCGCGGCCCACGGCGGGGCCGACCTCGCTCTGCCCGTAGATCTGGAAGAACAGCGCGCCGCGCCGGTCGGAGGCGCCCAGCAGGCGGCTCATGGTGGCGGGGTGGATGGCGTCGAAGGTGGAGCTGAAGACCTTGACGGAGGAGAACGGGCCGCGCGGGTCGTCGGCCAGGTGCTCCCATTCCATCAGGGAGTTGGGCAGCGCCTCCAGCAGGACCGGGCGGTGCTCGAGGAGCTGTTCGGCGACGGCGGCCGGGTCGCTCTCGCGCAGCAGCAGCACCGGGTACTGGCGCAGCAGGGCCAGGGACATCGCCGCGACCATCCGCGAGTGCACGAAGGGGACGTGGATGGCGACGGGTTCGCTGCCGCGCAGGGCGCGCAGCAGCCGCCACTGCGGGATCAGGCGCACGCCCTGGGTGCGGGCGGTGTGCACGACGAGTTTGGGGATGCCGGTGGTGCCGGAGGTGTGGGTGATGACGGCGGCGGCGTCCAGGTCGCGCACGACCGGCCGCACCCGCGGCGAGCCGGCCAGGCCGGCCAGGGAGATCGCTCCGGGCCGGTCGAAGGCGGAGGTGATCACCCGCCGGGTCCGGTCGGCGAGCGCGGCGGCGTCGAGGGTGTCGAGTTTGGGGCCGTCGGTGAGCAGGGTCGGCTGCTGGAGGCGTTCGAGGAGGACGGCGACGGTCTCGGCGTCCAGGGCCGGGGAGAGGTTGACGACGACGGCGCCGATGCGGGAGACCGCGGCGGCGAGCATCCAGTGGTCGGCGTTGGCCGTCTTGTAGAGGGCGACGTGCTCCTCGGGGCGTACCCCGGCCGCCCACAGGCGGGCGGCGAGGTCGTCGACGTGGTCGGCGTACTGGGCGACGGTCAGCCGGCGGCCCGCCTCGGGCAGGGCGTCCAGGTCGTGGTCGAGGGTGATGGGGGTGCGCGGGTTGACGGCGGCGGCCATCTCGGGGAGCAGGCCGATGTGCAGGCCGCGCTTTTGGATCGATCGGTAGGCGGTGGAGCCCTTCATGGGGCGCTCTCCTTGGCTGTTCAGGCCGCGCGGCCCAGCGGCCGGGCGTGGGCGGTGACGGCGGTGCGCACGGCGCGGGCGACCCGTTCGACCTGGTCCTCGCTGAGTTCGGCGTGCATGGGGATGCCGAGGTTGCGGCGGAAGAGGTCGGCGGAGACCGGGCAGACCTGCTGAGCGTCGAAGGCCGGCTGGAGGTGGCTGGCCCAGGTGCCGTGCAGGCAGCCGATGCCCTGGGCGCGCAGGTCGGTGGCGACGGCGCCGCGGTCCACGCGCGCATCCAGGGTCACCAGGTAGGACTGCCAGGCGTGGGTGCGGTCGGCGGGCACGTGCGGCACGGTGAGCAGTTCCTCGTCGGCGAAGAGCTCCGCGTAGCGGGCGGCGACCGCGTTGCGCCGCTCCATGAGTTCCTCGACCCGGGTGAGCTGCACCTGGAGGATGGCGGCGGCGATGTCGGACAGTTTGAAGTTGTAGCCGATCTCGGTGAACTCGGGGACGGGCAGGCCGATGACCTGGCCCATGTCGTAGATGGAGCCGATGCCGAAGGAGGACAGCTGGCGGGCCTTCGCGCCCAGCGCCGGGTCGGCGGTGATCAGGGCGCCGCCCTCGCCGCTGGTGGCGCCCTTGCGGCCGTGGAAGGACAGGCAGGCCACCTCGGCCAGCGAGCCGGCCTCGCGGCCCCGGTAGGTGGCGCCGACCCCGCAGGCCGCGTCCTCGACGAGGAACAGGCCGTGCCGGTCGGCGATCGCCTGCAGTTCGGCGTAGTCGGCGGGCAGTCCGAGGACGTCCACGGCGATGATGCCGACCGTGCGCTCGGTGACCAGGGCGGCCACGGCGGCGGGGTCGACGGTGCCGGTGTCGGCGCGCACGTCGGCGAAGACGGGGCGCGCGCCGACGTAGCGCACCGCGTGGGCGGGCGCGGGGAAGGTGTAGTCGGCGACGATGACCTCGTCGCCGGGCCCCACCTCGAACCCGAGCATGGCCAGGTGCAGGGCGGCGCCGCAGTTGCTGACGGCGACCGCGTCGCCGGCGCCGTAGCGCTCCTTGAGGCCGGCTTCGAGGGCCTTGCCGCGCGGGCCCTGCCCGGCCGGCCAGCCGGAGGCGAACACCTCGGCGACGGCGGCCAGTTCGCGCTCGCCCAGGCTCGCGCAGACCAGGGGGATGCTGTCGGTGGTGGTCATGTCTCTCACGCCTCGTGCTCGCGGGCCGGGCCGTCGCCGGCCGGGGTGGGTGGGTCGTAGCGCAGCGGGGTGAGCTGGCTGACGTCGTAGCGCCGGCGCATGTCCTCGACGGCCGCGTGGTCGACGGGGCCGCCGGCCGACCAGATCTTCGCGATCTCCTCGAAGTAGTGCTCGTGCACGGGTGAGGGCAGGCACTGGAAGAGCATGCGGGCCGGTCTGCGCGAGGCGTTGCGGAAGGCGTGCGGAGTGCCGGGGGGCACGAACATCGAGGCGCCCTCGGTGGCCCGCACGACCCGGTCGCCGTCCGCGGAGCGCCAGCGGTGCCAGTCGGCGGCGGTGCGCTCCTCGGGCTCGAAGGCCAGCAGTTCCAGCTCGCCGTCCAGGATGTAGAAGAACTCCTGGGCCTCGCCGTGGACATGGGCGCCGACGTCGAAGCCGGGCGGCACGACCACCTCGAAGATGGAGACGGACGAGCCGTGCGCCTCGGTGGCCTTGAAGGTGACTTCCTGCGCCTTGGTGGTGAGTTTGCGGCCCTGGCCGGGCGGCAGAATGAGGCCGGTCATGCGGATGGGTTCCCTTTTCTGACGGTGGGTGCGGCCCGTGGTCAGCCCAGCTCGCCGGTGGCGCCCTCGGACCAGCGGCCCAGGGCCATCTCGGCGGTGATGCCGGGGCCGAAGCCGGCGATGAGGCCGGTCGCGTCCGGGGCGGGGGTGTCCTCCTCGAACAGGCGGCGGGCGGCCTCCAGGACGACGGCGCTGGCGATGTTCCCGTACTCGGTGAGCGTGGCCCAGCTGTGCCGGAAGACGTCGCGGTCGACCTCCAGGAACTTGGCGAGGTCGTCGAGGATGCGCGGGCCGCCGGCGTGCACGATGTAGAAGTCGAGGCGGCCGGCGTCCCAGCTGTGGTCCTTGGCGAACTCCCGCAGCACCGGGGCGAGCGGCTCCATGGTGCCGGGCACGCGGCGGTCGAGCTGGAAGTGGAAGCCGGTGTCCTTGACCGCGTAGGAGATCCACTCCTCGGTGTCGGGGATGAGGTAGGAGGAGTTGCGCTCCAGCTCGATGCCGACGCCGCCGATGCCGCGGACCACGGCGGCGGCGACCGCGTCGCCGAACAGGCCGTCGGACAGCAGCGAGCCGATGTCGTCGGCCTCGGGCTGGTAGCACAGCGAGCACAGTTCGCAGGCGACGATCAGGACGTTGCTGCCGGGGTGGGCCACGCAGAAGTCGTGGGCGCGGTTGACGGCCGCGCCGCCGCCGGCGCAGCCCAGCTGGGCGATGGGTATCTGGCGGGTGTCGGGGCGCAGCCCCATCCGGTTGATCAGCCACGCGGTGAGCGAGGGCATCAGGAACCCGGTGCACGAGACGTAGATGATCGCGTCGATGTCGCGGGCGGCGACGTCGGCGTTGCGCAGCGCCTCCTCGATGACCGGCGGGGTGAGCCGCTTGGACTCCGCCTCGTAGATGCGGTTGCGCTCGGTGAGGCCGGGGTGCTTCAGGGTCTGCTCGACGGGCTGGACGATGTGCCGCTTCTGCACCCCGGTGTTCTTGATCAGCCGTAGCGCCAGCGGCAGTTGCGGCTTGCCGGCGTGGACGCGCGAGGCGAAGTCCAGGGTCTGGTCCAGTGTGATGACGTGTTCGGGCGCCTGCACCGCGGGCTTGCATAGCCTTGGCATGTCTGGGCTCTGCTTTCTCTCGGGTTGGCCGTCGAAATGCGGGGGAAGCTGCGCGCCGCGCGGGGTGCGCGCGGCGGGGAGGGGCGGGTGCGGGCCGGGGGGGCTCACGCGGCGAGCGGGTGCGGGCCGGGGCCCGCGAGGGCGGACAGGACCGGGGGGCGGGTCCAGTCCGGGGCGCAGAGCGTGAGGTCGACGCGGTGCGCCGCGCCGCCGCGCACCTCGAGCGGGCCGGCGGTGGCCAGCAGCGTGGCCGTGTCGCGGCCCCTGGCCCGCACGGCGGGGTGGGCCAGCGCGTGCAGGTACCAGGTGCCTTCGGGCACCCGGGGCAGGTGGAAGCGGCCCGAGCGGCCGGCGTCGGCGAGGCAGACCGGGGCGCCCTGGACGAGCGGGCCGGCGAACGCGCCCACGCACACCGGGGGGCCGGCGCCGTCGCCCGGGTGCAGCACGCCGCCGACCGCGCCGCAGCGCGCCGGGCGGGCGGCGCCGCCCGCCGGCGCGGGCACCGCGGTACGGGGGGTACGGGGGGTGCGGGACAGGGCCCGGTACCCGGTCGGTGACAGGGCGACGGCCTCGGTGAAGCGGCGGGTGAAGCTGCCGGCGCTGCTGTAGCCGACCCGCACCGCGATGTCGGCGACGGTCAGCGGCGTGGTGCGCAGCAGCCGCTTGGCCTCCTGGAGCCGTACGGCGTTCAGGAAGCGCCCCGGGGTGACGCCGGTGACCCGGGTGAACTGGCGCAGGAAGTGGTACTTGCTGACCATCGCGGTGCGCGCGAGGTCGTCCAGGCTCAGTGCCTCGCCGTAGCGTTCGTGGATCGTGGTGACGGCGTGCTGCACCAGGTGTTCCATGAGGGGGCGCTCCTGACGGCGGTCGTGGGGACCGGTGGCCGGTTCGCAACCGCCCAGCACCTGAGCGGCCATCAGAGGTGATGTGCCGTCAGAGGCTTCTGCCGGTGGGCGAGTCGGCGGTCGGTGCGGCGCGGGGCGCGCGCTCGCCGGGGGCCGTTCGCGGGCAGGGTGGGCGTGCCGAAATAGTGACACGGGCCCTGTGCGCCGCCAAGGCGCCTTCCGGGGCGCTCCAGACAGACTGCAGCGGGGCGCTAGGGGCCCGCCGGGGTGGGCCGTGCGCCACAGTCATTGTCCGCCGTTTCTCGAGCGCCCTGCTGCCAGCATCGGGCGGTAGCCATGTCACGACCGACGCGGAGGGCGCATGTCTCACCATGCCGAGGAGGCCGTCGCAGCCGACGGCGAACGGTCCCGCAGCCAGCCGGGCACGACGGCCCGGCCAGAGGGGGCGGCGCGGCGCAGGACCGGTCTGTTCGTGGCCGTGCTGCTGGGGGCGCTGGCGGCGGTGCCGCCGCTGTCGATGGACATGTACCTCCCGGCGCTGCCGCAGGTGGCCGGCGGGCTCGACGCGAACGCCACGCTCGTGCAGCTGACCTTGACGGCCTGTCTGACCGGCATGGCCCTCGGCCAGCTGGTGGTCGGCCCGATGAGCGACCGGTGGGGCCGGCGCGGGCCGCTGCTCGTGGGCCTGGCCGTGTACGTGGCCGCCTGCGTGGCCTGCGCGTTCGCGCCCGGCGCCGAGGTGCTCGTTGCCTGCCGGCTGCTGCAGGGCCTGGCCGGCTCGGCCGGTGTCGTCATCGCCCGCGCCGTCGTGCGCGACCTGTACGACGGCCTCGCGATGGCCCGGTTCTTCTCCACCCTGCTGCTGATCTCCAGCATCGCCCCGATCGTCGCGCCCGTCATCGGCGCCCAGGTGCTGCGGCTGACCACCTGGCGGGGCATCTTCCTGATCCTCGCCGCGATCGGCGCCGCGCTGGGCGTGCTGGTGTGGCGCGCGCTGCCCGAGACGCTGCCGGCCCGGCGGCGCCAGAGCGGCGGGGTGCGCCAGGCCCTGTGGATCATGCGGGGGCTCTTCGCCGACCGGGTCTTCGCCGGCTACCTGATGGTCAACGGCTTCGCCTACGGCGCGCTGTTCTCCTACATCGCCGCCTCGCCGTTCGTCGTCCAGGAGGTCTACGGGGCCTCCCCGCAGACGTTCTCGCTGCTGTTCGGCCTCAACTCCTTCGGCCTGATGCTCACCGGGCAGCTCAACGGCAAGGTCCTGGTGGGCCGGGTCGCGCTGGAGAAGGTCCTCGGCTGCGGCCTGGCGCTGCTGGCCGTGGCCGGGGCGGCGCTGCTGGCGGTGACCCTGGGCGGCGTCGGCGGCGCGGGCACGGTGCCGCTGGCGGCCGGGCTCTTTGTGATGATCTCCGCGCTCGGGCTGATCCTGCCCAACACCAGCGCGCTGGCCCTGATGCGCACCCCGCACGCCGCCGGTTCGGCGTCCGCGCTGATCGGCACGTCCTGCTTCCTGGTGGGGGCGATCGCCTCGTCGGCGGTCGCGCTGGCCGGCAAGGACACGGCGGTGCCGATGGCCCTGGTGCAGTGCGCCAGCGCGCTGGCCGCCGTCGTCGCGTTCGTGACGGTGTGCCGGCCCGGGCGGCGGGCGGCGGGCGCGCCGCGGGGGTGAGGGCGGAGGGGGGGGGGGGGGGGGGGGGGGCGGGGGGGCGGCGGGGGGGGGGGGGGGGGGGGGGGGGGGGCGGGGGGGGGGGGGCGGCGGGGCGCCCCCGCCCCCCCCCCGCCCCCCCCCCCGGCCGCGCGCGCCCCCCCCCCCCCCCCCCCCCCCCCCCGCTCCGGGGGCAGGACGGCCGTCGGTTCGAGCACGACACGCACCGCCGGCTCGGCCGCGGGCACGGGCGCGGCCGGCGCGCTGCGCGGGCCGCGCTGCTGGCGCCAGCTGGCCTGCGCCGCGACCACGGCCACGTACGGGATCACGACCCCGCCGACGAGGGCGGCGACGGCGACGGCCGGCCAGCGGTGCCAGGTCAGGGCCATCAGCACCACGCACGCGGTGCGCACCAGCATGGCCACGACGTACCGGCGCTGGCGGCCGCGCACGTCCTGGCTCAGACCGGCGCGGGCCCCGGTGATGGACACGGCGGGGCCCGCACCGCTCTGCCACGGCCTGGGGTTCATCGGACCTCCGTGACGTGGGGCGTCGTGGCGGGCGGCGCGTGCAGAGTGTCTACGGCGACGGCGACGGCGGCGGTGGCGACGGTGGTGGTGGTGGCACGGGCGGGCCGTCGCCGCCCGCCCGTGCCGTGCGCCCCGGTCAGTGCCGGTGGCCCGGCTCCCGCTCGCCGGGGCTGTCGGTGCGCTGGGAGGCGATCCGGCCACCCGCGGCGGCGTGCCCGTCGGAGCCGGCGTGCCCGTTCGATCCGGCGTGGCCGTTGGAGCCGGCGTGGCCGTTGGATCCGGCGTGGCCGCCTGTCAGGGCGTGCCCGTCCGGGGCCTCGGCGTGCTCCAGGACGTGGCGCAGTTCCTGCGCGGTCGGCTTGGCGATCTGGTTGCCGTACAGCCAGTGGCTGAGCTTGTGGCGCAGCTGCTGGGTGCGGGCGTCGGGGTTGGCCACGCCGTCGGCCTCCGGGGCGGGCGCGGGCGCCACCGCGCGGATGTCGCGGGCCAGCAGGGTGTAGCGCTGGTACTCGTCCAGCGGGGCGTGCACCTCGACGAACTCGCCGTGCGGCAGCCGCTTGATGCGTCCGGTCTCCCGGCCGTGCAGGAGCTTGTCGCGGTCGCGGCGCTGCAGGCCCAGGCAGACGCGGCGGGTGATGACGTAGGCCAGCGCCGGCACGAGGAAGATGCCGATCCGCACCGACCAGGTGATCTGGTTGAGCGAGAGGTGGAAGCGCTCGGCCAGGACGTCGTTGGCGCCGCCGAAGAACAGCACCAGGTACAGCGAGACGAAGGCGACGGCGAACGCGGTGCGGGTGGGGTGGTCGCGCGGGTGGTCCAGGAGGTGGTGCTCGTCGCGGTCGCCGGAGACCCACGCCTCCAGGAAGGGCCACAGGGCGATCACCGCCATCATCAGGGTCGGCACGATGACGGCCGGCACCAGGACGCCCATGTTGACGGTGTAGCCGCCCGGCAGGACGAACTCCCAGGCGGGCATGGCCCGCAGGGCGCCTTCGAGGAAGCCCATGTACCAGTCGGGCTGGGAGCCCTGGGAGATCTGGTCGGCGCGGTAGGGGCCGTAGGTCCACACCGGGTTGATCTGGGCGAGGCCCGCGAGCAGCGCGAGGATGCCGAAGACGAGGAAGAAGAACCCGCCGGCCTTGGCCGTGTACTGCGGCATCAGCGGCTGCCCGACGACGTTCTTCTCGGTGCGGCCCGGGCCGCGGAACTGGGTGTGCTTGTGGTAGAAGACCAGGATCAGGTGGACGGTGACCAGGGCCAGGATGATGCCGGGGAGCAGCAGGATGTGGATGCTGTAGAACCGGGGGATCACCTCGTGCCCGGGGAACTCGCCGCCGAACAGGAACATGGTCAGGTAGGTGCCGACCACCGGGACGGCCATCGTGACGCCCTCGGCGATGCGCAGGCCGGTGCCGGAGAGCAGGTCGTCGGGGAGCGAGTAGCCGACGAAGCCCTCCAGGGTGACGATGACCAGCAGGACGAAGCCGATCAGCCAGTTCACCTCGCGCGGCTTGCGGAACGAGCCGGTCAGGAAGTGCCGCAGGGTGTGCACGCACAGCGCGCCGATCATGATCAGCGCCGACCAGTGGTGCAGCTGCCGGATGAGCAGGCCGCCGCGGATGTCGAAGGAGATGTGCAGGGTGGAGGCGTACGCCTGGGACATGCGGATGCCCTGCAGCGGCGTGTGCGAGCCCTGGTAGACGGTCTCCGACATGCTCGGGTCGAAGAACATGGTGAGCCAGATGCCGGTGAGGATCAGCACGATGAAGCTGTAGAGCGCGATCTCGCCGAACATGAACGACCAGTGGTCGGGGAACACCTTCCGGATCAGGAAGCGGAAGTGGTAGATCCCCAGCCGCCCGTCCGCCCAGTCGGCGAGGCGTTCGCCCCGCGCCGGCCGGCTGCGGCTGTCGTGCGGCGCTTCCTCGGTCGTGCTCATCCCGCGCGCCCTCCCCTTCGCCGCTCGGCCGTCACAGGCACACCGTTGACGGGCCGGTGAGCGGCCGTCGGGTGGGGGGCCTGCCGCGGCGCGAAGCGGGCCGATGCCCTGATCACTTGAAGACGCTAGCCCTGCTCAGCGAAGCCGAACAACCGCACTCAAGTGAAACTCGAGTCTCTACTCCAGTGACTCTTGAGCGCGTTGTCAACTACCCCGGATGGAACGGGTGTTGGCGGCCTGCCGGGGCGTGGGCGGGCCCGGGGCGGGGGTGCGTGCCGGGGCGGCGGGGCGGGGCCGGGCGTCCCGGGCGCCGTGGGTGGCGCTCGGCGGCGCGCCCGGGCCCGCGCCGGGTGCGCCGTGCAGTGCGGCCAGCAGGGTGCGCGGGCCCAGCGCGCCGGGCGGCTCGAGGCCGTCGGCCCGGCGCAGCAGCCAGGCCGCCGCGTGCCGGTCGGTGCGGGCGGCGGCGGCGAGCCGCTGGGCGTAGCGGGCGCGCGGTCCTCGTCCGGGGGGCCGGGTGTGGGCGCGCCAGGCGGGGGCCAGTTGGTGGGCCAGGGCGCGGCGCAGGCGGTAGCCGATGCCGGTGGGCGTGCCGTGGGCGTGCAGGAGGTGTTCCAGGACGAGGGCGCTGTGCACGGCGAGCGTCATGCCGTGTCCGTGCGCGGGGTCGAGGGCGACGAAGGCGTCGCCCAGGACGAGGAACCCCTCGGGCCAGCGGCGCAGTTGCTCGTAGTGGCGCCAGCGGCTCTCGCCGTGCGCGGTGTAGAGGGGGCCGAGCGGGGTGGCGGGGGCGATGAGCCGGTGCAGCAGCGGGTCGCGCAGTGCGGCGGCGGCGGCCAGGAGTTCGCGGTGGCCGGCCGGCGGCGGCTGGCCGGCGCCGGTGGTGAGCGTCACCGCCCAGCGGCCCCCCTCGACGGGGGTGAGCAGGGCGCTGCGCCGGTCGCCGGGCGCGGGGGTGATCTGCAGGCCGGTGAAGTCGCCGACGTGGCCGAGGGGCGGCGCGTACAGCGTGCTCACCTGGCGGGTGCCGGTGCTTGCCACGCTCTGCCGGGGGGTCTGGTAGCCGAGTTCGGTGAGCCATCGGGGTGCGCGGGAGGCGCGGCCGGAGGCGTCCACGACGAACTGTGCGCTCAGCAGGCGGCGGGCGCCCGGGGCGTCGGGGGCGGCGCGTTCGCGGCGGCGCACCCATACGCCGGTGACGCTGTCGTGGGGGCCGCCGTGGAGGCCGACGGCCTCGTGGCGGGTCAGGAACGTCACGCGGGGGTCGCCGCGCAGCCGGTCGCGTATGACGGTGTCCAGCAGGTCGCGGCCGGCGCTGTAGGCCAGCAGGCCGCTGTCGTGGCGGGGCAGCCAGCCGGCCGGGCCGAGCAGCAGCATGTCCCGGGGCAGGCGCAGGCGGAGCGCTCCCGCGCGCTCCAGGTCCTCGCCGATGCCGGGGAAGAGGCGTTCCAGGCCGCGGTGGGCGTCGTCGACCAGGCGGTGGGGGTGGCGGGCCTGGGGCACGCCGGGGCGGCGGCCAGGTCCGCGGGGCAGCCAGTCGCGTTCGACGACGGTGACGTGGTCCATGAAGCCGGCCAGGGCGCGGGCCGCGGTGAGTCCGGCGAGGCTGGAGCCGATCACCACCGCGTGCCCGTGGCCGCCGGGCGCGGAGCGGGCGCCGCGTGCGTCTGGGGTCAACTTGGCCGCCCCTTACGTGTGTTGGGGTTGCATCATGCGCCGTGCGGCGGGCCGGGGGGCCGTCCTGGGTGCCGCTTCGAGCCGGACTCGAGGCCGCTTCGAGGAGGATTCGAGCCGCCCGGCCCGCCCCGGGGGGGGCTCGGGGGGCGACGAGCCGGAGGGGCGGGCCGGGCGGGTACGGGGGCCGGAAGCGCCCGGGGGCCCCGGGGGGGGTTCCGGGGGGGGCGGTTCCGGGGGGGGGCGGGTCCGGGGGGACGGGTCCGGGGGGGGCGGGTCCGGGGGGGCGGGTCCGGGGGGCGGGTCCGGGGGGCGGGGCGGGTTGTAGGAGTGGGGGCGGGTCAGGGGGGTGGGGCGGGTCGCAGGGGTGGGGGCCGGTGGCGCAGGGCGCGGTCGACGAGGGCGGCGGCGGCGCCGGTGCAGCCGGCCGGGTCGAGCAGGGCGGTGGTCTCCTCGGCGCCGAGCACGCCCTGAAGGCGCGGCTCGTCGGCGAGGACGTCGGCGAGGGGCCGGCCGGTGCGGGTGGCCGTGGCGGACGCCGCGGTGAGCAGGTCCTTGGCGGCGGCCTTGCCCAGGCGGGGGGCGAGGTGGGCGGCGAGGCGCTCGGTGGCGAGCTGCCCGCCGGTGGCGGCGAGGTTGGCGTCCATCCGGTCGGGGGCCACGGTGAGCCCCCGCGCCAGTTCGACGGCGGTGTGCGCGGCGCCGCCGGTCAGCCGCAGCGCCTCGCGCAGCGGCTGCCACTCGGCGTGCCAGCCGCCGGCGGAGCGCTCGTCCTCGGTGGGCAGGGCGGCGAGCAGGACGGCGGCGAGCGCGGGGACCTGCAGGGCGGCCGAGCGGATCAGGGTGGCGAGCACGGGGTTGCGCTTGTGCGGCATCGCCGAGGACGCGCCCCGGCCGGCCGGGGCGGGTTCGGCGACCTCGCCGATCTCGGTGCGGGCCAGGACCAGGACGTCCGCGGCGATCTTGCCGAGGGCGCCGGTGGTGTGGGCGAGGGCGGCGGCGAGGTCGGCGAGCGGGGTGCGCAGCGCGTGCCAGGGCAGGACGGGCACGGCCAGTCCCGTCTCGTCGGCGAAGGCGGCGGCCAGGTCGTCCAGGACGGCCGCGGGGTCCGCGCCGGGGCCGGCGTGGTGGAGGTAGCCGGCCAGGGTGCCGGCGGCGCCGCCCAGGGAGATGGGCAGTTCGACGCGTTCGAGGCGGGCGGCGGCGTCGAGGACGAGCAGCCGCCAGCCGGCCGCCTTGAGCCCGAACGTGGTGGGCACCGCGTGCAGGGCGAGGGTGCGGCCGGCCATCACGGTGTCGCGGTGCTCGGCGGCCAGGGCGGCCAGGGCGTCGGCGACGCGGTGGAGGTCGGCGGTGATCAGGGCGCGGGCGCGGCGGGCCACCAGCATCGCCGCGGTGTCGAGGACGTCCTGGCTGGTGGAGCCGCGGTGCACGTACTCGGCGGCCTGCGGCGCGTGTGCGGCGACCCGGGCGGTGAGCGCGGCGACCAGGGCGACGACCGGGTTCGCGGTCTCCCGGGCCGCCAGTGCCAGGTGGCGGGCGTCGAAGTGCTCGGCGCGGGCGGCGGCGGTGACGGCCGCCGCGGCGGCGGCGGGCACCGTGCCGCAGCGGGCCTGGGCGCGGGCGAGCGCCGCCTCCGCGTCGAGCATCGCCTGCAGCCAGGCGCCGTCGCCGACGGCGCGCTCCACGGCGGTGCCCGCCCGCACCGGGGAGAGCAGTCCGACGTCGTCGGGGGACGTGTCGCGGGCGTCGGGTGTGCTCATGCGCCCGCCTCGGCGCCCACGCTGCCCGCCGGATGGTGGCGGGGGGCGGTGTCCGGTGCGGGCACGGCAAGGACGGCCGCCGCGATGGCGTCGGAGTCCTCCAGGGTGAGCGAGCCGACGCCGGGGCGGATGCCGGCGGCGGTGACCCAGTGCACGGACTCGGTGGGCACCCCGTAGGCGAAGCGGCGCGGATGGGCGGTGCCCGCGGCGTCCAGCAGGCGGTAGGGCCGCCGGGTCACGGCGAGGCCGCCGGTCTCGTAGTGGGTGCCGTCCTGGCCGGGGATGCGGTGGGGGCGGCAGCCGCCGGCGGCCAGCAGGGCGCGCAGCAGCGGGTCGGCGGTGCGGCGCAGGTCGCTCTCGGGCAGCCGGGCCTCGATGAGGACGCGGGCGCGCACCGTGACGTCCGGTATCTCGCTGGACGTCGCCACGAAGCGGGCGCCGCCCGCCTCGCCGTCGTCGGGGCGGGCGGTGACGCGCATGCCGGGGCCGGTCACCTCCAGGACGCCCGCGTCGATGAGGGCGGCCATCTCCTCGATGCGGGAGGCGGGCGGGCCGATGGACAGGTAGGCGTTGAGCGGGGTGTACCAGCCGTCGAGGTGGTCGCGGTGGGAGGCGGCGCTCAGCCCGGCGTGGTCGACGGCCAGGCGCAGTTCGTTGCGCAGGTCGCGCAGGACGTCCAGGGCGGCCTTGAAGGGGCCGGAGACGTTGCCCTGGCGGGCCAGGCGCACGTCGTTGTCCAGGTGCGGGCGCAGCCAGGCGTGGAAGGCGGCCCGGCCGGTGAAGCCGCGCTCGCCGTAGGGGCGGGCGACGCGCGCCCAGTCCCAGCGCTCGCCGGCGGGGATGCCGGCCGCGTCCAGCAGGGCGCTCTCGGCGGGGCCGGGTTCGGCCGCCAGGTAGCTCTCGTGGAACTCCTCGACGGTGCGGGGCGCCTGGCCGCGGGCGGTGAGCAGGGCGGTGTAGTAGACGCCGCACACCTCCTTGGACACCAGCGGCCACAGGTCGGCCGCGAAGTCGATGCCCCCGCCGCCGGGGTGGCGCTCGCGCAGCCGCGCGATGTAGCCGGGGGTGAGCAGGCGGGGGTGGTGGCGGCCGTGGGCGCCCTTCTCGTTCTCGCCGCGCGCCTGGTAGGGCACGCCGCGCCGGGAGCCGGCGTACAGGCGCGGTTCGCGCCCGGAGGGGCGGTAGACGAGCCGGCCAGCGGTGCGGGTGAAGACGCCGCCGCGGCCGTAGGTGAACAGGGCGAGGTAGTCGAAGAAGTTGAGCCCGAGCCCGCGCAGCAGGACCGCTTCGCCGGGCCGGATGCCGGTGAGGTCCACGTCGGCGGGGTTCGCGGGGGGCAGGTAGACGAGCGCCTCGCGCGCGGCGAAGTCGGCCAGCTCGCTCTCCTGCGCGGACAGCTGGGCGGGTACGTGGCCCTGGGCGAGGACGACCGCGGCCAGGCCGGTCAGCCGGGTGCCGTCCTCCAGGACGAGGGTCTGCGCCCCGCCCGGGGCGGTGCCGTCCTGGACGGCGGCGGCCCGCAGCGGGTGGGTGCGCACCGTGAGGTGGGCGGGGGCGTGCCGCACGACCCGCCGGAAGGCCCAGGTCAGGTAGGAGCCGTACAGGGCGCGGGTGGGGTAGGTGTCGGGGCCCAGGTCGCGGGCCTCGGCGCGGACCTCGTCGCCGTAGCCCTCCTCGGGCGGGTCCTCCAGCGTGCCGGAGTCGACCGCCTTGGCCCACGCGTACAGGCTCGGTCCCTCCTCCAGCGGTCCCTCGATGCGGACACTGGCGTCGGTGTAGACCGTGACCTGCGAGGACACGGTGTTCATGAGCAGATGACGGGACTGCGTGACGCGCCAGACCCGTCCCGCGCCCGGCGGGTCGGGGTCGACGACGTGCACGGTGACGGTGTCCCAGCGCGGCGACTTCCTCTCCTGTGCGCACAGCCGTTCCAGTACCGACAGCCCGCGGGGGCCCGCTCCGACGACGGCGACCTCCAGATGGGCCGCCGCACCGCCCGGGGCGGGGGCTTTCGCGGTGAGTCGGGCGCGTCCTTGCCGTTGGCCTGCATGCCTGCCGTCCACAGCGCCTCCTTCCTCGGGACACCGTCGGGGCAGGCACTCAAGAGAATGCCGGACGGCGGTGGAAAGCGGCTCAAGGCGCCGGCCGCCGGGCGGCCCGCGGCCCGGCGCGCTCACGGCTGTATCGAGACTCAAGAAGTCGTCGTTACGTTCTCCAGCAGTCGCATCCCCGGTATTTCCCATGACAGCAGTCGCTGGAGATCCAATGAAGGTTCACGCATGTCCCAGAAATCATGCCGAGGAGATACCGACCGCCGCTGGATCCGCTCTGTGCGTGCCGTGCATGAAGCAGCTCGAACGTCATCTGTCGATGATTCCGGGACTGCACCGGGAGAGTCTGCACCATGTGGCGGCGATACCGCGCAGGAGCAACCCGACGAAGATCTCGGGCAGTCGCGGCCGGGACCCTTTGGACATCGCCGTGCTGGACGTGCGGCGCGACATCCGCCTCGTCCTTCAGTCGTGGGCCGAGCTGGTCGCGGAGAAGCGCCGCACCGCGCCGCCCGGCCGCGGCGTGGCCGAGCTGACCCGGTTCCTGACGGCGCATCTGGCGTGGCTCACCGCGCAGCCGCCGGCCGCCGACTTCGCCGACGAGGTCGCGGGCGCCGCCGCCGGACTGCACCGGGCCATCGACCACGAGAGCACCGCCGCGCCGGCGCCGGCCAGGAACTGTGTCGTGGACGGCTGTCCGGGGACGATCGCGGCGGCCGTGCCGGGCGGCGGCCCGGGCGGCGCGCTGTCCTGCTCGGCGGGGCACTCCTGGGAGGTGGGCGAGTGGCTGGCGCTGCGCCCGCTCGTGCAGCGCCGGCGGGAGAGGGCCGGCGCATGAGGCGGCCCCCGCGCCACCGGCTGGTGCCCACCAGCGTGGCCGCGCTGGCCGCGGGCGTCAGCGAGGCGACCATCCGCAAGTGGGTGAGCCGCGGGAAGATCACCCGCTACGGCAGCCCGGGCCGCTCGGAGTTCGACATCGAGGAACTCGCCGCCCTCGCTCTTCGGCGCGGGCGCTGAGACCGCCGCACGGGAAACCCCCGCACGCGCGCCGGCCCCGCACCCCCGCACGGGTGCGGGGCCGGCGCGCGTGCGTCTTTCGCCGTCTTTCGCCGAATGTTTTCCCATCACTTCCCTGAAAGGCTTGGCGCGGGGCGGCTTTTCGTGTCACTCTCTGGGTGTGCCACCCCTGCCCGAAAACCTTTGCAGGGAAGGGGGTCCGGGTTCCGCCGGGCTCCGCGGGATTTCCGCTCGAATTCTTCTCGATTCTTTCTCGACCCGCTCTCGGTCTCCGCTCGTCTCCCGTCGGAAATCGAGAAAGCGGGTCTTTCTCATCGCACACACGACAAGGGGAGCTGAGTGCGTTGACTCCACCGATCCCGGCGGCGGGAGTGTCGGCGAGCCCCTCGGTTCGTTCGGTCGGCACCGGCCGCGCCCACGCCAAGTCCATCCTGCTGGGAGAGCACGCGGTCGTCTACGGGGCGCCCGCGCTCGCCCTGCCGGTGCCGCAGCTCGCGGTCACCGCGAGCGCCGGCTGGTCGGCGCGTGCGACGGGCGAGAGCGGCGGCGTGTCCTTCACCCTGACCGGGTCCGCCGACCGGCGTCTGGCCGTGCGCGGGCCCGCGGGGCTGCGGCGGCTGGCCGCCGAGCTGCGGGCCGTGCTCGGCCTGGAGGGCGGGCCCGAGGCGGACGTCCTCATCGACGGGGCCATCCCGCCCGGCCGGGGCCTGGGCTCCAGCGCGGCCACCGCCCGGGCCGTCGTCCTCGCCCTGGCCGACCTGTTCGGCCGCCGCCTGTCCGAGGACGAGGTCTTCGCGCTGGTGCAGGCCGCCGAGGGCATCACCCACGGCCGTTCCAGCGGCGTCGACGCCCGGGCCGTCGGTGCGGGCGGGCCGCTGCTGTTCCGGGCGGGCGCCGCGCGGGAGCCGGCCGTCGGCGGCGACTTCCTGTTCGTCGTCGCCGACAGCGGGCAGACCGGCAGCACCAAGGAGGCCGTCGGCCTGCTGCGCACCGGTCTGGGGCGGCGGGCGGGAGCCGAGGACCGCTTCGTGGCGCGGGCCACCGACCTGACCGAGCAGGGCGTGCGCGCGCTGGCCGACGGCGCGCCGCACGCCCTCGGCCCCTGCCTGACGGCCTATCACCGGCTGCTCGGCGCGGCCGGGCTGAGCACCGAGCGGATCGAGGCGATGACCGGCGGCGCCCTGGACGCCGGCGCGCTGGGCGCCAAGCTCACCGGTGGCGGGCTGGGCGGCTGCGTGCTCGCGCTGACCGCGCCGCAGCGGGCCCGGGACGTCACCCGGGCCCTGCACGAGGCCGGCGCGGTGCAGACCTGGATCCTGCCGGTGCGCAGGTCGGCGCGCCATGGCTGAGCCGAGCACCGCGTCCCGGCCGGCCGCCGCGGCGGCGGCGGCGCGCGCCGGCGCCACCGCCGTCGCCCACCCGAACATCGCGCTGATCAAGTACTGGGGCAAGAGCGACGAGCGGCTGTTCCTGCCGCGCACCGACAGCCTGTCGATGACCCTGGACGTCTTTCCCACCACCACCCGGGTGACGGTGGACGCCGGCGCCGCCCAGGACACGGTCGTCTTCGACGGCCGCCTTGCCGGCGGCGAGCGGCTGCGGCGCATCACGGCCTTCCTCGACCTGGTGCGCCGGCAGGCCGGGCGCGCCGAGCGGGCGGTGGTGGTGACCCGCAACGCGGGGCCCACCGGGGCCGGGCTCGCCTCCTCCGCCAGCGGGTTCGCCGCCCTGGCGCTGGCCGCGGCCGGCGCCTACGGCCTCGCCCCGGACGCCCGGGCGCTGTCCCGGCTGGCCCGGCGCGGCTCGGGCTCGGCCTCCCGCTCCGTCTTCGGCGGCTTCGCCCTGTGGCACGCGGGCGCGGACGCCGACTCCTTCGCCGAGCCGGTCCCCGTCGCCGGCTCCCTGGAGCCGGCCCTGGTCGTCGCCGTCGTCGACGCGGGCCCCAAGGCGCTCTCCAGCCGCGAGGCCATGCGCCGCACCGTGGCCACCTCCCCGCTGTACGAGCCGTGGGCCCGCTCCAGCGGGCAGGACCTGGTGGAGATCCGGGCCGCGCTGGGCCGCGGCGACCTGGCGGCGGCCGGCGAGATCGCGGAGCGCAACGCGCTGGGCATGCACGCCACGATGCTGGCGGCGAGGCCCGCCGTGCGCTACTTCCGCCCGGCCTCGCTGACGGTCCTGGACCGGGTGGCCGCACTGCGCCAGGGCGGTGTCGGGGCGTGGGCGACGATGGACGCGGGCCCGAACGTCAAGGTGCTGTGCCACCGCGCGGACAGCGCCGTGGTCGCCGCCGCGCTGCGCGAGGCCGCCCCGGGCGCGGCGGTGCACGTCGCCGGGCCCGGCCCCGGCGCCCGCCTGCTGGACGGGGCCGGCCGATGAGCGCCACCCCCACCCCCTCCCCCGCCTGCCCCTCCCCCGCCCCCGTCCCCGCCGCCGTCCCCGCGGCCGCCGCCGTCCCCGCGGCCGGTGCCGGCGTGGCCCCGGTGGCCGGGTGCGAGGCGGTGGCGCGGGCGCCGGGCAAGCTGTTCGTCGCCGGTGAGTACGCGGTCGTCGAACCCGGCCGCCAGGCGCTCCTGGTGGCCGTCGACCGGTACGTCACCGTCCGTGTGCGCGCCGGCCGCGAGCCCGGCGTCGTGGTGCGCACCGACCTGCGCCCCGGCGCGGTGCGCCACCGCTGGCACGGTCAGCGCCTTCAGGGCGCCGGCGGCCGCATGCCGCACGTGCCGGCCGCGGTCGAGACGGTCGCCGCGCTGCTGCGCGAACACGGCCTGCCGGTGCCGGCGTTGAGCGTCTCGGTCACCAGCACGCTGCACGAGGGCGGCCGCAAGATCGGCCTGGGCTCCAGCGGGGCGGTGACCGTGGCGGTGGTCGAGGCCGTCGCCGCGCACTGCGGGCTCGCCCTGGACCGGGCGCAGCGGCTGCGGCTCGCGCTGGTCGCCGCCGCCCGGATCGACCCCGCCGGCTCCGGCGGGGACCTGGCCGCCGCCGCGTGGGGCGGCTGGATCGCCTACCGGGCGCCCGACCGCCGCCACGTGCGCGCCCTGGTGCGCCGCCACGGCGTGGGCGGGGCGCTGGCCGCGCCCTGGCCCGGCTTCTCGGTGCGGGCCGTGCCCGCGCCCGCCGGGCTGAGCCTTCAGGTCGGCTGGACCGGCAGCCCGGCCTCCACCGCCTCGCTCGTGGCCGGCCTGCACGCGAGCGGCTGGCGCGGCGGCGCCGCGCACGCGCGGTTCCTGCGCGCCAGCGACGCCTTCGTGGGGGGCGCCGTCACCGCCCTCAACGAGGGTGACGCGCCGGGCCTGCTGCACCAGGTCCGCACCGCCCGCAGCGAACTCGCCCGCCTGGACGAGGCGGTCGGCCTGGGCCTGCGCACGCCCGCCCTGGACGCCCTGTGCGAGGCCGCCGAGGCCGCCGGGGGCGCCGCCAAGCCCTCCGGGGCCGGCGGCGGGGACTGCGGGATCGCCCTGCTGGCGTCCGAGAACCCGCACGACATCGCATCCGTACACCGGCGGTGGACGGCGGCCGGGGTGCTGCCCTTGGCGCTGGCCCCGGCCCCGGCCACGGGAAGGACCGAGCAATGAGCAGCGCGCAGCGCAAGGACGACCACGTCCGGCTCGCCATGGAGCAGCAGCACGCCCGCGAGGCGGGCAGCCCGTTCGACGAGGTGGCGTTCGTCCACCACGCCCTGGCCGGCATCGACCGCGACGAGGTGTCGCTGGCCACCACGTTCGCCGGCATCACCTGGCGGGCGCCGCTCTACATCAACGCCATGACCGGCGGCAGCGCAAAGACCGGGGCGATCAACCGGGACCTGGCCACCGCCGCCCACGAGAGCGGCCTGGCCATCGCCTCGGGGTCGATGCACGCCTACTTCAAGGACCCCTCCTGCGCCGAGACCTTCCGGGTGCTGCGCACCCACAACCCGGGCGGGTTCGTGATGGCGAACGTCAACGCCACCGCGCGCGTGGACGACGTGCGCCGCGCCCTGGAACTGCTTCAGGCCGACGCGCTGCAGATCCACCTCAACACCGCGCAGGAGACGCCCATGCCGGAGGGCGACCGGTCCTTCGGCGCGTGGGCGGGGCAGATCGAGCGGATCGCCGCCGCCGTGGAGGTGCCCGTCATCGTCAAGGAGGTCGGCAACGGGCTGAGCCGGCAGACCGTCCGGGCGCTGGCCGGCCTCGGCGTGCGCGTCGCCGACGTCAGCGGCCGGGGCGGCACCGACTTCGCCCGCATCGAGAACGGCCGGCGCGCGCGCGGCGAGTACGGCTACCTGCACGGCTGGGGGCAGTCCACGCCCGCCTGCCTGCTGGACGCGCTGGACGCGCCGCTGCCCCTGCTGGCCTCCGGCGGGGTGCGCCACCCGCTCGACGTGGCCCGCGCGCTCGCGCTGGGCGCGTCGGCCGCCGGGTCCTCCGGCCACTTCCTGCGCACCCTGCTGGACGGCGGCGAGCGCGGCGTCGAGGCGCTCGTCGCGGAGCTGACCGGCTGGCTCGACCAGCTCGCCGCCCTGCAGACCATGCTCGGCGCGCGCACCCCCGCCGACCTCGCCCACTGCGACGTGCTGGTGGGCGGGTCCCTGCGCGACTTCTGCGCCGACCGCGGCATCGACACCCGCCGGCTCGCCCAGCGGGCCGGCTCCATCGACACCCTCCACGAGATGACGGGACGCACACCATGACCGAACCGCACGCGATCGCCGGCGTCCCGATGCGCTGGGTCGGCCCCCTGCGCGTCACCGGGAACGTCGCGACCACCGAGACACAGGTGCCGCTGGCCACCTACGAGTCGCCGCTGTGGCCCTCGGTGGGCCGCGGGGCGAAGGTGTCGCGGCTGGCCGAGCAGGGCATCGTCGCCACCCTGGTGGACGAGCGGATGACCCGCTCGGTGCTGGTCGAGGCGAGGGACGCGGCGACCGCGCTGGCCGCCGCGCGCAGCATCGAGGCCCGCATCGAGGAGCTGCGCGAGGTGGTGCGCGGCTGCAGCCGCTTCGCGTCGCTCCTGGGGGTGCGCCACGAGATCAACGCCAACCTGCTGTTCGTCCGCTTCGAGTTCGCCACCGGCGACGCCTCCGGGCACAACATGGCCACCCTCGCCTCCGACGCGCTCCTGGCCCACCTGCTGCGCACGATTCCCGGCATCTCCTACGGGTCGATCTCCGGCAACTACTGCACCGACAAGAAGGCCACCGCCGTCAACGGCATCCTGGGCCGGGGCAAGAACGTCGTCGCCGAACTCCTCGTCCCCCACGACGTGGTGCGCGACGTGCTGCACACCACGGCCGCCAAGGTCGCCGAGCTGAACGTGCGCAAGAACCTCCTGGGCACCCTGCTGGCCGGCGGGATCCGCTCCGCCAACGCCCACTTCGCCAACATGCTCCTCGGCTTCTACCTGGCCACCGGCCAGGACGCGGCGAACATCGTCGAGGGCTCCCAGGGAGTCGTCGTCGCCGAGGACCGCGACGGCGACCTCTACTTCGCCTGCACCCTGCCCAACCTGATCGTGGGCACCGTCGGCAACGGCAAGGGCCTCGGCTTCGTCGAGACGAACCTGAACCGGCTGGGCTGCCGGGCGGCCGGCGAGGTCGGCGCGAACGCCCGCCGGCTCGCCGTCCTGGCCGCCGCCACCGTCCTGTGCGGCGAGCTGTCGCTGCTGGCGGCCCAGACGAACCCGGGCGAACTGATGCGCGCCCACGTTGAGTTGGAACGCGACCACCACACGGCAAAGGTTGGTGCATAGCCATGTCCCCCTCCATCGGAATCCACGACCTGTCGTTCGCGACCGCCGAGTTCGCCCTCGCGCACACCGCGCTGGCCGCCCACAACGGCACCGACATCGGCAAGTACCACCGGGGCATCGGCCAGGAGTCGATGAGCGTGCCCGCGGCCGACGAGGACATCGTCACCATGGCCGCCTCGGCCGCCGCGCCCGTCATCGCCCGGCACGGCAGCGAGCGGATCCGCACCGTCGTCTTCGCCACCGAGTCCTCCGTCGACCAGGCCAAGTCGGCCGGCGTGTGGGTGCACTCGCTGCTCGGACTGCCCTCCGCGACCCGGGTCGTGGAACTCAAGCAGGCCTGCTACGGGGCGACGGCCGCCCTGCAGTTCGCCATCGGCCTGATCCGCCGCGACCCCGCCCAGCAGGTCCTCGTCATCGCCGCCGACGTCTCCAAGTACGACCTGGACAGCCCCGGCGAGGCCACCCAGGGCGCCGCCGCGGTGGCCATGCTGGTCTCCCAGGACCCGGCGCTGGTGCGCATCGAGGACCCCTCCGGCCTGTTCACCGCCGACGTCATGGACTTCTGGCGGCCCAACTACCGCGACGCGGCCCTCGTCGACGGCCAGGAGTCGATCGGCGCCTACCTCCAGGCCGTGGAGGGCACCTGGAAGGACTACACCGAGCAGGGCGGGCGCGCCCTGGAGGAGTTCGCCGCGTTCTGCTACCACCAGCCGTTCACGAAGATGGCCCACAAGGCCCACCGCCACCTGCTCGAGTACGCCGGCGCCGACGCCGGCCCCGAGCGCGTCGCCCGCGACATCGGCCACACCACCGCCTACAACACGCTCATCGGCAACAGCTACACCGCCTCCCTCTACCTGGGCCTGGCCGCCCTCCTCGAGCAGGGCGGCGACCTGGCGGGCAGGCCGGTCGGCTTCCTGAGCTACGGCTCCGGCAGCGTCGCGGAGTTCTTCGCCGGGACCGTCGTGGCCGGCTACCGCGGGCACCTGCGCACCCGCGCGCACCAGGAGGCCATCGCCCGGCGCCGGCCCCTCACCTACGCCCGCTACCGCGACCTGCACGAGCGGCGCCTGCCCGCCGACGGCGGCGAGCACGCCACCGAACGGCAGACCACCGGCCGCTTCCGGCTGGCCGGCGTCAGCGGCCACAAGCGCCTCTACCAGACCAACTGACCCCGCCCCTCGAAAGAACTGCCCCCGTCGAAAGAAGAGGGGGCCGCCGCTCCCGCGCGGGCCGGGGGCAGCCCCCGGCCCCGGCCCGCATCCACCCACCACGCGAAGGGGAGGGCAGCCGCATGGACGACGCCACGATCCACCGCCCGGGCAGCCCCATCAGGGACGTCCGGATCGTCGGCACGGGCGCCCATGTGCCCGACCGGGTCGTCTCCAACGACGAGGTCGGCCGCCCGGCCGGCGTCGACGACGCCTGGATCACCCGCAAGACCGCGATCCGCGAACGCCGCTGGGCCGCCGCCCATGAGGCGACGTCCGACCTGGCCACGGCGGCGGCACGGGCCGCGATGCGCGCGGCCGGCATCACCGCCGAGCAGCTGTCCGTGATCGCGGTCGCCACCTCCACCCCGGACCGGCCGCAGCCGCCGACGGCGGCCTACGTGCAGCAGAACCTCGGCGCCTCGGGCACGGCCGCCTTCGACGTCAACGCGGTCTGCTCCGGCACCGTGTTCGCGCTGTCCGCGGTCGGCAGCGTCATCCTGCGCCGCGGCGGCTACGCCCTGGTCATCGGCGCGGACATCTACTCGCGCATCCTCGACCCGGCCGACCGCAGGACCGTGCCGCTGTTCGGGGACGGCGCCGGCGCGCTGGTACTGGCCCCGGCCACCAGCGGGCCGGTGGTGCGCCACGTCGCGCTGCACTCCTTCGGCCGGCTGTCGGGCCTGATCCAGGTGCCCGCCGGCGGCAGCAGGCAGCCGCTGGACCAGGCCGGCCTGGACGCCGGCGCGCAGTACTTCGCGATGGAGGGGCGCGAGGTGCGCCGCTTCGTGGTCGAGCAGCTGCCGCAGCTGACCAAGGAGTTCCTGCACGAGGCCGGGGTGGAGGGCGCCGACATCAGCCACTTCGTGCCGCACCAGGCCAACGGCGTCATGCTGGACGAGGTCTTCGCCGAACTGCCGCTGCCCCGCGCCACGATGCACCGCACGGTGGACCGCCTGGGCAACACCGGGGCCGCGTCCATCCCCATCACCCTGGACGCGGCGGCCCGCGCGGGCTCCTTCACCCCCGGCGAGCTGGTCCTGCTGGCCGGGTTCGGCGGCGGCATGGCCGCCAGCTTCGCCCTCGTGCAGTGGTGAGAGGCCGCGGCGGCGCCGGGACACGGCCGGCGCCGCCGCGGTACACGGGGCGGGCCGGCCGCCCGGTCAGCTCTCGCGCCGGCGCGGGCGGGCCGGGGCCGGCCACACCTCGCCGGCCAGGGCGCGCTCCAGCTCCGACAACGGCACCTCGGCGCACAGCCGTTCGGGATGCCCGGGCGGCGGCCCGCCCACGCCCGGGCCCAGCGACGCGAGATGCGCGCGGGAGCCGGGACGGGGCGCGAACGCGGCCTCCAGCGCCTCCCCGCCGATGTACATGGCGCCGAAGGACATCAGGGACCGCCCGAAGGGCCACAGGCAGCGCTCCAGCACGAGCCACCGGGCGCCGCGCGCCAGCCGCCTCATCATCGCCCCCGCCCTCCCCGCCACACACCCCCGCCCGCGCGGTCGCGGCCGTGTTCTCGTCCCGGTGAGCGTGTCAACGGCGGCTTGGGGACCGGTGGAGAGCCGGTGGCGCCCGGCCCGGCCCCCGCGAAGGGCCGGGCGCGGGGGTCAGCGGCCCGCGGGGGTCAGTGGCCCGCGGCGCTCCGGAGCCGGTCGGCGCGGTCGGTGCGCTCCCAGGTGAAGTCGGGCAGCTCGCGGCCGAAGTGCCCGTAGGCGGCCGTCTGCGCGTAGATGGGGCGCAGCAGGTCGAGGTCGCGGACGATCGCGGCCGGGCGCAGGTCGAAGACCTCCCGGACGGCCCGGGAGATCCGCTCCTCGTCGACCGTGTTCGTGCCGAACGTCTCGACGAACAGGCCCACCGGCTCGGCCCGGCCGATCGCGTAGGCGACCTGGACCTCGCAGCGCGAGGCGAGGTGTGCGGCGACGACGTTCTTGGCGACCCAGCGCATCGCGTAGGCCGCCGAACGGTCCACCTTGGAGGGGTCCTTGCCGGAGAAGGCGCCGCCGCCGTGGCGGGCGTAGCCCCCGTAGGTGTCGATGATGATCTTGCGGCCGGTCAGGCCCGCGTCGCCCATCGGGCCGCCGATCTCGAAGCGGCCGGTGGGGTTGACCAGCAGCCGGTAGCCGTCGGTGTCCAGTTTGATGCCGTCGGCGGCGAGCCGGGCCAGCACGTGCTCGACGACGTGCTCGCGGATGTCGGGGGCCAGCAGCGTGTCCAGGTCGATGTCGCCGGCGTGCTGGGAGGAGACGACGACGGTGTCCAGGCGCACCGGGCGGTGCCCGTCGTACTCGATGGTGACCTGGGTCTTGCCGTCGGGGCGCAGGTAGGGGACGGTGCCGTCCTTGCGGACCTGGCTCAGGCGGCGGGCCAGGCGGTGCGCCAGCTCGATGGGCAGCGGCATCAGGTTCGGTGTCTGGTCGCAGGCGTAGCCGAACATCAGGCCCTGGTCGCCGGCGCCCTGCCGGTCGAGGCCGTCCCCCTCCCCCGCGTCCCCGACGGCCGGGGTGTGCCGCCCGGGGGCGGCGTCGACGCCGCGGGCGATGTCGGGCGACTGCGCGCCCAGGGAGACGGAGACGCCGCAGGACGCGCCGTCGAAGCCCTTGCGGGAGGAGTCGTAGCCGATGTCGAGGACCGCCTCGCGCACGAGCTGCGCGATCGGCGCGTAGGCGGTGGTGGTGACCTCGCCGGCGATGTGCACCTGACCGGTGGTGATCAGGGTCTCCACGGCCACCCGGGCGCCGGGGTCCTGGCGCAGCAGCGCGTCCAGGATCGTGTCGCTGATCCGGTCGGCGATCTTGTCGGGGTGTCCCTCGGTCACGGACTCCGAGGTGAACAGGCGGCGTGACATGGCACTCCAGTGGTAGCGCGGGCCCGGCACGGGCCACGAACGTGGACAGGGCCCGGTGGCCCGTGCCACGGCCACGATGCAGGCCCGCGCACGAAGACGGCTCGAACAGCGACGGACCCCCCGGGAGGGGGGTCAGGGGCGGTGCGGGGCGGGCTCGCGCAGGGCGCGGGCGAGGTCCTGGGCCCGGCGCGCGGGGTCCGCCCCGGCGGCGGCGAGCACCACCCGCGGCGGGCGGGCGGCGCCGCCGGCGGCCAGGCGCCAGGCCAGTTCGCAGGCGGCGGCGCCCGCGCCGGAGAACCCGGCCAGCAGCAGGGGGCCGCCGCCCGCCCGGGCGGCCAGGGCCGCCGCGACCGCGTCGGCGCCGGCCCCGGCGGCGGGCACGAGCAGTTCCTCGGGGCCGGTGTGGGCGCCGGCCAGCAGGTCGTAGCAGGTGTGCGGGGCGCCCGGCGGCGGCACGAGGCAGACCACGCCCGCCCCGGGCGCGCGCGCCGGGCGCAGGGGCACCAGGACCGGGTGTGCGGCGGGACGCGCCATGTAGGGCACGGCGGCGCCGTCGAGGAGGGCGAGGGCCTGGGCGACGGTCGTGGAGCGTCCCGCCCGCGCGGGCAGCCGGCGCAGCAGCAGGGCGCACTGGGCGAGGAGTTCGCCGGCCGCCCCGGCGTCGAGCAGCGCGCAGTCGTGCACCGCGGTCAGCACCAGGGCGCCCGCGTCGTCGTGGCGGGCGAGCAGTTCGAGGGGCGCCGGCGCGCGGGCGGGCACGGTGAGCGGGAAGCGGGCCGCAAGGCCCTGGGCCGCCAGGTCGGCCTCCAGGCCCCGCACCGGGTGCGGGGGGTCCTCGAAGACGACGACGGTGTCGGCGTCGGCGGTGCCGGCGGCGGCGGTGTCGGCGTCGGCGGTGTCGGGGGGCGGCGCCCAGGACCGGATCCGGGCGGCCGGCAGCCACTCGTAGGCCGCCAGGTCCAGGGACCGGTCGCGCAGGTGGCGCAGCAGGTCCACCAGGGGCCGGGCGGGGTCCACCGTCACGGACACCGGCAGCGTGTTGCGCAGGGGGCCGAGCAGCAGGAAGGCGCCCTCCAGTGCGATGCCGCGCCCGGGGACGGTCACCGCGAAGCGGACCGGGGCCGGGCCGGGCGCGCCGCGGGCGCGGTGGATCAGCAGGGCCCAGGCCGCGTGCAGGACGCTGCTCGCGGTGACGCCCCACCTCGCCGCCCAGCGTGCCAGGCGGTCGGTCTCCGCGCGGCTCAGGCGCAGCCGGACCCGGCCGGTGCCGGGCGGGCCGGGCGGGTGGCCGGCCCCGGTGTCCCGGCCGGGCCACCGGGCCGCGGCGGGCGGCGGCGCGGTGCGCGCCCACAGGGCGCGGGCGGGGGCCGGGTCCTGGGCGGCGAGCCACCGGCTGTAGTCGCCGAGGTCGGGGCGGCGTTCGCCGCCGGGCAGGGCGCCGCCGGCGAGGTAGGCGCGGTAGAACGCGCGCAGCAGCAGCGCCGCGCTCCAGTGGTCCAGCAGGGCGCGGTGGTAGGTGAGCACGATCCGGGTGGGCGGGGCGGGGCCGGCGTCCGGCGGGTCCGGTGTGGTGAGCACGGTCAGGCGCAGCGCGCCGGGGCGGCGCAGGTCGAAGCCGCGCCGGCGGTCCTGGGCGAGGAAGGTGGAGAGGCCGTCGCCGCGCCCGGTGTGCCGGTCGATGGCGGGGGCGGTCCGGTGGTGCAGGAGCAGGCGCGGGGGCGCGGTGGCGGTGAACGCCGTGCGCAGCACCGTCTCGCAGTCGTGGACCGACTGCCAGGCGGTGCGGAAGCGGGCGGGGTCGAAGGGCCCGTGCCACATCCACACGATCTGCTCGACGTGGTGGCCGCTGCCGGGCCGCGCCTGCTCGCGTGCGAGGAGGGCCGCCTGCTGGGGGGTGGCGGCCACCAGCGCCGGGGCGGGGGCGCCGGCCGCGGCGGCCAGTTCCGCCAGCACGGCGCGCAGCAGGCCGCGCAGGGCGCTCACGGTGGCCCGGGTGACGCCCCGGGCCGGGTCGGGGTGCCAGTCGAAGGCGAAGCGCAGGCGGCCGGCGGCGGGGGTGACCCGCACCCGCAGGCGGTGCGGGTGGGGGCCGTGTGCGCCGGGCACGGGGCGGGCGGCGGCGGGCATCGCGGGGGCGGGGGCGTCCAGGGCCAGGCAGACGGTGGCGGGCGGCAGGCCGCGCAGGGCGGCGCGCAGCAGCGGGTCGGGGCTCCACTCGCGGCAGGCCCCGAACCCGGCGCCGCCCGCCACGCCGCCCTCGCCGGCCGCCACCTGCCCGGCCAGGAGGGTGAGCTGGCCGTACGCGTCGGGGGCGGGGTCGAGGTGGAGGCGGACCGGGTGGACGTCGGCGAGGCGGGCCACCAGGCGGCGCAGCGCGGGGCGGTCGGCGCGGGGGTCGGCGTGGACGTCGAAGGCGGGCTCGGTGGTGTGCCGCCAGCGGGCCAGGGCCAGGGCGAACGCCCCGGTCAGCACCTGCCCGGCGGTCAGTGCCAGCCGCTCGCCCAGGGTGCGGGTGATCCGCTCGGTGTCCGCCCGGTCCAGGGTGAAGCCCGCCTGCCGGCGGCGGGCCGCAGTGGGCGGCGCCGGCGCGGTGGTGTCGGTGCCCGGTGTTCCCGGGCGGGCCAGGCGGCTCCAGTGCCGTGCCTCGGCCGGGTCCCGGGCCGCGGCGCGCAGTGCGTCGGCCCAGGCGGCCAGCCCGTCCGCCCCTTCCCGCGCTTCGGGCGCTTCGGGCGGGGGTGTGCCGTGGGAGGGGCGCGGGCGGGTGACGGGCCGGCCGGCGGCCGCTTCCAGGGCGGTGGTCAGGTCGGTGAGCAGGGTGTGCCAGGAGGCGGTGTCCACGGCCAGGCGGTGGGCGACGAGGGCGAGCCGGTCGGTACGGGTCCCGCCCCGGTGGTCGGCGGCGAGCACGGCCCGCACCTGGATCCCGGCGCCGGCGTCGAGGGTGCGGGCGGCGCGGGCGACGGCGGCGGTGAAGGCGGCCTCGTCGGTGAAGCGCGCGGTGGCCAGCACGTCGCCGTGGGCCGGGGCGGCGCCGGGTGCGCTGGCGCGGCGGGCGGCCAGGTGCCCGCCCGCCGGGTCGGGGCGGGAGGCCAGCTGGGGGTGGACGGCCAGGACGGCGCGCAGCGCCTCGCGGACGGTGGCGGTGTCCTGGGGGGCGGCGAGGTCGACGTACCACGCCTCGTGGCCGGCGCCCGCGGGGTCGTCGGCGGCGGCGAGCACCGCGCACTGGGCGGGCAGGAGCGGGCGGTCGCCGGGGCAGGCCTCGGTGAGCAGGTCGGCGAGGCGGCCCGCCACGCGGGCCGCGCCGTCCCCGTGCGCGCTGAACGCGAGCGTGTGGTGGCCGGGTGTGTGCCGCACCGGCCGGTGCCAGCGCACGGGCGGGCGGGCGGGTCCGGTGGCGAGGTGGTCGAGGACCTGGTGCAGGGCGGTGAGGTCGAGGGGTCCGCGGACCTCGATGCGGTGGGAGCCGGCGGGCGGTGGCACGGGGCCCAGGCTCACGTGCACCGTGGTGCGGGAGGCGGGCGGGCCGGGGGCAGGAGGGGTCATGGTGTGTCGGGGGCGTGCTCTTCGCTGCGAGCGGTGCGCTCCCCCGCTTCCCCCCTTTCTCCTTTCCTGGTCGGCGCTGTGCGGCGGGCGGCGGTGCGCGGGCGGGCGGTGGGCGGCGCGGTGGCCCTCACAGCATGCGCACGCCGTTCTCGGCGTGGGTCCTGGCGTGGGCGAGCAGCACCCGGGCGTTGCGGCCGATCTCCTCGCGCACGTGGCGGCGGGCGGCGGCCAGGGTGGCGTGCTCGCCCAGTTCCGCGGCGAGGTGCTCCTCGCGCAGCAGGGCGCTGTGCCGGGCGGTGACGGTGACGCCCCGTCCGTCGGGGACCACGGACCACTCGCCGACGTGCGCCGCGAGCAGTGGTGAGGGGGTGGTCTCCTTGTAGACGACGCGTTCGGCGTGCGGGAAGCAGACCCGGACCGAGGTGAGGGTGCGGGTGCCGTACTCGGTGCGGGTCTGCGTGCTCAGGTGCTGGACGCCCGGGGTGTCCTCGGTGAGGTCGACGCGGGTGATGTGCGGAACCAGTTCGGGCCAGTCGCCGGCCCGGTAGAGGAAGTCGTAGACGAGTTCGGCGGGCCCGTCGACGTGCAGCGAGTCCTCGAAGGTGAGCATGAGGTCGTCCAGGCGCGGCCAGCGTTCGGCGACGGTCTTGAGGCCGTCGAGCTGCGCGGTGGTGTTGAGGTCGACGGCGCGTTCGGCCCGCGCCCGCTGCCCGCCCGGGGGGCCCGCGGTGGTGAGGTCGTAGCCGAGCTCGATCTCGCAGGCGCCGGGGCCCCGCTCGTGGATCTGGACGAGGCCGCCCATGGAATGCAGCGGGGCGGCGGGCAGTTCCTGACGGAACTCCATGCGGTGGTGCACCGGGTCGAGGCGGCGCCACGATATCCATGAGGTGAGCCGGCCGCCCAGAAGGGACCACATCAGCATGCGCTGGCGTTCTCCCTCGGCGTCCAGAGTTTCCACGTGAACGCTCGGGGAGAAGAAGAGCGGCCAGTTCTCCGCGTCGGCGAGCAGGGCGTACACCACGCCCGCGGGTGCGGATACCCGAATTCTCTTCGTCGACCGCTTTGTGCCGTCGGCTGACATCCTCACACCTCTCCCCTGCCCGTGCCCATTCATCGTGATCATTCCAGGCAGCGGGTCGAGGAGTGCTCGTGTGCGAGCGGAGTCCCGGCTCCCGCCGCCCGCCGGCCCCCGCGCGGCGGTGGGGCGAGCATCGCCCGCCGGCCTCGCACACGGCTCGCGGGCGGGTGGAGGATCCACCCGCCCCGCGCCCGGCCCCGGCCGGGCGGCCCTGGCCGCCCCGAGTACGGCGAAGCCCCCGCTCCGGCCGGCCTCAGGCGGCGTACAGGTCGAACGTCGAGCTGCGCCGGGTGCCGGCGACGACGTCGAGCTGCGGGTCGACGGAGAGCATGGCCTGGTGCAGGCGCTGCACCTGCGGTGAGGGCTCGACGCCGAGTTCCTCGATCAGGCGGATGCGCAGCCGGCGGTAGACGGCGAGGGCGGACGCCTGGCGGCCCGAGCGGTACAGGGCGACCATGGCCTGCGAGTGCAGGCCCTCGTGCTGGGGGTGGCGGGCGGTCAGTTCGGCGAGTTCGGCGATGAGTTCGGAGTGCCGCGCGAGGCGCAGGTCGGCGTCGATGCGGCGCTCCACGGTGCCCAGTCTGCTCTCCTCCAGGCGCATGACCTCGATCTGCAGGATCGGTCCGACGCGCACGTCGACCAGGGCGGGTCCGCGCCACAGGTCCAGGGCGGTGCGGAAGCGGTCGGCCGAGGTCTGGTCGTCGCCCTCCTCGTAGGCCGCCCGGCCCTCGGTGACCAGCCGCTCGTAGGTGTGCACGTCCACGCTCTCCTGCGGTATCTGCAGGAGGTAGCCGCCGTGCCGGGTGGCGAGGACCTCCTTGGCCGCGCCGGGGGCGTCGGGTCCCATCGCCGTGCCCAGGCGTCTGCGCAGTTGCAGGACGTAGGTCTGCAAGGTGGTGAGGGCGCTCTGCGGCGGCTCCGTCCCCCAGATCTCCTCCATGAGCATGGGGACGGGTATCACCCGGCCCGGATGGAGGGCGAGCAGGGAAAGAATCTGCCGCGGTTTCCCGGCTGTCGGGACGATCGATCCTCCGTTGACCTCGGCGCTCAACGGACCCAGAACCTGTATCTTCACCGCTCTCCTCCGTACCTCGTCGAGTTCCTCTCGTGGCCAGAATTCCGTCACCGGCAGCACAGTAGCCGGATTCACGCCACGCCCTACTTCCCTCGACCAGGGCTTGAGGAGGTTTCCACCGGTCGTACGGAGCGCCATTTGATCCGTACCCGCAACGTCGTGAAATCGGCGGGAATAATCACGGCCGTATTCCGGTGACGGGTGGAAAAGCAAAAGGCCAGAAGGCCGGACGGCCGGACGGCTCAGCTGGTGGGCAGGAGCCGCTCGCGGCCCGGGCCGGGCGCGGGCGCCGCGGCGCTCTCGGGGTGGGCGGTGAGGATGAACCACTGCAGGCGCTGCAGCGCCGCCGACGGCTCCAGGCCAAGGTCCTTGACGAGCAGGGTGCGCAGGCGCTGGTAGGTCTCCAGCGCCTCGCCGCGGCGCCCCGAGCGGTACAGGGCGAGCATGAACTGGGCGTGCAGGGTCTCGTGGGTGCGGTAGCGGTTGACCAGGACGGTCAGTTCGGCCAGCAGCTCGCGGTGGCGCCCCAGCCTGAGGTCGGCCTCGATGCGCTGGTCCAGCGCGCACAGCCGGCTCTCCTCCAGGCGTTTGACCTCCATCTGGAGCTGCGGGCCGGCCTGCACGTCGGCCAGCGCGGTGCCGGTCCACAGGGCCAGCGCCTCGCGCAGCTGGCGGGCGGCGCCGGGGAAGTCGCCCGCGTCCATCGCCCGGTAGCCGGTGCCCGACAGGCGCTCGAAGGCGCGCACGTCGCTGCCGCCGCCGCCGGCGGCCAGCAGGTAGCCGCACGGCATGGTGACCAGGACGTCCTTGGCGGTGCGCGGCGCGCCGGCCGCGCCGGCGTCGCGGGCCAGCGCGGCGGCGATGAGCTCGCGCAGCTGCAGCACGTAGGTCTGCAGGGTGGTGCGGGCGCTGCGCGGCGGGGTCTGGCCCCACAGCTCGTCGGTCAGGGTGGCCACCGGCACCACGCGGTCGGCGTGCAGCGCGAGGAGCGCGAGCACCTGGCGCGGCTTGGGGGCCGTCGGCGTGATGGAGGCCCCGTTCTCCTGTACGGCCAGTGCGCCGAGTACCTCGATGTCCACGCGGTCTCCCCCAGTTCGTGCCGGATGCCGCGGCTCGGGTGGAGAGCCGCTGCGGATGCCGGTTCGGCGCCATGGGCCAGAGTAAAAACAGCACACACGGTCTGTCAATAGAAAACCGCACAACCCGTATGTTACGTGCCGGGGGTGTTCCGTTGCAGGTCAGAGGGGGTGTGCGGGCCGGATCCGGCGCTCACCAGCCGTTCCAGTTCCCGGTGGTGGGCGAGGTGCGGCAGGATCACCTCCCACATGCGGGTGACATGGTGGCGCGAGAGCCAGGTGGCGTCGTCGCCGCCGAGGACCTCCAGGCCGGCGGTGGCGGCGACGATCACCCGGGCGCCGTCGGCCCAGGAGGCCCCGCGGGCCAGCACGCCGTCGCGCTCGGCGGAGCGCAGGGTCTGCTCGACCCACTGCCGCCACTGCGCGCGCAGTGAGATCCCGTCCCGGTGGGAGCGGTCCCCGGACAGCTCGAACCCGCCGCGGACCACGACGTCGTGGGCGAGCGCGTCCATCAGCTGGTGGGTGGCGTCCACCACCGTCTGCAGCGGGCCGCGGTGCGCGGCGCGCGCGGCGTCGGTGAGCGCGCGCAGCCGCTGGGCGGCCTCGTCCTGCACCGCCGCCGCGAGCGCGCTCTTGTTCGCGAAGTGGAAGTGGAGCGCGCCGTTGCTGACGCCCGCCCGCGCGCTGATGGTGCTCAGCGACGCCGTCGCGAAGCCTTCGTCGGCGAAGACCCGGGCGGCGGCGCGGATGAGCGCGCTGCGGGTGCGGGCCGCCCGCTCCTGTTTGACCATGGGTGCTCTCCTGGGGGCCGGGCCGCAGGGGGGCCGGCGCGGGCCGGCCCCTGCGGCCCCGTCAGCGGTGGTGCTACTGGGGCGGGTTGCCGTGCTTGCGCGAGGGGAGGTCGGCGTGCTTGCTGTGCAGCATCGCCAGTGAGGCGATGAGGACGTGGCGGGTGTCGGCGGGGTCGATGACGTCGTCGACCAGGCCGCGCTCGGCGGCGTAGTAGGGGTGCATCAGCTCGGCCTTGTACTCCTTGACCATGCGGGTCCGCATGGCCTCGGGGTCGGCGGCCTCGGCGATCTGCCGGCGGAAGATGACGCCCGCCGCGCCCTCGGCGCCCATCACGGCGATCTCGTTGGTCGGCCAGGCGTAGGTGAGGTCGGCGCCGATGGACTGGGAGTCCATGACGATGTAGGCGCCGCCGTACGCCTTGCGCAGGATCAGGGAGATGCGCGGCACGGTGGCGTTGCAGTAGGCGTAGAGCAGTTTGGCGCCGTGGCGGATGATGCCGCCGTGTTCCTGGTCGACGCCGGGCAGGAAGCCGGGGACGTCCAGGAGGGTGACGATCGGGATGTTGAAGGCGTCGCACATCTGCACGAAGCGGGCGGCCTTCTCGCTGGCCTCGATGTCGAGGACGCCGGCCAGGGCCTGCGGCTGGTTGGCGATGATGCCGACGACCTGGCCGTCCAGGCGGGCCAGCGCGCAGATGATGTTGTGGGCCCAGCGCTCGTGGACCTCCAGGTACTCGCCGTGGTCGACGATCTCCTCGATGACCTTGGTCATGTCGTAGGGGCGGTTGCCGTCGGCGGGGACCAGGTCGAGGAGGGTGTCCGAGCGGCGGTCGGCGGGGTCGTCGCTCTCCTGGCGCGGGGGGTTCTCCCGGTTGTTCTGCGGGAGCAGGGAGAGGAGGTAGCGGACCTCGGCGAGGCAGGTCTCCTCGTCGTCGTAGGCGAAGTGGCAGACGCCGGAGGTCTCGGCGTGCACGTCGGCGCCGCCCAGGCCGTTCTGGGTGATCTCCTCGCCGGTGACCGCCTTGACGACGTCGGGTCCGGTGATGAACATCTGCGAGGTCTCGCGGACCATGAACACGAAGTCGGTGAGGGCGGGACTGTAGGCCGCGCCGCCCGCGCACGGGCCGAGCATCACCGAGATCTGCGGGATGACGCCGGACGCCCTGGTGTTGCGCTGGAAGATGCCGCCGTAGCCGGCCAGCGCGGAGACGCCCTCCTGGATGCGGGCGCCGGCGCCGTCGTTCAGGGAGACCAGCGGCGCACCGGCCGCGATGGCCATGTCCATGATCTTGTGGATCTTCGTGGCGTGCGCCTCGCCCAGCGCGCCGCCGAAGATGCGGAAGTCGTGGGCGTAGACGAAGACCGTGCGGCCCTCCACCGTGCCCCAGCCGGTGACCACACCGTCCGTGTACGGCTTCTTCGCCTCCAGGCCGAACCCGGTGGCCCGGTGCCGGCGCAGCTGCTCGACCTCGTGGAAGGACCCCGCGTCCAGCAGCAGCTCGATGCGCTCGCGGGCGGTCAGCTTGCCCTTGGCGTGCTGCGCCGCCGTGGCCTTCTCGCCCGGTCCGGCCAGGGCCTGCGCACGGATCCCGTGCAGTTCGGCCACCCGTCCGTGCAGGCCGGCCGGGCCCTGATCGACGGGCGCGGGAGCGGTTGTCATCGCCATGCCAGGTCCCTTCTGGGGGCGGGGCCGTCGCGGGGCTCCGCCTCAGGTCCATGCCCAGAGTAACAAACCGCGCACGCGGTTTACAGTCTGGGGGTGTGTGCGGCCGGGGTGGGTGCGGGGCTGGGGAGGGGCGGGGCCGGCCGGGGTCAGCGCCAGCTGTCGGGGGCGCGGTACTCCCGCGTCCGGCGCCATCCGCCGGGCGGGGCGGGCGGCGGGCCGTCGGGGCGGCGTGTGTTGCCGGCTGCGCGCAGCGCGAGGAGGACGGCGGTGAGCGCCGCGAGTTCGTCCGCCCGGGGCCGTCCGCGTGTCACGCGCAGCACCGGCCTGCCCTCGCCCATGGCCCCACATCCCTTCGCAGCCTGTTGGGGGATACGGTCGGCCGGGCGGCTCAAGAGACGATCTCGCGCGGCTTGACACCGGCTCGGGGGCCGGTGCGCGCGCCGGTGCGGGGGCCGGGTGCGGGCGCGGCGCGGGCCCCGGGGCCGGGCGGGCCGCGGGGTCCGTGGTGGGGGGGCGGGCGGGGTCAGTGCAGCAGGACGGGCAGTTCCCGGTAGCCGTTGATCATGATGGAGGCGAGCGGGGCGAGGCCGGCGGCCGGGGCGGCGGGCCGCAGGCGGGGGAAGCGGGCGAAGAGGGCGGGCAGGGCGACGCCGAACTCGACCGCGGCCAGCGGCGCCCCCAGGCACCGGTGGACCCCGACCCCGAAGCCGAAGCTGTCCCGGTCGGTGCGCAGCAGGTCGAACTCGTGGGCGTGCGTGCCGAAGCGGGCGGGGTCGAGGCCGGCGGCGGCGAAGGAGACGAGGATCGCGTCGCCCTTCTTGATCAGCACGCCGTCCAGGTCGATGTCCTCGACGGCGAAGCGCATGGGCGAGTAGGCGCCGGGGCTGTGGGTGCGCATCGTCTCGGCCATCACCTCGTTCCATCCCGCCCGGCCCGCGCGCACGTGGGCGAGCTGGTCGGGGTGGGCCAGCAGCGCGGCCACGGCGTTGGTGATCAGCGTGCTGGTCGTCTCCTGGCCGCCGGCTATCAGCAGGTTGAGGCTGCCGAGCAGCTCCTCCTCGCTGAGCCGGTCGCCCTCGTCGCGGGCGGCGATCAGCGCGGAGGTCAGGTCGTCGCCGGGCCGGGCGCGCTTGCGCACCACGAGGTCGGCCAGCAGCTGGAAGACCCGGGCCTGGGCCCGGGCCATCTCCGGGGCCGGCACCGAGGTGCCGAACACGGTCTCCATGGCGCCGCAGACCTCCTCGCGGTCCTCGCCGCCGATGCCGAACAGCTCGCAGATCACCCGCATCGGCAGCAGCTTGGCGAACGCCCCGCGCAGTTCGACGGTCTCGTCCGCGGGGCGGGCCGCGAGGTCGTCGAGGAGCTCGGCGGTGATCGCCGCGACGCGCGGGCGCAGCGCCTCGGAGCGGCGGGCGGTGAACGCGGCGGCCACCAGGCGTCTGAGCCGGGCGCGCCGGTCGCCGTAGGTGAAGAGCATGTTCTCGTTGGCCACCCAGGGGTAGAGCGGCCATTGCTCGGTGATGCGGCCCTCGATGAACGCGGGCCAGTGCAGCCGGGCGTCCTTGGACACCCGCGGGTCGAGCAGCAGCTTTCTGACCTGCTGCTCGCCCACCACGGCCCAGGCGGGCACGGCGCCGGGCAGTTCGACCTGCACGGCGGGGCCCCGCTCGCGCAGCATCGCGGCCTCGCCGGCGAGGTCGCGGGCGGCGACGTCCATCCGGTAGGGGCAGGAGGAAGTGGTCACGGGTGCGCTCCATCCGGTCGGTTGCCTGCTGATGCGTGCGGGGGGCGCGGGCCCCCTGCCGTCCTTGCCCGCTTGCATGAGCGCTGCGCGGCGGGTGCCTCAGACGCCCACGGCGCTCTCCTGCGCGGCGCTGCGCGCCTGCATGACCGCCGCGTACACCTGCCGGCCCCGCTCCTCGGTGAAGTCGAGCCGGACGAGGACGCCGGGCACGGTGGCGGCGCTGAGCACGTAGGTGTAGAGCTCGCAGACCCGGCGCAGCATGTCGGTGCGGCCCTCCAGGATGTTCGAGAGCATCTGGACGCCGGTGAAGGCGCCCGTGGAGAGCCGGGCGAGGGCGTCGAGGTCGACGTGCGGCAGCAGCTCGCCGGCCTCCCTGGCCTGGGCGAGCAGCGAGCGGGTGTAGTCGACCCACATCCGCATCGGGACCTTCTGGTCGAGTCCCGCCGCGCCGACGGCCGGGTCGATGGTGAGGCTCACGCTGCCGCGGATGATGGGGTCGCCCGTCTCCTTCTGCAGCAGCTGGGTCAGGAGCAGGGCCTCGTCGACCACCTGCTGCAGCTTCAGCTGCGGCACCGGCACCGGGGGCAGGGCCCGCACCTGCTCGTCGAGGACGGCCTGGGCGAGGACCTCCTTGGACGTGAAGTGGAAGTAGAGCGCACCCTTGGTCACACCGGCCTCTTTGAGGATCTCCGCGATGGTGGCCGCGTCGTAGCCGACGCTGTCGAACACCTTCGCGGCGGCGACCAGGATGGCCTGCCGCGTCCGGATGGCCCGATCCTGCCGCGCCACAACGCACCTCCACACCGTTCGGGGGACCCGCTCTTCGCCGGCCGGAAAAAAACCGACGGGTTCTGATTCTAGTGACCCCGCCGGGCCGGCCTCCTCGTCCTCCCCCGCTGCCGGGCGCTGCGACGCCCGCCACCCGGACAATAAAACCTTCTGACCGGTTTTTCAAGGGGTGCGGGCCGGCCGCCGGCCGCCCGTGCGGCGGGCGTGTGAGCGGGGGATGGGGCTGTTCTGTCCCGTCTCACGCGGAATCCGATCATCCGAAAACGGGGGGTCCGGCGTTTCGTGAAAGGCTTGAAAAAGAACCGGTGAGTTTGTATTTTTTTGGCCTGCACCCCCTCCCCCCCACATCAAAAACCCCACTTTGCGGAGAGGGCCATGACCCTGCTGACGATGCAGAGCCGGACTTCCGGGCTGGACGACGCCGTGGAAGCCGTTCCCCGCTGGAGCACCACCAGCGAACTGACGCACCAACTGTTCGACGGGCACGAACGCGGTCACCTGCACGGAACCTGGCGCGCACTCATCGGCGACGAGGTGTTCCGCTACCGTCCGGGGCTCACCTCCGACCAGCGCATCGCGGAGAGCTACGCGCGGCTGAAGCTGGTCAACGCCTGCCTGGACAGCCCGGTCTCGCTGGCCCGCGACCCGCGCATGCTGGCCAGCCTGCACGAGTGGACGGGGGTCGTGGACGGGGCGCTGGGCACGCTGGCCGGCATCCACTACAACCTCTTCCTCGGCAGCCTCCTCGACCACGACGGCGGTGAGCCGCGCGACCTGGAGGAGTTCACCTCGATGCGGCGCACGGGGACGTTCCTGTGCACCGAGATCGACCACGGCAACGACGCGGCGGCCCTGCAGACCACCTGCGAACTGGACCGCTCCACCGGCGGGTTCGTCCTGAACACGCCGACGCCCGGCGCGCAGAAGTTCATGCCGAACACCAGCCTGATCGGCGGGCCCAAGAGCGGGACGGTGGCCGCCCGGCTGCTGGTCGACGGCGTGGACCACGGCGTGTGCCTGTTCCTGGTGGCGCTGACCGACGAGGACGGCCCGCGCCCGGGGGTCTTCGTGCGCCCGCTGCCCGAGCGGGTCGGCGCCCCCGTCGACCACTGCCTGACCGCCTTCCACCAGGTGCGCCTGCCCCGCGAGGCGCTCCTGGAGGGCGAGCACGGCCGGCTCTCGGAGGCGGGGTTCACCAGCAGCGTGGGCAACCCGCGCAAGCGTTTCCTGCACGCCATCCAGCGGGTCACCTGGGGCAAGCTGTGCATGAGCGGCGCCGCGGTCGGGCTCTCCCGGGCCGCCCTGGCCATCGCCGTGCGCCGCGCCCACCTGCGCACCATCAGCGGCCCGCGGGCCGGGGTGCGGGTGCCGCTGGCCGCCCACCGCAGCCACCACGGCCGGCTGCTCAAGGGCGTCGCCGCCACCTACGCCATGACCTTCCTGCACCGGGCGGTCCTCGCGCGCAGCGTCGCGCACGCCCCCGACGAGCGCGAGGAGGTGGAGCGGCTCATCGCCATCGCCAAGGGCTGGATCACCTGGCGCAGCCGGGAGGTCACCGTCGAGTGCCGCGAGCGCTGCGGGGCGGGCGGGCTCTTCTCCCTCAACGTCCTGGCCGACCTCACCCAGAACCTGGAGGGCACCATCACCGCGGAGGGCGACAACCTCGTGGTGTGGGCCAAGGCCGCCGCGGAGATGATCTTCGGGTACCAGGCGCCGGGGGCGGCGGCCGCCGCGGGAGCCGCGGGAGCCGCGGGAGAGGGGCACCGGCCGCTGAGCGAGCTGTCCCACCTGCGCGACCTGCTCGCCGAGGTGGAGCGCCTGTGGCAGGCACGGGCCCGCACCGCGCTGCGCACCGGCCCCTCCGGCAACCCGCTGGCCCGCTGGAACGTCGCCTCCAGCGCGGGGATCGAGATGGTCCGCGCCCACGCCCGGCTCCAGGCCGCCGACGCCTTCCTCGCCGCGATCGCCGGCACGGCGTGGCCGCAGGCCCGCGCCCTGCTGGAGGACCTGTGCCGGCTGTTCCTGCTGGACGAGCTGAGCGGGCACACCGGCGACCTGCTGGCCGAGAACCGGATGACGCCCGCCCAGGTCCGCGAGCTGCCGCTCGCCGTCGACGCGCTGATGGAGCGCCTCGCACCCGAACTGGCGCTGCTGGTCGACGCGTTCGACCTGCCCGAGGCGTTCCTCGCCCGGGTCCCGCTGGCCGGCGGCGCCCCCTCGCTGATGCTCGACGAGTTCCTGGCCGCACCCGTGCGCACGCCCGCGCCGCACAGACCCGGCGTGCCCGCGCCCGGCAGACCCCAGCCCTGAGCGGCCCCGGCACGCTCAGGGCCGCCACCGCCCCACCGGTATGACGGGCGGGAGGGACCGCCGCACCGGTGGGACGGGCCCGGGGGGCGTTGCGCCGGTGGGACGGGCCCGGGGGGGCGTCCCGCTGGTGGGGCGGACCCGGGGGGGGGGACGTCGCGCTGGTGGGGCGTCGCACCGGTGAGACGGGCCCCGGGGGGGGCGTCGCGCTGATGGGGCGGACCCCCGGGGGCGTCGCGCTGATGGGGCGGACCCCCGGGGGCGTCGCGCTGGTGGGCCCCCCGGGGGTGGTGTCGCGCTGGTGGGCCCCCCGGGGGTGGTGTCGCGCTGGTGGGGTGGGTGTCAGCGGTCGCGGTAGGCGACCGAGTCGGCGAGTTCCTCCAGGCGCCGGCGCCAGGCGGCGGGCAGTGCGGAGCCGGCCAGCGCCGCGCGGGCGTCGGCGACCAGGACGTCGATGCGCTCCTCGACGTCGCGGCGCACCGAGCAGGCCAGCAGGGCCTCGCGCAGGGCGCCCTGGTCCCAGTCGGTGCCCCGGCCGTCCCGGACGATCCGCGCGACGCGCTCGTCCTTGGCCGCCGCCAGCGCGATCAGCAGGGTCATCTTGTGCGCGTCGAGGTCCAGGCCGGTCGGCTTGCCGGTCACCGCCTGGTCGCCGAACGCGTCGAGCAGGTCGTCGCGCAGCTGGAACGCCTCCCCGGCCGCGCTCCCGTACGCCGCGAAGACCGGCTCGAGGTCGGGGCGCCCGGCGATGGCCGCGCCCAGCGCGAGGGGGCGGTGGATGGTGTAGGCGCCGGACTTGCACACCGCGATCCAGCGGGCCAGGCCCGGGTCGGCCGCGGCCTCGGCGGCCAGCGCCATGTCCAGCTGCTGGCCGACGATCATCTCGGTGACCAGCTCGTGCCACATCCCGGCCGCGGGGCCGTTCAGCGTGCCCGCGAGCCGGTAGGCGTAGCTGAGTGCCAGGTCGCCGGCGAGGACGGCGACGCCCTCGCCGTAGCGGCGCGACTCCCCCGCCCAGCCGTTGCGGCCGTGCAGGTGCGCGAACGCGGCGTGCACGGTGGGCGTGCCGCGCCGGGTGGCGGAGTCGTCCATGATGTCGTCGTGGATCAGCGCGAAGGCGTGCAGCAGCTCCAGCGCCGCCGCCGCGTCCACGACCGTGTCCTCGGCCGTGCCGCCCGCCGCCGCGCCGCCGGCCGCCAGGTAGCCGGTGACGCAGAACAGCGGGCGCAGCCGCTTGCCGCCGGCCGCGACCAGCTCCGTGACGGCCGCGACCGGGACCGCCGCCCGGGCGTCCACCGCGCCCCAGCGCGCCGCCTCGGCGCTGAGCAGCTCCTCCATCCGCCGGTCGACGCGCTCCATGAGCTTGTCGCAGGTCTCCTGGTCCACGCCGTGCTCCGCCACCGTCCGCGACGGTGACCGCTCCAGCTGCTCGTGCACGTTCCCTCCCCTTGTGTTCTTTCCGCCGTGTTTCTTTCGCCGTGTTTCTTTTCGCCGTCCCCGCCCGTGGGGGCCGGGACGGCTCCTGGGAGCTGTGTGTTTCTCGGTGACAGGCAGGCATTCTCGGCCACCCTCCTTGCCCGCGCGTACGCGCCGGCTTGGCGCCCGCTTGGCGCCGGGGCGGGGCAAGCCGGCGCCAAGGGGCGGGCAAGCCGGGCGTAGGACCATGCGGCAGGCGACACACCGCGCCCGGCCCGCCCCGGGGCGCACCGCACCTTCGGCAGGGAGAATCGATGAGCAGCAGCGGCACGCAGACCGGGCCCACCTCCGACCGGATCATGCGGATGATCAACGGCTACTGGGCCACCGGGGTGCTGGGCACGGCGGCCTCCTACGACCTGTTCACGCATCTGGAGGACGGCGCCGGCACCGCGGGCGAGCTGGCCCGGCGGGCCGGAATCGCGGTGCGCGGCGCGCAGGCGCTGCTGGACGGCCTGGTCGCCCTGGAACTCATCGAGCTGTCGGGCGGCCGCTACCGCAACACCCCCGAGGCGTCCGCGTTCCTGGTGGCCGGCCGGCCCATGTCCCTGGCCGCCTTCGCGCAGGTCAAGATGGGCCACCTCGGCTCGCTCGCGGCCCTGCCCGACGTCGTGCGCACCGGCGGGCCGGTCACCGACGCCGAGGTGGAGGTCGCCGACAACCCGCACTGGGAGAACCTCGTCCAGGCGATCGCCGCGCAGGCCGTGCCGGTGGCGCACACCGTCGCCGACGCCCTGCGTCTCGCCGACGCCGGGAAGGTGTCGATCCTCGACATCGGCGGCGGCTCGGGCATCTGCTCGGCCCTGTGGCTCGCCCTCAACCCCGACGCGCACGCCACCCAGGTCGACTGGGCGCCGGTCAACCAGATCGCCCGGCGGCTGCTGGCCGACCAGGGCGTGGGGAGCCGGGTCGAGCACGTGGACGGCGACTTCCACACCGCCGACTTCGGAAACGGCGAGCACGACATCGTCATGTACTCCAACATCGCCCACCAGGAGGCCCCCGAGGACAACCAGGCGGTGTTCACCCGCATCCGCCGCGCGCTGCGCCCCGGCGGCACCCTCGTCGTCTCCGACTACATCACCGACGACGACCGCAGCGGCCCGCCGTTCGCGCTCACCTTCTCCTCGGAGATGCTCCTCAAGAGCCGGCACGGCGCCTCCTGGCGGCGCGGCGACTACGAGGCGTGGCTGACCGCCGCCGGGTTCACCGACATCCGCTACCTGGACACCCCCTCCCCCACCACCGTCGTCCTCGCCCGCTGACCCCGCCCCCCGCTTCTTCCTTGTCTTCTTTCCGCGGTGGTCTTCGTTTCCGCGCAAAGCCGGGTGTTCTTTTCAGCGGCGGTCCAGCGCGGGCACCTGGCGCAGGATCTCCAGCTCCAGGTGCTGCAGCGCGCGGCTGGGCGAGATGCCCAGCTCCCGCGCCAGGGTGTGCTGGTGGGCGCGCAGCACCGCCAGCGCGTCGGCCTGCCGGCCCGCCCGGTACAGTGCGCGGCCCAGCAGTTCGCAGCCGTACTCGCGCAGCGGGTGGGCCCGGGTGAAGGCCAGCAGTTCCGGCACGGCCCGCTCGTGGCGGCCCAGCGCGATCAGCGCGGCGCCGCGGCCCTCGGCCACCGACAGGCGCAGCTCCTGCAGGCGGATCACCTCGGGTGCGGCGCAGGCGGCCGCCGCGGCCTCCGCGTAGGCCGGGCCGCGCCAGGCGGCCAGCGCGGCCTCGAACGCGGCCAGCGCGCGCCGGGGCTCGCCGTGCTCCAGCGCCTGCCAGCCGGCCGTCGCGTCCCGGCCGAAGCGGTGCGCGTCCACCTCGACCGCCCGCTCGTCCAGGAGGTAGCTGCGCCCGCGGGTGCGCAGCACCGACGGCGCGGTGCGCGGCGCCCGCTGCGGTTCCAGGGCGCGGCGCAGGTTGGCGATGTAGGCGTGCAGCGAGGTGAGCGCGCGCCGCGGCGGCCTCCCGCCCCACACCGCCTCCACCAGGGCGTCGACCGGGACGGGCTGGCCGGCCTGGCTGGCCAGCACCACCAGGGCGGTGCGCTGCTTGGGCGCGCCGAGGTCCGCCCGCCGCCCGTCCACCAAAGCTTCCACCGGGCCCAGGACCCGCAACTGCACCCCGGGCCCGGGACCCGGGCCGGGGCTGGGGCCGGGGCTGGGGCCGGGGCCGGGGCCGGGGCTGGGGCCGGGGCCGGGGCCGGGGCTGGGGCTGGGGCTGGGGCTGGGGCCGGGGCTGGGCGCGGCGCGTACCGCGCCGGCCCCCGGCCCGCCCGACCCGCCCGGCATGCCGGGGGCGGCCGGGCCGGTGCCCGGGCGGTGTTCGCGGCGGCCCGGGCCCGGGGCCGGGGTGGTGGCGTGCTGTCTGAGGTGTTCGTTGAGGCGTTTGAGTTCGCGTATCTCACGTTCCAGTTCGGCGATGCGCTGTTTTTGGGTGCCCTCCGCCGGGCGGCGGGCTGTGTCCAGTGTCCTGGCGCTCATGGGGCCTGCCCTGAAGAAAGGTGATGGGGTCCGGTTCATCCCGGGATCCGGCCGGTGGCCGGGGCGGTTTCACCGGCCGCTGTAGGCGGGCAGCCGGCCGGCCTCGCCGTCGGGCTCGGTGCCCTCGTCGCGGCGGTGGAAGAGGGCGCTGGGCCACCACATCCAGCGGCCCGCGTCCAGGGTGAGCGCGGTGACCAGCACCGAGCGCACCACGAGGGTGTCCAGGAGCACGCCGAAGGCGACGGCGAAGCCCAGCTGGAGGGCGAAGACCAGCGGCAGCGAGGCCATCGCCGCGAACGTGCCGGCCAGCACCACCCCCGCCGAGGTGATCACCCCGCCGGTGGAGGACAGGGCGCTCAGCGCGGCCCGGCGGGTGCCGTGCACGGCGGTGTCCTCGCGGATGCGGGTGACGAGGAAGATGTTGTAGTCGATGCCGAGCGCGACCAGGAACACGAACGCCAGCAGCGGGAAGGAGGCGTCCGCGCCGGCCAGGTGCAGGACGTGCTCGAAGACCAGGGCGCTGACCCCGAGCGCCGCGCCGAAGGACAGCAGCACCGTCGCCATCAGCAGCAGCGGCGCCACGACCGCGCGCAGCAGCAGCGCCAGGACGAGCAGCACCGCGGCCAGCACGATCGGGATGATCACCGCGGAGTCGCGGGCCGCCGCGTCCTCGGTGTCCACCATGACCGCGGTGCTGCCGCCGACCTGGGCGCCGGCCCCCTCGATGCGGTGGACGGCCGCGCGGGTGCGGACCACCGTCTCGCGCGCCGCCCGGCTGCTGGGCTCGGCCGTCAGCTGGGCGAGCAGCACCGCCTGGCCGTCCTTGGCCACCGGGTCGCCCACGCCCGCGATGCCCGCCACCCCTGCCACCGCCCGGCCGACCCGGGCGGCGGCGCCGGCGTCGGTGACGATGTAGAGGGGGTCGCCGGTGCCGCGGGGGAAGTGGGCGGCGTGGATCTCCTCGCCGACGGCCATCTGCGGCCTGCCGGTGAACTGGTCCTTGTTGGACAGGCCCGAGGCGTTAAGGCCCAGGGTGCCCAGCGCCATCGCGGCGAGCACCAGGGCGGTGCCCGCCCACACCGCGCGGGGGCGGGCGGCGACGGCCCGGCCCACCCGGTCCCAGCCGGTGGTACGGGACGGGGCCGGGGCGCCGGCGACGGGCTTGCCCGGCCAGAAGATCCACCGTCCGCAGCAGACCAGCAGCGCGGGCATCAGCGTCACCATGGCCGCCAGGGCCACCACGACACCGACGGCGCAGGCCGGTCCCATGCCCCGGGTGGAGGTCAGGTCGGCGAGCATCAGCAGCAGCAGGCTGACCGCGACGGTCGCCGCGCTGGCCACGAGCGCCGGGCCCGAGCGGTGCAGGGCCCGGGCCATCGCGGTGTGCCGGTCCTCGTGGCGCAGCAGTTCCTCGCGGTAGCGGGAGATCAGCAGCAGCGCGTAGTCGGTGGCGGCGCCGAAGACGAGGACGACGAGGATGAAGCTGGTCTGCTTGTTGACGACGAGTCCGGCGTGCTCGGCCAGCAGGTAGATCAGCGCCTCGGCGGCCGTCAGGGCGGCGCCGACGGTGACCAGGGTGAGCAGCGGCAGCAGCGGGCTGCGGTAGGTGAGCAGCAGGATCACGACCACGACCAGCGCCGTGATCGTGGTCAGCGCGCCGCCGCCGCCGAACGCCTTGATCGAGTCGGCGCCGTAGCCGGCCGGCCCGGCGACGTGGAAGCCCAGGCCGCCGGCGTCGCGGGTGCCGACCTCGCGCATCGCGTCGACGACCCGGCCCAGCCCCTCCCAGCCGGAGGCGTCCTTGCGGACCTGGACGATCGTCTCCAGCGCCTCGCCGTCCGCGGAGCGCACCGGCCCCCGCCCGGTGCCCACGACGTTGTCGATGCCGCGGAACGCGGCGGCGTCCGCGCGGGCCTTGGCGAGGTCGGCGCCGGTGATCCCGCCCGCCCGGTCGTAGACCACGACGGCGGGCACCGTGTCGGCGGGCATCAGTTTCTGGGCGCGTTCGACGACGGCGGTGGACTCCGCGCCGGCCGGCAGCCAGGCCGCGTTGTCGTTCTCTTCCGCGCCGGTGAGCCTGCCGGCCAGCATCAGCGCCGGCACCAGCACGAGGGCCCACAGCGCGATGACGACCCACTTGCCCCTCCTTCCGCCGGGCAGGGCAGCCAGTTTTCGCAGCATGTGTCGTCTCTTTCGTCCGTCGTGGCCGTCCCGGCACAGGGCGGGCGCGGGCCGGGGGGTGGTCTTCATTCAGCGGGCGCAGGCGCGGGCGGGGGCGGGGGTGGTCTTCTTTCAGCGGGCGGAGGTCACCGCGCGGTGCCGCGGCACGGCCCCGGCCCCGGCGGGGGCGGGGGTTTCGGGCAGGCGGGCCCGGGCGTGTCCCAGGGCCAGCAGCACGGGGATGTCGGTGAGCACGGGGAAGCGGAAGTTGAAGGGGCGCGGGCCGACCATGTCGGGCGGGCCGCCGTAGCTGCCGTCGGCCTTCTGCTGCTCCAGCAGCCAGGCCAGCGCGGCGCCGACGGGGCGCGGGTCGTCGGCGTGGCACAGGGTGATCAGGCCGTAGGCGGTGCTGATGTCGTCGCTCGGCTCGCCGGGCTGCATGCCCCAGCCGCCGTCGGTGTTCTGCGTCTGGCGGACCGTGGCGTCGATGCGCGCCGCCATGGCGGCGGTGCGCGCGTCGTCGGGGCCGGCCGTCATGGCCGCCAGGCGCACCCGGAACAGGGAGTGCAGGCGGCTGCTGCTCCAGCCCGGCGGGAAGCCGCCGTCGGTGTCCTGGCTGTCGGCGAGGAAGGCCAGCGCCCGCGCGCGCGGGCCGGCCAGTTCGGGGCGGGCGGCGAACGCGCACACCGCCGCGGCCGTCATGCACGCCTCGGAGGAGGCGCCCGCCACATAGGTGGGAAAGCCGCCGTCGGCGCCCTGGACGGCCAGCAGGGCGGCCGTGCCGGCGTCGGCGGCGGCGCGGTGGCGGGCCGGGTCGACGGCCTGGAGGTACTCCAGGGTGATGGCCGTGTCGTCGGTGTCGTTCTGCGCGACACCGGGCGACATGGACCAGCCGCCGCGCAGCGCCGCCCCGCGCGAGAGCGGGCGCGAGCGCAGGGCGGCGCCGCCGCGCTCGGCGGCCAGCGCGGCACCGATGCGGGACAGCAAGGCCGGGTCGGCGCCCGCCGCGTGCAGGGCGAGACCGGCGGTGGCCGTGCACCAGATGTCCAGCTCCAGGATGAACGGGAAACCGCCGTCGCCGCGCTGATGGCGCACCAGCTCGGCCAGGCCCTGGCGCACCGTCTCCTCGTGGCCGCCCGCCGACGCCAGCGCGTGCAGGGTCAGGGCGTGCATCAGCGCGTAGCCCTCCCACACGCCGGCGGCCGGGCCGGTGGCCAGCAGCGTCTTTAGAGCGGCGTCGGTGACGTGGTTGCGCACGTCGAGGGCGCCGGCCAGGATCAGCGTGATCGACGCCTGCTGCACGGCCGCCCAGGAGTGCAGCGGATCGGTGGGCACCCCTCCCCCGCCGGGCAGTTCGGCGTCCGCGGGCAGCGGGCAGCCCAGCACCGACAGCACCGCGTACACCATGAGCCGGCGGCGGGCGGAGAGGAAGGCGGGGGCCGCGCCCAGCAGTTCGCCGGCCAGCGAGCCGGCCAGGGTGCTGTCGGCGCCGGCCGGCTGCCCGGCCGCGCCGCGCAGCGCGAGCGAGGCGAGGTGGCCATCCAGCGCCTCGGGGGACTCCTGGTGGCCGCGCAGGTAGGAGACGAGGCGGGCTCTGGCCGCCCCGCCGGCACCGGTGCGGGTCATCAGGGCCAGCACCAGCGCGGACTCCAGCACTCTGCTGTCGCAGGGCTCCCGGATCAGCCCGGCGTCATCGACCCGGGCGCCCAGGTGCGCGACGAGCCGGCCGGTGGCCCGGCGCACCTCCTCGGGGCGCACCCCGGCGGCCGGCGCGAGCGCGGCCAGGCGTGTGCGGTCCACGATCTTCATGAAAGGCTCTCCTGCTCTGGCCGCCCCGCACCCGGCAGAGGAAAAAGGGGGCGGCCCTGGTAGGGATGCGCGAGCGGGCCGCCCCCCGCCGGGCCGGGAAGGCACCCCGGCCGGGGCGGCGGCCGGCCCGCTCGGCAAGGTCAGCGGACGCCCTGCTCGAAGCGGAAGAAGCGGTAGGGGTCGTAGGCGGCCTTGACGCGCGCCAGGCGCGGATAGTTCTCGGCGTAGTAGGAGCGGCGCCAGTCCGGCAGCCGCGGGTCGATGAAGTTCTGGTAGGTCTCGCCGCACGAGTACGGGTCGATCGCCGCGAACCCGGAATCGACGTAGTCGAAAGCGGCCGCCTTCGTCTCGGCCGGCACCGAGGCGCCGGCGTTCGCCGTCAGGTAGCTCACCGAGAACAGCGCGTCGCGGTGGACATAGGCGGTGGCGTCACGGGCCAGAGTGTTGGCCCGCCCGCCCAGCGCCGAGATCTGCAGGCCGCGGGTCTGGCCCGCCCACCGGGTGGCGTCGAACGCCTCGAGCGCCCTCGCCCAGCCCTCGCGCGGCATCGCCGTCTCGAAGAGCCGGCCGCGCCAGGCACCGAACGCCGGACGCTGGATGGTGCCGGAGCCGCCCGCGTCCGCGCGGTGGCACTCCTGCACCGACAGGCCCGTGCACGCATACAGCTGCATCAGCACCGACTGGTAGGGCGCGGTGAACTTCTGCTGGAACAGCGGCGGGCGGCCCACCAGCGACGTCAGCCGCGCGATCTCCGCATCGAAGGCGGCACCGGGCTCGGTGGAGGCGAGGAAGACCGCGGCGGTGGGCACACTGCCCGGAGCGGCGTCGGCGAGCGTGACGTTGACACCGCTGCCCACCGTCCAGGGGGCATCGGCCAGCCAGCGGCCCCAGCCGTCCACCATGTCCAGCGCCGACTCGAAACCCCACACCAGGTTCACGGCGCCGACCTCGCCCAGCGGCGAGGGGGCGACGTCATAGGAGGTGACGATGCCGAAATTGCCGCCGCCACCGCCGCGCAGCGCCCAGAACAGGTCGCGGTGACGGTGCGGGGAGGCGGTGACGATGCGCCCGTCGGCCAGGACGACCTGCGCGGCACTCACCTTGTCACTGGCGATGCCGATACTGCGGGTGAACAGGCCCATGCCGCCGCCCTGGAAGAACCCGCCGGCCGCGACCGTGGGGCAGTAGCCGCCGGAGATGCCCAGACCCAGCGGGGCGAGCGCGGCAGTGATGTCCACGAGCTGCGCGCCGGGCCCGATACGCACCGTGCCCTGGCCCGGCGTCACCTGGTTGAGCCGGGAGACATCGATGACCAGACCCGGGCTGGTGGAGTAGCCGCCGGCGCTGTGCCCGCCGCTGCGCGCGGCGACGGGCAGGCCGTGCGCGGCGGCGAAACGCACACAGGTGGCCACATCGGCCGCCGACGCGCAGTAGGCGACCGCCCGCGGACCGGTCGCGTCGAAAACGGCCTGGTAGAGCTGTCTGGCCCGCTGGTAGTCACTGTCCCCGGGCAGCACCAGACGGCCCGCCAGACGCTCCGCGAGGCGCCCCCACTGCCGGTCGACGTCACGTCTCCCGGCCCGCGCGGCGCCCCCCGCCACGGTCGTGGCCAGCGCGGCGCCCCCCGCCACGGTCGTGGCCCGCGCGGCGCCCCCCGCCACGGTCGTGGCCAGCGCGGTGCCGCCCGCCACGGTCGTGGCCAGCGCGGTGCCGCCGGCGGCGGCGAGGAAAGACCTTCTGCTGATCATGATGCTTCTTCCGTGGTCGTCAGGACGTGCAGGACGTAGGCGTGCAGGGCGTGGGCGTGCGGGGCGTGGGCGTGCGGGGCGTCGGGTGCGGGGCCGCCTGTCACGGGGCCCGCTGGCCCAGGACGAGAGCGAGGGCCTCGGTCAGCGCACCGGCCGGGTCGGCCTCCTCGCCATCGCAGCGCCAGGCCACGTGCTGGTCGGGACGCACCAGCACGGCACCGCCGGAAGCCGTCCCGCGCAGCCGCTGCCACACCCCGTCGATGTCGCAGTACGCACCCGCCCCGGCCCCGGCAGCCCCGGCGGCGGCCCCGGCGGGGGCTTCGGCCCCGGCGGGGGCTTCGGTGGCGGGGGCTTCGGTGGTGGGGGCTTCGGTGGTGGGGGCTTCGGTGGGGGGGGCTTCGGTGGGGGGGGCTTCGGTGGTGGGGGCTTCGGTGGTGGGGGCTTCGGTGGGGGTGGCCGTGTCGGTGATGGTGACAACGCTGAGCGGCACGGAGAGCTTGTGCGCGGCCGCTTCGGCGGCCGCCGTCCACGCCTGGCCGCCCGTGCCGGTGATCAGGACGAAGCCCCTGTCGTGGCCGACGAGGTCGTGGGTGGAGACCCGGCGGCCGTCCCGCTCGATCCAGGCGTGCGGCAGCAGGTGCCCGGGGCGGCTGGTGGGCCGGTGGACGTCGCCCAGCGGCGCGCGCGGCACGGGCGGGGTGCCGTCGGGGACGAGGGCGCCGCGCTCGTAGGCGTAGCCCGTCTCCACGTCCAGCGCCTGGCACTCGCCGCGGTGGGTGGCGAAGATCTCCGCGGCGCGGGCGCGCTGCGCGGCGCCGACGGGGGTGGGCGAGAAGTACGACAAGAACGCCGGGGTGCGGCGCTCGGGCGGCAGGTGCGCGCCCAGGCCCACCGCCGCGTCGACGACGACCTGGTGATGGGAGGCGGCCGACATCGCCCAGCCCAGGTTGAACTGGCCCACCGGCCGGCGCTCCGACTCGTAGCTGTCCAGCAGGGCGTCACCGGCCTGCCCCGACAGCACCGCGGCCAGCTTCCAGGCGAGGTTGTGCGCGTCCTGGACGGCACTGTTCAGGCCCAGGCCCACCGCCGGCGGCTGGCGGTGGGCGGCGTCGCCGACCAGGAACGTCCGCCCGTAGCGGTAGTGCTCGGCCAGCACCGCCTCCACACTCCAGCTGGTCACCTCGTGCAGGACCAGCTCCAGAGCGGGCAGGCCCAACACCTCACGGACACGGGCGGCGACGGCCGCCTCGTCGCCGCGGTCGATACCGTGCAGCGGCAGGTGCAGGCCCCACTCCTCGCAGTTCTCGCCCCAGGTCGGACCCATCTCGATCAGCGCACTGGACAGGTCCTGGCGGTAGGGGTTGAGGAACCAGGTGATGACCGAGCCCCCCCTCCACCACGGCGACAGGTCGGCGGAGAAATACACCGTCGTCGCGTCGAACAGAGCCGGCAGACCCTCCATCCGCACGCCGATCGCGGGGCCCACGGTGCGCCCGGCGTCCGCCGCGATCACGTACCGGGCGGTGACGGCCGTGATCTCACCGCTGTCCACGTCACGGACCTCCGCGGTGACGGGCCCGCCGCCCGCGTCCTCGGTGAGCGAGAGCAGCTCGGTGGCGAAACGCACCCGCCCGGGATTGCGTTCCTCGGCATGCCGGCGCAGCACCGGCTCCAGACGCAGCTGGGGCAGCTTCGCCGGCAGCACCGGCCCGGCCGCCTCGTACGCCCCGCGCAGCGCCCCGCCGCCGAACCCGTCCATCTCATGGATGACCCGCCCGTCCAGCGGGCCCTGCCCGGTGAGCGTGGTCTGCCAGCGCACCGTGCCGAACTGCTCCGGACAGGCAGCCAGTTCCGCCACGTCACCGGCCAGGCCGTGCTGGCGGAAGATACCCATGGTGCGCTGGTTGATGTAGTGCGCCTTGGGCAGGCGCGAGGTGTCCGCACGGCGTTCCACCAGCAGGTGCTCGACACCGTGACCGGACAGGAAGACGGAGGCGGCCAGGCCGGACCCGCCACCGCCCACGATCAGGACCGGGACTTCAAGGGTGCTCAAGAGTCGTCCTTCCGATAAGACGCGGAACATGGGACACAGAACACGGAACACGGAACGCGAAACGCGGAACGCGGAACGCGAAACGTGGGGGCTGGACAGGCACACGGGGGGCGGAGAGGGGGCCGGAGGGGGCGCCGCAGGAGGGGGAGGCGGGAGGGGCCCGGACGGGAGTGCGGGCAGCCGCGGAAAGGACCGGGGACCCGGCCGGGGGGCGGGCGGGGGGCGGAGGCGGGTGGAGGCGCCCGGGGTGCCGGGGGCCGGGAGGGGACGCCGGGGGGGGGACGCCGGGGGGGGCGGGCCGGGGTTACACCGGGTCGGCGAGGCTTCCCTCGGGCAGCTGCATGATCTCCGGGACGGCCGCGCCCCACCGGTAGTAGGACTGGAGCTTGTAGTACTCGCCGTCGGGCTGGGAGGCGACGGCATACACGAAGCGGGTGCTCGGGTCGCCCGCGCGCACGTGGGCGACGAACCGGCCGATGCGCTCATCGAGCCGGACCGGCAGCGAGGCGGGATCGGTGCTCGCCACCGCCAGGCAGACCCGCTCGATGGCCGGCGAGTCCCAGCCGAGGGTCACATACACGCCGAAGGCCAGCCGGCCCAGGCGCAGCATCTGCTCGCTGGGCTCGGCCTGACCCGTCTCGCGGAGCATGGCCCGCACCGCGGCAGGGTCGATACCGCCCTCCGGCGGCTCACCGAAATAGATGTTGACGGTGCGGTGACGGTAGTCGATGCCCAGCAGGCCCACACTCTCGCCCAGACGGTGGCGGGCGATGAAATCCAGGCTGCGGCCCAGCGCGGGCGGCATCGAAGGCAGGCCGGCCAGGGTGCGCACATCCTGCAGAGCGGTACGCGCCAGCACCACCCAGATCTTCTTGAACCCGCCGACCACACCGAAATCGATGCCGTAGCTGTCGACCTGACAGCTCTCACGCACCTCCGCCAGAAGCCGGCCCGCCGGATGCCCGCTCTCCTCGACCAGACCGCCCGCGACGGCGAGCCGGTACGGCTCGATCTGCCGGGGCAGCGAGAACCGGCAGTCCAGCTCCCCGGCCCGCCCCGCCCCCGTCGCCACCCGGAAAGCGACCGTCGCCCCCGGCAGACCCTCGCCGTACAGATCCAGCACACGCAGCACACGGCCACGGTCGTACTCCACCTCCAGCAGACCGGCCGCCTCCTCGATCACCGCGTGCAGAGCATGCACAGCATCCCCACGCACAGTCGGCGCCACCTGACTCATGGCAGTCACATCCTTCAATGTCATGGCGGCCAGACTCGGCCGTCCCTCTTGAGCAGGAGTGGAGCCCCACTCGCCGTCAACTCGGGCAACACGCACCAGCACAACTCCCAGCGAGCAGCGGGCAGCGGGCAGCGGCACGGGCAGGAAAAACAGGACCAGCGGACAGAAACACCAACCCACCCACCCACCCACCAGGCCAGGCCAGGCCAGGCCAGACCCGACCAGACCACGCCGGACCGGACCAGGCCGGACCGGACCAGGCCGGACCGGGGCCGGGGCCGGACCGAGGCCGGACCGGACCGGGGCAGGCAGGGCGGCAGGGCGGGTAGCAGGGTGCAGCAGACCGGCAGGGCGGGTAGCGGGACGCAGCAGGCCGGCAGGGCGGGTAACGGGACGCAGCAGGCCGGCAGGGCGGGTAGCGGGACGCAGCAGGCCGGATAGCGGGGTGCGACAGGGCGTGTGGACGGGTAGCGGCAGGCCGGATAGCGGGGTGCAGCAGGGCGAAGGCCGGATGGCGGGGTGCGACAGGGCGTGTGGGCGTGTGGGCGGGTGGCGGGACGCAGCAGGCCGGCGAGGCGGGTAGCGGGGTGCGGCAGGCCGGGTGGGCGAGTGGCGGGGTGCTGCCGGGCGAGTGGCGGGGTGCGGCAGGCCGGGTGGGCGGGTAGCGGGGTGCTGCCGGCCGGGTGGCAGGGTGCAGCCGGCCGAAGGCCGGGTGGCGGGGTGCGACAGGGCGTGTGGGCGGGTGGCAGGGTGCGGCAGGGCGAAGGCCGGGGGGTGCAGCAGGCCGGGTGGCGGGGTGCGGCCGGCCGGCTCCGCCAGGGCCGGGGCCGCGCCGCCGGCACCGCTCACTAGGGCGGCGAGGCGGGCGGTGAAGGGGCCGGGGGCCCGCCGGACGGCCGCCGGGGGGCGCGCCGCCCGCCGCCGGTGTCCGGCCCGCCCTCACCACGCAGCATCCGCAGATAGGCGCCACACAGCCGGCGGCCCGGCACCACACCGAGCTGCTCGTCCAGGATCCGGCGGCCCTCACCGTAGACCCGGACGGCCTCGGCCTGCCGGTCACAGCGGTGCAGAGCGGTGACCAGATGGGCACGCAGGTTCTCGTCGACCGGGAACCGGGCCACCAGCGACAACAGCTCAGGCACCAGCAGACGATGACGGCCGAGCGCGAGATCAGCCTCGATACGGTGCTCCAGAGCCTGGGCACGCAAAAACTCCAGACGAGGCCGCTCGAACTGCTGGAGGTGTTCACTCACATTCTGCAGAGCAGGCCCCGCCCAGCAGGCCAGCGCACGGCCCAAAAGACGACCCGCCTCCTCACGCCGCCCCTCCTCCAACGCCCTGCGCCCCAGCCGCTCAAGCCGCTCGAACACGAACAGATCAACACCGGCACCCTCGGCACACAGAACATAACCCGACGCCTTCCGCACGATACCGACACCCGGACCAAGGACCTTCCGCAACCGGGAAACATACGTGTGCAACTGCGCATTCGCCGTAGGCGGCGGCACCTCCCCCCACAAAGCAGCACTCAGCCGGCCATCCCCCACCAGCCCACCACGCGCAAGCAACAACACCGCAAGCACCGTATGGATCTTCACCCCCGACAACGG
>NZ_JBIDAQ010000020.1:0-87399 GCF_043202555.1 Streptomyces sp. NPDC048182 | reverse complement strand
GACGTGTCAGATAGGGCATGCCCCCGTAGTCTGGCCGTCGATGAGACGCCGCCGCCCCCCCCCCCCCCCCCCCCCCCCCCCCCCCCCGCCCCGCCGGGGGGGGGGGGGGCCGGGGGGCCCGCCGCCCCCCGCTCGGGCTCGGGCTACTTCATCGCGTAGAGCTTGCAGAGCGCGACGCAGGTGTTGCCGGCGTCGTAGACGACATTGCCGATCTTCGAGCCGTGCATCCAGTTGCGGATGGAGTGGTAGTCGGGCACGGCCGGCGCCAGCTCCATGATCTGGCGGTCGATGGCGCCCCAGGCCTTCTTGGCCTCCTCCGCGTCCGCGATCTTCGCGGCGGCGTCGATGGCCTTGTTGACGCTCGGGTCGTTCAGCTGGGCGTAGTTGCTGCGGCCGTCGCCGATGTTCTTGCCGCTCCAGCAGGGGTAGAACACCGAGTAGCCGGCCGGCCAGTCCGGGCTCCAGCCGGCGCTGAACATGTCGTAGCCGTTGTCGATCTTGCCGATGGCGGTGTAGAAGGTCGACTTGTCGAGCTGCTTGTTGACCACCTGGAAGCCCGCCGCCTCCAGGGCGTTCTTGATCGCGACGGCCTGCTTCACCATGTTGTCCGAGGACTGGTAGGCGATGACCAGCTTCTGGCCGAGCTTGCCGGCCTCCTTCAGCAGCGCCTTGGCCTTCTCCGGGTCACCGGCCGGCTTCTTGGTGGTGCCGTAGAGGTCGAACTTCTCGTAGCCGGGGGTGACCGGGCTGAGGATCGTGGTGGCGATCTCGGTGACCGCGGCACCGCCCTTGATCGTCTGGAGCTGCTGGTGCGGCCAGGCCCAGTTGATGGCCTGGCGGACCTTGACGTCCTTGATGCGGGTGGTGTTGATCGGCCAGTAGTAGGTGACCGTGTCGACCTGGGTGAGGACCCGCTTCTTCAGCTCGGCGTTGGTGAGCACCTGGGCGACGCGCTCGGAGGCGACCTCGTTGAAGATCGAGATCGCGTACTGGTCGTTGCCCCGGTCCGCTATGTAGCGGTCGGTGGAGGCCAGCAGCTCGTAGGTGAAGCCGAACTGGAACTTGTCCGGGTAGGCGTTGCGGATCGGGTCCGTCTTCGGGTCCCAGTGCTCGTTGCGCACGTAGGTCATCGACTTGCCGATGCTGCGGGCACCGATCTTGTAGGGGCCGCAGGAGAACGGGCGCTTGTCGTACTTCTCCTTGGTGTCGTGCTTCTTGGGCACCAGGGAGTAGCCGCGCATGGCGACCGTGAAGTTGAAGTCGCCGTGCGCCTCGTTGAGGCGGAAGGTGACGGTGCGGCCGTCGATCTCGATGGCGTCGAGGTGCTTGCCCTCGAAGGGGCCCTTGTACTTGTCGCCGCCGAGCAGCCAGTCCTGGACGTACCGCGGGCCCTCGGTGATGAAGGAGGCGTAGATCCGCTCGAAGGTGTGGCGGACGTCATCCATGGTGACGTCGGAGCCGTCCTCCCACTTCAGGCCCTCCTTGATGGTGAAGGACCAGGTCTTGCCGCCGTCCTTGGTAGTGCCGGCGTCGGTCGCGGCGTCGCCGACCAGGGTGGTGTTGCCCTTGTCGTCGATCTTGTAGCCGGTCAGACCGCGCATGATCGGGACGGTGATGGCGCCCTCGGTGGAGACGTAGATCTGCGCCGGGTCCATGTGGTCCATGTCGAACTGGTCCAGGCCGTAGACCGTCCCGCCCTTGACCGCGCCCTTGACCTCGGGGGCCGGGCCGGTGGAGTCGGCCTTGGTGCCCACCGGGATGTTGATCGTCTTGCTGCCGGTGACCTTGGGGGCGGAGTTCTTCGACCCCCCGTCCTTGCCGCCGCCACAGGCGGTCAGGACGGTCGACGAGGCTGCGACGACACCCGTCGCGATGATGAAGTTTCTGCGGGAGAAGGACATAGCGCACCTACCAAGGGTTCAGCGGAACGGAAGGGCCGGCCGGACTGCTCTGTGCGGGCCGGAGGAGGACGGGGTCAGCGCCTGGACTTCGGGTCGAGCGCGTCGCGCACCGAGTCGCCGAGCAGGTTGAACGCGAGGACGAAGATCACCATCGACAGGCCCGGAAAGAGCATGAAGGTGAGGTCCTCGGTGTAGAACTGTGCGCCGCGCTGGATCATGACGCCCCAGTCCGGTGTCGGGTCGATCATGCCGACGCCGAGGAAGGCCAGGCCCGCCTCCGCGGTCACGAAGGCCGGGAGCATCAGCGTGGTCTGGATGATGATCGGCGTCCACAGGTTGGGCAGCAGTTCCTTGAAGATGATCCGCCGCGAGGACGCCCCGGTGACCTTGGCGGCCTCCACGAACTCCCGCTCGCGCAGACCCAGCACCTGGCCGCGCAGCAGGCGGGCCAGCGAGGCCCAGCCGAAGGCGGAGAGCACCAGGATCAGCGCCAGGGCGCGCAGCCAGGTGGGGATGTTCTCGTCCGGTGCGACGAAGAGGCCGTAGATCACCGGCATGAAGGCGATGAAGAACAGGGTCGACGGGAACGACAGCAGGATGTCGATGAGCCGTCCGATGAAGTAGTCCGTCCGGCCGCCGAGGTATCCCGCGGTGATGCCGACCACGATGCCGATGAACGCGGTGAGCAGCGTCGCCGCCACCGCGATCCCCAGCGAGGTGCGGATGGCGTAGAGCAGGAAGGTGAAGACGTCCCGCCCGAGCTGCGGCTCGATGCCGAACCAGAAGTCGCCGCTCATGCCGCCGTTGGGGCCGGCCGGGTAGGAGAACGCGTCGAGCAGCTCGGGGTGCGCGCTGGCGTAGGTGGTGTACGGGTCCTTGCCGTACACCTTGGCTATCAGCGGCGCCGCGAGCGCGATCACGAAGAAGAAGATCACGATGCACGCGGACACGAGGCCCGTGCGGTCGCGCTTGAAGCGCTTCCAGGCGAGGCGACCGGGGGAGCGGCTCTCGCCGCCCTGGGGGGTGGGCGCGGGTGCCTTGTCGACGCTCGCGTCGGTCACCTCGTTCAGCGGTGCGGCCGCTGACGGAGTTGGGAGGGTCATGGTGCTCCTGGCCCGAGGAGAGGCTGAGTGACTCCGCAGGGCGTCCCCCTACGGGCTATGGCGGACTTTTTCAACGCAATTCGCTCAGGGTCAATAAATTCTCGCTCGCCTTGGGGTGCTCTTTACCTTTTTTGCGTTTACTTGATCATCCTGTAGCTACGCGGGTAGCGTCCTGTGATCGGACTGTGTCTTACATCGGGCCAACTGCCCTAATCGGTCAACGCGTTCGTTATCCGGACGCCGGGGTGTCGGAATGTGTACACCGTGGGGGCGTAATCCAACGGTTCGGCAACGGTCGCCGGCGATCCGTTGTGCCCGGTCATCCAAGATCCTTCGGCGTTCCGCCAAAGGGAGCCATGCGTGTGCGGTAAGCACCTTTTGCCCCGATGCTGGCCGATAAGTGATCACGGGTAGAGGAGGCACTCCATGCGCGGAGCCACGCACGCCAAGTGGGCCGCCTGCGCGGCGGCGGCAGCGCTCGCGGCGACGGGATGCGGGGGCGGGGGCGGCGGCGCCTCCGACAGCGCGGTGCTCAGCTCCTCCTGGGGCGACCCGCAGAACCCGCTGGAGCCGGCCAACACCAACGAGGTGCAGGGCGGCAAGGTGCTCGACATGATCTTCCGCGGGCTGAAGAAGTACGACCCGGGGACCGGCGAGGCCAAGGACATGCTCGCCGAGAAGATCGAGACCACCGACTCGCAGAACTTCACCATCACCGTCAAGGACGGCTGGACCTTCTCCAACGGCGAGAAGATCACCGCCCAGTCCTTCGTGGACGCCTGGAACTACGGCGCGAGCCTGAAGAACAACCAGCGCAACGCCTACTTCTTCGGCTACATCGACGGCTACGACAAGGTGCACCCGGAGGACGGCGGCAAGCAGAGCGCCCAGACCCTCTCCGGGCTGAAGGTGACCGGGCCGCGCACCTTCACCGTCAGGCTGGGCCAGAAGTTCTCCACCTTCCCCGACACCCTCGGCTACCCCGCCTACGCCCCGCTGCCCCGCGCCTTCTTCGACGACCACGCCGGCTGGCTGAAGAAGCCGGTCGGCAACGGCCCCTACCTGGTCGACAGCTACGCCCGCGGCTCCCAGATGTCCCTGCGGACCTGGCAGGAGTACCCCGGCGACGACAAGGCGCAGAACGGCGGCGTCGACCTCAAGGTCTACACCGACAACAACACCGCCTACACCGACCTGATGGCCGGCAACCTCGACCTGGTGGACGACGTGCCGGCCGCCCAGCTCAAGAACGTCAAGAACGACCTCGGCGACCGCTACATCAACACCCCGGCCGGCATCATCCAGACCCTCGCCTTCCCGTTCTACGACAAGAACTGGAACAAGCCCGGCCTGGAGAAGGTCCGCAAGGGCCTGTCCATGGCGATCGACCGCAAGCAGATCACCGACACGATCTTCCAGAAGACCCGCACCCCCGCCACCGACTGGACCTCGCCCGTGCTCGGCGAGGACGGCGGCTTCAAGGAGGGGCTGTGCGGCGAGGCATGCGACTTCAAGCCGGACGAGGCCAAGCGGCTGATCAAGGAGGGCGGCGGGCTGCCCGGCGGCCAGGTCAAGATCACCTACAACGCGGACACCGGCTCCCACGGGCAGTGGGTGGACGCGGTCTGCAACTCCATCAACAACGCCCTGGACAACGACCGCGCCTGCGTCGGCAACCCGGTCGGCACCTTCGCCGACTTCCGCAACCAGATCACCGACCGCAAGATGCCCGGGCCGTTCCGGGCCGGCTGGCAGATGGACTACCCGCTCATCCAGAACTTCCTCCAGCCGCTCTACTACACCAACGCCTCCTCCAACGACGGCAAGTGGTCGAACAAGGAGTTCGACAGCCGCATCGACAAGGCCAACGGCGAGAGCGACACCGCGCAGGCCGTGAAGGACTTCCAGTCGGCCGAGGAGGTCCTCCGGGACAACATGGGCGCCATCCCGCTCTGGTACCAGAACGGCAGCGCCGGCTACTCCCAGCGCCTGTCCGACGTGCGGCTCAACCCGTTCAGCGTCCCGGTGTACGACGAGATCAAGGTGAGCTGAGGAGGCGCCATGGGACGGTACGTCGTCCGGCGGCTGCTCCAGATGATCCCGGTGTTCATCGGGGCCACGCTGCTGATCTTCCTGATGGTCAACGTGATGGGCGACCCCGTCGCCGGACTCTGCGGCGACCGGCAGTGCGACCCGGCCACCGCCGCCCAGCTGCGCCGCGAGTTCGGCCTCGACAAGCCGGTGTGGCAGCAATACCTGACCTACATGGGCAACGTCTTCACCGGCGACTTCGGCACCGCCTTCAACGGCCAGCCGGTCACCGAGCTGATGGGCACCGCCTTCCCGGTCACCATCCGGCTGACCGTCGTGGCGATCCTCTTCGAGATCGTCGTCGGCATCCTGCTCGGCGTCGTCACCGGCCTGCGCCGCGGCCGCCCCGTCGACACCGGCGTGCTGCTGCTCACCCTCGTCGTCATCTCCGTGCCGACCTTCGTCACCGGCCTGCTGCTCCAGCTGCTGCTCGGCGTGAAGTGGGGCTGGATCGACCCGGCGGTCTCCACCGAGGCCGCCTTCGGCGAGCTGATCGTGCCCGGCCTTGTGCTCGCCTCGGTCTCCCTCGCCTACGTCACCCGGCTGACCCGCACCTCCATCGCGGAGAACCGGCGCTCCGACTACGTCCGCACCGCCATCGCCAAGGGGCTGCCCCGCCACCGGGTCATCACCCGGCACCTGCTGCGCAACTCCCTCATCCCGGTGGTCACCTTCATCGGCACCGACATCGGCGCCCTGATGGGCGGCGCCATCGTCACCGAGCGGATCTTCAACATCCACGGCGTCGGCTACCAGCTCTACCAGGGCATCCTGCGGCAGAACACGCAGACCGTGGTCGGCTTCGTCACCGTCCTGGTGCTGGTCTTCCTGGTCGCCAACCTCGTCGTCGACCTCCTGTACGCCGTACTCGACCCGAGGATCCGCTATGCCTGAGGAGCCCTACCAGCCCGAGCGCGCCATCGCCGGCACCGGCATGGGCGGGCAGATGGACCTCGGCGCCAGCGAGGCGGCCACCCTGGAGAAGCCGCCCGGACCCGACGGCGCCGGACCCGAGGAGAAGCCGCGCAGCCTGTGGTCCGACGCCTGGCACGACCTGCGCCGCAACCCGGTCTTCCTGATCTCGGCGCTGGTCATCCTCTTCCTGGTCGTCATCGCCATCTGGCCCTCCCTGATCGCCTCCGGCAACCCCCTCAAGTGCAACCTGGCCGACGCCCAGGACGGCTCCCGGGCGGGTCACCCGTTCGGCTTCAACGGCCAGGGCTGCGACGTGTACACCCGTACGGTCTACGGCGCCCGCACCTCGGTCGAGGTCGGCGTCCTCGCCACCCTGGGCGTCGCCCTGCTCGGCAGCGTCCTCGGCGGGCTCGCCGGGTTCTTCGGCGGGCTCGGCGACTCGATCCTCTCCCGGATCACCGACGTGTTCTTCGCGATCCCCGTCGTCCTCGGCGGCCTGGTGCTGCTCTCCGTCATCACCAGCAACACCGTCTGGCCGGTCATCGGCTTCATCGTGCTGCTCGGCTGGCCGCAGATCTCCCGCATCGCCCGCGGCGCGGTCATCACCGCCAAGCAGAACGACTACGTCCAGGCCGCCCGCGCGCTGGGCGCCTCCAACTCCCGCCTGCTGCTGCGGCACATCGCGCCCAACGCCGTCGCGCCCGTCATCGTCGTGGCGACCATCGCGCTGGGCACCTACATCGCCCTGGAGGCGACGCTGTCCTTCCTCGGCGTCGGCCTCAAGCCGCCCAGCGTCTCCTGGGGCATCGACATCTCCGCCGCCGCGCCCTACGTCCGCAACGCCCCGCACGCGCTGCTGTGGCCCTCCGGCGCGCTGGCCGTGACCGTCCTGGCCTTCATCATGCTCGGCGACGCGGTGCGCGACGCCCTCGACCCGAAGCTGAGGTGACCCCGCCGCCATGCTCCTCGACGTACGCGACCTGCACGTGGAGTTCCGCACCCGGGACGGCGTCGCCCGCGCCGTGAACGGCGTCAGCTACGCCGTCGACGCGGGGGAGACCCTCGCCGTGCTCGGCGAGTCCGGCTCCGGCAAGTCCGTCACCGCGCAGACCGTGATGGGCATCCTCGACACCCCGCCCGGCAAGGTCACCGGCGGCGAGATCCTCTTCGAGGGCCGGGACCTGCTGAAGCTGAAGGAGGAGGAGCGCCGCAAGGTGCGCGGCGCCGAGATGGCGATGATCTTCCAGGACGCGCTGTCCTCCCTCAACCCCGTCCTCACCGTCGGCGACCAGCTCGGCGAGATGTTCACCGTGCACCGCGGCATGTCCCGCAAGGACGCCCGCGCCAAGGCCGTCGAGCTGATGGACCGGGTGCGCATCCCGGCCGCCCGCGAGCGCGTCCGGCAGTACCCGCACCAGTTCTCCGGCGGCATGCGCCAGCGCATCATGATCGCGATGGCGCTGGCCCTGGAGCCCAAGCTGATCATCGCCGACGAGCCGACCACCGCCCTCGACGTCACCGTCCAGGCCCAGGTGATGGAGCTGCTCGCGGAACTCCAGCGGGAGTACCGCATGGGCCTGATCCTCATCACCCACGACCTCGGCGTGGTCGCCGACGTCGCCGACCGCATCGCCGTCATGTACGCCGGGCGCATCGTGGAGACGGCCCCCGTGCACGACATCTACAAGGCGCCCGCCCACCCGTACACCCGCGGCCTGCTGGAATCCATCCCGCGCCTGGACCACAAGGGCCGCGAGCTGTACGCCATCAAGGGCCTGCCGCCCAACCTCACCCGCATCCCGCCCGGCTGCGCCTTCCACCCGCGCTGCCCGATGGCGCGGGACGTCTGCCGCACCGACGAACCGCCGCTGTACGAGGTCACCGAGTCGGACGGGGACCGCGGCAGCGCCTGCCACTTCTGGAGGGAGTGCCTGCATGGCTGAGCCGATCCTGGAGGTCCGCGGCCTCGTCAAGCACTACCCGCTCGCCGGCGGCATCCTGGTCAAGAGGCAGGTCGGCGCCGTGAAGGCCGTCGACGGCGTCGACTTCACCCTCGACCGCGGCGAGACCCTCGGCATCGTCGGCGAGTCCGGCTGCGGCAAGTCCACGGTCGCCAAGATGCTGGTCGGCCTGGAACGCCCGACCGCCGGGGAGATCCGCTACAAGGGCGAGGACGTCACCCGCCTGTCCGGCCGGGCCCTGAAGGCCGTGCGCCGCAACATCCAGATGGTCTTCCAGGACCCCTACACCTCGCTCAACCCCCGCATGACGGTGGGCGACATCATCGGCGAGCCCTACGACATCCACCCCGAGGTCGCGCCCAAGGGCGACCGGCGCCGCCGCGTGCAGGAGCTGCTGGACGTGGTCGGCCTCAACCCCGAGTACGTCAACCGCTACCCCCACCAGTTCTCCGGCGGCCAGCGCCAGCGCATCGGCATCGCCCGCGGCCTCGCCCTGCGCCCGGAGATCATCGTGGCGGACGAGCCGGTCTCCGCGCTCGACGTGTCGGTGCAGGCGCAGGTGATCAACCTGATGGCGCGGCTCCAGCAGGAGTTCGACCTGTCCTACCTCTTCATCGCGCACGACCTCTCGATCGTCCGGCACATCTCCGACCGGGTCGGCGTGATGTACCTCGGGCGCATCGTGGAGACCGGCCGGGACGCCGAGATCTACGACCACCCGACCCACCCCTACACCCAGGCGCTGCTCTCCGCCGTGCCGGTGCCCGACCCGGAGGCCCGGGAGCACCGCGAGCGGATCATCCTCGCGGGTGACGTGCCGTCCCCGACGAACATCCCCTCGGGGTGCCGCTTCCGCACCCGCTGCTGGAAGGCGCGCGAGCGCTGCGCCCTTGAGGTGCCGGCTCTCGCGGTGCCGGCGGAGTTCCGTGACGTGGCGGGGCCCGCGGCGCACGACTCGGCGTGCCACTTCGCGGAGGAGAAGCAGGTGGTGCCTCCCGAGGAGCCCGGCTCAGGCGGCGGGAACGGCAGCGGGCCGGGGTGACAAGACGCCTCCCCGGCCCGCTCACGGCACCCGCACGGCCGTACGCTGAACAGCCTGCCCCGTCCGTATATCGGGGCCGCTTCCGTCAAGTTGCCCGTACGTTAACCGCGTTGGGCCGTCCCGGTGGTCACGCCCAGTGACCGGCGGAGGAAGTCCACCTGGAGCAGCAGCAGGTTCTCGGCGACCTCCTCCTGCGGCGTCATGTGGGTGACGCCGGACAGCGGAAGGACCTCGTGCGGGCGGCCCGCCGCCAGCAGGGCCGAGGACAGGCGCAAGGAGTGGGCGACCACCACGTTGTCGTCGGCCAGGCCGTGGATCACCATCATCGGCCGGTGCGGCTCGGCGGCGTCGACCAGGCCCGCGTCGTCGATCAGCGAGTTGCGCCGGTACACCTCGGGCCGCTCGCCGGGGTGGCCGAGGTAGCGCTCCTGGTAGTGGGTGTCGTAGAGCCGCAGGTCGGTCACCGGGGCGCCGACGACGGCCGCGTGGAAGACGTCCGGGCGGCGCAGCGCGGCAAGCGCGGCGAGGTAGCCGCCGAAGGACCAGCCCCGGATCGCCACCCGGCCGAGGTCCAGCGGGAAGTCGGCGGCGAGCGCCTGGAGGGCGTCCACCTGGTCCTGGAGGACCACCGCGGCGAGGTCGTCCTTGACCGCCTTCTCCCAGGCGGGCGAGCGGCCCGGGGTGCCCCGCCCGTCGGCGACGACCACCGCGAAGCCCTGGTCGGCGAACCACTGCGAGGTGAGGTGGGCGTTGTGCGCGGCCACCACGCGCTGGCCGTGCGGGCCGCCGTACGGGTCGAGGAGCACCGGCAGCGGGGTGCTGCCGTCGTGGTCCGTCGGCAGCAGCACGGCGCACGGGACGCGGCGTGCGCCCCCTTCGGTGAGGGTCACGCGGGGGGACAGCCCCGGGTCCTCGGCGTACGAGGCCACGACCGCCACCTCCTTGCCGTCCCGCAGCACCCGGGCCCGCGCCCCCGGCCGGTCCGGCGTGGCGGACACCAGCACGGTCACGCCCCCGGCGCGCACCGCCGTGTGCACACCGGGCTCCTCCGAGACCCGCTCCACGCCCAGTTCGTTCACCCGGTACACGTGCACCTGACCCGTCTCCGGCTCGGCCGCGCCCGCCCCGGCCGACGCGGAGACCAGCACGTCGTGCGCGGTGACGTCGAGCACCGCCCGCAGGTGCAACTGGGCGCCGGTGAGGGGGCGCTCGCCGACCGCGAGCACCCGTGCGCCGCCCTCGTCGGCGATCCGCACCAGCTGCCCTGCGGGGGTCCAGCAGGGCACGCCGGGGAACAGTTCCAGCCAAGTTGGATCTTCGTCGGCGTGCACCATCCGGGTCGCCCCTGAGTCGGTGTCCACCGCGAGGAACAGCTGGCCGCGCTGGTCGCGCGCCTGCACCAGGAGCAGCGGCGCGCCCGCCGCCGACCAGTGCACCCGCGCCAGGTACGGGTAGCGCGCCCGGTCCCACCGCACCTCCGTGCGACCCCCGTCGAGGCCGACGACGAAGAGCCGCACGTCCGCGTTGGCGGTGCCCGCCGCCGGATACGGCACCTGCTGCGGGGCGCGCTCGGGGCGCGCCGGGTCGGCGATCCACCAGCGCTGCACCGGGGTGTCGTCCACCCGGGCGACCAGCAGCCGGTCGGACTCCGGACCCCACCAGTGGCCCCGCGTCCGCCCCATCTCCTCGGCGGCGATGAACTCCGCCGAGCCGTAGGAGACGCCCTCGCCGTCCGGCTCGGCCAGCGCCCGGTCGTCCGCGCCGTCCGCGCCGACGACCCGCAGGGAGCCGCCGGAGACGTACGCGACGTGCCGGCCGTCGGGGGAGGGGCGCGGGTCGATCACCGGTCCGCGGGCGGGCAGTTCGCGCGCCGAGCCGTCCGTGAGGCCGGCCGCGAACAGCCGCCCCGACAGGGCGAAGGCGGCCAGCTCGACGGCCGCGTCGGTGGCGTAGCCGACCAGCCCCGCGCCGCCCTCCCGGCTGCGCTCGCGGCGGGCCCGCTCCTCGGCGGACAGGCGCTCCACTGCGCCGCCGAGGAGGGCGCCCGGGTCGGCCGCGACGCGCTCCCGGCCGTCCGCGAGGTCGAGCACCCACAGGGCGCCGGCCCGGTCGGTGCCGGACCCGGAGCGCAGGAAGGCGACCCGGGAACCGTCGGGCGCCACGGTGAACGCACGTGGCGCGCCGAGCGTGAACCGCTGGGTGCGGGCGTGCCGTCGGGGGAAGGATGCGGGCTCGGTCGTCATGCCCCGACCATATTGGCCATGCGCCCCCTTGTGCGGCCGTGCGCCGAGTGATGCGCAGCCACGGATAGTTATGATCACTAGCGCATAGTGGGTATCAACCTGGTGCCCGCTGCGTGGATTTATCTGTCCGACCCCGATGACCCTGGGCCTATTGGAGGTGAGCCGCTGTGGCACTTTCGATTTCGGCGGTGGTGCTGCTGGCGATCATCGTCTTCCTGCTGGTCAAGAAGTCAGGACTGAAGGCCGGGCACGCCGTCGTGTGCGCGCTCCTCGGCTTCTACCTGGCCTCCTCGACCGTCGCACCCACGATCAGCGACGTGACGACCAACATCGCGGGGATGATCGGCAGCATCAAGTTCTGAGCGCCGGGGCGGCCCCCGTAGGCTGGCCCGCATGACGGAACCACCCCCCGGGCACCTGCCGCGGCGTCTGCTCCTGGTGCACGCGCACCCGGACGACGAGTCGATCAACAACGGCGTCACCATGGCCAGGTACGCGGCCGAGGGCGCCCAGGTGACGCTGGTGACCTGCACGCTCGGCGAGCGCGGCGAGGTCATCCCGCCGGAGCTGGGGCACCTGGCCGGCGCCGCGCTCGGCGAGCACCGCCGGGGGGAGCTGACGGAGGCGATGCGCGCCCTCGGCGTCACCGACCACCGGCTGCTCGGCGGCCCCGGCCGCTTCGCCGACTCCGGGATGCTGGGGCTCGCCGACAACGACGACCCCGGCTGCCTCTGGCAGGCCGACCTCGACGAGGCCGCCGCCCTGCTCGTGGACGTCATCCGCGAGGTGCGCCCGCAGGTCCTCGTCACCTACGACCCCGAGGGCGGCTACGGCCACCCCGACCACATCCAGGCCCACCGCATCGCCATGCGGGCCGCCGACCTCGCCGCCGAGGCGGGCTGCCCGGTCGCCAAGGTGTACTGGAACCGCGTGCCCCGCCCGGCCGCCGAGCGCGCCTTCGCTCAACTCCGTGCGGACCTGCCCGGCCTGCCCTTCACCGAGGCCGCCGAGGTCGGCGACGTGCCCGGCGTGGTGCCCGAGGAGCGGATCACCACCGAGATCCGCGGCGCGGACACCCCGTACGCCGCCGCCAAGGCCGCCGCGATGCGCGCGCACGCCACCCAGATCACCGTCGCGGAGCCCTACTTCGTGCTCTCCAACGAACGGGCCCAGCCGCTCTTCACCACGGAGTACTACGAACTGGTGCGCGGCGAACGGGGCCCGGGCGAGGGCCGGGAGAGCGACCTGTTCGCGGGTGTCGACTCGGCGGAGGTCGGGGCGCCGTGAGCCAACGGGACGAACGGGCGAGCGCGCTCGCCCAGCCGCTGCGCGTGCCGCCCCTGGGGCGGTCACTCCTCTATCTCGTGCTGTTCCTGCTCGGCGCCGTCGTCGGCGTCGCGGGCGCGCTGGTGCAGCCCGGCTGGTTCCCCGGCGGGCTGCTGCTCGCGCTGGCCGCCGAGGCCGGGCTCTGCCTCGGCGCCGGGCGGGTCACCGGGCGCCGGGCCGGGGCGGTGGCGCCCGCGGCGGGCTGGGCGCTGCTCGTCGTGCTGCTCACCACCAGCCGCCCCGAGGGCGACTTCGTCTTCGCCGCGGGCAGCGGCTCGTACCTCTTCCTGCTCGGCGGCATCGCCGTGGCTGTGATCTGCGCCACCCTCGCGCCAGTGCGGCAACCGGACGGCGGGGGCACCCGACTTCGCACGTGACGCGTCACCGTTCGACGGTACGGGTGTGCGAGTCCGGTGGGGGTTTCCCCGGCGGTCCCGGGATACCCACCGGACGTGGCCAGTATGGTGGTGCGCGCCGCCGAGCCGCCCGCTGACAGGTGTGACGGGCGGCGGAGCCAACCGGGAGAACCTGCCTTGAGTCGTGAAACTGACAGTCCGTCCTCCGGGCCCCACGGGCGCGGCGGAGCCGCCTACCCCTCGGGCACCCCGCCCTACGGGACGCCCACGGCTCCGGACGACGGCCCGGGCGCGGGCTCGGGCGGCCCGGCCGCGCCGCGGCCGGAGGACCGCAAGACCGAGACGACGCTGACCACCCGGGTCCGGATCAACATCCCCGGGTCGCGGCCCATTCCGCCGGTCGTCATGCGCAAGACCGTGGCGGGCGACGGGAATGCGGGCGCCGAGCCCGAGGCCGTGCCGGGGCCTCCGGTGCCGGGCGTCGGCGCCCCCGGCGGTGGCGCCCCCGCCGCCGGTGGCGGTGCGCCGGCCGAGCCCGCGTCCGCCGGGCCGCCGGAGCAGCCGGCCGAGGAGCGGCCCGCCAGCGACTGGTTCGCGCCGCGCAAGTCCGCGCCGAACGCGGGCGGTCCGGGCACCGGTGCCGCCAACGGGGCCGGGACGCCGGGTGCTTCGGGTCCGGGCGCGGCCGGCTCCGGTCCGGCGGCGGGTCGTTCGGGTCCGCCGGCGGGCGTGTCGGGTCCCACGGCGGGCACCACGGGCACGGGTCCGGGGGCCAACGGTGCCGGTGCCCGTCCCGGCGGTACGGCCGGCCGGCCCGGTGGCGTGGTCGGCGCCATGCACGTACCCGGCGGCAGCCGGCCCGGCTCCAACCGGCCCGGCGCCCCGGGCGGTTCCGGCCTGCCCGGCGCGACCGGCGGCCCCGTCGCGCCCGGACACGGCGGCGGCACCGGCTCCTTCGACGTCACCGATGCCCTGGCCGCCGCCGGGCAGCAGGGCGACGGCCGCCCCACCGGCGACGGCACCGGTGCCGAGCCGAGCCGCGACGACCTGCCGTACTTCACGGGAGACCCGACCGGCGCGGGCGGCCCCGGCGACACCGCGGCCCCGTACGGCGGTCCGCAGGGCCCGGCCGGGCCGGCCGGACCGACCGGCGGACCCGTCACCGGCGACGCCCGGCTGACGCCGCCCCCGGCCGCGGGCGGCTCGCGTGCCCCCCGGGGCCCCGGCGCGGGGTCCAGCGACGACACCGCGATCCTCACGCCGCAGGTCCCGGCGCCCGTACCCGGCGGCCAGGGCCCAGGCGGCCAGGGTCCCGGGCCCTTCGGCGCGGCCAACCCGGACAACGTCTCCGGCAACACCGTCACCAGCGGCATCCCCGTCGTGCCGGGCGGCACCGACCGCGGCACCCCCTTCGGCGCCCCGGCCACCGCAGGACCCCGCGCGCACACGCCCCCGAAGCTGCCCGAGCCGGTCGCCGAACCGCCCGCCGCCTCCTCCTCCGCGCCGGCCCGCAAGAAGGGCCGCCGCAAGCTGCCCCTGCTGGTCGGCGCGGTGGTCGTGGTCGCCGGTGTCGCCTACGGCGCCGGACTGCTGATGAACCGCTCCGACGTGCCCAAGGGCACCACCGTGCTCGGCGTCGACATCGGCGGCGGCACCCGCGACGACGCCGTGGAGAAGCTGGACGCGGCGCTCGGCCCGCGCACCGGCAAGGCCCTGAAGCTGACCGTCGGCGGCGACACCGTCACCCTCCGGCCCGACCAGGCCGGCCTCCAGTTCGACGCCCAGGCGACGGCCAGCGCGGCGACGGGGAGCGACTACAACCCGGTCTCCGTGATCGGCTCGCTCTTCGGCAACCACCGCGTGGTGGACCCGGTCATGCCGGTCGACGAGGAGAAGCTGCACGCCGCCCTCGCGCGCGCCGCGGGTGGCGCCGGCTCCGCCACCGAGGGCACCATCAAGTTCGAGTCCGGCAAGGCGGTGCCCGTCTACGGCAAGCCGGGCAAGGGCATCGACGCGGCCGGCTCCACGCAGGCCGTGGCCGACGCCTACCGCGCCCAGGTGGAGACCGGCAACTCCACCCCGGTCGAGGTGCCGACCACCGAGAAGCAGCCGACCATCACCAAGGCGGAGGTCGACCGCATGCTGAAGGAGTTCGCCGAGCCCGCCATGTCCGCCCGGATCACCGTGCGCGCCGGCGTGCAGTCGATCGCCTTCTCCCCGGAGAAGTCGCTGTGGAAGTTCCTCGGCGTCAAGGCGCAGAACGGCAAGCTGGTCGAGTACTACGACCAGGCCGCCCTGAAGGGGCTGTACGGCAACACCTTCGACTCGGTGCTCGTCACCCGGGCCACCGGCCAGAAGACCCCGGTCACCGTGCAGGACGTCATCGGCGCCATGCGCCCGGCCCTGCTGAGCAAGACCAACCGGGTCGCCGTCGTGGACACGAACCCGAGCTGACGCCCCCGGGGCGCTCGCGGCGTCCCATGGTGCCGGATGACATCCACCGGCCATGACAGATGTCATCCGGCACCATGGACCCCCGGCACTGCCGTGCGCCCGCCCCCCGCCGAGACGATGGGGGCATGACGACGACAGCGGTGGTCGACTTCGACCACGTGACCAAGACCTACGGCGACGTCCGGGCCGTCGACGGCCTGACACTCGCCCTGCGCCCCGGTGAGACCGTGGCGCTGCTCGGTCCCAACGGGGCCGGCAAGTCCACCACCCTCGACCTGCTGCTCGGCCTCAAGCGCCCCGACACCGGCACCGTCCGGCTCTTCGGCACCGAGCCGCGCGCGGCCGTCGTCGCCGGACACGTGGGCGCGATGCTCCAGAGCGGCGGCCTGATGGACGAGGTCACCGTCGCCGAACTCGTCGGCCTTGCCTGCTCCCTGCACCCGCGCCCCTACCCGGTCGCCGAGGTGCTCGCCCGGGCCGGCATCACCGCCATCGCCGGCCGCAAGGTCGACAAGCTCTCCGGCGGCCAGTCCCAGCGCGTGCGCTTCGCGCTCGCCACCGCGGGCGCCAGCGACCTCATCGTCCTGGACGAGCCCACCACGGGCATGGACGTCACCGCCCGCCAGGCGTTCTGGGCCACCATGCGCGAGCAGGCCGACCAGGGCCGCGCGGTGCTCTTCGCCACGCACTACCTGGAGGAGGCCGACGCGGTCGCCGACCGGGTGCTCGTCCTGCACCGGGGCCGGCTGCTCGCCGACGGCACCGCCGCCGAGATCAAGGCCCGGGCCGGCGCGCGCCGGATCTCCTTCGACCTGGCCGACGCGGTCGACGAGGCGGCGCTGCGCGCCCTGCCCGACGTGACCTCCCTCGACCTCTCGGGGCGCACCGTGCGCATCCAGTCCGCCGACGCCGACAACACCGTGCACGCCGTCTACGGGCTCGGCCTCAGGCCCGTCAATCTCGAAGTCACCGGACTGGGCCTGGAGCAGGCCTTCGTCGCCATCACCGCCGCCGAGGAGGCCAAGCAGTCGTGAACGGACTGATCAAGCTGGAACTCACCCGCGCCCTGCGCAACCGCAAGTTCCTGTTCTTCTCCGTCGCCTACCCCTCGGCCCTCTTCCTGATCATCGCCGGCAACGCCGACGCCACCACGAAGGTCGACGGCACCGGCCTCACCCTGCCGACGTTCTTCATGGTCTCCATGGCCTCCTTCGGCGCCCTGACCGCCGTCCTGATGGGCAACAGCGAGCGCATCGCCAAGGAGCGGGAGAGCGGCTGGGTGCGCCAGCTGCGGCTGACCCCGCTGCCGGGCCGCGGCTACGTCCTCGCCAAGACCGCCAGCGCCGCCGTGGTCAGCCTGCCCTCCATCGTGCTGGTCTTCGTCGTCGCCGCGACCGTGAAGCACGTACGCCTGGACGCCTGGCAGTGGCTGGTCCTCACCGCCGCGATCTGGGCGGGCAGCCTGGTCTTCGCCGCGCTCGGCGTGGCCCTCGGCTACCTCGCCTCCGGGGACGCGGTCCGGCCGATCACGATGATCGTCTACTTCGGGCTCTCCATGCTGGGCGGCCTGTGGATGCCGGCCACCACCTTCCCCGGCTGGCTCCAGGACATCGCGAGGTGGCTGCCCACCCACGCGTACGCTGCCCTCGGGCAGTCGATCGAACAGAGCCAGGCCCCGCACGCATCGGACCTCGCCGTCCTCGCCGTCTCCTTCGTGCTCTTCGCGGGCGGCGCGGCCTGGCTGTACCGGAAGGACACGCTGAAGGCGTGAGCGACGTCGGCATCGGGCAGCGCCCGGAGAACGCGCGGCAGCGGACGGTCAAGTCGCTGTGGACGGGCATCTGGCTCATCTACCTGAGCGCCCCCGTGACGGACCTGGTGAGCGGCGGCCACAGCGCCGGCGCCGTGGTGGCCGGGTCTCTCGGCCTGGCCGGCTTCGTCGTCTGGTACATGATGCTGCTGTTCCGCACCGGGCGCCGCGACCAGGTCCGGCCGGTGCTGATCTCGCTCGCCGCCCTCGCGGCCGAGTCCGCGCTGCTGGTCCTGACCCTGGGCCAGGAGTGGCTCGTGCTCTTCGTCTACGTGTCCATCGCCTCCGGCTCGGCCCTCCCGCTGCGCCTGTCGCGCTGGACGGTGCCGGGGGCCTCGGCGCTGATGGCGCTGCTGACCCTCACCGTGCCGGGGGACCGGTGGTCCCTGCTCGGGGGGCTGCTCATCCCGGCGCTGCTCGGCGGGTTCGCGATGACCGGCGTGCGGGAGCTGGTGCGCACCACCATCGCGCTGCGCGAGGCCCGCGCCACCGTCGCGCAGCTCGCCGCCAACGAGGAGCGGCTGCGGCTCGCCCGCGACCTGCACGACCTGCTCGGGCACTCCCTGTCGCTGATCACGCTGAAGAGCGAACTGGCCGGGCGGATGCTGCCGGGGCAGCCCGAGAAGGCCGCCCAGCAGGTCGCCGACATCGAGCAGGTCAGCCGGCAGGCCCTGGTCGACGTCCGCGAGGCCGTCACCGGCTACCGGCGCCCCCGCCTCGCCGACGAACTGGCGGGCGCCCGGATGGCGTTGACGGCGGCCGGCGTCGCGCCCGACGTGCCGGCCGGCCCGCCGGACCTCGCGGGCGTCCCCGAGGAGTGCGAATCGGCGCTCGCCTGGGCGCTGCGCGAGGCGGTCACCAACGTCGTCCGGCACAGCGGGGCCCGGACTTGCGCGGTCGAGCTGCTGCGCCGCCAGACGCTGGAGGGCCCGGTGCTCGAACTGACGGTGGAGGACGACGGCTCCGGCGGGGCGGGCGACGGCCCCGGCAACGGGCTGACCGGGCTGACCGAGCGGCTGACCAAGGCCGGCGGCACGCTGGAGGCCGGCGGCACGCGGCGGGGCTTCCGCCTGGTCGCCCGGGTGCCGGGTGCCGAGGGGGCCGTCCTAGGATCCGGGGCATGACGCGTTTGATCAAGGTCCTGCTGGCGGAGGACCAGTCGATGGTCCGCGAGGCGCTGGCCGCGCTGCTCGGCCTGGAGGACGACATCGAGGTCGTCGCGCAGGTGGCGCGCGGCGACGAGGTGCTGGACGCGGTGCGCTCGCACGGGGTGGACGTGGCGCTCCTCGACATCGAGATGCCGGGGGCGACGGGGATCGAGGCGGCGGCCCTCGTGCACCGGGAGCTGCCCTCGGTGAAGCTGGTCGTCCTCACCACCTTCGGGCGGCCGGGGTATCTGCGCAGCGCGATGGAGGCGGGGGCGGACGCGTTCCTGGTCAAGGACGCGCCGGCCGCGCAGCTGGCGGCGGCGGTACGCAAGGTCCTCGCCGGTGAGCGGGTCATCGACCCCACCCTCGCGGCGGCCGCCCTGGCCGAGGGGGCCAACCCCCTCACCGACCGCGAACGCGAGATCCTCCGGGGTGCGGCGGACGGCTCCACCAACGCGGAACTGGCCACGGCCCTGCACCTCTCCCAGGGCACGGTCCGCAACTACCTCTCGACGGCCATCCAGAAGCTCGCGGCACGGAATCGCACGGAGGCGGTGCGGGTGGCCCGCGAGAAGGGCTGGCTGTGACCCAACGGCCTCCCGCCGTGGGGGCTACGCCGCGTCCCGGGTGCGGACCGCCGTGGCTGGTCGCGCAGTTCCCCGCGCCCCTAGGGCATGCAGTCCTGCCTGTGCCATAGCTGCGGCACCCCTCCCGCCCCAGCTGCGGGCAGTCGTGCCGCTGGGGCGGCACGGGTGGGCGCTGGGGGTCCCCCCTGCTCGAAGAGCTTGGGGGAGGCACCCCGCTGCGCCGGGCTGCGCAACGCCCCGGCCTTGGCTGCAACCGGCGTTCAGTTCAGCATCGCGCGGGCCGCCCTCGCCTCACCGCGAACGCCCTCGGCGAGCGTGTCGTCCACCGCGCCCACCACCTCCGCGTAGGCGTCCAGCTCGACCGCGCCCCCGAGAAAGTCCCCGCGCTGCACCAACAGTTGCGCCCGTTCATACCGCAGCCGCGCCGGATGCGCGGGCAACAGCAGGGAGAGTTCCAGCGCCCACAGCGCGACAACGCTCCGCTCCGGCCGAGCCGCCGCCCAGCTCCGGATGTTGTTCAGGATCCGCGAGACCACCTGCAACGGCGTAGCCGGCTGAAGCATCGAGGCCCGCAGATCCGCCCCGGTCGTCGCAGTGACCAACGCCCGCGCGTCGTCACCGGAAAGCACCCGCCCCCCATCGAAGGGATCGACGAGCACCGCCTCCTCCACCGCCCCGAACCCGACCACGAAGTGCCCCGGCAGCGCCACCCCGTGCACCGGCGCCCCGGCCCGCCGGGCCACCTCCAGCCACACCACCGACAGCAGGATCGGCAACCCCCGCCGACGCCGCAGCACCTCGTGCAGCAGGGACGACTCCAGCCGCCGGTAGTCCGCCGCCGTACCACCGAACCCGTACCGCCCGCCGAGCAGCTCCCGCAGCGCCCCGGCCCACGCGTCCGGCGTCCCGGGCCGGAACGGCAGCTCGCCCGCCAGGCGGTCCAGCTCGACCTGGGCGGCGTCCATGCCCGCCTCGTCGAGGGCCCCGTCCGCCTGCGCCCCGATCAGCAGGCACAGTGTGGACAGGTCCGGCCGCTCGGAGCGGGCCTCCTCGGCGAAGCGCCGCCGCACCTCGCTCACCGCTCCGCACCCGCCGCGGGCTCGCGGTAGTGGTGGTAGGCGTGATGCGCGGTGAACCCCAGCCGGGCGTACAACGCCCGCGCCCCCGCGTTGTCCGTCTCGACCTGGAGCCACCCCGCCGACGCGCCCTCCGCCAGCGCCCGCCGGGCCAGCGCCACCATGACGCCGGTCGCCAGCCCCTCCCGCCGCCGCCCCGGATCCACCTCGACGGCCGCGAACGAGGCCCACCGCCCGTCGACGACGAGCCGTCCGATCGCCGCGGGCGGCGCACCGCCCTCGGCCCCGTCCGGCGCCGCACCCGGCACCGTCGCGAACCACACCGACGGCCCCCCGGACAGCACCCGCAGCGCCACCTCGCCCACGCCCTTGCGCTGATAGCGCGCCAGCCACGCCTCGTCCGCCGCCCGGGACAGCGACACGCCCGTGGGGTCGGGGAGATCCGCCACCGGCGCCAGGGCCCCGGTCCAGACCTCGGCCGTCACCTCCCGCACCCAGCCACGCCGTTCCAGCTCCACCGCCAGGGCGTCCTGCACGCCGCCGGCGACCTGCACGTACGCCGGCAGGCCGCGCGCCGCGTACCAGTGCCGCACCGCGGCCAGCGCGGCGTCGAGCGGCAGGCCCGGATCGCCCAGCGGCAGCACCGAGTTGGCCCGCCGGGTGAACCCGGAGGCGGCCCGCAGCTCCCATTCGCCGAGCCGCTCGCTCTCCACCGGCCGCCACGCCCGCGAGGCGACCCGCGCCAGCTCCTCGTGGGAGGCCGCCGGGCCGCGCCGACGCGCCGGGGCGGCCGGCACCACCTTGCCCGCGACCAGGGACGACTCCGCGATCCGGACGCTCTCGCCGCTCCGGCGCGTGATCAGCAGCACACCGTTGTCCCATGATGTGAGAACCCCGACCGTGTCGGTGAACTTCTCCGCCACGCCTCCAGGTTCGCTCCAGCGCCGGACGGATACCCGTTTGCCCACGTCAGCACTGGTGATACGGACCTCGTATCGCCCGGCGGCGGAGAATTCCACGGGACGGTTCACCCCTCATGTTCGGATCGTGCCCAGGAACGGAGATACTAGGGGCGGGCATCGACGACGCCGCGCTCCCGCGCGCCAGGCGGCGGAGCCTGAGGAGGCCCGCCAGCGCCCTATGGAGGAGGAACGACAGCGTGACCTACGTCATCGCGCAGCCTTGTGTCGACGTGAAGGACAAGGCGTGCATCGAGGAGTGCCCGGTCGACTGCATCTACGAGGGCCAGCGGTCCTTGTACATCCACCCGGACGAATGCGTCGACTGTGGTGCCTGTGAGCCGGTCTGCCCGGTCGAGGCGATCTTCTACGAGGACGACACCCCGGACGAGTGGAAGGACTACTACAAGGCGAACGTCGAGTTCTTCGACGAGCTCGGCTCGCCCGGCGGCGCCAGCAAGCTGGGCCTCATCGAGCGCGACCACCCCTTCGTCGCCGCGCTGCCCCCGCAGGCCGAGTAGCACCGAGCAGCACCCGGGCCGCACCGCCCGCGCCGCCCCGCTCCCGTACGGACCCGATCGCACCGGTCCGCTCCGTACGGGACCGGGGCGTTCGCCGTACCGACGAAAGTGAGCCACCCACCGTGTCCGCAGTCTCCGCGCTCCTGCCCGTCTTCCCCTGGGACAAGCTGGAGCCCTACAAGAAGACGGCCGCCGCGCACCCGGACGGCATCGTCGACCTCTCGGTCGGCACCCCGGTCGACCCGGTACCGGAGCTGATCCAGAAGGCGCTCGTCGACGCGGCCGACTCGCCGGGCTACCCGACCGTCTGGGGCACGCCCGCGCTGCGCGACGCGCTGACCGGCTGGGTCGAGCGGCGCCTCGGCGCCCGGGGCGTCACCCACCGCCACGTGCTGCCGGTCGTCGGCTCCAAGGAACTCGTCGCCTGGCTGCCGACCCAGCTCGGCCTCGGCCCCGGCGACCGGGTCGCCTTCCCGCGTCTGGCCTACCCGACCTACGAGGTCGGCGCCCGCCTGGCGCGCGCGGAGTACGAGGCGTACGACGACCCGACCGACCTCGACCCGGACGGTCTGGAGCTGCTCTGGCTGAACTCCCCGTCCAACCCGACCGGCCGGGTCCTCGGCAAGGACGAGCTGACCCGGATCGTCGCCTGGGCGCGCGAGCACGGCGTGCTGGTCGTCTCCGACGAGTGCTACCTGGAGCTGGGCTGGGAGGCCGACCCGGTCTCGGTGCTGCACCCGGAGGTCAACGGCGGCTCCCACGACGGCCTGGTGGCCGTCCACTCGCTGTCCAAGCGCTCCAACCTGGCCGGCTACCGCGCCGCCTTCCTGGCCGGCGACCCGGCGGTCCTCGGCCCGCTCCTGGAGATCCGCAAGCACGGCGGCATGATGACCTCCGCGCCGACCCAGGCGGCCGTGGTGGCGGCCCTCGGCGACGACGAGCACGTCCGCGTCCAGCGCGAGCGCTACGCCGTCCGCCGCGCCCTGCTGCGCGAGGCGCTGCTCGGCCACGGCTTCCGCATCGAGCACAGCGAGGCCAGCCTCTACCTGTGGGCCACCCGCGACGAGTCCTGCTGGGACACCGTCGGCCACCTCGCCGAGCGCGGCATCCTGGTGGCGCCGGGCGACTTCTACGGGCCCGCCGGGGAGCGGTTCGTGCGGGTGGCGCTGACGGCCACCGACGAGCGGGTCCGGGCGGCGGTCGCGCGCCTCGCCTGACGCACCCGTGGCGAAGGGGCCCGGAACCACGGTTCCGGGCCCCTTCGGCGTACCGGGTCAGCCCAGCGGCAGCCCACCCACCGGCAGGGAGCCGGTGGGCAGCGAACCGGTGGCGGGCAGGCCCTTGCCCAGCGCGTCCGTCGGCAGCCCGCCCTTGGTGGCGGTCTTCGCGGTCTCGCCGACGATGTCCCCGGCGGAGCCCGCCGCGTCGCCGGCCGCCTTCTGCGCCACGGGCGTGGTCTTCTTCACGACCGAGCCGCCGGTCTTGCCCGCGGCCGGCACCGCCTTCTTCACGGCCTTGCCTCCGGTGTCCCCGGCGGAGCCGGTGACGCCGCGGGCCGCGCCGTCGACGGTGCTGGCCACGTTCGCCCCGTCCAGGGCCGTGAGCCCGCCCAGGTTCGGGGTGGCCGGCAGCTCCGCGGCAGCGTTCGCGGAGCCGGCCGCACCGACTCCGGCGGCCGCTCCGGCGGCGACGAGCAGCGCGGCACGGGCGATCCGGCGGGTCAGGGGGAGGGACATGTTGCTCCTTCGACGGAAGTCGACGTTGTGGCTAGGACGCCGTGACTACCGCGCGGAGGCCGCGAAGGTTGCGGACGGGAAACCTAAAGAGTTGGCAATGCGTCGCATTATCGGGTGCCCCGAAAAGCGGGCAAATGGGCCGCGGCCGGAAAGCGGGCCGAATCCTTACACCCCTTTGCTCCCAAGGCGTTCGGCGCATTCGCCGAGGGTGCGGCGCAATTCCGGGGGCGGGCCGGGCCGGAGACCGGTGCGGGTACCCCCGACGGGTGACGGCTCGTACTACCGGCCGGACGTGATCCGGACCGGCCCCGGGCCCCGTTCCGCGCCCGCGGTGCCGTCCGCGCCCGTGGGGCGCCACGTGCTGCCGGTGCTGCCCGCGGTCCACTCGCGCCCCGCGTAGGCGACCCGCTCGATGTGCAGCGCCGAGGCGTTGGCCACCGCCCAGTGCGCGAGCTGCCAGCCGCGCCGCTCGGCGCTCTGCCGGGCTATCGCGCCCTCACCGGTCCAGGAGGCGGTCACCGGGAGCGTCACGGTCCGCCCGCCGGAGGTCTCACCGGAGATCTCGGGGGAGGGGCTGGGCGCCGGGGCCGCCTCCGCGTCAGCGGCGGCCGGCTGGAGCACGCCCCGCCCGAAGTCCCGTACCAGCGCCGCCCGCACCGCGTCCGGGCCCGTCGGGCTCCCGCCGGCCGGCAGGCCCGCGCAGGTCAGTGTCGCCCCGGAGCGGCCGGTCAGCGCGGCGGCCAGCAGCGCGGCGTCCGGCTCGTGCTTGGCGTAGGCGTCCGGGAAGCCGCTGCGCTGCACGCGCTGGGCGGCGTCGGTCAGCGGCAGCCGCGTGTAGTCGGGCACCTTGACCAGGTGGTCGTAGAACTCCCCGGCCGCGTACGCCGGGTCCATGATGTCCTTCCGGGTGCCCCAGCCCTGCGAGGGGCGCTGCTGGAAGAGGCCGAGCGAGTCCCGGTCGCCGTGGTCGAGGTTGCGCAGCGCCGACTCCTGGAGGGCCGTCGCCAGCGCGATCGTCACCGCCCGCTCGGGCAGGGCCCGCGCGGTGCCCACCGCCGTGATCGTGGCCGCGTTCACCGCCTGGTCCGCCGTCAGCCCGTACGACCCCGTGCCGCTGCCGCCCGCGACGACCTTGCAGCCGCGCGCGTCCTCGCCGCCGGTGACGTACTGCACCACCAGATAGCCGGCGACCGCGAGCAGCACCACGAGCGCCGCCCCGGTGCGGAGCAGGCGGCCGGGACGTGCGCGGGGCGCGGGTGGCTGAGACACGCGTACAAGGTACTGGAGAGTAGGCGCGGGGCAGGCGGGCTGTGGACAACCGCGCGGGAACGGTGGGGCCAGGGGGCGGAGGTTAGGGTCGGGGACATGGCCCACACCCCGCTCGACCTCACCCTTGACGCCGCCGAGCTGACCGCGCGGCTCGTCGACATGCCCTCCGAGAGCGGCTCCGAGAAGCCCCTCGCCGACGCCGTCGAGAGCGCGCTGCGCGCCCTGCCGCACCTGAGCGTCGAGCGGTTCGGCAACAACGTCCTCGCGCGCACCGACCTGGGCCGCGCCGAGCGGGTGGTGCTGGCCGGGCACATCGACACCGTCCCCATCGCCGGCAACGTCCCCTCCCGGCTCGACGCGGACGGGGTGCTGTGGGGGTGCGGCACCTGCGACATGAAGGCCGGCGTCGCGGTGCAGCTGCGCATCGCCGCCACCGTGCCCGCCCCCAACCGCGACCTGACCTTCGTCTTCTACGACAACGAGGAGGTCGCCGCCGAGCTGAACGGCCTCAAGCACGTCGCCGAGGCCCACCCGGAGTGGCTGGCCGGCGACTTCGCGGTCCTCCTGGAGCCGTCCGACGGCGAGGTCGAGGGCGGCTGCCAGGGCACGCTGCGCGTGCTGCTGAAGACCACCGGGGAGCGGGCGCACTCCGCGCGGAGCTGGATGGGCGCCAACGCCATCCACGCCGCCGCCCCGATCCTCGCCCGCCTCGCCGCCTACCAGCCGCGCCGCCCGGTCATCGACGGCCTGGAGTACCGCGAGGGCCTCAACGCGGTCGGCGTCACCGGCGGCGTCGCCGGCAACGTCATCCCCGACGAGTGCGTGGTCACCGTCAACTTCCGCTACGCCCCCGACCGCACCCCCGAGGACGCGCTCGCCCACGTCCGCGAGGTCTTCGCGGAGTGCGGCGTCGCCGAGTTCACGGTGGACGACCACAGCGGCGCCGCCCTGCCGGGCCTCTCCCACCCCGCCGCCGCGGCGTTCATCGAGGCGGTCGGCGGCGAGCCGCGGCCCAAGTTCGGCTGGACGGACGTCTCCCGCTTCTCGGCGCTCGGCGTGCCGGCCGTGAACTACGGGCCCGGCAACCCCCACCTGGCCCACAAGCGGGACGAGCGGGTGGACACCGCGAAGATCCTCGCCGGCGAGGAGCGGCTGCGGTCCTGGCTCACCGCCTGACCACCGGAGAGGGTTTTGAACCGGTGCGTGGCGGACATGCTCAGGTCCCCCGTACGTAACCCGCGTAGAACTACGCTGAGGTGCGGATACCGGCGAACGGAGGGAGCGCGCATGGCCACCGGCAACCCCGAGGGCAAGAAGCGGCCACCGGAGGAGCAGCGCCTGGGCCCTGTCCTCCGGCGGCGGGACCAGGTGCAGGAGAGCACCACCGACCAGCGCCTCCTCGACGAGCGGGCGCCCACCGACTGGGTGCACACCGACCCCTGGCGGGTGCTGCGCATCCAGTCCGAGTTCATCGAGGGCTTCGGCACCCTCGCCGAACTCCCGCCCGCCATCAGCGTCTTCGGCTCCGCCCGCACCCCGGCCGACTCGCCCGAGTACGACGCGGGGGTGCGGCTCGGCCGCGGCCTGGTCGAGGCCGGCTTCGCGGTCATCACCGGCGGCGGCCCCGGCGCCATGGAGGCCGCCAACAAGGGCGCCCTGGAGGCCAAGGGCATCTCGGTGGGCCTCGGCATCGAGCTGCCCTTCGAGCAGGGGCTCAACCCCTACGTCGACATCGGGCTGAACTTCCGGTACTTCTTCGTCCGCAAGATGATGTTCGTGAAGTACGCCCAGGGCTTCGTGGTCCTGCCCGGTGGCCTCGGCACCCTGGACGAGCTGTTCGAGGCCCTCACCCTGGTGCAGACCCAGAAGGTGACCCGCTTCCCGATCGTCCTCTTCGGCACGGAGTACTGGGGCGGCCTGCTGGACTGGCTGCGCAACACACTGGTGGCCCAGGGCAAGGCCGCCGAGAAGGACCTGCTCCTCTTCCACGTCACGGACGACGTGGACGAGGCCGTCGCGCTGGTCTCCAAGGAGGCGGGGCGCTAGCCGCTCAGGCCAGCCCCCTGCGGGCCACCGCCGGCTGCCGGTGGCCCGCGATGGACGCCACCATGTCCAGGACCTGCCGGGTCTCGGCCACCTCGTGCACCCGGTAGACCCGCGCCCCCAGCCACGCCGAGACCGCCGTGGTCGCCAGCGTGCCGAGGACCCGCTCCTTCACCGGCCGGTCCAGGGTCTCCCCGACGAAGTCCTTGTTGGACAGGGACACCAGGACCGGCCAGCCGGTGTCCGCCATCTCGCCCAGCCGCCGGGTCGCCTCCAGGCTGTGCCGGGTGTTCTTGCCGAAGTCGTGCCCCGGGTCGATCAGCACCGACTCCCGCGGCACCCCGAGCGCCACCGCCCGCTCCGCCAGGCCCAGGGTGACCTGGAGGATGTCGGCCATCACGTCCGCGTACTCCACCCGGTGCGGCCGGGTGCGCGGCTCCGCGCCGCCGGCGTGCGTGCAGACCAGGCCCACCCCGTGCCGTCCGGCGACCTCGGCGAGCCTCGGGTCGACGCCGCCCCACGCGTCGTTCAGCAGGTCGGCGCCGGCCGCGCACACCGCCTCGCCGACCTCGTGCCGCCAGGTGTCCACGCTGATCACCACGTCCGGGAAGCGCCGCCGCACCTCCGCGACGAAGCCCACCGTGCGGCGCGCCTCCTCCTCGGCGGACACCTCCTCGCCGGGGCCCGCCTTCACCCCGCCGATGTCGATGATCGCGGCGCCGTCGGCGACGGCCTGCTCCACGCGCGCGAGCGCGGGCTCGTCCCGGAAGGTGGCCCCCTGGTCGTAGAAGGAGTCCGGGGTCCGGTTCACGATCGCCATGACCACCGGCTCGTGGGCCCCGAACTCGCGCCGGCCCAGCCTCAGCGTCCCCTGCGACATCTCCACGTTCCCTACCGTTCTGCCGTTCCCGGTGTGCGCTCGGGCCGCCTGCGGCCCCGGCTGTCAGACTCGCATGGCACGATCGGACCCGACACAACCGACGTCCGATCCGGCCATGGGGGCCCCAGCGATGGTCATGTTCCTCTTCCTCGTCCTCGCGCTGGCCGTCGTCGTGGCCGCGGTGACGCTCGCCGTGGTCGGCGGCGGCGACAGCGGTCCCCTCCCCGAGGCCGCCCCCGACCGAGTGCGCGACCTGCTGCCCCCGGACCGCCCGCTGGTCCGCGCCGACGTCGACCGCCTGCGCTTCCCGCTCACCGCCCGCGGCTACCGCATGGCGGACGTGGACGACGCCCTCGGCCGCCTCGGCGCCGAGCTGGCCGAGCGCGACGCCCGCATCGCCGACCTGGAGCACGCCCTCGCGGGCGCCCGGGCGGGCGGGCACCGCGTCGCCATGGAGAAGCCGGCCGAGGGGGAGCAGCAGTGAGCGCCGGTGAGGCCGTCGCAGGACCGGACGGCGTGCCGCGCTGCCCCTGGGCCCTGTCCACCGCGGACTACGTCGCCTACCACGACGAGGAGTGGGGCCGCCCGGTCCGCGGCGACGACGCCCTCTTCGAGCGGCTCAGCCTGGAGGCCTTCCAGTCGGGCCTGTCCTGGATCACCATCCTGCGCCGCCGCCCCGGCTTCCGCGCCGCCTTCGCCGGCTTCGAGATCGCCGCGGTGGCCGCCTTCACCGACGCCGACCGCGAGCGGCTGCTCGCCGACGCGGGCATCATCCGCAACCGGGCCAAGATCGACGCGACCCTCGCCAACGCCCGCGCGCTGGCCGGCTGGGCCCCCGGCGAACTGGACGAGCTGATCTGGTCGCACGCCCCCGACCCGGCCGGGCGGCCGGTCCCCAAGACCCTCGCCGACGTCCCGGCGGTCACCCCGGAGTCCACCGCGCTGTCCAAGGCGCTGAAGAAGCGGGGCCTGCGCTTCGTCGGCCCGACCACCGCGTACGCGCTGATGCAGGCCTGCGGCCTGGTGGACGACCACCTCGCGGAGTGCGCCGCGCGCGGGGCGGCCGGCTCCTAGCGACTTCAGCGGCCCAGGTAGCGGGGCTTCTCCTTCTGCACGAAGGCCCGCACCGCGATGGCGTGGTCCTCGGAGGCGCCGGCCCGGGACTGCAGCTCGTCCTCCTTCTCCAGCGTCTCGGAGAGGGTGTGCGTCAGCCCGTAGGCGACCGACTCCTTCAGCGCGGCGAAGGCGACCGTCGGGCCCTCGGCCAGCGCCCGCGCCGTCCGCTCGGCCTCCGCGCGAAGGTCGGCGGCCGGCACGACGCGGCTGGCGATGCCCAGCTCGAACGCCTCCCGGGCGCCCAGGCTGCGGGGGAAGAGCAGCAGGTCGGTGGCGCGGCCGGGGCCGACGACGCGCGGCAGCGTCCAGGAGACGCCCGAGTCGGCGGTCAGCGCCACGCCCGCGAAGGAGGTGTTGAAGGCCGCCGTGTCCGCGACGATCCGGTAGTCCGCCGCCAGCGCGAAGCCGAAGCCCGCCCCGGCCGCCACCCCGTTCACCGCCGCGACCACCGGCTTGGGCGCCTCCACCAGGGCCCGCACGATCGGGTTGTAGTGCTCGCGCACCGTGCTCATCGTCCGGCCCTCGCCGGACCCCGCCTCCCGGTCCGCGGCCAGCAGTCCGACGTGCTCCTTGAGGTCCTGGCCCACGCAGAACGCCCGCTCCCCGGCCGCCGCGAGCAGCACCGCCCGTACGGCGTCGTCGTCGGCCGCCGCGCGCACCGCCTCCCGCAGGGCGACCTTGGTCGCGATGTCCAGCGCGTTCATCGCCTCGGGGCGGTTCAGCGTGATCGTCGCGAGCCCGTCGCCCACTTCGTAGAGAACGGTGTCGGCCATGGGTATCCCCTCCGCGTCGGGTCTGTGAGCCCACAGCATGACGGAGAACGGCGGCGCCGGACCGGCCCCGGGATGTGAGCTGCGTCAAAGGATTCCGGTCCGTGCCCATTCGGCGGACGTGGCCGAGGGCGCGCAGTATCGCAGTCACATCGCCGAATTGAGTGGTTTTGCTCGCGCGCGTTGCCCAAGCGATGCCGACCGATGTTGGTCATCGGGTCCAGTGATGCGGGATAATGGCTGGGAAGCAATATGTTCGATGCCGGGACGGTGAGCCGGTATCAGGAAGGGGAACGAGCATGGCGGCCATGAAGCCGCGGACGGGCGACGGCCCGCTCGAGGTGACCAAGGAGGGGCGGGGCATCGTCATGCGCGTTCCGCTCGAAGGCGGCGGTCGACTCGTCGTCGAGCTGACCCCCGACGAGGCCGATGCGCTCGGCGACGCCCTCAAGAAGGTCGTCGGCTGACGCGCAAGCGACCATACCCAATCGACCGCCCCGGTGCCGCCCCAGGCACCGGGGCGGTCGATTTCCCACTCTCCGTCATCTCCCGGATTCCCACGGCCCGCCGGTGCACACCCACGCGCGCGTGGGTGTGCGTGGATCCGCGGTGACGTTGATCCGTGGTGACGGATCAGCGCTTGACCGCGCAGAGCAGCCCGTCGCCCACCGGCAGCAGCGAGGGCACCAGCTCCTCGCTCTCCCGCACCGCCCGCAGCAGCTCCCGCAGCCGCAGTACCTCGGTGGGCTGCGGCCCCGAGTCGACCGTCCGGCCGGCGCCGAAGACGCCCTCGAACGCGACGAGGCCGCCGGGCCGCAGCAGGCGCAGCGACTCGGCCAGGTAGTCCAGGTACTCGAGGCGGTCGCCGTCGCAGAAGACCAGGTCGTACCCGGCGTCCGCGAGGCGGGGCAGCACGTCGAGGGCGCGGCCCGGGATGAAGCGGGCCCGGTTGCTGGCGTAGCCGGCGGTGCGGAAGGCCTGGCGGGCGCACTGCTGGTGGTCGGGCTCCGGGTCGACGGTGGTCAGCACGCCGTCCGGGCGCATGCCGCGCAGCAGATGGATCCCGGAGACGCCGCAGCCGGTGCCTATCTCCGCGACGGCCTTGGCGTCCACGGCGCCGGCCAGCAGACCGAGCGCCGAGCCGGTGCCGGGCGTCACCGAGCGCAGGCCCGCCTCACGGGCCCGCTCGCGCGCCCAGCGCAGCGCGTCGTCCTCGGCGACGTAGGCGTCGGCGAACGCCCAGCTCGGCTGCCGGTTGCCGGTAATGACCCTCTCCTGTCCCCGTGGTGGCCTCGGCGTGACTGTATCCGTTGGCGTCGGGAACCCGCAGATGGGACCGGTCGTTTGGGAGGGGAGAGCGAGAAGGCGGAAGGGCGGACGAGTCGGGCCGCCCCAGATCAAATTCTCGTAAAACCGCTTATCCGGAGCTAACGGGCGAGGTGGCTATGGTAGGGGCTCCACTGGACACCACCAGAGCCGACAGGGGAGGTGCGGCCGCACCCGCGGATCGGGGCGGAGTGCTGCGGCGCTTCCTCGGATCGGCAGTCAGGCCGAAATCTGTGAACGACACCGCTGCCGACCACAGCCACGCCGCCGGGCCCGCCGCGGGCCACGGCCAGACCGCGACCTTCACCGGCGACGCGGACGGTGCGGCGTGGACTCCGCCCACCTGGGAGGAGATCGTCAGCACCCACAGCGGCCGGGTCTACCGCCTCGCGTACCGCCTCACCGGCAACCAGCACGACGCGGAGGACCTCACCCAGGAGGTCTTCGTCCGCGTCTTCCGGTCCCTGTCGACCTACACACCGGGCACCTTCGAGGGCTGGCTGCACCGCATCACCACCAACCTCTTCCTGGACATGGTCCGCCGCAAGCAGCGCATCCGCTTCGACGCGCTCGGCGACGACGCGGCCGAGCGGCTGCCCAGCCGGGAGCCCACCCCGCAGCAGCTCTTCCACGACGCCCACTTCGACGCGGACGTCCAGCAGGCCCTCGACACCCTGGCCCCCGAGTTCCGCGCCGCCGTCGTGCTGTGCGACATCGAAGGGCTGTCGTACGAGGAGATCGCCGCCACCCTCGGCGTCAAGCTCGGCACGGTGCGCTCCCGCATCCACCGCGGCCGGTCCCAGCTGCGCAAGGCCCTCGCGCACCGCGCGCCCAAGGCGCGCACCGAGCGGCGCTCCTTCGCGGCCCGGGTGCCGGCCCTGGGAGGAGGGGGCGCGAGCGCGTGAGTGGATCACGTCCGAAGGGCGAGGGACATCTCGCCGAGCAGCATCTGGGAGACCGGCTCTCCGCCCTGGTGGACGGAGAGCTCGGTCATGAGGCGCGTGATCGCGTCCTGGCGCACGTGGCGACCTGCCCCAAGTGCAAGACGGAGGTCGATGCCCAGCGCCGGCTGAAGAACGTGTTCGCGGAGGCCGCCCCGCCCACCCCGTCCGAGAGCTTCCTGGCCCGGCTCCAGGGCCTGCCCGGCGGCGGTCCCGGCCCGGGCTCCGGCGGCGGGCTGCCCTCCGGCGTCTTCGACACGGGCCGCGACGACCGGTTCGCCTTCGGCTATGTGCCGGCCTCCCCTCCGGGTCACGGGCCGCGCGGGCAGGTTCTCGGGCGGCACGAGAGCGACCGGCCGTCCTCCCGCGGCCTGCGCTTCGCCTTCGCCGCCGCCGGCGCGGTCTCGCTGGCCGCCGTGGCGCTCGGCGGGGTCACCGCCGGGATGCCGGACGCCACCTCGGAGGCGCGCGGCTCGGGCGGCGGCAGCAATGTGACGCCGGCCCGCAGCCCGAGCGCGGGCGCGGCGACGTCCCCGGAGGCCCAGCGCCGGCGCGTCGGGGCCCCGCTGCTCGGGCAGGTCCAGGGCGTGCGGACCCTCGGTGACGTGCCGACGGCGCCCACGGAGGCGGCCGCCCCGCTGCTGCCCGGGCTGCGCCAGCAGGCGATGCGCGCGCTGACCGCGCCGGTGACGGCCGGTGCGGCGGTGATGTCCCCGCTGATACGGCCGCTGGAGGCGGTGCCTCCGTCCTGGACGGGGTCGACCGGGGCACTGCCGACCCCCGTCGCGTCCTCCCCCTTCCGCCAGGCTCCCTGACCGGGGCCTGCGCGCCGGGCCGCGGACCTGATTGAATCCGGGATGACGGACCGCGGCCGGCTGTGGGGAGAACATGAGCGAGGCCAAGCCCACGAAGGCGAAGTGGTGGAACCGCTCCCGCCCGCACACCCCTGACGGCGACTTCGAACTGGCCGCCCCTCAACAGCCCTCCGCCGAGGGCGACTTCACGCTGCCGCGCCCGGCGGAGGCCGAGCGACCCCGCCCGGCGGCGGACCTCTCCCGGGCGACCGACGACGTACCACCGCCCCGCCCGGCAGCGGAGCAGGAGGGCGACCCGGAGCCGCCCCGCCCGGCCCCGTCGCCCCAGGCCCGCGACACGGGGGACTACGAACTGCACCGCCCCGAAGCGACACCGACCGGGTCGGGCCCCCGGCCGGCCGCCGAGCCCGGCACCGTCCCGCACCCGTCCGCCGCCCCGGAGCCGACCCCCGCCGGCCTCCCCGGACCCGAGGCGCAGCCGGTCGACGGCGCCGCCCCTGGCCCGTACCCCCACCCCGGCGGCCCCGGCACCCGCCATACCCCCCTCCACGACCCCGACCCCTACAGCACCCCGCCCTACGGCGAGCCCGGCCCCTGGGCGCCCGCGCCGCCCGTGCAGCACCCGGCGGCGACGGCGCCGCCGGCCGGCGGGACCGGCATCGCACCGCCGCCGCCCGGGGACGTACCGCCGGCGGGAGTGAACGCGCCGGCCGTCGGGGGCGTGCTGCCGGCCGTCGATCCGTGGGGGCGCTACGACCCCTGGGCCGTCGCCGCCGGGCCGTTCCAGCAGAACGGGGCGCCCGTGCTCACGCAGAAGCAGGAGCGCAGACGGGCGCGGAAGGGGCTGATCGTCGCCATCCTGCTGATCGCCCTGGCCTCCGGCGCCGTCGGCGGCCTGGTGGGCGCCCACCTGGAGCGCAACGGCGGCGTGGGGACGACCGTCACCCTGCCCCAGGCCGGCCGGGAACCGGCGGGCCGCGCCGCGGACAGCATCGCCGGCATCGCCGGACGGGCCCTGCCCAGCGTGGTCACCCTGCACGTCAGCGGCAGCGACGCCGCCGGCACCGGCACCGGCTTCGTGCTGGACGCCAAGGGCCACATCCTGACCAACAACCACGTCGTGAGGGCGGCCGGCGAGGGGGGCCGCATCACCGTCACCTTCAACAGCGGCGACACCGCCACCGCCACCGTCGTCGGCCGCGACAGCGGCTACGACCTGGCCGTCGTGAAGGTGACCGGCGTCCGCGGCCTCACCCCGCTGCCGCTGGGCAACTCCGACAACGTCCGCGTCGGCGACCCCGTCGTCGCCATCGGCGCCCCCTTCGACCTGGCCGGCACGGTCACCTCCGGCATCATCAGCGCCCGGCAGCGGCCCATCACCGCCGGCGGCGAGGACAGCAGCGACGTGTCCTATGTCGACGCCCTCCAGACCGACGCGCCGATCAACCCCGGCAACTCGGGCGGTCCCCTGCTCGACTCCCGCGGCCGGGCGATCGGCATCAACTCCGCGATCCGCTCCGCCGGAAGCGGCAGCGGCGGAGGCGACGGTGAGGACCCGGACGGCGGCCAGGCCGGCTCGATAGGGCTCGGCTTCGCCATCCCCATCAACCAGGGCAAGCGCGTCGCCGAGGAACTGATCAACACCGGCCGCGCCACCCACCCGGTCATCGGGATCAACCTCGACATGGACTACGCGGGCGACGGCGCCCGCGTCGGCGACAAGGACAACAGCGGCGGCCCCGCCGTCGTGCCCGGCGGCGCCGGCGCCCGGGCCGGGCTGCGCCCCGGGGACGTGATCACCCGGGTCGACGGCGACCGCGTCCACTCCGGCGAGGAGCTGATCATCAGGACCCGGTCCCACCGCCCCGGCGACCGCCTGGAGCTGACCCTGACCCGGGGCGGCAAGGAGACGAAGGTCTCACTGGTCCTCGGCTCCTCGGCAGGAAGCTGACGGACAAGGGGTCAGCAAGGCAAACAATCCGGAAAGGCCACGCATACGGGCGCTCGGCGGACACGGGACAGTATCGGTCGGACGGGGGAGGCGGGTACCGTGGGGGCGGCCCGGACATCCCAAGGAGCTTCAGGTGTTCAATGACATAGGACCACTCGAGCTGGTCACGCTCGTCGTCCTCGCCGTGCTCGTCTTCGGTCCGGACAAGCTGCCCAAGGTCATTCAGGACATCACCCGCACCATCCGCAAGATCCGGGAGTTCTCCGACAGCGCCAAGCGCGACATCCGCGAGGAGCTGGGCCCCGAGTTCAAGGACTTCGAGTTCGAGGACCTGAACCCCCGCACCTTCCTGCGCAAGCAGTTGGACAACGACGAGCTGGGCCTGAAGGAGATCCGCAACGGCTTCGACCTGAAGAAGGAGATGGCCGAGGTCACCGACGCCGTGCACGGCCGCGACTCCGGCAGCTCCTCCCCGTCGCCCTCGTCGTCCGGTGGTGGCCGCGCGGACCTGACGAAGAAGCCCGAGCCCCCGTCCGACGAGGCCCCGCCGCCCTTCGACGCCGACGCCACCTGACCGCCCTTCCCGCCCCCTCCTCGGCGGTGTGGCTATGCTGCCGAGTTGTTGCGCGGAGCCGACGAGTGCGCCCGAAGGGGGGCGGGCCGTTCGGGTCCGTCCGAGCGAGGAGGCGTCGGGGCACATGGAGACGACGAGTCGGGCAGTCGAGCAGACACCGGCCGCGGCGGACGACCAGCGGGGCGCCGCCGCCCGGCGTACGGCCGACGGCTATCTGCGTGCGCCCTTCCCCTGGTACGGCCTGGACGAGGCGTTCACCGGGCCGCGCTGGCTGATGCAGGTCGGCACGGCGGCCGACGGGACCGTGGAGCACGGGTCGGTCGGGCACGGCGACGAGCCGTCCGTCCGCAACGAGCACGTGGCCAATGGCGACCAGGACGCCAAGGAGAAGTTCGCGGTCGTCGTGACCGTCGCCGCCAACCCCGACCGGCGCAGCGCCGACGGCACCGGCCTCCTGGAGGCCACCTCGGTGTCCTCGGCGGCCTGGCTCGCCGGGGTCGGGCTGCTGTCCTTCACCTGGCCCGGCCAGATGGACCACGCGCTGCGCGACGACTGGCTGGACCAGCAGACCGAGACCGCGTGGGTCCTCGCCGACGACCTCGACGGCGAGGACTGGACGACCCTGTCCCTGCCCGTGGACGGCGTCCCGACGGCCTTCCACTACCGCGAGTCGGAGTTCGGCTGGATCCTCGCCGGCTCCACCGCGCAGGGCGTCCACCTGGGCGCGTACGGCCGCGGCATGAGCGCCTACGGCCTCGCCTTCGCCGTGGTCAAGGACATCGCCGCCTACGCCTGACCGGCCGCGGCACACGTGAAGGGGGCGCCGTCCGGCCGGACGGCGCCCCCTTCCCCGTAGGACGGCTCAGAACCTGTCGGAACGGGTCAGAACTTGTTGCGCGGGGTGATCCCCAGCGACAGCCCCGACAGGCCCCGCTGGCGCCCGCCCAGCTTGCCCGCGATGGAGCGCAGGGCCGCGCCCGCCGGGGACCCCGGGTCGGACAGCACCACGGGCCGGCCGTCGTCGCCGCCCTCGCGCAGCCGCACGTCGATCGGGATCGAGCCGAGCACCGGCACGGTGGCGCCGGTGGTGCGGGTCAGACCGTCGGCGACGGTCTGGCCGCCGCCGGTGCCGAAGACGTCGACCATCTCGCCGCAGTGCGGGCACGGCAGCCCCGCCATGTTCTCGACCACGCCGACGATCTTCTGATGGGTCTGCACGGCGATCGCGCCGGCCCGCTCGGCCACCTCGGCCGCCGCCTGCTGCGGGGTGGTGACGACCAGGATCTCCGCGTTCGGCACCAGCTGGGCCACGGAGATGGCGATGTCGCCGGTGCCGGGCGGCAGGTCGAGCAGCAGGACGTCCAGGTCGCCCCAGTACACGTCCGCCAGGAACTGCTGGAGTGCGCGGTGCAGCATCGGGCCGCGCCAGACGACCGGCGCGTTGCCCGGGGTGAACATCCCGATGGAGATGACCTTCACGCCGTTGGCCGACGGCGGCATGATCATGTTCTCGACCTGGGTGGGCCGCCCGTCGGCGCCCAGCATCCGGGGCACCGAGTGGCCGTAGATGTCCGCGTCGACGACGCCGACCTTGAGGCCGTCGGCCGCCATCGCCGCCGCCAGGTTCACCGTCACCGAGGACTTGCCGACGCCGCCCTTGCCGGAGGCCACCGCGTACACCCGGGTCAGGCTGCCCGGCTTGGCGAAGGGCACCTCGCGCTCGGTCTGCCCGCCGCGCAGCGCCGCGGCCAGCTCCTTGCGCTGCTCGTCGCTCATCACGTCCAGCTCGACGTCGACCCGCGTGACGCCCTCCACCCGGGAGACCGCGTCGGTCACGCGCTGCGTGATGGTGTCGCGCATCGGGCATCCGGAGACCGTCAGGTACACCGCGACCGCGACGGCCCCGTCCGCGCCGATCCCGACCGACTTGACCATCCCCAGTTCGGTGATGGGACGGTTGATCTCGGGATCGTTCACCGTCGACAGCGCCTCGCGCACCGCGTCTTCCGTAGCCATAGAGACGATGGTACGGCGCCGCACCGACGCCGCGGAAAGCCCGTCACCGGTCGGGTACGTCACGCCCCGCGGGCCGATCCGCCGGGAATACCCCACCCTCCGGGCGGTGGCCGTCGCGCCGCTCCTCCAGCTCCTTGAGCATGTCCTGCAGCTCCGAGCGGATCCAGTCCCGGGTCGCCACCTCGCCGAGCCCGATCCGCAAGGAGGCGATCTCGCGGGTCAGGTACTCGGTGTCGGCGATGGACCGCTCGTTCTGCTTGCGGTCCTGCTCCAGGTTGACCCGGTCCCGGTCGTCCTGCCGGTTCTGCGCGAGCAGGATCAGCGGGGCGGCGTAGGAGGCCTGGAGGGACAGCATCAGGGTCAGGAAGATGAACGGGTACGTGTCGAAGCGCATCCCGCCCGGGGCGGCGATGTTCCACACCACCCACAGGATGATGACGACCGTCATCCAGACGATGAACCGCCCGGTGCCCAGGAAGCGCGCGATGCGCTCCGAGAGCCGCCCGAACGCCTCCGGGTCCCACTCCGGCAGGATGCGGCGGCGCGGCGGGCGCGGCTGGTCGAGGCGGGTGCGCGGCGGCCGGGAGGCGGCGCTCGACCCCGCCGAGGCGCGCTCGCGGCCCTGCGTCGACTCGCGCTCAGGCGCCATCGGTGCGCACCTCCTCGCCGGCCTCTTCCAGGTGGTACTCGGTCTCCCGCCAGTCGTCGGGCAGCAGGTGGTCCAGGACGTCGTCGACGGTGATCGCGCCGAGCAGCGACCCGGAGTCGTCCACGACGGGCGCCGCGACCATGTCGTACGTGGCGAAGAACCCGGCGATCACCGGCAGCTGGGCGCTGGGGCTGAGTGGCTGGAGGTCGTCGTCCAGGATCGAGCCGACCAGGGTGTACGGGGGGTCGCGCAGCAGCCGCTGGAAGTGCACCGTGCCCAGGTACTTGCCGGTCGGCGTCTCCTCGGGCGGCCGGCAGACGTACACCTGGGCGGCGTGCGCGGGGGAGAGGTCGCGGTTGCGGACCCGGGCCAGGGCGTCGGCGACGGTGGCGTCCGGGCGCAGCACGATCGGCTCGGTGGTCATCAGCCCGCCCGCGGTGTGCTCCTCGTACGCCATCAGCCGGCGCATGTCGGCCGCGTCGGCGGGCTCCATCAGGCTCAGCAGGCGCTCCTTGTCCTCCTCGGGCAGCTCGCCGAGCAGGTCGGCGGCGTCGTCGGGGTCCATGGCCTCCAGGACGTCCGCGGCGCGCTCCTCCTTGAGCTTGCCGAGGATCTCGATCTGGTCGTCCTCCGGCAGCTCCTCCAGGACATCGGCCAGCCGGTCGTCGTCCAGGGCGGCGGCGACCTCGGCGCGGCGCTTGGCGGACAGATGGTGCAGCACGTTGGCGAGGTCGGCGGGGCGCAGCTGCTCGAAGGTGGCCAGCAGGTTCTCCGCGCCCTGCCCGTGCTCCTCCAGCGAGAACCCGGTCACCGCCGACCACTCCACGGTCAGCGCCTCGCCCTTGCTGCGCCGGAAGGCACCGCCCTTGCGGCCCTTGCGCACGAAGACCTTGTCGACCTCCCAGTCCCGGCGGGCCGGCAGCTGCTGCACGGCCAGGTCGAGCACGGTGGCCTCCTCGCCGGTCTCGGTGAGCGTGACGCGCCGGTCGAGCAGCTCCCCGAAGACCAGCCGCTCGGTGGGCCGCTGCTCGAACCGCCGCACGTTGAGCACGCCGGTGGTGATCACCTGCCCGGAGTCGATGCCGGTCACCCGGGTCATCGGCAGGAAGATCCGCCGCCGCGTCGACAGCTCCACCACCAGGCCGAGCACCCGGGGCGGCTTGCGCCCGACGCGCAGCATGACGACGAGGTCCCGCACCCGCCCCACCTGGTCACCGGCCGGGTCGAAGACGGCGATGCCGGAGAGATGCGAGACGAAGATCCGGGGGGCGCCCGCTGCCATGGCCGCGGCTCCTTTTCCTGAGCGTTCGCACCGGCCAGCTCACCGGTGCCGTTCCATACCGTGTCCCTACCCGCATTGCCCGAGCGAACGGCCTTCAGGCTAGCCCGTCCACCGCGACTGTGCCGGTCTGCGGCTCCGCCGCGTGGGCGCGCCCGACCGCGACGCACCGCAAGCCGACCGGCGACCCGCGGAACGGACGGCCTCAGGGGCGCGGGGCTGTGCCGGTCTGCGGCTCCGCCGCGCGGGCGCGCCCCACCACGACGCACCGCAAGCCGACCGGCGACCCGCGGAACGGACGGCCTCAGGGGCGCGGGGAACTGCGCGACCAGTCACGACGCTCCCGCACCCGGACCACACTCCGCACCCCACGGCGCCCCCCACCTCAAGCGCCGCAGGCACCGGTACGCTGCGCTCAGCCACCCCTCCCCCTCGGAAAGAGGCAACCGCTCCGTGTCTGTGAACCACCGGCGCCCCCTGCGCGCAGCCACCGCGGCATGCATCCTGGCCGCGACGGCAACGCTCACGGCATGCGGCGGCGACGACCCGGACGCGGGCACCAACGGAGTCGGCAAGCTCACCCCGGAGAAGATCCAGACCAGGTCCCGCACCGCCGCCGAAGCCGCGCAGACGGTCCGCCTGCACGGCACCGTGGCCGCCGGCGACAACCGCTACACCCTCGACATGCGCCTCAAGTCGGACGGCGGCTCCGGCTCCGTGGCCGCCGAGGGCACCACCTTCCAGGTGCTCCGCGTCGGCGAGCAGCTCTTCCTCAAGGCCGACGCCGGCTTCTGGAGCCACGACAGCCACGGCGACGACGCGGCGGCCGGGAAGCTGGCCGGCAAGTACGTGAAGGTGCCCAAGGGCGACCCGGCGTACCAGCGCTTCAGCGGCTTCACCGACAAGGACACCCTCCTCGGCTCGCTGCTCACCCTGCACGGCGCGGTGACGACCGACGGCCGGCACGAGCAGGCGGGCGTCCGCACCGTCCGGATCACCGGTGACGAAGGCGCCGGCGGCTCCCTGGACGTCTCCCTGGAGGGCACCCCCTACCCGCTGCGCCTGGAGCGGGCGGGCAGCGCCGGCACGATCGGCTTCTCGGACTGGAACAAGGACTTCACCCTCGCGCAGCCCCCGAAGGACGACACCCTCGACTACGGCGGCCAGCTCCCGACGTCATAGGCCGGTCACTTACGGCGCCGCCGGAACAGCAGCCGTGGCAGCCCCGCCGGAGCCGCCCGCCGGGTCGTCGCCGGCGACGGCACCGGCGGCTCGGCCAGCGCCCCGTCCGGCAGCGCCGCCAGCGCCCCCGTCGGCTCGAGCCGCAGCACCCGGCACTCGCGCGCCCAGCGTTCGGTCATCGCCTCGCCGTCCGGGGCGTTGAGCCGCTTGCCCTTGAGGTCGGCGACGGCCGCCTGCCAGGGCTCGGAGCCGGCGGGCAGCTCCGCCACCCGGGCCGCCCAGGAGACCAGCCGGCCGCCCTTGTCCTTGCTGCGCACGGTCACCTCGGCCGCCGCCCCGTCGGCGAGGCCGGGCAGCGGCTGCTCGCCGGGCCCGTCGCCGACCAGGCAGGCCGCGCCCTCGTGCCAGACGTGCCACAGCGCGCGGGCCGGCCCCTCGGGCCCCCTGACCCAGATCAGGCCGGACTTCTTGGTGGCCTCCTCGACGAGGGCCCGGTCCAGCAGATCCCGCTCGCGTGTCATGCGGTCAGCCTTGTCATGCGGTCAGCCTACCGACGCCGCTCACAGCCACCCGTTGCGCTTGAGGGTGCGGTGGATGCCGAGGCAGATGACCACCGTGACGCCCAGGACCAGCGGGTATCCGTACCGCCAGTGCAGCTCCGGCATGTGCTCGAAGTTCATCCCGTACACCCCGCACACCATCGTCGGCACCGCGACGATCGCCGCCCAGGAGGTGATCTTGCGCATGTCCTCGTTCTGCGCGACGGACGCCTGCGCGAGGTTGGCCTGGAGGATGGAGTTGAGCAGCTCGTCGAAGCCGACGACCTGCTCCTGCACCCGGGCCAGGTGGTCGGCGACGTCGCGGAAGTACTTCTGGATGTCGGGGTCCACGAGGCGCATCGGCCGCTCGCTCAGCAGCTGCATGGGCCGCAGCAGCGGCGACACCGCCCGCTTGAACTCGAGGACCTCGCGCTTGAGCTGGTAGATCCGCCCGGCGTCGGTGCCGCGCGGGGTGCCCTTGCGCCCCGGCGAGAACACCTCGGTCTCGACCTCGTCGATGTCGTCCTGCACCGCGTCGGCGACCGCGATGTAGCCGTCGACCACATGGTCGGCGATGCCGTGCAGCACCGCCGAGGGGCCCCGGCGCAGCAGCTCCGGGTCCTCCTGGAGGCGGCGGCGCAGCGCGCGCAGCGAGCCCTGGCCGCCGTGCCGGACGGTGATGAAGAAGTCCCGTCCGGTGAAGCACATCACCTCGCCGGTCTCCACGACCTCGCTGTTGGCGGTGAGCCGGTCGTGGTCGACGTAGTGGATGGTCTTGAAGACGGTGAACAGCGAGTCGTCGTAGCGCTCCAGCTTGGGCCGCTGGTGCGCCTGCACGGCGTCCTCCACGGCCAGCGGGTGCAGCCCGAACTCCCGGGCGATCCCGGCGAACTCGTCCTCGGTCGGCTCGTGCAGCCCGATCCAGACGAAGCCGCCGTCGCGGCGTACAAGACGCATCGCCTCGTGCGGGCCGAGCGGCACGGGGGTCTCCACGCGGCTGCCGTCCCGGTAGACGGCGCAGTCGACCACCGCGGTCACGCTCGCCGGGTCGCGGGTGGTGTCGTAGGCGCCGGTGTCCTTGCGCAGGGAGACGGCCCGGGAGGGGCGGACCGCGGCGCGCAGGTCTCGGATCATCGACATGGCGGGGCTCCTTCGCGACGGGCAGCAAAGCAGCGTCGGCGACGGGTGGAACCACCCGGAATGAGGACGTCCAGACCGCGCGTCTCGGCGCGTCCACAAAGCGGGGGGCACCGCTCCGTCGCGGTGGCCGGCCTCGCTGCTGATCGAGGGGATCAGGCGGAGCTGATCGAGGGGATCAGGCAGGCAAAACGGGATGAAACGCTCTTCCCTGTGATGGCGCGGCGGAGACGGTGAGCGGCGGCGGCGCGATGCCGGAGCGGCTGCGTCAGCGGCCGGAAGAGCGGGTGGTACTGCACGGTCGACTTCGGTCCATGCCAGCCCCACCTCCTCCGGCCGGTCCCTCGTGAGGGACGTCCATTCCCCTGTTTGAAGGGGTTCCCCGATGGGGAGTTTCCATGGCGTCGGGGCGAGATGGCGACGCACTGCGTGCTGCCCCGAAGCGCTGGCTCAGAGTACCAGTCACCCGACGTGTCAAGGCGCCGCTTTGCCGCTTCCCTACGAGTTCTATGCTCGCCGCATGGCTGATGTTCTCCCCCTGGTCGAGGCCCGGTTGCGCTCCGCGCTGGGCGAGCCGGACGCGCGCGCCGCGGTCACCTTCCTCGGCACCGACCGCATCGAGGTGCTGCGCTTCCCCGGCGCCGAAGCCGCTGCGGGCCCGGAGGGCGACGTCGTGCGCTATGCCACCCTCGGCATGTCCGCGCAGCCCATGGCCGACCCGGCCGCCCTGCTCGCCGACCCGGTCGCGGGCCCCCGCGCGGAGCTGGTCCTCTCCGTGCGCGCCGGCCGCGCCGACACCGACAAGGTGCTGCGCCCGCTCGCCGTGCTGGCCGCCTCCCCGCAGGTCGAGGGCGTCGTCGTGGCCCCGGGCGCCTCCCTGGACACCGGCGAACCGCTGTGGCCCGGCGCGCCGTTCACCTCGGTGCTGGTCGGCGAGCCCGGGGGCCTGGTCGAGGACCTGGAGCTGGACGCGCCGCTGGACCCCGTGCGCTTCCTGCCGCTGCTGCCGATGACCGGGAACGAGGCCGCCTGGAAGCGGGTGCACGGCGCGGGCGCCCTCCAGGAGCGCTGGCTGACGCACGGCACGGACCTGCGGGATCCCGCCCGCAGGTCCGTGCCGCTGGACTGAGAGGCTCAAGAGCCCCGCACGGAAGCTCAGTTGGCGAACACCGTGACCGAGTCCTCGGTCGCGTGCGCCGGCTCCAGCTCCTCCGCCTCGTGGGTGAGCGCCCGGCGCCGTACGACGACCACGGCGGCGCCCAGCAGGGCGGTGATCCCCGCCACCACGAACGGGATGTGGATGTCGGTCCACTCCTCGATCTTCGGCGCGAAGTACGGCGCCGCGGCCGCCGCGAACCAGCGCACGAAGTTGTAGCCGGCGCTGGCCACCGGGCGCGGCGCGTCGGAGACGCCGAGAGCCAGCTCGGTGTAGACGGTGTTGTTCACGCCGATGAAGGCGCCGGACAGGATGGTGCACACGATGGCCGCCGTGTGGCTGCCGTACCCGAGCACCACGACGTCGACGGCGAGCAGCACCAGCGAGCCGCCGAGCACCTTCAGCGAGCCGAACCGGGCCTGCACGCGCGGCGCGACGAGCACGGAGAAGACGGCGAGGAGCACGCCCCAGGCGAAGAACACCGCCCCCGACTTGTACGGGCTCATGTTCAGCACGAACGGCGTGAAGGCCAGCACCGTGAAGAACGTGTAGTTGTAGAAGAACGCCGAGACCGCCGCCGAGGCCAGGCCGCCGTGGCCGAGGGCCTTGAGCGGGTCGAGCAGCGAGGTCTTGCGGGCGGGCTTCGGCTGCTCCTTCAGGAGCACCGAGATGCACAGGAAGCCGATCGCCATCAGGAAGGCCGTCCCGAAGAACGGGTAGCGCCAGCTGGCGTCGCCGAGCAGGGCGCCGACCAGCGGGCCGCAGGCCATGCCGAGGCCGAGGGCCGACTCGTAGAGCAGGATCGCCGCGGCGCTGCCGCCGGCCGCCGCGCCGACGATGACGGCGAGGGCGGTGGAGACGAACAGCGCGTTGCCGAGGCCCCAGCCCGCCCGGTAGCCGACGAGCTGGCCGACCGTGTCGGAGGTGCCCGCGAGCCCGGCGAAGACCACCACGAGGGCGAGGCCGAGCAGCAGCGTCTTCTTGCCGCCGATGCGGCTGGAGACGAAGCCGGTGACCAGCATCGCGAGCGCGGTGATCAGGAAGTACGAGGTGAACAGCAGGGAGACCTGCCCGGCGCTGGCGTCCAGGCCCTTGGCGATGGACGGCAGGATCGGGTCGACGAGGCCGATGCCCATGAAGGCGACGACGGACGCGCCGGCGGTCGCCCACACGGCCTTGGGCTGGCGCAGGATGCCGCCCGCACCCGCGTCGAAGGGGTCCATGGTTGCTCCAATCCGGACCGAAATGTTGATTGGTGTATGCACATAGTAAGTTAGCTACGCTAATTAATGCAAGTTACACCTACTTTGCCGGGTGTTCGGCCGGGTGGGCGCCGGATGGGTGATCGTCCTTGACGCGGGCCGGTGCGGGTAGGACCGTGGGGCTCTATGAGGGGCGAACCCAGTTGCCCGAAATGCGGTGGCCGGGTCAGGGCTCCCGGCCTCTTCGCCGATTCCTGGCAGTGCGATGTGCACGGCACCGTCCATCCGCTCCAGCCCGTGGTCCCGCCCAGCGTCGAGGCGCTCGGCGTGGTGGTGCACCGGGCGCGGGTGCCGGTGTGGATGCCGTGGCCGCTGCCGGTCGGCTGGCTGTTCACCGGCGTGGCCAGCGCGGGCGACGACCGGGGCGGCGGCCGGGCGACCGCGGTCGCCTGCTCGGGCCCCGGCCCGCTGGGCGGCGCGGGTGAGCTGATCCTGGTCGCCGAGGAACTCGGCGTCGGCCTCGGCGCCTGGTACGCGGGCATCGACGCGCCCGACCCCGGCCCCTACCTGGACGTGGAGAAGCCCCCGCAGGCCAAGGTCCTGGCCGCGGGCCGCCCCACCCCGCTCTGGCACGTCTCCGGCGCCCCGGTCGACCGGGCCGTCTTCGCCGGCGAGGCGCTCGGCATGTGGGTCTGGGCGATCGTGTGGCCCGAGCCGTCGGGGCTGCTCATGTACGAGGAGCTGGTCCTCGCCGACCTGCGCGAGGCGGGTGCCGAGCTGGACCTGGTGCCGTGCGGGGCGCTGTCACCGCGGCTGATGCGCCCGGAGGGGCCGCGGGGGGAGCGGGGGCTCCCGGAAGGGTAGGGGGCTCAGGGCGGCTGCGGGTGTGACATGGAGCAGCAGGGACTCCGGTTATCCTGGAGCGTCCCCGTCCGCCCCCGTCACCGCTTGGAGTCCGCGTCGTGCGCATCGACCTGCACACCCACTCCACCGCGTCCGACGGCACGGACACCCCGGCGGTCCTGGTCGCCAAGGCCGCCGCGGCCGGGCTCGACGTCGTCGCGCTGACCGACCACGACACCACCCGCGGGCACGCCGAGGCGCTCGCCGCGCTGCCCGAGGGGCTCATCCTGGTCACCGGCGCCGAGCTGTCCTGCCGCCTCGATGGCGTCAGCATGCACCTCCTTGCCTACCTCTTCGACCCCGAGGAGCCCGCGCTGCTCGCCGAGCGCGAGCTGGTCCGGGACGACCGGGTGCCGCGGGCCCGCGCGATGGTCGCCCGCCTCAACGACCTCGGCGTGCCCGTCACCTGGGAGCAGGTCGCCCGGATCGCCGGCGACGGCTCGGTGGGCCGCCCGCACGTCGCCTCCGCCCTGGTCGAACTGGGCGTCGTGCCGAGCGTCGGCGACGCCTTCACCGAGGACTGGCTGGCCGACGGCGGCCGTGCCCACGTGGCGAAGCACGAGACCGACCCCTTCGAGGCGGTCCGGCTGGTCAAGGCCGCGGGCGGCGTCACCGTCTTCGCCCACCCGGCCGCCGCCAAGCGGGGCCGCACCGTGCCGGAGTCCGCCATCGCCGAGCTGGCCGGTGCCGGGCTCGACGGCATCGAGGTCGACCACATGGACCACGACGCGGACACCCGCGCCCGGCTGCGCGGACTCGCCGCCGACCTCGGCCTGCTCGTGACCGGCTCCAGCGACTACCACGGCAGCCGCAAGGCCTGCGCGCTCGGCGAGTACACCACGGACCCCGAGGTGTACGGGGAGATCACCCGGCGGGCATTCGGCGCGTTCCCCGTGCCGGGGGCCGGCGGAGCCTGACCCCCGCTCCCGCAGTCCTTCCCCTCTTCCCCACCTCCCGCAAGGCCAGTAGCTCACCCATGTTCGACGTCGCCGTCTTCGGCTCCCTCTTCCTCACCCTGTTCGTGATCATGGATCCCCCTGGGATCACCCCGATCTTCATCGCGCTCACCTCCGGCCGCCCCGCCAAGGTGCAGCGGCACATGGCCCTCCAGGCGGTCTGCGTGGCCGGCGGTGTCATCACCGTCTTCGGGCTGCTCGGGCACCAGATCCTCGACTACCTGCACGTCTCGGTGCCCGCGCTGATGATCGCCGGCGGGCTGCTGCTCCTGCTGATCGCCCTCGACCTGCTCACCGGCAAGACCGACGAGCCCAAGCAGACCAAGGACGTCAACGTCGCCCTGGTCCCGCTCGGCATGCCGCTGCTCGCCGGGCCCGGGGCGATCGTCTCCGTGATCCTGGCGGTGCAGAAGGCCGACGGCGTGGCCTCGCAGGTCTCGGTGTGGGCGGCGATCCTCGCCATCCACGTGGTGCTGTGGCTGGTGATGCGGTACTCGCTGCTGATCATCCGCGTCATCAAGGACGGCGGCGTGGTCCTGGTGACCCGCCTGGCCGGCATGATGCTCTCGGCCATCGCCGTGCAGCAGATCATCAACGGCGTCACGCAGGTGATCCAGAACGCCTGACCGGGTTCCACGGAACACCGAGCACGACAAGGCCCCCCGCACGGCGTTCGTGCGGGGGGCCTGCGCATACATATGGGTCGTGCGCCCGGTGCCTGGCGTCAGGCGGCCGAGGAGTCGGCGGGGCGGATCCAGAGGCGCTGCCCGATGGCGGCGGCCTGCTGGACGATACGGTTCACGGAGGCGGCGTCCACAACAGTGGTGTCCACGGGCGTCCCGTCGACGTCGTCGAGTCGCATGACTTCAAAGCGCATGGCCTCTCCCTTCATCTGGTGCTGTCTCAGTCAACCGGCCTCGTGTTACAAACATTCCCTACGCTAAAGAAATTTTTCGAACGGCTAATTACTGACCGGTAAGGTGTCCGAGCGGGACCGAGGACCGCCGCGCCTTCGACCTGGACGCCGAGGGCCTCCTCCAGGGGCAGTACTAGCCGGCGGCTTCCATGGGCACGCCGTCCCAGAAGTCGGCGAACGCCTCGGCCGTGGGCAGCGGGCGGTCGGTGTTGGGGGAGTGCTCGGCGCCCTCGATCACCGTGCGGCGCGCCCCGAGCCGCAGCGCCATCTCGTCCAGGAGCGGCACCGGCCAGGTGTCGTCGTACGCGCCGGACAGCACGTGGAAGGGCAGCGGCACCGCGGCCAGCTCGGCGACCCGGTCCGGCTCGGTGCACAGCAGGCGGCCGGTGGCGATGAGCTGGGCGGGCGCGGTGCCCAGCCAGCGCTCGCGCAGCCGGTGCCGCTCGAAGGGGCTGCGGGCGGGACCGCCGACCTCCTCGGGCGGGCCCATCGCCGAGATGACCTCCCAGACCTGCGCCATCGTCAGCGTGTCGAGCGCGTCGCGCAGCAGCTTCACGCGCTGCTGCTGGGAGACCGAGATCTGCGCCGGGCCCGAGGACATCAGCGTCAGGGAGACGAAGGGGGCGGGGTCGAGCAGCACGGCCGCCCGGGCGATCTGGCCGCCCAGGGAGTGCCCGAGCAGATGGAGCGGCCCGGCGTCCAGGGCGGCGGCCTGCGCGAGGGCGTCGCGGGCCAGTTCGGGCTGCGCGTAGGCGGCCTCGTCGTGCTCGGGGCCGGGCGTCTCGTACTGGCCCCGGCCGTCCACGGCGACCGTGCGGTAGCCGCGGGCCGCGAGCGGCTCGTGCAGCAGGGTGAAGTCCTCCTTGCTGCCGGTGAAGCCGGGCAGCATCAGCACCGTGCCGCGGCCGGTGACCCCGTCGGCGGCGGGCGAGTCGACGACGGCGAACTCCCCGCGCGCGGTGCGCAGCCGGTACGCGCGGGCGCCGGGGGGCGGGGTGAAGGCGGCGTTCTGGCTCACGGGCAGAGCGTATCGGGCGGCACTGGAGAGCCGGACGCCGCCGGCCCGGACCCCCTCCTGGGAAGGGGGGCCGGGCCGGCGGCGTCGTGCGCGGTGCGGATCAGCCCTCGGTGGGCTCCGGGGCCGCCGCGGCCTTGCGGGTGCGGCGCGGCTTGGCCTCCGGCTCCTGCGTGGCCTGCGCCGGGATCTCGGCGGTGGCCACGGCGGGCTCGGCGGCCACGGCGGCCTTGCGGGTGCGGCGGGCCTTGGGCTTGGCCTCCTCGACGGTGGCGACGGCGGCCTCCGCGGCCTCGGCCGCCTTCGCCGCCGCGGTCTTGCGCGTCCGGCGCGGCTTGGCCTCGGCGACCTCCGGCTCCGACCCGGCGACCGGGGCGGGCTCGGTGGCCACGGCTGCCACGGCCGGCACGGCTGCCTTGCGGGTGCGGCGTGCCTTGGGCTTGGCCTCCTCGACGGTGGCGACGGCGGCCTCCGCGGCCTCGGCCGCCTTCGCCGCGGCCGTCTTGCGCGTACGGCGCGGCTTGGTCTCCGCCGCCTCCGGCTCGGCCTGCGCCGGGATCTCGGCGGTGGCCACGGCGGGCTCGGCGGCCACGGCCTTGCGGGTGCGGCGGGCCTTGGGCTTCGCCTCCTCCACGACGGCGACGGCGGCTTCGGCGGCCTCGGCCACCTCCGCGGCCTTGGCCGCCGCGGTCTTGCGGGTGCGGCGCGGCTTGACGGCCGGCTCCGCGGTCTCGACGGCCACGACGGCCTCCGCCGGGGCGGTCGCGGGCTCGGCGGCCACCGGCTCGGCGGCCACGGCGGTCTTGCGGGTGCGGCGACGCGGCTTCTCCGGGGCGGGCTCGGCCACCACCGGAGCCTCGGCGACCGGGGCCGGGGTCTCCACGACGGGGGCCGTGGCCGCCACGACGACCGGCCCGGCCACCGGCGTCACGGCTGCCTCGGCCGGCCTGCGGGTCCGGCGGCGGCGCGGCTTGGCCGGGGCCTCGGCGACGGCGGCCTCCGCCGGTGCGGCGGTCTCCACGATCTCGGGCGCCGGCGCCTCGACGGCGGTGTCGCCCTGCGGCGTCACCGGCGTACGGGACGGCTCACCGGCGCGCGTACGGCGCCGGCGGCGCGGCGTGCGGGGGCGGTCGCCGGCGTCGGCGACGCCCTCCGCGCCCTCGGTCACCGGCGTGGGCGCGGTGCCCTCGGAGCCGACCGACTCGCCACCCCGGGTGCGGCGGCGGCTGCGCGGCGTACGCGCCGGACGCTCGCGGCCGGCGGACCGGCCCTCGTCCCGGCCGCCGCGACCGCGGCCGGCGCGCCCGCCCGGCTCGCCCAGGTCCTCCAGCTCCTCCGCGTCGAGCCCGGCGCGGGTGCGCTCCGAGCGCGGCAGGATGCCCTTGGTGCCCGCGGGGATGCCCAGGTCGGTGTAGAAGTGCGGGGAGGTGGAGTACGTCTCCGGCGGGTCGGCGAAGTCCAGCTGCAGCGCCTTGTTGATCAGCTGCCAGCGCGGGATGTCGTCCCAGTCGACCAGCGTGATCGCGGTGCCCTTGGCGCCCGCGCGGCCGGTGCGGCCGATGCGGTGGAGGTAGGTCTTCTCCTCCTCCGGCGACTGGTAGTTGATGACGTGGGTCACGCCGCCGACGTCGATGCCGCGGGCGGCCACGTCGGTGCAGACCAGCACGTCGACCTTGCCGTTGCGGAAGGCGCGCAGCGCCTGCTCGCGGGCGCCCTGGCCGAGGTCGCCGTGGACCGCGCCGGAGGCGAAGCCGCGCTGCTTGAGCTGGTCGGCGAGGTCGGCGGCGGTGCGCTTGGTGCGGCAGAAGACCATGCACAGACCGCGGCCCTCGGCCTGGAGGATGCGCGCGACCATCTCGGGCTTGTCCATGTTGTGCGCGCGGTAGACGAACTGCGTGGTGTTCGCGACCGTCGCGCCCTCGCCGTCCGGCGAGGTGGCGCGGATGTGCGTGGGCTGCGACATGTACCGGCGGGCGAGGCCGATGACCGCGCCCGGCATGGTCGCCGAGAACAGCATGGTCTGCCGCCGGACCGGGAGCATGCCCACGATCTTCTCGACGTCGGGCAGGAAGCCCAGGTCGAGCATCTCGTCGGCCTCGTCCAGGACCAGGCACCTGACGTGCTTCAGGTTCAGCTTCTTCTGGCCGGCCAGGTCGAGCAGCCGGCCCGGGGTGCCGACGACCACGTCGACGCCCTTCTGCAGGGCCTCCACCTGGGGCTCGTAGGCACGGCCGCCGTAGATCGCGAGGACGCGCACATTGCGCACCTTGCCGGCGGTGAGCAGGTCGTTGGTGACCTGCTGGCACAGCTCGCGCGTCGGGACGACGACGAGGGCCTGCGGGGCGTCGGTCAGCGCGTCGGGCGCGGCGCGGCCGGCCTCGACGTCGGCGGGGACGGTGACGCGCTCCAGGAGCGGCAGACCGAAGCCCAGCGTCTTGCCGGTGCCGGTCTTGGCCTGGCCGATGACGTCCGTGCCGGAGAGGGCGACGGGGAGGGTCATCTCCTGGATGGGGAACGGGTTGACGATGCCGACGGCCTCGAGGGCTTCGGCGGTCTCGGGGAGGATCCCGAGGGATCGGAACGTCGTAGTCAGGGTGCTGCCTCTTCTGTGTGCGCGGTGCGAGGCGAGCGCGGGGGTCGTGCCGGATCGTGCGGGAACGGGACGTACGGATGCCGTACGGCGAGCCGCGGGACACGGGACCTCTGCCGACGCTCTAGCGCTCGTACCACTGAGGGTCCCCTCCGGGGATCCGCACACGGCGTGGCGTGCGGCAGGAGGGCTGTCGGGTCGGAGCCGATCGGGCCACCGACCGGGCATCCTCATGCGTGCGCCCCGACGAGGTGAGCCACGTACGCGTACGCGGCTGTTCGTCACCTACTCGGCAGGCGCATTACCACCATACCCCGGATTCGCGCACATGCGAGGGCCGGTGAGCCGACGTATCCGGTGTCACATCGCCCACACCCCGCCCACCCCCCTCCCGCAACCTGCCCGCGCCCGCCCCGACCGGCGCCCCGGCCGCCTCGGCCGGCGGGCTATTGTGCGCTGCATGACGAGCTCTGACACGCCTGGCAACACCGCAGACGCCCCCGCCGAGACCACCTCGGTCGCCGCCCGGGACTGGGCGTCGGCGGCGGCCGACCCGCAGTACCGCGCCGCGGTGGTGGACCTGCTCGGCGCGCTCGCCTACGGCGAGCTGGCGGCGTTCGAGCGGCTCGCGGAGGACGCCAAGCTGGCGCCCACGCTGGCGGACAAGGCGGAGCTGGCCAAGATGGCGTCGGCGGAGTTCCACCACTTCGAGCGGCTGCGCGACCGGCTCGCCTCGATCGGCGAGGAGCCGACCGCCGCGATGGAGCCGTTCGTGGCCGCGTACGACGCCTTCCACAAGCAGACGGCCCCCTCCGACTGGCTGGAGGGCCTGGTCAAGGCGTACGTCGGCGACTCGATCGCCAGCGACTTCTACCGGGAGGTCGCCGCGCGCCTGGACACCGACACCCGCGAGCTGGTGCTCGCCGTCCTGGACGACACCGGGCACGCCGGCTTCGCGGTGGAGAAGGTGCGGGCGGCCATCGACGCGGAGCCGCGGGTCGGCGGGCGGCTGGCGCTGTGGGCGCGGCGGCTGATGGGCGAGGCCCTGTCGCAGTCCCAGCGGGTGGTGGCCGACCGGGACGCGCTGTCGACGATGCTGGTCGGCGGGGTCGCGGACGGCTTCGACCTGGCCGAGGTGGGCCGGATGTTCTCCCGGATCACCGAGGCGCACACCAAGCGGATGGCGGCGCTGGGGCTGGCCGCCTAGACACCGCCGGCGGGGCACCGCTGCCGGTCAGGCGGTCACCGACCGGCGGCGGACCCGGCCCGCGGGGCGCAGCAGCAGCGACAGCGACGCCGACGAGACGGCCGCCGCGCCCAGCAGGGGCAGGAGCAGGCCGCCGGAGCCGAGCGCGGTGTGCGTGACGAAGGCGCCGAAGAGGGCGCCGGCGACGCCGGTGGGCAGGACCAGGACCCGGTCGGGCAGGCGGTGCGGCAGGCTGTGGGCGGCGGCCCAGGCCAGGGTGAAACCGAGGATCGCGGCGCTGATCGCTTCCAAGAGCATGTCGGGGTCCCTCCCACGCGGTTGGCCTGCCCGAAACGGTCTTGGTCGTCTTACCCCTGACCTGCGGAACGAAATCCTCCGAAACGACGAGAGTCCGGCCGAAACGGCGAAGGTGCGGCTGAAACGACGAGGGCGCGGCTGAAACGACGAGGACCCGGCGGATCGTCCGCCGGGTCCTCGCTGTCGGTTCCGCTCCGTCAGAGCGCCCCGAAGCCCACCTTGCGGGGGGCCGGCTCGCCGATCTCGACGTAGGCGAGACGGTCGGCCGGGACGAGGACCTTGCGGCCGTGCTCGTCCACGAGGCTCAGCAGCTGCGCCTTGCCGGCCAGCGCCTCGCTCACCACGCGCTCGACCTCGTCCGCGCTCTGACCGCTCTCCAGAACGATCTCGCGGGGCGCGTGCTGCACGCCGATCTTGACCTCCACGGCTATGTCCCTCCGACGGTCATGAAATGCGCGACTTCCCGCGCCCGTACCAGCACACATTAGCCCGGTGAGGGGACGCGGGACGGCACTCGGTGCACGCCAGGAGCGAACAGCCGGCGGGAATGCGGGGGACCCGCCCCGGGCTCAGTGCTGTTCGTTGCCGTGCAGCGGGAACCCGGCGATGCCGCGCCAGGCCAGCGAGGTCAGCAGCTGCACCGCCTGGTCGCGGGGCACGCTGCGGTCGCTGTGCAGCCAGGCGCGGGCGACCACCTGGGCGAGGCCGCCGAGGCCGGAGGCCAGCAGCATCGACTCCGCGCGGGACAGGCCGGTGTCCTCCGCGATGACCTCGCAGATCGCCTCGGCGCACTCGTTCGTCACCTTGTCGACGCGCTCGCGCACGGCCGGCTCGTTCGTCAGGTCCGACTCGAAGACCAGCCGGAAGGCGCCGCCGTCGTCCTCGACGTACGCGAAGTAGGCGTCCATCGTCGCCCGCACGCGCTGCTTGTTGTCGGTCGTCGAGGCGAGCGCCTGCCGCACGGACTGGATCAGCGCCTCGCAGTGCTGGTCGAGGAGGGCGAGGTAGAGGTCGAGCTTGCCCGGGAAGTGCTGGTAGAGCACCGGCTTGCTGACCCCGGCCCGCTCGGCGATGTCGTCCATCGCCGCCGCGTGGTAGCCCTGCGCGACGAACACTTCCTGTGCGGCGCCCAGCAGCTGGTTGCGTCGGGCACGGCGGGGAAGGCGTGTGCCCCGCGGGCGTACCGCCTCTGTCTGCTCGATGGCTGTCACGCCGCCTCCCATAGTCGTCCTCGTGCGGTGTGCGCCGCGCCGCCATCGTACTTTTCGGTAACCGTGGTGTGCGCGCTGCGAGCGCAGAATTTCACGGACCGGACGGAGGCGATAGCCGCACAGCAGGTTTCAAAAGCTCGCAAGGCGGGCAGAGGGTGTGGCTCGCCTCCTCGCTCACCGTCAGCCGTCGCTCAGCGGTATTCGTCCTCGTCCTGGGAGACGACCCTGGCCTGCTCCGCCAGATCGGCCTCGTTGGCGTGGTCCGGGTCGGCCTCGGTCAGCGGGTCGTCGCGGCGCGGCGCGAGTTCCGCCTGCTGCTCGGCCGCGTCGGCGTCCGGGGCCTCCACGTCGACCTCCTCCGGCTCTCGCTCGGCGGCGGCGAAGGTCTCGGGGTCGGTCGGGTCGACGGTCATCGCGGGCTCCCTTGATCGGGGACGGGTGCAGTGCTGACACGCGGGTGCCCATTTCCAGAGCGTAGGAGACTCCTGAAGCGTAGGAGACCCCTGATTCCGACGCCCCCCGGGTGTGCGGCCGTGTGACGGCGGCCATACGGGCGCCGCGTGATCATCTCGTAACATTGCCCGCATGTCCTCGACCGATCTGCCGTCCGTCCCGCCTGCCACCGTGCTGCCGAAGGTCGCGGCCGTCAAGGTCGCCGAGGGCGAGCGGCTGCGCACGGTGCACCTGCCCGGCGTCACCCTGACGGTCCGGTCACGGCCGCCGGCGCGCGACGGGCTCCCGCCCGCGCTGTACGTGCACGGACTGGGCGGCTCCTCGCAGAACTGGTCGGCCCTCATGCCGCTGCTCGCGGACACGGTGGACGGCGAGGCCGTCGACCTGCCGGGCTTCGGCGACTCGCCGCCGCCGGACGACGGCGACTACTCCGTCACCGGGCACGCGCGCGCGGTGATCCGCTACCTCGACGCGGCCGGCCGGGGCCCCGTGCATCTCTTCGGCAACTCCCTCGGCGGCGCCGTCACCACCCGCGTCGCCGCCGCCCGCCCCGACCTCGTGCGGACCCTCACCCTCGTCTCGCCCGCGCTGCCCGAACTCCGGGTGCAGCGCAGCGCCGTGCCGACGGGGCTGCTCGCCGTGCCCGGAGTGGCCCGGCTGTTCACCCGCTACACCCAGGAGTGGACCGCCGAACAGCGCGTCCGCGGCGTGACGGCCCTCTGCTACGGCGACCCCGCGCAGGTCTCCGAGGAGGGCTTCCGCAACGCCGTGGAGGAGATGGAGCGGCGCCTGCAACTGCCGTACTTCTGGGACGCGATGGCCCGTTCCGCACGCGGGATCGTGAACGCGTACACCCTCGGCGGGCAGCACGGGCTGTGGCGTCAGGCGGGGCGGGTTCTCGCGCCGACGCTCCTGGTCTACGGTGGTCGAGACCAACTCGTCGGCTACCGCATGGCCCAGCGGGCGGCCCGCGCCTTCCGCGGCTCCCGGCTGCTGACCCTGCCCGACGCGGGGCACGTGGCGATGATGGAGTACCCGCAGACGGTGGCCACGGCGTTCCGCGAACTGCTCGCCGACACGGAGCGGTTCGCGTCCGACGGCCGGCCGGCCGCCGACGAGGCCACCGACCGGACCACAGGCATGACCGACCGGACCACAGGCATAGGAGGCTGAGGCGCGACGTGGGACGCCACAGTCGCCGGGGACCCGCACCCCGGACCGCCGGCACCACCGGGGACGCGGAGAGCGCGGCCGCCGCCGCGGCGGCACGCGACGAGCGCGACTCCGGGTACGGGGGCTCCGAGCCGGGGACTTCCGGTCGCGGTGCCGTCGGGTACGGCGTTCCCGGGGCGGCTGCCGCCGGGCGCCGAGGTCCCCGACCGAGCGGCGCCGGCTACGGAGGTGCCCACGGCGGTCCCGGACGCCCCGGCCCCCAGGTGCCGGACGGTACGCCCGCGTACGGGTTCCCGCAGGTCGGACACGGTGCGCCCGGTCGTCCGCCCACGACGGCGCCGGAGGGCACGCCGGCCCACGGGACCCCGCGGCTGCCGGACGGCACGCCGACGCACGGGGTCCCTCGGGTGCGGGGCGGGCATCCCGAGCAGCGTGAAGCGGGGGGTGGCTGGGGCGAGTTCAGGCCCGGTGCCAACGGTGGTGCCGGTGCCAACGGTGGTGCTGGTGCCGGTCGGGGGGTGCCGTCCGCGGCCCGCTTGCCGCGGCAGCGGCAGGGGCCCGCCGCCGGGCCCCGCCAGGACTACCTGGACGCCTTCGGCGGCGAGACCGACGACGACGTCTTCGCGGCCCGCCCCCCGCGCCGCGCCCGCGTTCCCGCGCGGACGCCCGAACAGCCCGCCGCCGAGACGGAGTCGGGCGCCGACGGCAGCGGCGGCACGGGCCTCTCGGACGAGGAGGCCACCGCCAGGGGCGGCAAGGGCCGTGCCTACACCGGCATCGTCGCAGCCGCCGTCACCACCGTGCTGGCGATCGTCGTGGCCGGCCAGGTGACCGACGGGCACGACGAAGGAGTACGGCCGCCGTCCGCCACCGACCAGGCGCGCGACGCCCGCGACCCCGCGTCACGCGGCAAGGACCGGCCGACGCCCGCGCAGCCGGAGCTCGCCGCGCCGCTGACGTACGACCAGAAGATGCACCGGACGTACCCGCTCGGCGCGACCTTCAAGGGCTCGGGCCGGTTCGACGCCGTCCCCGGCTTCGCCAAGGCGCCCGGCGCGGGGCAGAAGTACACCTACCGCGTGGACGTCGAGCAGGGGCTCGGCCTCGACGGCGCGCTCTTCGCCGAGGCCGTCCAGAAGACGCTCAACGACGACCGGAGCTGGGCCCACGGCGGCGCCCGCACCTTCGAGCGGATCCACTCCGGGCACCCCGACTTCGTCATCACCCTCGCCAGCCCCGGCACCACCGCCGACTGGTGCGCCAAGTCCGGCCTGGACACCACCGAGGACAACGTCTCCTGCGACTCCGCCGCCACCGAGCGCGTCATGATCAACGCCTACCGGTGGGCCCAGGGCGCCAAGCCCTACGGCAACGCCATCTACCCCTACCGGCAGATGCTGATCAACCACGAGGTCGGCCACCGCATCGGCTACAACCACGTCTCCTGCGACAAGGACGGCCAACTCGCCCCCGCCATGCAGCAGCAGACCAAGTTCGTCGACCACGACGGCATCGACTGCAAGCCCAACCCCTGGGCCTACCCGAACGGCTGACCGGCCCCGCACCGGTACCGAACACCCCATCTGGCGCGCCTCAACGCGCCCGGCGCGGGAAAGTCACGCCCCTTCACCCCTTCCGGTGGTGCGACGGACAACCGTCCATCGCGCCACCGTCTGGTCCGCATACCTTCGTCCCGCTGCGAGCCGCCGGACCAACGGCGGCTCACCCCAAGGGAGATCGGGGGTGCGCGGGTGCGCATCGGACTGCTTGCGGAGGGTGGCTACCCGTATCCGAACGGTGACGCCGGGCCCTGGTGCGACCGGCTCGTGCACGGACTCGGGCAGCACGAGTTCGACGTCTACGCCCTCAGCACCAGCGAGCGCCAGGAGGCCGGCGGTCGGCTCCCCCTGCCGCCGCAGGTCCGCCGGGTGCGGACCGCTCCCCTCTGGGACGCGGCGGACGACGGGGTCGCGTACGGACGGCGCGCGCGCCGGCGCTTCGCCGAGCACTACGCCGACCTCGCCGCGGCCCTCTGCGTGCCCGGTCCCGCGGACCACGCCGGTGACCCGACGGGCCGCTCCGCCCTTGAGGAGGACCGTTTCGCCAGCGCGCTGTACGGCCTCGCCGAACTCGCCCGGGACAAGGGCGGACTGCCCGGCGCGCTGCGCTCGGACACCGCCGTACGCGCCCTGGAGCGGGCCTGCCGCGCGCCCGGCGCCCAGCGCGCCGCGCGCGAGGCGCGCGTGCCGGAGCTGCTCGATGTCGCCGCGCGCCTCGAACGCGCTCTGCGCCCCCTCTCCCTCGACTGGTACGAGGACGACGGCCTCGACGCGGTCGACCTGTGCCACGCGACCTCCGGCGGCAGCGCGGCCCTCCCGGGCCTGCTCGCCCGGTACTTCGCCGGTGTGCCCCTGCTGGTGACCGAGTACGGCGTGCGGCTGCGCGCGCACTACCTCACCGACCCCGCCGCACCGCCCGCGACACGGTCCCTGCTCGCCGCCTTCCACGGCCGACTGGCCACCGAGACCTACCGGCGGGCCGCCCTGATCACCCCCGGCGACGCGCACGCCCGCCGCTGGCAGGAACGCTGCGGCGCCGACCGCGCCAAGCTCCGCACCGTCCACCCCGGCCTGGACGCGGCCCCCTTCGCCGAGGCGGCGCGCTCCCCGGAGTGCGCGGACCCGCGCACCCTGGTCTGGGTCGGCCGGATCGAGCCCGGCAAGGACCTCGTCTCGCTGCTGCACGCCTTCGCGGAGATCCGCCGGGCGGAACCGGGGACGCGGCTGCGCGTCGTCGGTGCCCCCGACGGCGCCGACAGTGTCGACGGTGCGGCCTACCTCGCCCACTGCCGGAACCTCGCCGCCCAGCTCTTCCCCGACGAGGCCGAGGGCCCGCACGCCGTCGGGGACAATCCCGTGTCCTTCGAGCAGACCGGCGGCCCCGGCCTCCCGCACCGGGCCGACGCCTACGCCGCGGGCGCCCTGGTCGTCCTGTCCAGCGTCGTCGAGGGATTCCCGACCGGTCTGGTCGAGGCCATGCTGTGCGGGCGCCCCACCGTCTCCACCGACGCGGGCGCGGTGGTGGAGGCCATCGGCGGCACCGGCCTCGTCGTGCCGCCGCGCAATCCGCGGGCGCTCGCCGAGGCGTGCGTGGCGCTGCTGCGCGACCCCGAGCGCCGTGCGCGCCTGGGCGCCGCCGCCCGGGCCCGCGCCCTCGAACTCTTCACCGTCGAACAGAACATCGCGGCATTTCACGGCATTTACCTGGAGATCCTCGCCCGCACACCCGTCCGCCGAGTCCTCCTCGACGGCACCGGCGAGCCCCTGCCCTTCGCCGCCCCGGCCGAGGCCCACATTCCCGGCCACTGGACCGGCCCCGCCGCCTGGCTCGCCGCTCGGTCCGCCGCCCCGTCCGCCGCGCGGAGCGGCCCGCGTTGGGCGACCCCGGGGACCGCCGCCCGTACCACCACAGCGGCCACCACCGTCGGCGAGGTGGCCCGATGACCGGTGTGGACGGGGCCGACGGAGCCGCCCGGAGCGGTGCCGGGCGGCGCGATGCCGGGTGGCGCGGCGAGGAGGCCGGTGAGCCGCTGTCCGTGGGCGGACGGCTCCAGGAGCGGGGCCGCGGCGAGGACGACGCGACCGCCGCGAAGGGCCCGCGCGCCCGGGGTGCCGACCGGGCGGGGGGAGCGGCACCGGCGTCCGCCCCCGTGCGCCGCACCGCCGCCGACCCCGTCAAGGCGCTGCTGCACCGCCATCACGACCTGTGCGAACGGGCCGTCGACCCCCTGGAGATCGCCGCCGGCCTGGAGGCGCACGGCGTCACCGACCGCACCGCCGCCCGCTTCCGCCACCGGGACGTCTTCTCCCTCGCGGAGGAGATGTTCGCCCGCGTGCCTCGCGACGGCGACGACGACGCCCCCGCCCCCGCCTCGGCCCCGCTCGCGCCACCGACCCGCCTCGCCTGGCTGCCGCTCGCCCTGCTGCCGGGCGTCCTGTGCGCCGCCACCGTGGCCGCGCTGCGCCTCACCGACGGCCGCCCACGCCTGATCGCGGCCCTCACCGGAGCCCTCGCGGTGGCCCTGGCGCTGCGCGCGCTCCTGCGCCACGGCCCGCTGCAGGCCGGCACCCGCCTCGTCGGCCCCTGGGCCTGCTGGCTCATCGGCTACGCCCTCCTCGGCGACGGCCTGCTCGACGCCGTCCTGAGCGGCGGGCCCGACGGGCTGCCCGACGGCACCGCCCACGGCGACTGGCCCGTCACCCTCGCCCCGGTCCTCGGCCTCGCCCTCGGCTGCGCCCCCGCCGCCGTCTGCGCCCACCTCTTCGCCGCGCGGGCCCGCCACCGACTGACCGCCAGCCGCAGCCTCGCCGACTTCGCCACCTCCGTACGCCCCCTGCTGCTCGGCGTGTTCGCCCTCTACCTCGCCGCCCTCACCGCGCTGCTCGTGCCGGCCGGCGCGCTCCTCGGCGAGAGCGCCGGCCTGCCCCAGGCCCTCACCCTCGGCGCCCTGCTCCTGCTGGCCCGCCTGCTCACCGTGCACGGCCACCCGCACGCCCCCGCCCGCGTCCTGACCGCCGCGGCCACCGCCGAGGCCACGGCCCTGGCCGCGCTGCTCGCCGGCCGCCTGCCCGGCTGCGGCTTCCTGGCCGCCCCCGTGGAGGCCCTCGTCGCCGCCGGGGGCCCGGGCGCCGTGCCGGCCACGGCCTGCGGCGCCGGGGCCCTGCTCCTGCTGGGCCACGCGAGCCGCCGACTGACCAGGGCCTCGGCCCACGCGCCGGGGCGCGGTCGGGCGGCGCCGGTGCGATGACCGCGCGTCCCTGGGGGGGGGCTCCCCCCCCGCCCCCCCGCCCCCCTCACCCCACCCCCAACCCCCGCCCCACCCCTCAAGGAGCCCCCGAATGACCACCTCCCGATCCGGCGCGTCGGCTCCGGGAGCCGCCCGATGAGAGTCCTGCTGATCGGAGCCGGCGGCTACCTCGGCCGCTTCGTCGCCGACCGCCTGCTCGCCGACCCGGCCGTCCAGCTCACCGCGCTGGGGCGCGGCGACGACGCCGATGTCCGCTTCGACCTCGCCACCGGCAGCCCCGGCGCCCTCACCCGCTTCCTCGACGCCGTCCATCCCGGCGTCGTCGTCAACTGCGCGGGCGCCACCCGCGGCGGCGCCCGGGACCTCATCCGGCACAACACGGTGTCCGTCGCCACCGTCTGCGAGGCCCTGCGCCGCAGCGGCTGCGGCGCCCGCCTGGTGCAGCTCGGGTGCAGCTCGGAGTACGGCCCCAGCCAGCCCGGCTCCTCCACCGCCGAGGACGCCGTGCCCCGCCCCGGCGGCCCCTACGGCGTCAGCAAACTGGCCGCCACGGAACTCGTGCTGGGCTCCGGCCTGGACGCCGTCGTCCTGCGCGTCTTCTCGCCCGCCGGTCCCGGCACCCCGGCCGGCTCACCGCTGGGCCGGCTCGCCGAGGCCATGCGCCGCGCCATGCAGTCAGGCGACGGCGAGCTGCGGCTCGGCGGCCTCGGCGCCCAGCGCGACTTCATCGACGTCCGCGACGTGGCCCGCGCCGTGCACGCCGCCTCGCTCTCCGCCGCGCAGGGCGTCATCAACATCGGCTCCGGCCGCGCCGTACGGCTGCGCGACGCCGCCGCCACCCTGGCCCGGGTGGCCGGCTACGGCGGGGCCCTGCACGAACTCGACACCCCGCCCGGTGCCCTGCGGCCCGCCATCGGCCACCCCCGCTCCGAGACCACAGGGCACCGCCTCGACGCCCTCGGCCACCACCGCACCGACGCCCTCGGCCACCACCGGCCGGACGTCGCCGGGCACCGCCCCGACCCCGACCACGCGCCCCCCGTCGCCCATCCCTACCCGGACGGCTGCGGCAGCTGGCAGCAGGCCGACGTGCGCACCGCCCGGGACCGGCTGGGCTGGCGGCCCCGTATCGCCCTGGAGGAGTCGCTCGCCGACATCTGGATGGAGGCGGCGTGTCGTATCTGACCGGCGCGGCGCCGGCCGTCACCGCGGGCACGGCCCGCCGCAGCGGCCTCGGCGTCCCGGGCCTGGCCCACCCCCTCCTCGCCCCCGACGAATGGGCCCGCATCGCCCGTCCCGGAGCCCCGGTGGACTGGGCCGTCCTCGACATCGCCGACGGCCCCGGCACCCGGCCCGACCCGCACTGCCTCCGGGCGGCGAGCCGCCTGCGCGCCGGGGGCGTCCGCGTGCTCGGCCGCCTCGACACCGCCTGGGGCGAGCGGAGCTTCGGCGCGCTGATCTCCGAGGCCCACCGCTATCTGGACTGGTACCGGGTCGACGGCTTCCTCCTCGCCCGCTGCCCCGCCGACACGGCCGACCTCCTCGCCGTCCGCCGGGTGGTCACCACGCTGCGCGTGCTGCGCGAGGACGCCCATGTCGTCCTCGGCCACGGCACCCACCCCTGTCCGGGCTACGCCGAGATCGGGGACCAGCTGATCACCTACTCCGGTCCCTGGAGCGACTACCGCTGGTCCCAGGCCGCCGAGTGGAGCGCGGACCACCCGCCCGAGCGCTTCTGCCACCTCGTGCACGGCGTGCCCCGCGGACACCTGGAGGAGGCACTGCGCGTGGCCCGCTGGCAGGGCGCCGCGACCCTGTGGTTCACCGACCGCAGCGACGGGGGCGGCCAGACCGACCCCTGGGCGGGTCTGCCCGGCTACTGGGACGAAATCGTCTCGCTGGTCGGGACGGGTGTCTCGGAATGAAAAAGGGCGTGGCAGTGTTACGGAGAGAACAACCGTACTGATCGACCGACCAACGGAGTCCCCGTGTCGCTGCCACCCCTGGTCGAGCCGGCCCCCGAGCTCACCGTAGACGAGGTCCGCAGGTACTCCCGCCACCTGATCATCCCCGACGTGGGGATGGACGGGCAGAAGCGGCTGAAGAACGCCAAGGTGCTCGCCGTGGGCGCGGGCGGCCTCGGTTCGCCGACCCTGATGTACCTGGCGGCGGCCGGCGTCGGCACGCTCGGCATCGTCGAGTTCGACGAGGTCGACGAGTCGAACCTCCAGCGTCAGGTCATCCACAGCCAGGCCGACATCGGCCGCCCCAAGGCGGAGTCCGCCCGGGACACCATCAAGGGCATCAACCCTTACGTGAACGTGGTCCTTCACCAGGAGCGGCTCGAGGCCGACAACGTGATGGACATCTTCAGCCAGTACGACCTGATCGTGGACGGCACGGACAACTTCGCCACCCGCTACCTGGTCAACGACGCCTGCGTGCTGCTGAACAAGCCCTACGTCTGGGGCTCGATCTACCGCTTCGACGGCCAGGCCTCCGTCTTCTGGTCCGAGCACGGCCCGTGCTACCGGTGCCTCTACCCGGAGCCCCCGCCCCCCGGCATGGTCCCCTCCTGCGCCGAGGGCGGTGTCCTCGGCGTGCTCTGCGCGTCCATCGGCTCCATCCAGACCAACGAGGCCATCAAGCTCCTCGCGGGCATCGGCGAGCCGCTGGTCGGCCGCCTGATGATCTACGACGCCCTGGAGATGCAGTACCGCCAGGTCAAGGTCCGCAAGGACCCCGACTGCGCGGTGTGCGGCGAGAACCCGACCGTCACCGAGCTCATCGACTACGAGGCCTTCTGCGGCGTCGTGTCCGAGGAGGCCCAGGCGGCCGCCGCCGACTCCACGATCACTCCGAAGCAGCTCAAGGAGTGGCTCGACGACGGCGAGAACATCGAGCTGATCGACGTCCGCGAGCCGAACGAGTTCGAGATCGTCTCCATCCCGGGTGCCCGGCTGGTCCCGAAGAACGAGTTCCTCATGGGCACCGCCCTGGAGGGCCTCCCGCACGACAAGAAGATCGTCCTGAACTGCAAGACGGGCGTCCGCAGTGCGGAGGTCCTCGCGGTCCTCAAGTCGGCCGGCTTCGCCGACGCCGTCCACGTCGGTGGCGGCGTGATCGGCTGGGTCAACCAGATCGAGCCCGACAAGCCCGTGTACTGACACCGGTCCCTCCTCTCCCGGACTTTTCCGCACGGCGGGGCCTCGCGCGCCACAGGTGCCCGAGGCCCCCGCCGTCGTCATGAGCAGACCTTGCCGTCCTTCGGCACGGCGCCCTTGAGCAGGTAGGCGTCCACCGCGGAGTCGACGCAGTCGCTCCCGCTCCCGTACGCCCCGTGTCCCTCGCCCTTCCAGGTCAGCACCACACCGACCCCCTTGCCCAGCTCGTCGGCCATCCTGCGGGCCCCCTCATAGGGCGTGGCCGGGTCGCCGGTGTTGCCCACGACCAGGACCGGCGCGGCGCCCGGCGCGCTCACCTCCGGGGTGTCGTGCTGTCCGGCCACCGGCCAGTCGTGGCACCAGCCGGCGGTGTCCCAGCCCAGGAAGGGACCGAAGACGGGCGAGATCTTCTCGAACCGCGGCAGCCGCCTGCGCGTCTCCTCCACGGTCGGCCGCTGCCGGTCGTCCAGGCACGATATGACCCGCTGGGAGTGGGCCGATGTGCCGTAGTGCCCCTCGTCGTCCCGCTCGTTGTACCCGTCGGCCAGCGCGAGCAGCTCCGAGCCGTCGCCCTCCTCGGCCGCCTTCAGCGCGCTGGTCAGCGCCGGCCAGCCGTCCTCGCTGTAGAGCGGCAGCACGATGCCGGTGAGGGCCAGGGACTGCGTGAGACTCCGCCCGGGGCTCGAGGTGGGCAGCGGCTTCGCGTCCAGGCGGTCCAGGAGTTCGGAGATCCTGCGCGAGCCCTGCCGCGGGTCCTGACCGGTGGACTCGAGGTAGTCGTCCAGTGCGCGCTGGAAGCCTCTGGCCTGGTTCTCCGCGTGGCCGAGCGTGTCCGCCGCCGGGTCCACGACCGCGTCGAGGACCACCCTGCCCACCCGCTCGGGGAACAGATGGGCGTACACGCCGCCGAGCTCGGTGCCGTAGGACATGCCGAAGTAGTGCGTCTTCTCGTCGCCCAGCACCTGGCGCATCAGGTCCATGTCCCGGGCGGTGTCCGTGGTCGAGACGTGTGCCAGCAGCTTTCCGGCGGCCTTCTGGCACCCCCTGGCCAGGTCGGCGGCGTCGGCGAGATACGCCCGTTCCTCGGCCGGTGTGTCCGGTGTGGCGTCCACCGACTCGGCCTTCTGTATCGCCTTGTCGCCCCGGCAGCGGACGCCCTCGCTGGCGGCGACGCCCCGCGGGTCCCAGCTCACCAGGTCGTACCGCTCGGCCAGGGCCGAGACGGTGCCCGCGAAGTTCGGCAGGGCGGAGACGCCCGAGCCGCCGGGGCCGCCGAAGTTGAAGAGCAGGGAGCCGATGCGGTCGTCGCCGCGGGCCTTGGAGCGGATCAGCGCGAGACCGATGGTCTCGCCGTCCGGCTTCGTCCAGTCCAGCGGCGCCTTGAGTGTGGCGCACCGCCAGTCGCCGCCCGGCGCGGGCGAGTCGGCGCCGGCCTCGCAGCGGCCCCAGTCGAGCTTCTGCGAGGTGAGCGACGCGGGGAGGGCGGGTCCCGCCGCCCGGGTCGGCGCCGCACTGCCCGTCGGAGTGCCGCTGCTGCCCCCGCTCCGGTCGCTCTTGTCGCTCTTGTCCCGGTCCTTGTCGTCGCCGCCCGACGAGCCGCCGCAGCCCGCCGCCAGCATCGCGGCCGCGGCTGCCAGAGCCGTCCACCGCAGGAGTCGCGCCATGTCCGTGTCCCCCCTCGCGAGCCCTCCGCACCGTGCGGCGAAGGGTTGTGCCCGCCATGGTAGGCCGGGGCGGCGCAGCCCGTGACGGCCTGTGGATAACGCTTTGACCAGGGGTTATGTGGGGGTGGGAAGCAAGGTGGGAAGGTCAGGGGCAGACGGTCTCGGCGACCGGCGGCCTGCCGTCGAGCAGGTAGGCGTGCACCGCGTTCTGCACGCACTTGTCCTTGCTGTCGTAGGCCCCGTGCCCCTGTCCCCGGTACGTCAGCTCGACGCCGACGTCCTTGCCCAGCGCGTCCACCATCCGGCCCGCGCCCTCGTACGGCGTCGCCGGGTCGCCGGTGTTGCCGATCACCAGGACCGGCGGCGCGCCCGGTGCGCTGACGTCGGGGTGGTCGGCGGCGCCGGGCACCGCCCAGTCGGTGCAGCTGACCATGGACCAGGCGAGGTAGTCGCCGAAGACGGCGGAGGCCTTGCGGAACTCCGGCAGCCTGTCCTGCACGTACCGCTCGTCGTACCGCGCCTTGTCGTCGGCGCAGTTGATGGCGACGTTCGCCGCGGTGATGTTGCTGTACTGCCCGTTCTCGCTGCGTCCGTTCAGCGAGTCCGACAGGACCATGAGCACCCGTCCGTCGCCGTCGTAGGCCTGCTCCAGGCCCTCGGTGAGGTACTCCCAGAAGTCCTTGGAGTACAGCGCCTGGGCGATGCCGCTGGTCGCGGCGGTCTGGGTGAGGTCGCGGGGGAAGACGCCCGGGATCGGCTTGCGGTCGAGGTTCTTCAGCAGCCTGGTGATGCGGTCCTTGACGTCTTCGGGGCTGTCGCCGATCGGACAGTCCTCCGTCTTCGAGGTGCAGTCCTTGGCGAAGTTGTCGAGCGCGAGCTGGAAGCCGCGGGCCTGCCCGAGCGAACTCTGCTCCGCGTCCTGCGTCGGGTCGACGACCGCGTCGAAGACGGCCCGGCCCACCTTCTTCGGGAACAGGTGGGCGTAGACGCCGCCGAGTTCGGTGCCGTAGGAGATGCCGAAGTAGTACAGCCGGTCGTCGCCGAGGACCTGGCGCATCAGGTCCATGTCGCGGGCCGCGTCGGTGGTGGCCACGTGCGGCAGCGTGCTGCCGGAGTTCTTGTCGCAGGCCGCGTTGAACTTCCGGGTGTTGGCCAGCAGCTTGCCGCGCTCGGCCGCGTCGTCGGGTGTGGAGTCCTGCTGGAAGTAGGTGTCGAGCTGCTTGTCGTCCAGGCACTCGACGGGGTCGCTGCGGCCGACGCCGCGCGGGTCGAAGCTGACCAGGTCGTAGCGCGTGCGCAGGGTGCCGTAGTCCTGGCCGAAGGCGGGCAGCGTGGTGACGCCCGAGCCGCCCGGGCCGCCGAAGTTGAAGACCAGCGAGCCGATCCGCCGGTCGGCGGGGCCGCTGGCCTTGGCCCGGATCAGCGCCAGCTTGATGGTGTCGCCCTTGGGGTCGTCCCAGTCGAGCGGGGTCTTCATGGTGGCGCACTGCCAGGTGGCGCCGCCGGGCAGCGGGGAGGGGGTCGAGCCGCCGCCCTCGGCCTGGGAGGGTGCCGGGCAGTCCTTCCAGCTGAGCTTCTGGTCCGTCACGTCCCCGCCGCCGGAGGAGTCATCGCCGCCGCAGCCGGTGAGGGCGGCGGAGGTCAGGAGTGCGGTGGCGGTGAGGGCGGCGGCACGCAGCCGGGCGGGATTCGGCATGCGTCCATCGTGCGGCTGCCACGGGCCGGGCGCTCGGGGCCGGGGCCGTACGAGGGACGGCACGCGCGCGGTGAGCGGGCCGGCGTCACAGCGCGCCCTTGCGCGTCAGCTGGTTGAACGCCAGCCAGCCCGGCAGCACCGGCAGCCACAGCGTGAGCAGCCGGAACAGCAGCACGGCGGGGGCGGCCACCTCCTTGGGGAGACCGACGGCGATCAGACCGACCGTCAGCGTGGCCTCCACCGCGCCCACGCCGCCCGGCGTCGGGGCCGCGGACCCCAGCGCGTTGCCCGCGAGGAAGACGACGGCGACGCTCGCCAGGCTCAGCGACGTCGACTCGTCGCCGAAGGCACGGATCGAGGCGTCCAGGCACATCACGAAGCAGGCGGTGAGCAGGAGCATGCCGCCGATGCCCGTGATGAGCTTCTGCGGGCGCTGGAGGACGTCCAGCATGCGCGGCACCACACCGGCGAAGAGCGACCGCACGCGCGTGACGACGAATTTGCGCAGGAACGGCACCGAGGTCACCACCAGCACCAGCACCGCCACCGTCAGCAGACCCGCGATGACCGTCCTCGACGGCGACAGCGACGGCGTCTTCTCGGTGCCGGTGAGATAGCCGAAGGACAGCAGCATCAGGATGTGGCAGCCGAGCCCGAACAGCTGCGAGGCGCCCACACTCGCCACCGCCAGGCCCGGCCGCACGCCCGCACGCTGGAGGAACCGGGTGTTCAGGGCGACGCCGCCGACCGCCGCCGGGGCCACGATCTTGACGAAGGACCCGGCGACCTGCGCGGCGACCGTCCGCACGAAAGGCACCCGTTCGGGCACGAACCCCAGCAGCGCCATAGCCGCCGCGACATAGCTCGCCGCCGAGAACAGGGCCGCCGCGATCACCCAGCCCCACTCGGCGTGTGCGATCAGCGGGCCGAACTCGATGTGGGTGAGCTGCGTCAACAGGAAGTAGGCGCCGATCGCACCCGCGATGAAGCTGATCAGCGTGCGCGGACGCACCCGCTCCAGGCGGGCCGGCTCGACCGGCGCCTGGGGTCTGATGCGCAGCACCGCGTGCCGGATGAGCGTGAGCAGGTCCTCCTCGCGGGCCTCCTCCACCGCCTCGTCGATGGCGCGCTTCTCGGCCCGCTGCTCGGCACGCACGGCCTTCTTGTCGGGCTTGCCCGCCTTGCCGGCCTTCTCGTCCCTGCCGGTCCTGGTGAGGCCGTCGGCCGCCGCGGCGCTCTGGGCGTGCCCGGCCGCGGTCTCGGCGCCGCCTTCGGCACCGCTCTCAGCCGCCTCGGCGCGGGCCGCCTTGGCCAGCCGGGAGGACTCCAGCACCGCCTCCCGCTCGCGCTGGGCGCGCTCCCGGGCGAGCCGGCGCAGCGTCGCGCGCGTGGAGCGGCTCAGCGCGATGGGCTGGAGCATCGGCAGGCAGTCCGCGACGGCGTCGGGACCGAGCACCTCCACCGCCGAGGCGACCGCGCGCTCCGCGCCGACCCGCAGGCCCAGGGTCACCAGGAGCTGCGAGACGTCCATACGAAGCAGCAGGTCACTGGCCGCGATCTCGCCGTTGCGCAGGTAGGTGAGGATCACCGTGCCGGAACGATCCACCAGGATCGCGTCCCCCACCAGCCTGCGGTGCGCGATCCGGCGGGACTGCAGGGCCCGCACCTGCTCCCAGGTGCCCCGCAGCAGGACGTCGGTGATGTCCTCGTCCGGCAGCGAGTCCAGGGTGCGACCGCCGGTGTGCTCGTAGACCAGCATGACGGCGTCGGGGCCCAGCTCCGAGGTCGCGATCAGCTTGGGCGCGTTGGCGCCGGCCGCGATGGCGGCGTAGGCGAGCAGGGCCTCCTGCTCCAGGGCCTGGCGCAGGGACGGCAGGCTGCGGCGGTTGGCGAAGCCGCGCAGGGTCAGATTGCGCCACGCGCGGTAGAAGAAGCCCTGCGCCTGCTGCTCCCGGTCCACCACCGTCACGTCCAGCGGGCGGCCGTCCTCCAGGGTGACGAAGTAGCGCCGGCCCCGGTCGCCGTTCTCCACGGAGTCCGCCGGCACCTCCTCGCGGGCGGCGGTCACCGGGCGGAAGCCGACGGTCCGCAGGCCCGCCATCAGCGTCCGGCCGGTGGGCCGGACGTTGGGGGAGCCGACCGCGTACAGCGTCCCGTAGGCGACCGTCCAGCCGATCAGCACCGTCAGGATGATCGAGAAGGGGGTGGTGTAGCCGGTGACGAGCATCGAGAAGGCGTCCAGGAGCAGCACGATCCACAGCACCGCACGCCAGCGGGGTCTGCGGGACATGCCGACCGCCGTCATATAGGCGATGACGGGCGCCAGATAGCCGTGCACGGGGTCGGTGAGGGCGTGGATGTCGCCCGGCGAGGGCTGGGTGAGCGCCTCCTGGATGGAGCCGGGCGCGCCCTTGGCGACCCACAGGTCGGTGGCCAGCGTCACGCCGTGCGCCAGGACCGCCGCGAGCACGCCGTCGGCGATGCGCAGCCCGTCGCGTTTGATCAGCCGCTCGATCGCGAAGGCGACCGGCACCAGGAGGATGGCGATGCTGGAGGCCAGTCCGGCGATCTTGATGAGCAGGTCGGGCGCCTGCCCGGTGCCCTTGTTGATGTCCTGTTCGAGGCCGGAGGTGGTGCCGTGCGCGAAGGCCGCGACGGCGAGGAGGACGGCGATGGCCAGCACGCCCACCAGGAGGCGCATCAGGTCGGACGGGCGGTGCACGCGCGCGGGGAGGAGCGGTTCGTCGCCCTCCACCTCGTCGATGTGCGCGACGTCGTCGGGGTCGGCGGCCGTCGCCGACTTGGCGTCCTCTACGGGGCGGTCGTCCTCTGCGGTGCGGTCGTCCTTCGGCACGGGGGCCTCCGGGCGCGAGGAGGCGTCAGAGGTGCCCTCGGGGTCCTCGGGGTGCACACCCTGCTGCTCCATCGCCTCTTCTTGCTCTCGTATCACTGGTCACCGCCCGCATGATGGTGGCATGCCTTGTCCGCCTTCGGGGGCATCAGGGTGTACTCGCGGGCGGCACAGTCTGCCCCAGGCGCGGTTTCCGGGCGACACGGGCGCCCCGCCGCGAGCCGCTCGCGTCGCCGGGGCCCCTGGCGTTGTCGGTGGGGTGGGGCAGGATGGGGCGGATGAGCGAGCAGAGCCTTCCGGACGAGTACGCCGAGCGGGTCCTCGACGTCGCGGACGGCATCCCGCCGGGCCGGGTGATGACGTACGGGGACGTCGCCGAGTGGCTGGGCGAGGGAGGCCCCCGGCAGGTCGGGCGGGTGATGGCCCACTACGGGGGCGGTGTGCCCTGGTGGCGCGTCGTGCGCGCCGACGGCGTCCTGCTGGCCGGCCACGAGCTGGCGGCGCTCGACCGGTACCGCGAGGAGGGCACGCCTCTGAAGGAGGCCGGCCGGGCCGCGGAGGGGCACCTGCCGCGCCTCGACCTGAGACGGGCCCGGTGGGACGGCGACGACCGCGCGCGGGATCAGCGGGATCACGGGTGACGGCTTCCGTCCCCGTGCGGGCCGCGGTGGCGGCTTCCGTCCCCGTGCGGGCTGCGGTGTGACCAATGACCCTTTCGAGGGAAACGGGACCTGCCGGGCACCGGCGCCGCATGGCGTACGTTCGTGAGGCGGGGGACATCCGTTCCCTGAGTGACCCGCGGGGCCGATGCGCCCCGAGAGGACCGAGGGAACAAGGGGAAGCACCGCTTCCGTCGCGCCTCTCGGCGTAGCGTCGGCCGCGCGCGTCCCGCTCATCCCACGGCCCCCGTCGTCCCCGCAGCGCGGACGGCCCACCCGTACACCCACCAGGACCGGCGAACCACGTGAGCTCCTCCTCTTCCACCGGACGCCCGCCGCACCCCCAGGCGCGGCGGGGGAGCCGTGGCGCTTACCGACTGGTGCGTACCCCGCCGGCGCCCATGGATCCCCCTCGCCCGGACGCCGCGCAGCAGGCCGTGATCGACCACCGCACCGGCCCGCTGCTCGTCCTCGCGGGGCCGGGCACCGGCAAGACGACCACGCTCGTCGAGTCGGTGGCCGACCGCGTCGCCCGGGGCGGCGACCCCGAGCGGATCCTGGTGCTCACCTTCAGCCGCAAGGCCGCCGTCGAGCTGCGCGACCGGATGGCCCTGCGCATGGGCGCGGCCCGCGCCCCCCGCGCGACGACCTTCCACTCCTTCGGCTACGCCCTGGTCCGCGCCCACCAGGACAGCGAGCTGTTCGTGGAACCGCTGCGGCTGCTCTCCGGGCCCGAGCAGGACGTGACCGTGCGCGGGCTCCTCGCGGGGCAGGCGGACCTGGAGCGGCTCGGCCTCGCGCACGTGCGCTGGCCCGACGAACTGCGCGCCTGCCTGACCACCCGGGGCTTCGCCGACGAGGTCCGCGCGGTCCTCGCGCGCAGCCGCGAGCTGGGCCTCGGGCCCGAGGCCCTGGAGGCGTTCGCCCAGCGCATCGGCCGCCCCGACTGGCGGGCCGCCGCGGCCTTCCTCGCCGAGTACCTCGACGTGCTCGACCTCCAGGGGGTGCTCGACTACGCGGAACTCGTCCACCGCGCGGTGCTCCTGGCCCGCCGCCCCGAGGTCGCCGCGCACCTGGCCGCGCGGTACGACGCCGTGTACGTCGACGAGTACCAGGACACCGATCCCTCCCAGGTACGGCTGCTGCGCGCCCTGGCGGGCGGCGGGCGCACCCTCCTGGCCTTCGGCGACCCCGACCAGTCGATCTACGCCTTCCGGGGCGCCGACGTCAACGGCATCCTCGACTTCCCGCATGCCTTCCCGCGCGCGGACGGGCGCCCCGCTCCGGTCGAGGTGCTGCGGACCTCGCGCCGCTCCGGCGCCGCCCTGCTGGCCGCCACCCGGCTGCTGACCCAGCGCATGCCGCTGACCCGCCTGCCCGCCGGCACGGCCCGCGCCCACCGCGAACTCGCCGCCGTACGGGACGGGGGACGCGTCGAGGTGTACACGTACCCGACGTCCGGAACCGAGCTGGACAACATCGCCGACATCCTGCGCCGGGCCCACCTGGAGGACGGCGTGCCGTGGGGCGAGATGGCCGTCCTGGTGCGCGCCGGCTCGCGCACCGTCCCGGCGGTGCGCCGCGCCCTCACCTCGGCCGGCGTCCCGCTCGACGTCGACGGCGACGACCTCCCCCTGCGCCACGAACCGGCGGTGGCGCCCCTGCTGACGGCGCTGCGGGCGGTGGCGACGGCGGCGACGGAGCCGCCGGACGGGGGGCGGAGCGGGGCGGATGGCTTGGAGGGGCCCGGCGGATCGGAGGGGGCCGGCACACAGGAGCGGGGCGGCACACAGGAGGACTCCGGCACACAGGACGAGCCCGGCACACAGGACGAGCCCGGCACGCAGGAGGAGCCCCCCGCCGAGGCGGCAGCGGAGTCCGCAGCCCCGGCCGAGCCGAACCCCGCACCCACCCGCACGCCCTGCTGGCTCGACACCGAGACCGCCCTCACCCTGCTCACCTCCCCCCTCGCCGGCATGGACGCCGCCGACCTGCGGCGCCTCGGGCGGGCCCTGCGCGAGGAGGAGCGCGCCGCCGGCAACCCGCTGCCCCCGCCGTCGGACGAGCTGCTCGCACGCGCCTTGGCGGAGCCGGAGCGCCTCGCGGTGCACGACCCCGCCTACGCGCGCGGTGCCCAGCGGCTCGGCGCGCTGCTCCGCAAGGCCCGGGAGCGCCTCGCGGGCGGCGGCAGCGCCGAGGAAGCGCTGTGGGACCTGTGGGAGGGCACACCGTGGCCGAACCGCCTGGAGCGGTCCGCCCGGCGCGGCGGCGCCGCAGGCCGCAACGCCGACCGCGACCTGGACGCCGTGTGCGCGCTCTTCGCCACGGCCGCGCGCGCGGAGGAGCGCACCGGAGGCCGGGGCGCGCTCAACTTCCTCGAGGAGATCGACGCCGAGGACATCGCCGCCGACACCCTCACCCGGCGCGCCGTCCGCCCGGACGCCGTCCGCCTGATGACCGCGCACCGCGCCAAGGGCCTCCAGTGGCGCCTGGTCGTCGTCGCGGGCGTCCAGGAGGGGCTGTGGCCCGACCTGCGCCGCCGCGGCTCCCTCCTGGAGGCCGACCGGATCGGCCGCGACGGACTGGCCGAGCCCCTCACCCCCGGCGCGCTGCTCGCCGAGGAGCGCCGCCTGTTCTACGTCGCGGCCACCCGCGCGCGCGAACGCCTCGTCGTGACCGCCGTACGCGCCCCGGCCGACGACGGGGACCAGCCCTCCCGGTTCCTGACCGAACTCGGCGTCGAGCCCGTCGACGTCACCGGCCGCCCCCGCCGTCCGCTGGCCGTCGCCGCGCTCGTCGCAGAGCTGCGCGCCACCACCGTCGACCCGCGCGTCTCGGACGCCCTGAGGGAGGCCGCCGCCCGGCGCCTGGCCCGCCTCGCCGCGCTGACCGACGAGGACGACCGCCCCCTGGTGCCGTCCGCGCACCCGTACCGCTGGTGGGGCATGTGGGACCCGACCGAGAGCAAGGTGCCGCTGCGCGACCGCGACCAGCCCGTCACGCTGTCCGGCAGCGCCCTCGACCAGCTGGCCAACACCTGCGCCCTGCAGTGGTTCCTCGGCCGCGAGGTGAAGGCCGACGCGCCCGCCACCGCCGCCCAGGGCTTCGGCAACGTGGTGCACGTCCTGGCCGACGAGGTCGCCTCCGGACGCACCCCGGCCGACCTCGACGTCCTCATGGAGCGCCTGGACTCGGTGTGGAACGCGCTCGCCTTCGACGCCCCGTGGAAGTCGGCCCAGGAGCAGGCCAACGCGCGCGTGGCCCTCGAACGCTTCCTCAGGTGGCACGTCATGGACCGGGCCGGACGCACGCCGGTCGCCAGCGAGCACGACTTCGACGTGACCCTGGAGGCGGGCGACCACCAGGTGCGCATCCGCGGCCAGATGGACCGCGTCGAGGCCGACGGCACCGGCCGCGCGTACGTCGTGGACTTCAAGACCGGCAAGGCGGCCCCCACCGCCGCCGAGGTGGACCGCCACCCCCAGCTCGCCGTCTACCAGCTCGCCGTCCGCGCGGGCGCCGTCGACGACGCCTTCGACGGCGTACGACCGCGGCCGGGCGGTGCCGAACTGGTCCAGCTGCGGCAGGGCGCTCCTCAGCGGGAGGGCGGCGAGGCGCTGCCCAAGGTGCAGGCGCAGGAGGCCCACGACGGCACGGCGGGGGAGGACGGCCCGGCGGGGGAGTGGGTCGGCGACCTGCTGGCCACGGCCGCCGGCAAGGTGCTGGACGAACGGTTCGGACCGACCGCAGGCCAGCACTGCGCCCACTGCGCCTTCCGGGCCTCGTGCAGCGCCCGGCCCGAGGGCCGGCACGTCGTGGAGTGACCCGGGCCCGACCTGTGCGAGGCCGCGCGCGAGGCGGGTGTGACCGACGGCACCACCCGGGCTGACCTGCGCCTCTCCCGCCCCCGGGGATGATCCTGCCACCGCTGTCAGTGGCCGCCGCTAGCCTCTCCGACATGCCCGCTCGCATCACCGACCCCGAGCAGCTCAAGGAGCTCCTCGGCATCCCGTTCACCCCGGAGCAGACGGCCTGCATCGTGGCGCCGCCCGCCCCGCAGGTCATCGTGGCCGGCGCCGGATCGGGCAAGACGACGGTGATGGCGGCCCGGGTGGTGTGGCTGGTCGGCACCGGGCAGGTCGCCCCCGAGCAGGTGCTCGGCCTGACCTTCACCAACAAGGCGGCCGGCGAGCTGGCCGAGCGCGTCCGCAAGGCCCTGGTCCGGGCCGGCGTCACCGACCCGGACCTCATCGACCCCGACGACCCGCCGGGCGAGCCGGTGATCTCCACGTACCACGCCTTCGCCGGCCGTCTGCTGACCGACCACGGCCTGCGCCTCGGCCTCGAACCGTCCTCCCGGCTGCTGGCCGACGCCACCCGCTACCAGCTCGCCGCGCGCGTGCTGCGCGAGGCCCCCGGCCCCTACCCCGCGCTCACCCGCTCCTTCCCCGACCTGGTCGCCGACCTCCTCACCCTCGACGCCGAACTCTCCGAGCACCTGGTCCGCCCGGAGGACCTGCGCACCTGGGACGCCGGCCTCCTGCGCACCCTGGAAGGCACCCGTCTCGGCAACGCCGACCTGCGCAAGGTCCCCGAGGCCGCCGCCGCACGCCGCGACCTCGCGGAGCTGGTGATCCGCTACCGGGCCGCCAAGCGCGACCGCGACCTGCTCGACTTCGGCGACCAGATCGCGCTCTCCGCCCACCTGGCCGGGCTCCCCGAGGTGGGGCGCCTGCTGCGCGAGGAGTTCCGGATCGTCCTCCTCGACGAGTACCAGGACACCTCGGTCGCCCAGCGCGTCCTCCTCGCGGGCCTCTTCGGCGGCGGCACCGGGCACCCGGTGACCGCCGTCGGCGACCCCTGCCAGGCGATCTACGGCTGGCGCGGCGCCTCCGTCGCCAACCTGGACGACTTCCCCGAGCACTTCGCCCACCCCGACGGCCGGCCCGCCGGCCGCCAGGCCCTCAGCGAGAACCGCCGCAGCGGCGGCCGCCTCCTCGACCTCGCCAACGGCCTGGCCGAGCCGCTGCGCGCCATGCACGCGGGCGTGGAGGCCCTGCGCCCAGCACCCGGCGCCGAGCGCGACGGCATGGTCCGCTGCGCCCTGCTGCCCACCCACGCCGAGGAGCTGGCCTGGCTCGCCGACTCGGTCGCCCACCTGGTGCGCACCGGGACCGCGCCAGGCGAGATCGCCGTCCTGTGCCGCACGGCCGGCGACTTCGCCGAGATCCAGGGCGCGCTGGTCGCCCGCGACGTCCCCGTGGAGGTGGTCGGCCTCTCCGGCCTGCTGCACCTGCCCGAGGTGGCCGACCTGGTCGCCGTCTGCGAGGTCCTCCAGGACCCCGGCGCCAACGCCTCCCTGGTCCGCCTGCTCAGCGGCCCGCGCTGGCGGATCGGCCCGCGCGACCTTGCCCTCCTCGGCCGCCGCGCCCGGCTTCTCGTGGCCCACGCACGCGTGGCGGGCGACGACGACCCCGACCGGCGGCTCGCCGAGGCCGTCGAGGGGACCGACCCGTCGGAGGTCGTCTCCCTCGCGGACGCCCTGGACACCTTCCTGGAGACGCCGATGGACGGCACCGGGGACGACGACGGGCTGCCCTTCTCGCCGGACGCGCGCGTGCGCTTCGCGCGGCTGGCCGCCGAGCTGCGCGACCTGCGCCGGGCCCTCCCCGACCCGCTGATGGACGTCCTGCACCGCGTCCTCGCGGTCACCGGCCTGGAGGTCGAGCTGTCGGCGTCCCCGCACGCGCTGGCCGCCCGCCGCCGCGAGACGCTGTCGAACTTCCTGGACGTCGCCGCGTCCTTCGCCGCCGGCGACGGCGAGGCCACCCTCCTCGCCTTCCTGGGCTTCCTGCGCACCGCCGCGCAGTACGAGAAGGGGCTCGACAACGCCCTTCCGGGCGGCGAGAACACCGTCAAGGTGCTCACCGCACACCGCTCCAAGGGCCTGGAGTGGGACGTCGTCGCCGTCCCCGGCCTGGTCACCGGCGCCTTCCCGAGCGACCGGGGCCGCGAGAAGTGGACCGCCCAGGGCAAGGTGCTCCCGCACGGCCTGCGCGGCGACGCCGACACCCTGCCCGACGTCACCGCCTGGGACTCGCGGGGCCTCAAGGCGTTCCAGCAGGACATGAAGGAGCACCAGCACACCGAGGAGCTGCGCCTCGGCTACGTCACCTTCACCCGCCCCCGCTCCCTCCTCCTCGGCTCGGGCCACTGGTGGGGCCCCACCCAGAAGCGCCGCCGCGGACCGTCCGGCTTCCTCACCGCCCTCTACGAGCACTGCGCCGCCGGCTGGGGCGAGATCGAGGCGTGGGCGGACGAGCCCGCCGAGGACGCCGAGAACCCCGCGCTGCACCAGGCCGCCGCCGACCGGGCCTGGCCCCTGCCGCTGGACGATGCGGCCTTGACCCGCCGCCGGGCCGCCGCCCAGACCGTCCTCGCCCACCTGGAGGCACCGTCCGACCGCGCCGTCCAGCAGACCCCGAACGACCCGGACTGGCCACCGCCCCCCGAGGACGACGACGCAGAGGACCCCGAGACCTCCGAGACCTCCGAGGCCCCCGAGGCGGAGGACCCGGCGGACTGGGACGCCTGGACCACCGACCGCCCGGCCGAAGCCACCGTCCCGCACCAGGCCCTCCCGCCGTCGCGGCCCGCCCGCCCGAGGGAGCCGGAGCTCACGCCGGAGGAGACCCGCACCGTCGCCTCCTGGGACCGCGACCTCGAAGCCCTCGCCGGGGAGCTGACGCGCGCCCGCGCGAGTGTGACCGAGGTGCCCCTGCCCGCGTCCCTGACCGCCACGCAACTGCTGACCCTGGCCGCCGACCCCGACGGCCTCGCCCAGGAGCTGGCCCGCCCGATGCCTCGCCCGCCCCGCCCCGCCGCCCGGCGCGGCACCCGCTTCCACGCCTGGGTCGAGGCCCGCTTCGAGGCGTTGCGGCTGCCCCTGCTGGAACCGGAGGAGCTGCCCGGCGCCGAGGCCGAGATCGCCGACGAGCGCGACCTGGAGCACCTCAAGGCGGCCTTCGAGCGCACCGAGTACGCCCAGCGCACCCCCTACCGCGTCGAGGCGCCCTTCCAGCTCGCCCTGGGCGGCCGGGTCGTCCGAGGCCGCATCGACGCCGTCTACCGGCAGGGCGAGGGCGAGCGGGCCACATACGAGATCGTCGACTGGAAGACGCAGCGCGCCGGCACCGCCGACCCGCTCCAGCTCGCGGTGTACCGGCTGGCCTGGGCCGAGCAGCAGGGCGTGCCTCCGGAGTCGGTGACGGCCGCCTTCGTGTACGTGCGCAGCGGCGAGGTGGTGCGGCCCGCCGGACTTCCCGACCGCGCCGCCCTGGAACGGCTCCTCCTCGGGGACCCGGACGAAGGGGACCCGGACAGAGCGAACCCGGTCGGTGCGGACGCTGCTGGTGACGAACCGCACGACCAGGGTGTCCGCCCGGGCCGTTAGGCTCGTGAACATGAGCGAGACCCCGGACAGCGCCGTCCGTACGTACATCGAGCAGCACCGCGCCGCCTTCCTCGACGACCTCGTCGCCTGGCTGCGCATCCCGTCCGTCTCGGCGCAGCCCGAGCACGCGACCGACGTACGCCGCAGCGCCGACTGGCTCGCCGACGCGCTCAGCCGGACCGGCTTCCCGACCGTCGAGGTCTGGCCCACCCCGGGCGCCCCCGCCGTCTTCGCCGAGTGGCCTTCCGACGACCCCGGGGCGCCCACGGTCCTCGTCTACGGCCACCACGACGTCCAGCCCGCCGCCCGCGAGGACGGCTGGCACAGCGACCCCTTCGAGCCCGTCGTCCGCGGAAACCGCCTCTACGCGCGCGGGGCCGCCGACGACAAGGGCCAGGTCTTCTTCCACACCCTCGGCGTCCGCGCCCACCTCGCCGCCACCGGGCGCACCACCCCCGCGGTCACCCTGAAGCTGCTCATCGAGGGCGAGGAGGAGTCCGGCTCCCCGCACTTCCGCGCCCTCGCCGAGCAGCGCGCCGAGCGGCTGGCTGCCGACGCGGTGATCGTCTCCGACACCGGCATGTGGTCCGAGGACACCCCCACGGTGTGCACCGGCATGCGCGGCCTGGCCGAGTGCGAGGTCCGGCTGTACGGACCCGACCAGGACATCCACTCCGGCTCCTTCGGCGGCGCCGTCCCCAACCCGGCCACCGCCGTCGCCCGCCTGGTCGCCGCCCTGCACGACGAGCACGCACGCGTGGCGATCCCCGGCTTCTACGACGGCGTCGTCGGCCTCACCGACCGCGAACGCGCCCTCTTCGCCGAGCTGCCCTTCGACGAGCAGCGGTGGCTGAGCACCGCCAAGTCGCACGCCGCCCACGGCGAGGCCGGATTCACCACCCTGGAGCGTGTCTGGGCACGTCCCACCGCCGAGGTCAACGGCATCGGCGGCGGCTACCAGGGAGCCGGCAGCAAGACGATCGTCCCGGCGTCCGCCCTGGTGAAGCTCTCCTTCCGGCTGGTCGCGGGCCAGGACCCCGACCACATCGAGAAGGCGTTCCGCGACTGGGCGGCCGAGCAGATCCCGGCCGGCATCCGCGCCGAGATCACCTTCGGCGCCGCCACCCGCCCCTGCCTCACCCCGCTGGACCACCCGGCCCTGCAGTCCCTCGTACGCGCCATGGGCCGCGCCTTCGACGCGCCGGTCCGCTTCACCCGCGAGGGCGGCTCGGGCCCCGCCGCCGACCTCCAGGAGGTGCTCGGCGCCCCCGTGCTGTTCCTCGGCATCTCCGTCCCGTCCGACGGCTGGCACGCCCCGGACGAGAAGGTGGAACTCGACCTGCTCCTCAAGGGCGTCGAGACCTCGGCGCACCTGTGGGCCGACCTGGCGGAGCACTGGCGCCACGCCCCCTGACCGACAGCCCGCACCCCGCCGCCTCGCGCACGCCCCGCGCCCCGCGCACGGCCCCTCCTCGACCGCTCGCCGAACCGAAAACCGCTCACCGGGGGAGTTGGAAGCACCCGTGACCACCTGGACCGACCACACCGCCGACCGTCCCATCTCGCTGACCGCCCCCAGCGGCATCGACCGCGCCGCCCACCACCGGCTCGACGAGGCCTGGCTCGCGGCGGCCTGGAGCCACCCCTCGACGCGCTGCTTCGTGGTGTCCGGCGGACAGGTCCTCATCGACGAGACGTCCGACGGGCGCACCGAACTCGTCATGACCCCCTCCTTCGAGGCCCCGCTCACCGAGGCGCACCGCTACTTCCTCGGCACCGACGAGGACGGCGTCAGCTACTTCGCCCTCCAGAAGGACGCCCTGCCGGGCCGCATGGACCAGTCCGCGCGCCCGGCCGGGCTGCGCGAGGCCGGCCTGCTCCTGTCACCCCGCGACGCCGGCCTGATGGCGCACGCCGTCGCCCTCGAGAACTGGCAGCGCCTGCACCGCTTCTGCTCGCGCTGCGGCGAGCGCACCGTCATCGCGGCGGCCGGCCACATCCGCCGCTGCGCCGCCTGCGGCGCCGAGCACTACCCGCGGACCGACCCCGCGGTGATCATGGCGGTCACCGACGAGGAGGACCGCATCCTGCTCGGCCGCCAGGTGCACTGGCCCGAGGGCCGCTTCTCCACGCTGGCCGGTTTCGTCGAGCCCGGCGAGTCCATCGAGCAGGCGGTGCGCCGCGAGGTCAAGGAGGAGGTCGGCATCGCCGTCGGCCCCGTCGAGTACGTCGCCAGCCAGCCCTGGCCCTTCCCGTCCAGCCTCATGCTGGGCTTCCTGGCCCGCGCCGTCTCCACCGGGATCGAGGTCGACGGCGACGAGATCCACGAGGCCCGCTGGTTCTCCCGCGACGACCTGAGCGCCGCCTTCGACTCCGGCGAGGTGCTCCCGCCCTACGGCATCTCGATCGCGGCCCGCCTGATCGAGCTCTGGTACGGCAAGCCCCTGCCCACCCGCGGCTTCGCCTGAGCCGCGCCCGCACGTGACAAAGGCCGGTCCCTCCCCTCAGGGAAGGACCGGCCCGCGCGCGTCCGCAGCCTCCGCTACGCGCCGATCTTCTGCTTGACCTGCGCAAGCGACGGGTTGGTGAGCGTCGAGCCGTCAGGGAAGAGCACGGTGGGCACCGTCTGGTTGCCGCCGTTCGCCTTCTCCACGAAGGCCGCGGAGTCCGGGTCGTGCTCGATGTTGATCTCGTTGTACGCGATGCCCTCGCGGTCCATCTGGCTCTTCAGCCGATGGCAGTAGCCGCACCACGTGGTGCTGTACATCGTCACAGTGCCCGGCATGTCTCTCGCGCTCCTTAGGCGGCTCGGCGGATGAGGTCGCAGGGTGGGAACGTCCGGGAGGGCGCGGCCATTCCCCGAGGTGCCGGACGGTGTGAGGTTCGTCGTACCAGTACGACCATCGGTGCCCGGCTGTGGACAACCGGCGCACCCGTCCCGCCCGACCTGGCAGCATGGCGGGGTGACAGCAGCAACGCACTCCACCCTCTTCCCGCGGGTACCGGACACGGCCGACGCGGTGCTCGACGGGCTCGACCCCGAGCAGCGCGAGGTGGCCACCGCCCTGCGCGGCCCGGTGTGCGTGCTGGCCGGTGCCGGTACGGGCAAGACCCGGGCGATCACCCACCGCATCGCCTACGGGGTGCGCGCCGGGATCCTCCAGCCCTCCAGCGTGCTGGCCGTCACCTTCACCAACCGCGCCGCCGGGGAGATGCGCGGCCGACTGCGCCAGCTCGGGGCCGTCGGCGTCCAGGCCCGCACCTTCCACTCGGCGGCGCTGCGCCAGCTCCAGTACTTCTGGCCGCGGGCGATCGGCGGTTCGCTGCCCCGGCTGGTCGACCGCAAGGTCCAGCTGGTCGCCGACGCGGCGGCCGCCTGCCGCATCCGCCTGGACCGGGGCGAGCTGCGGGACACCACCGCCGAGATCGAGTGGGCCAAGGTCACGCAGACCGTCCCCGCGGACTACGCGCCCGCCGCGGCGAAGGCCGGCCGCGAGACACCCCGCGACCCGGCCGAGATCGCCCAGCTCTACGCCGCCTACGAGGACCTCAAGCGCGGACGCGGCGTCATCGACTTCGAGGACGTGCTGCTGCTGACCGTGGCCGTCCTCCAGGACCGCCGGGACGTCGCCGAGCAGGTCCGCGCCCAGTACCAGCACTTCGTGGTCGACGAGTACCAGGACGTCAGCCCCCTCCAGCAGCGGCTCCTCGAGCTGTGGCTCGGCGACCGCGACGACCTGTGCGTGGTCGGCGACGCCAGCCAGACGATCTACTCGTTCACGGGAGCAACGCCGGACCACCTGATCGACTTCCGCGGCCGCCACCCCGGCGCCACCGTGGTGAAGCTGGTCCGCGACTACCGTTCCACCCCGCAGGTCGTGCACCTGGCCAACGGGCTGCTCGCGCAGGCCCGGGGCCGGGCCGCCGACCATCGCCTGGAGCTGGTCTCCCAGCGTCCCACCGGCCCCGAGCCGGTCTACACCGAGTACACCGACGAACCCGCCGAGGCGGAGGGCGCCGCCCGCCGGGTGCGGGAGCTGATCGACGCGGGGGTCGCGGCGGCCGAGATCGCCGTCCTGTTCCGGGTGAACGCCCAGTCCGAGACCTACGAGCAGGCCCTCGCCGACGCCGGCGTCCCTTACCAGCTGCGCGGCGCGGAGCGCTTCTTCGACCGGCCCGAGGTGCGCAAGGCGCACAGCTCCCTGCGGGCCGCGGCGCGCTTCGGCGGCAACGACACGGCGCTGGACGACGCCGTCGACCTGCCCTCCCAGGTGCGTGCCGTGCTGTCCGGCGAAGGGTGGTCCCCGCAGCCCCCGGCCGGGTCCGGGGCGGCGCGGGAGCGCTGGGAGTCGTTGGCCGCCCTGGTCTCCCTCGCGCAGGACTTCGCCGCCGCCTCGGCCGGTGCCACGCTGGGCGACCTCGTCGCGGAGCTGGACGAGCGGGCGGGCGCCCAGCACGCCCCGACCGTGCAGGGCGTCACCCTCGCCTCGCTGCACTCGGCCAAGGGCCTGGAGTGGGACGTCGTCTTCCTGGTCGGGGTCGCCGAGGGCATGATGCCGATCACCTACGCAAAGACCGACGAGCAGATCGAGGAGGAGCGCCGGCTCCTGTACGTCGGGGTCACGCGGGCGCGGGAGCGGCTGCACCTCTCCTGGTCGCTGGCCCGTTCGCCCGGCGGCCGGCCGAACCGCCGTCCCAGCCGGTTCCTCAAGGGGCTGCGCCCCGGCTCGGCCGCCGCCACCGGCGCGCCGTCCTCCGCGGGCGGCTCGGGGGGCGTGGAGCGCGGCTTCGGCGGCGGTGGCGAGATCCCGGCGCCGACGGTCCGGCGGGCCCAGCGCACCCCCGCCCGCTGCCGGGTCTGCGGGCGCACCCTCACCGACGGCGGTGAACTGAAGCTGATGCGCTGCGAGGACTGTCCTTCCGACATGGACGAGGGGGTCTACGAGCGGCTGCGCGAGTGGCGGGCGGTGCAGGCCGAACGCAGCGGGCAGCCGGCCTTCTGCGTCTTCACCGACAAGACCCTGATGGCGATCGCCGAGTCCGTCCCCGAGGACGAGCGGGAGCTGGCCCGGATCCCCGGGGTCGGCGCACGCAAGCTCCACCGCTACGGAGCCGATGTCCTGGCCATCTGCGCAGGTCAGGAGGTCGGTGCGGGGGACGCGGGAGATTGATGGGAAGTCATCTAGAAAATAGTTTGCGCACGCCCCGCGAATCCCCATAGGTTCTTGGTCACGGGGACGGCGGCCTTCCCGGAGGCCCCGAAACCATGCTCTACTTGCATATCCGCGGGCTGGTTCTGCCAGCCCCATAGACGCCGAGAGGAGGCGAGTCCAGTGATCAGCATCAACAGCAGCTCCATCAGCTCCGTCGTGAAAATGACCGATCGCTCGGCCGTCTCCGCGTGCATGCTCGGCGTCTCCTCCCAGGGCACCGGTCTGTCCGGCATCCGTGCCGCGCGTCCGGCGTCCTCCCTCGCTCCCGTGGGCCTTCCCGTCCGCGAGCGCAATGAGCGACCGACCAAGGCACTGGAAGCAGCGGTAACGGCACAGGCCAAGGCCTATGCCTTTACGGCGACCGCGACCGGTGCCGGAATCCGGAAGCTGACGACGCACCACCACCAGATGTGGGCCTTCCGTGGGCCAGAACCCTGGAGTGATCCAGCCTGATCTCGATCAGGCCGGCGCCTTCAGGGCCGCGGAACCCCATCCGGGATCCGCGGCCCTTTTGTTGTCCCTGAACAGGGACGACGCAGCGAAGGGGCCTCGGGACAAGAAGAGAACCCGGTACCAAGCAGCCACCCGGCCGACCGGCCGGAACGACCAGACGAGGAAGACCCACCGTGCAACTCGAAGCGCACGCCCCGTCCGTACCGCCTTCCGCCACGATCCCCGAGCCCTGCTCCACAAAGGACCCCGCCTTGACCCCGCTGACCGCGCTCACCGCGCTCGACGACGCCATCGAGAACCTCGGCGTACCCGTCCCCTGCCGTTCCTACGACCCGGAGGTCTTCTTCGCGGAGTCCCCGGCGGACGTCGAGTACGCCAAGTCCCTCTGCCGCACCTGCCCGCTGATCGATGCCTGCCTCGCCGGCGCCAAGGAGCGGCGCGAGCCCTGGGGCGTCTGGGGCGGCGAGCTGTTCGTCCAGGGTGTCGTCGTCGCCCGGAAGCGGCCCCGTGGCCGTCCGCGCAAGAACCCGGTCACGGCATGAACATCGCAGGAACGATCGACCGCCCCCACACGCACGACCCCGAGAAGCAGGCCCCGATGAAGACATCCACCCACGACTTCGCAGGCATCACGCCTGAAGACTTCACCACCGTCGACGCGAGGGACTCGCGTCAGAACAGGACGCGCGAAATGCAACTCATCCCCGAAGCCCTGGCCCGTGCGCATATGCACGACCGACTGCGCGAGGCCGAGCGGGAACGCCGGGCGCTGCGCCTGGCGGCCGCCCGCCGGATGCAGCGCCGTGCCGAACGTGCCTCGCTGCGCGCTCGGCGCGCGCTGGCCATGGCCGTCATGCAGTAGGCAGCACACCAGCAGCACACCGCACCACCCTCGCGGGGGCCGGTCCGCAGAACGGATCGGCCCCCGCGGCATGTCCGGGCCTCGGGCCCGGCGGATCAGGCCCCCGCGTCCTCCGCGTCCTCCACGCCCTCCTCGCCCTCCTCAAGGTCCTCCGGCACGAACCCGGCCAGCCACGCCTCCAGCTCGTCGCGCAGCCGGACCGTCGCGCCCAGCTGGCACAGCACGCCGATGGTGCTCAGCGTCACCCGGTGGATGAGGAGATAGGCGGGCGGCAGGTTCAACTGCTTGGCCAGCTGGTACGCCGGGGAGCGGGGGTCGCCGATCCGCGCCGCCTGGCCGCGCATCCAGCTCCGGGTGAAGGTGAACTCCTCGGCGCGGGCCGGCTCGATGATCGGCAGCAGGTAGTCCAGGACGGCGTCCGGGTCCAGCTCTATCGACTCCCTGACGAAGCCCTCCGTGCGGAGCATCTCGTAGACGGCCTCGGCCTCGCCGTCCAGGGTCATCCGCAGCGCCTCGCCGATGGGTTCCGGCAGGCCGCCCGGGAGCCGGTCGACGGTGCCGAAGTCCAGGACGCCCAGGCGCCAGTCGTCCTCCCCCTCCGGTCCGCCGGGCAGCAGCCGGAAGTTGCCCGGGTGGGGGTCGGCGTGCAGCAGGCCGGTGCGGGCCGGGCCGGAGAAGAGGAAGTGGGCGAGGAGCTGGCCGGCCCGGTCGCGCTGCTCCGGTGTGCCGTCCGCGATCACCTCCGACAGCGGGACCCCGTCGATCCACTCGGTGATCAGCACCTGGTCGCTCTGGTGGACGACGTCCGGCACCACGATGTCGGCGTCGCCCGCGAACTCCTCGGCGTGCGCCCGCTGGGCCCGCGCCTCCAGCTCGTAGTCCAGCTCCTCGGCGACCCGGTCCTTCAGCTCGGTGATCAGCGGCTTGATGTCCATGCCGGGTACGAGCGGCCCGAGCAGGCGGGCGAAACGGCTGAGCTGGTTGAGGTCCGACAGCAGGGCCTCGCCGGCGCCGGGGTACTGGACCTTGACGGCCACCTCGCGGCCGTCCTGCCACACCGCCCGGTGCACCTGGCCGATGGAGGCCGCCGCGGCCGGCTTGTCCTCGAACTCCAGGAACAGCTCGCGCCACTCCTCGCCCAGCCCCTTGGCCAGCACGGAGTGCACCGTCCGCGTCGGCATGGGCGGCGCGGCCTCCTGGAGCTTGGTCAGCGCCGCACGGTAGGGACCCGCGACCTCCTCGGGCAGGGCGGACTCGAAGACGGACATCGCCTGCCCGAACTTCATCGCGCCCCCCTTCAGCTCGCCGAGCACCTTGAACAGCTGCTCCGCGGTGCGCTGCTGCAACTGCTGGCCGACCAGCTCCGCGGACTCGCCGACGATCCGCTTGCCCAGTCCCCAGGTCGCCCGCCCGGCGAAGCCGAGCGGGAGCGCGGCGAGCTTGGCGGTCCGGGTGACCGCCTTCCGGGGAAGATCAGACATGCGCCCTCCAAGTCCGTGCCGGCCGCGCCGCTCCTGCCTCACGGCGTACTTCTGCTGACGGCCACTGCTCAGCCATTGTCGCGCGCCGCGAGCCCTCTCCGGGGGTGTGTTCCTGCCCACCTTTCGCGGCGGCCCCGCAGGGACAGGCCGGATGCGCCTCGACCGGCCGGCTCCGCCAGGCAAGGCCGGGCAGCGAGACCTCCCATCTGGCACCGGCGCTGGAGGGCGTCCGGCCGTCCAGGAAGGCCAGTGCGTGGGCCGCCGCCAGCCCCGCGACGGCGGTGGACAGCGTGAGATCGCAGGGCGGCACCTCACCCCGTGCGCCGGAGCGCCACTGCGCGACCAGCCGCGGCCAGGCCGGGTCCTCGTCGGTGCGCGTGGCGTGCAGGCAGCCCGCGCACCCCGTCTCGCCCGGCAGGACGAGGGGGCCGACGATGCCGGTCCCCTCCGCGACACCGGCATGGAGGTGGGGCGTTCCTGAGGCCGTCAAGGAGGCGGTCAGGGCGGGGTCGGGCGCGTGCGCCGCGACGTCGTCGCGCGGGGCGAGGATCACCAGGTGCAGGCCCGCGCCCTCGTCGACGGGCGGCGTCCCGGCGGTGCGGCGCGGCGGCCGGTCGGGAGCGGCCCGGGACACGGCGCGCCGGGCCGACCGGTCCCGGCGGTCGCCGACGGCCTCGGCCGGCTGCCCGCCGGGCGCGACGTCCCACGGCTCGACGCAGCCGCCGTCGAGCACCGCGACCTCGCCCACCCCGGCGCCCGACAGCACGGAGGCAAGCACCGCGCCGACCCGGCCGGCGCCCATCACCCGCACCCGCAGGGCGCGCCGGGCCGCGAGGCGGCCGATCGCCTCACCCGGCGCCGAGGTGGTCACGGACAGCGAGGCCAGGTCGGGCCGCAGCCGGTCCAGGACCTCCTTCTTCGTCCGCAGCACCGCGCCGGCCGGTCCGCCGCCCCGGGAGTCGTCCAGCAGCCCCGCCCGCGCCAGCCGCGCCACGAACCGGTCGACATGCCCGTCCGGCAGGTCGTGGCGGCGCCCCTCCTTGCGCAGCAGCGTCGGGCCGCGGGTGCCGTTGAGCAGCTCCAGGAAGCTGCCCGTCGCCGAGTCCACCGGGCGCAGGGTCCGGGCGTGCGCCGGGGTCATCCCGAACTGCACCGTGTTCAGGTCGCGCCAGCCGCGCCGCAGCGCGGGCTTCACCATCGGATGCATCACAGATCCCCCGTACGTGTCGAATCGTGGCGGGACGTGCATTCCGGCACGTTCCGCGAGGTGCGACCGCCAGCATGCCCGGTCCGCCGAGAGGGCGTCGAAAGTTGTCCACAGGCGGTGGATGCTTGTCGTACCGGCCCGGCCGGGGCCGACGCCGGCCGGGCGGCGGAACGGCACCGAACCCGCCCGGAGCCGGGACTTCCCCGTGCGCAGCGGGTAACGTCGGGGCGTGTCCGCCGACCCGCTGAACCGCGCCGGAGCACCCCGGCGCGAAACGACCAGTCCGCCGCCCGGCGGCATCGAGGTGCGCCGGAGCGACCGTCGGCGCCGGACGGTCTCCGCGTACCGGGAGGGCGACCGCACCGTCGTCCTCATCCCCGCCCGGATGTCCGAGGCGGAGGAGCGGCGCTGGGTCGGCGTCATGCTGGACAAGCTGGCCGCCCAGGACCGCAAGCGGGTGCTCGGCGACGGCGAGCTGGCGGAGCGCGCGCGGCGGCTGTCGGCGCAGTACTTCGACGGGCGGGCCCGGCCGGCGTCGGTGCGCTGGGTCACCAACCAGAACACGCGCTGGGGCTCGTGCACCCCCTCCGAGGGCAGCATCCGCCTCTCGCACCGGCTCCAGGGCATGCCCGAGTACGTCGTGGACTACGTCCTGCTGCACGAGCTGGCGCATCTGCTCGTCCCCGGCCACGGCCCCGGTTTCTGGCGGCTCCTGGAGGCGTATCCGCGCACCGAGCGGGCCCGGGGCTACCTCGAGGGCGTGGTCGCCGCCGACCGGCTCCCGCACCCGCCCGGCGCGCGCGACGCGTAGGGCCTGTCGTTTGGATCATGCCGGCGTCGCGGGGTCTGGCACGCACATCTGCCGCGTTGTCGTCACTCGCCGACACTCCGCGTCGACTCCCTCCTCCGCCTTGCAGCTGCACGCACCAGACCCCGCTCGGGCCGGCCAGAAGGCGCGGCACCTGTTTTGCCGACCTGATCCAAACGACAGGCCCTAGCTGTATTGATCACGAGCGTTGTTGACACGCGTGGGTGCTTGATCATGGCGAAGACCTCCGGTGTGGTGGAGCTGTCTAGGACTGCACCGCACGGAG